>DAOPYN010000019.1:0-63337 GCA_035352895.1 Fibrobacteria bacterium | reverse complement strand
CGATCACCGTCATGGACAGAGGCGATTTGGCCAGATCCAGTTCCAGGAAGGATCCGGTCTGGAGCTTGATG
The DNA here is from genome assembly GCA_035352895.1 of Fibrobacteria bacterium. Lineage (GTDB taxonomy): Bacteria > Fibrobacterota > Fibrobacteria > UBA5070 > UBA5070 > UBA5070. The sequence goes on along the minus strand of DAOPYN010000019.1, from coordinate 63,266 downwards.
TTCAGGAGATCCGCCAGCGACATGTCGTCACCGACCGCGGCGGGCGCGGCGGGTGCGGGGGCCGTGGCTTGCAGGCCGGGCGCTCCCAGGAGCATGGCGACGGTCAAGGTCATCGCGGCTTTCGTTCGAATGGGCTTCATGGATCTTCCTTCTTTCCGGAGGCTTCGCGGTTCCCGCGAGGTTTGAGGTTTGGAACTCCGGTATCGAGAGCGATCATCCCACCTCCCATGCCGATTTGTCAAGGAAGCGTCACATGTCGGCTGGATCCGATGGACTGTTTTTGCGCGGCGCTTCGCTCACCTCCGGAGATGGATCCGGGTGGACATGGACGTACAATCCGCCCTGCGCTTGCGCTCGAGTCGCGGTGCGTTCACAACAACTCGTCGGATCCCCGAACGGAGGGCGGAGCGGGCCCGCGTCCTCGACAGGGAGCGATGGATGACCGCGGAGGGAACGGCGTCACTACTTTTCCGGCATGACCCATCCTTCCGTGGACCCGCTTTGGGAACGTCTCCGCCGCGAGGCCGAGGACATCGCTCGTCGCGAGCCATTCCTGGAGCCGCTGGTGCGGACCTGCATCCTCGGGGAATCCCGCTACGAGGATGCGTTGGCGAGCCTCCTGTCCATGCGACTTGCCGAATCGAGCCTGCCCGCTCCGGCCATGAAGGCCATGTTCTCGCCGTTGCTGCGCGATCCCGCGGTCGCCGAAGCTTCCAGACGGGATCTGTCCGCAGTGGTGGAGCGCGATCCGGCGGCCCAATCGGTGGCTTCGCCGTTCCTGCACTTCAAGGGCTTCCAGTCGCTGCAGGCCTATCGGGTCTCCCATCAGCTCTGGATCGCCGATCGACGCGATCTGGCACTCTACGTGCAGGGGCGCATCTCCACCGTGTTCGGATTGGACTTCCATCCGGCGGCCAAGGTGGGGTCGGGCATCCTGATCGACCATGGCACCGGCGTGGTGGTGGGCGAAACCGCCGTCATCGGCGACGACGTGTCGTTCCTGCAGGGAGTGACCCTGGGAGGGACCGGCAAGGAAACGGGAGACCGCCACCCCAAGATCGGCAACGGGGTGCTTCTGGGAGCCGGAGCCAAGGTCCTGGGCAACATCAAGGTGGGCGACTGCTCCAAGGTGGGGGCGGGCAGCGTCGTGCTGCACGAGGTTCCTCCGCACTGCACCGTGGTGGGGGTTCCGGCGCGCGTGGTGGGTACCCCCCGCGGGGCCCATCCGGCACTGGACATGGACCAGGAAATCGAGATCGAATTCGACGATCTGGTGTGACCGTCCGGTGCCCTGCGATGTCCTGGAAGCCGCCGCCCTTCGATACGGCCCTTCGGGCCACTCAGGGAACGGCGGCTTCCATCCCGGTTCGATGGAAATTAACGGAAAACCAGAAAGGCCCGTTCCCTGAGTGCCGCCGTAGGCGGTGTATCGAAGGGCGGGCCTCAGGTCCGATTTCGGGCGGCTCTGTTCGTGCGGTCAGATTTGCCGATGCGCCCGCACGCGACCACGCATCTCGGGCGGGAACGCGTCACGCAGGAACGGTCCAAGCGCGAATTTCTCGCCGGCCGCCAGGGAGATCCTCGAGCCCCCCTCGTGCGATTCCACCGAAAGCGAGACCAGGATCTTCTTCTTCAGGGACTCCTTGGCCAACTCGTAGACGCGCGCGTCGCCTTGCCTGCGCATCGTGTGCTTGAGGCCGGCGGATGCGAGCCAGGCGGAGACATCGATGACGGAATCCGTTTCGAAGATCCATCCGCCGGAGGACGGCGATCCCGCGAGACCGACGATCCTGCCCCAGGGGGCGAACAGGCGGTTGAGCTCCTCCAGGCGGTCGGGCGCGGCGAGGACTTTCCGTACCCGTTCGGCCGTGGCCGCCAGGAAGACGGGGCGCAAGGTTTCCAGCCCCGAGGCGAGGCAGTCGTCCGAATCGGATGCCCGTCCATGCGGGTGGTGTCGCCGATAGCCCTTGGGGTCGTCCAGAAGCCGCATCCAGGCGCTGGCGTGGCGCGCATGGATCAGGCCCATGGGGAGACCGCGGCAGGCGGCCGACAGATCCACCTCGAGCGCGATTTCCGTTTCCTGGGCGCGCAGTCCCTTGAGGCGCCGCTCCAACGCGTCCAGGTCCTGGTCCGATGCCGTGCGGGCGTGGGTGATGGCTTCGCGTTCGGCGGGGGTGCACGAACCGCAGGCGCCGCATCTTCCCGCGTTGTCCACCCATCCCAGGCACGTCTCCTCCTGATCCATGGCTTGGCAAGCGTTCCAGGCGGACACCAGGAACCGTCGCGAGACCCCCGGTTCCAATCCGATCCAAGGGGCGTCCGGATCCTCCTCCGGGGTGGATGCGCCCACGAAATCCTCGGGGTCGCCGTGGATCGCCAGCTCCTCACGCAGGGCGTCGTGGAATTCCTGGGTGATCCGGTCGCGGAAGACGAAATCCGTCTTTTCCTGCGCGCGCAGGACGGCATCCATTGCGCGGGTGCCGCGGGCGCGCACCAGCACCTGCGAGACCCAGGCCTCCTCCACCGGGGCCGCGGAGCGGAATTCGAATCCGGCCGAGACCACCGCGGCCTTGATCCATCCGATGCGCCGCGACATCTCCTTGGCGGGAGGCATGGGGGAGAATTCCAGCGGGGTCCAGGGAAAACGCACCAGGGCGGTCGCGGAAAACGTCACGCGGGGACGGGAAGCCGCGCGATCCAGGAGCCCACGCAGGTCGCGCAGGAACTCCTTGAACTCCTGGTAGTCGGCTTCCTCCTCCAGTCCCGTGGCGATGGTGAACACCTTGAGTTCCCTCAGGCGCTCCCGCAGGAGCGCCTGGAGGCTGGAGCGGAGCTCCGCGTCGGACAGATCCTTGCGGAGGAAGCGCCGAAGGCGGGAGGAGATCCCCTCCAGGCCGCAGGTGATGGAGGTCTTGCCCGCGATCTTCAGCAATCGCGCGAAGGTGGGATCGTGGGCGATCGCGTCGAAACGTTGGGACTTGAGGCCCACCGCGTCGAAGTCCTCCAGAAGCCCCGCCACCAGGGGACGGATCTCCTCGTGGGTGTTGAAGTTGAAGCTGTAGAGGTCGATCTTGGAAATCCCCTGTTCGCGCTTGATCTCCAGGGCCTGCCTGCGCAGCTGGGCCATGGGGGATTCCCGGTAGGGCTTCCGGGACCAGCTCTCGGCGCAGAACGAGCAGAAGTTGGGGCATCCCTCGGAGATCTGCAGGCTGGCCGCGTCCACGCTCCCCTGCGATGCGGGTACGGGCTCCGAAGGCTTGAACCGGGCGAGGTCGGGCACGCTGCCGTGGCGCTTGCGGGCCGCCGGTCGCTGTGTCGGGACGAAGAAGCCGGGGATGTCCGCCAGTTCGCCGAGGGCTTCGGACTTGTCCTTCCCGGTGGATTTCGCGGAAGCCAACCGGGCGAAGATCTCCTGGATGTCCGAGGGTTCCTCGCCCAGGAAGATCCCGTCCACCATCGGGTCCTCGGAGAACAGGGCCGAGGTGTACAGGGCGTTGGCCCCGCCCAGGATCACCAGGGGGAGATCGGCGCGCGCCAGGCGCTCCCGCCGGGAAAGCGGGATGCCGGATCGGGAGAGAACCACGGGGATGTTCACGATCTCCTGCACCAGCGCGTTGGAGAGGGCCAGGCAGTCGAATTCCGCCGCAGGTCGGCGCGAGGAGGTTCCGAAAAGCCAGGGGATGCCGGATTCCGTCATCCGTTCGCCGTCGCCGTGGGGTGGCAGCCACGAGAGGTCGGGGAACATCCCCGGAAGGTCGGCGACGATCGCGTGCAGGGCGTTGTGGGTGTGCGACTCCAGGGTGTCGTCCCAGGTGGAAAGACGTGCGATCAGCACCCGGAACGGGCGTTCCTCCCACTGGGCGGGCCGCATCCGGTGGGGGCCGTCGCCGCGGGTCCAGATCCCGCCGCGGCGGAGGGAGTGGGCTTCGCGGGAAAGCCAGGTGTCGATTTCCGTCATTTCGTGTTCCTCGTGTTTCCGGAAGGCGGCGGGGAGACTCCCCGCTCGCGGTCGGATGCGTTCATGCGTCCGGTTGGCCGCGGAGGGGAGGTTCGGTCCAGTCGGGATAGCCCACCCGTTCCAGCGTCAGGCCGTCGGGGGGAGCCCAGAACCTGTTGGGCAGCGATTCCCCGGAGATCAGGCGCTGGAATTCCTCCAGGCCCATCCGGTCGCGCGAGACATCCAGGCAGAATCCGACCATCGATCGCACCATCCGGTGCAGGAATCGGTTGCCTCGGATCCAGAGGTCGACGCCTCCCGGGACCTCCACCGCCTGGACGAGCAGGAGGGTGCAGCGGGTGTGCCGACCGTCGTCGCGGGGGATGCAGAAGGCCTTGAAGTCGTGCTCGCCGTGGAACCACTCCAGGGCCCGGGCGAGCTTCCCCTGGTCGAATCGCCGGCCGGGGAACCACACGTTGGGTGGATCCAGGGGCTCGGTGCTGGTGCGGATGCGGTAGCAGTACTCGCGCCAGACGGCGCTGTAGCGGGCGGAGAAATCAAGAGGAGAGGGCTCGAGGTCGCGCACGGAGATTCCCCGCGGGACAAGCGCCCTCGCGCTGCGCAGGATCCGCCCCGGATCCTCCACCGCATCGCTGCAGAAATGGACCACCTGGCCGCGCGCGTGGACCCCGGTGTCGGTGCGGCCCGCCGCCGTGCAGACCACAGGATGGCGCAGGGCCACCGCCAGCGCCGTTTCCAGGCCTTCCTGCACGGTCATGCCCTGCTCCTGGCGCTGCCATCCCAGGAATGGACGCCCGTCGTAGGCCACCCGCATCCTCCAGCGGGGCAGGCTCTCGGCGATCGCCGGTTCACGCTCGGACATCGAAGCTCCCTCCCGATCCCCGCTTCGCCAATCCTTCGGCGGTCGGTGAAACTCGTTTGGCCACGTCCAGGCCGGACAGGAAAAGACCGGTGCGATCCAGGGCCTCGCGCAGGTCGGACAGGTTGTCGCGCAGGAGCTGGACCGTGGCCGACGAATCCGCCTCCATCCTGACCGTCAGATTCCGTCCATCCAAGACCAGCTTCGCGTCGATCGTCCCAGCTCCCCGGGGTTCCAGGCGGATCTGGGCGACATGGTGGTCGGGGCGTTCCTCCGGCCCTCGGCGGCGGCGATCGTGGACCACGATCCGTTCCTGCCGCCAGCCGGCTTCCTGTCGGATCCAGACCGTCTCGCCGCGCACGAGGAGATCCCGTCCCAGTTCCCCGAGCCGCTCTCCCAGGAGCGCCTTGGCGGCATCGGCCAACTGTGGCTTTTCGGGTTCGGTGTCCAATGCGGCGGAGTCGGAAGGGCGGGCCAGCGCCTTCTGGATCTGCTCCTCCAGGAGCATCCGTTCCTCGGGCCCCAGACGCCCCGTCGCAAGGATCCTGGAGAGTGTCGCCTGCAGGTCCGGATCCGTCTTCCGCTCGCCTCGGGAGAGGTGGTTCGCCAATCCTTCCAGGATATCGGGTAGGGAGCTTCCCTTGCCCATCAACCCGGGCAATCCGGGATGTTCCGCATCCATGCCCAGTGACCAGGCGACCAGCGCCCGCAGGGCGGTGGGAGTGTCCAGGCGGGAGGTGGTGTTCGCGCCGGAGGCGGCAGATTCGGGGGAGGCCGACGGTCCGGGAGGATTGGAAGCCGGTCCAGGAGGCGGGGGGGGATCCGAAGGGGGGCGTCCCGTCGTCGTCGGTCGCGATTCCGACCTGCGCTCGGCCACCCTGCGGAGGAAGGCGGCCAGGTCTTGGGCGACTTCGGGAGGGGCCTGCGACGCGTCCACCTGCCCCAGCAGGAGTCGGGCTCCCTGGATGTCCGTCTTGACGAAATCCGGCAAAGGTGCGGATGGGGGGCGATCGGTTGTTTGGGTGGGAGTCCAGATGGCCGCTCCGTTGGGCAGGATCGATGCCTTGGCGGGAAACCGCTGCGGCGTGGAGAGCTCGGAGGAGGACCACAACTCCCAGGAGACTCCGGCGACCCGCGCCTGGAATCTCCCCGGCTCCACTTGCGAAAGGAGGTCCACGATGGAGGCGCTGGAGGGCGGAACGATCTGCGCGGGCCGGGAAAGGAGCGAGGAGGGGGAGCCATCCGCAGCAGGCTCCAGTAGGGAAGCGGCTTGGGCGTAGTCGTTCTTCGCCAGGGCCTGGGCGATTCCCGCGGCCGCCTGGGGTTTGGGCAGGATGCGTTCCAACGCCTCCCACAGGGCTTGGCGCGCTTCGGACAGGACGTTGCCTTGGGCTTTGGGGAGGATCTGGATCCTGCCGTCGGATCCGGCGGCGAGGACCACCGGGGTGCCGGGAGGCCACGCTTCGCTGGTCTCGATCTCCAGGACCGATCCGCTGGATAGCCGCACGGCGACCCTTCCATCGCGAACCCCTTCCGTCCGCCCTTCCAGCCGGGTGGAAGCGGGGCCGGACCCCGGGAGGGCCGACAGTTCCATGGGCGCTCAGCTCTAACCGTTGCGGCGCAGCTTGAGGATCAAGTCGACTTGATCCTGGGGGATGCGCAGGCGGCGTGCGATTTCCGAGCTGGTGCGGCCGCGCTTGGCCATCGAGACCACGTAGTCCTGGACCACCGTGGGTTCGGAGGGGGCGGGCATGTTTGGCGACGGTTGGCTGGTGGTGTTCTCCCAGGCGTGCCGACCGGTCTTGGGAGGCGGTGCGGCGGGAAGATCGGGATCGGGTTCGGCGATGCGGCCGGACCTGCCGTTGGCGACGTCTTCCGCCACCCTGGCCGCACGCTGTTGGGAAAAGGTGGCTTCCCGAGGGGGAGGAACATGTCGTGTTCCGGCCGCGGCACCGACGGGCATGCGGATGTTGCGGTCGGCACGGGTGAACGTGGGTTCGGTCAGTGGCAGCGGGCTTTCCTCGGGGCGACGCCGACCGAACAGCCACCAGACCAACCCGATGAGCGCCAAGGTGGCCACTCCGACCAGGATCCATAGGTAGACGGCAAGGCTTCCCAGGCTGGCGCCCAATCCGGCAGCGTCGCCGGAGGGAGCCGGTGCGGCGCTCGCCAGCTTGGCGTCGTGGGCTTGGGAAAGTTGCGCCTTGGCCCAAGTGTAGTTGGCCCAGAGATCGGTTTGGCGTTTGGCCAGTTCCGTGGTGGAATCGCTCTCGGCGAAGCGCGCTTCGCGCATGGCCAAGTCCAGGATCCGTAGGCTGTCGTCCAGTTCGGCGACGCGCCGCACCAGGAGGGAATCGTTCTCGAGGGGATCGGCGAGAGTCACCCCCGGGGCGCTCCGGTGCGTCTTCCAGTACCAGACCGCCGCCCCCGCTCCTGTCAGGACGAGCAAGAATACCAGGACCCCCAGGATCCGACCGATTCGCATAACGGTGAAAGATAACCTATCCGCCAGTGGCACCGCCTCCGGTTCCTGCGTGGCGACTGTGGGAGTTGTAAATTGGATGCATGGCCAGCCTCTACATCCTCGAGAACGATCGCCAAGTCGCCCGTGCCCACCTGACACCGGGGACCGTGACGGTTGGACGCATCAAGACCAACACCGTGGTCCTGGACAATCCCGGGGTGTCCCGCCAGCACCTGCGGATCGATGGCGATCCCTCTGGCACCCTCTTCGTTCTGGAAGACCTCAATTCCCTCAACGGGACCTTCGTGGGAACCACCCAGGTCCAAGCCTGCCTGCTGCGCAACGGGGACGAGATCCACCTGGGCAAGCATACGTTGGTGTTTGAGGACAACTGATTTTTTTGTCGGAAGCGGAAAACCACCCCTCCTTCCGGGGAAAATCGGGGTAATTTGGCCTCCGACACTTGGGGAGGGAATGGATGGTTGTCATCCGTTGGACGGTGAACCTGCTGGTGGTGGCAGGATTGGCCATGGTCATGAAGCAGGCGACCGACATGCATCGGGTCGATACCCGTGCCGATTCCTGGAAACCCGGGATCCTGCGGGCGTTGGCCTACCGCCCTTGATGCCGTAGCGATCAGGCGCCCAGGTCGCGGATGCGGTCGCGCAGCTTGGCGGCCCGCTCGAAATCCAGTCCTGCCGCGGCCTCGTGCATCCGTCGCGCCAACGACTCGGGATCGTCCCAGGCGTCGGCGTCCATGCCTCCCGGCGCCTCGTAGGGGATCTGGGAGGCGATCTTGGACAGTTTCCCGGAGGACTTTCCCGTTTTCCCGGGTGATTTGGGCTGGAACCCCCTGCCCTTCTTCGCGTCCTTCCACGAGCGTTCTTCGCCCGCCTCCAGCAGGTCTTCCACCGGATCCGGGGCCAGGGCCAGCCGTTCGTGGATCTTGCGATTGACCTGCTGGGGGATGATCCCGTTGGCTTCGTTGAAGGCCATCTGCTGGGTTCGTCTCCGCGCGGTCTCGTCCATGCACGCCTTCATGGAATCGGTGATGCGGTCGGCGTAGAAGATCACCTTGCCGTTGATGTTGCGGCTTGCGCGACCGGACGTCTGGATCAGGGAGGTGGTGGATCGGAGGAAGCCCTCCTTGTCCGCGTCCAGGATCGCCACCAGACTGACTTCCGGCAGGTCCAAGCCTTCGCGGAGGAGGTTGATGCCCACCAGGACGTCGAATTCTCCCGCCCGCAGCCCCCGCACCAGCTCCGAGCGTTCCAGGGTGTGGACTTCGCTGTGCATGTAGCGTACCGGCACCCCCGCCTTCTGCAGGTAGTCGGTGAGGTCTTCCGCCATCCGTTTGGTGAGGGTGGTCACCAGCACGCGTTCCTTGCGGGAACGACGCATGCGGATCTCCTCCAGGAGATCGTCGATCTGTCCGGCGACCGGTCGCACTTCGATCTGGGGGTCCAGGAGGCCGGTCGGACGCGCGACCAGTTCCACCACCTCGCCGCCGGTGCGCCGCATCTCCCAGGCGGCCGGAGTCGCCGAGACGTACAAGGTGGCTGGCATGCGTTCCTCGAACTCGTGCCACCGCAGCGGGCGGTTGTCCACCGCGCTGGGCAGGCGGAAACCGTGCTCGACCAGGGTGGTCTTGCGGGAACGGTCGCCTTCGCTCATGCCGCCGATCTGGGGGATGGTCACGTGGCTTTCGTCCAGCACCAGAAGGAACGGTCGCGGAAAGAAGTCCAGCAGGGTGCTGGGTGGCGATCCCGGCGCGCGGTTCTCCATCAGGCGGGAATAGTTCTCGATGCCGGAGCAGTAGCCGGTTTCCGTCAACATCTCGATGTCGTAGTTCACCCGGCTCTTCAGTCGCTCGTACTCCAAAAGCTTGCCTTCGCGGGAAAGCTCCTGGAGGCGGTCGGCCAGCTCGTCCTTGATCCGCTGGATGGCGTCGGCGAGGCCCGCGTCGCCGGTCTGGTAGTGGCGGGCGGGGAAGATGGCCGCGGTGGGAGGCTCGTCGATGGTGTTTCCCGTGAGGGAATCGATGATGCGGATCCGTTCCACCTCGTCGCCCAGGAATTCCACCCGTACCACCCGGTCGTCGTAGGCGGGCCAGACTTCCACGACGTCTCCGCGCACGCGGAAGGTGGCGCGCTTGAGATCGACGTCGTTCCGAGAGTACTGCATGTCCACCAGCGCGCGGAGGAAGTCGTCGCGCTCCAGATTCTGTCCAGGCTCCAGTTCGACCACCTTCTCCAGGTAGGCCTGCGGGGATCCCAGGCCGTAGATGCAGCTCACGGTGCTCACCACGACGATGTCGCGGCGCGTGAGGAGCGATGTGGTGGCGCGCAGGCGGAGCTTCTCGATCTCCTGGTTGATCGACGCGTCCTTCTCGATGTAGGTGTCGGTGGTGGGGAGGTAGGCTTCCGGCTGGTAGTAGTCGTAGTAGCTCACGAAGTACTCCACCGCGTTCTTCGGGAAGAACTCCTTGAACTCCTGGTAGAGCTGCGCGGCGAGCGTCTTGTTGTGGGACAGGACCAGGACGGGCCAGCCCAGGCGCTGGGCGATGTTGGCCACCGTGAAGGTCTTGCCGGAACCCGTCACGCCCAGCAGGACGATGTCCTTCTCGCCTGCCAGGATCTTGCGGACGGCCGTCTCGATGGCTTCCGGCTGGTCCCCGGCCGGAGCGTAGTCCGACACCAGTTCGAAGGGGCGCTCCAAGGGGCGGATCTTCAGGTCCATGCGGACAATCTACCCAAGGATCCCGATCCTGCACAGGTGTGCAGGATCGGTCGGGGCTGTTTCAGGGAAGCAATCCTCCCAGGGCTTGTTTCTGGTACCCGCAGAGGGTGGAGATTCCGCCCAGGGCCAGGTCCAGCATGCGGTCCAGTTCGGCGCGTGTGTAGGCGCCGTGTTCGGCGGTTCCCTGGACTTCCACCAGGCGACCGTCCTCGAAGGCCACAACGTTCATGTCCGTGCCGGCCTTGGAGTCCTCCTCGTAGCAGAGGTCCAGGATGGGGGTGCCTTCGTGGACGCCCACGGACACCGCCGACAACCATCCTGTCAGAATCTGACCAGTTATCCCCGCTTCCGCCTTGAGTCCGCGCAGGGCCAGGGCCAGCGACACGAAGGCTCCGGTGATGGATGCGGTGCGGGTGCCGCCGTCGGCCTCGATCACGTCGCAGTCGACGAGGATCTGCCGTTCGCCCAGGGCGACGAGGTCCGTGCAGGCGCGCAGGCTGCGGCCCACCAGGCGCTGGATCTCCTGGGTGCGGCCCGAGGGGCCCTTGCGTTCGCGGTCCACGCGCGTGTTGGTGGAGCGTGGCAGGAGAGCGTATTCGGCGGTGACCCAGCCCTTGCCCTGTCCCTTGAGCCAGCGGGGGACGTCCTTGTCCACGCTGGCGTTGCAGAGCACCCGGGTCTTCCCGGCGGTCACCAGGACGGATCCTTCGGCTTGGGAGACGAAGTCAAGCTGCAGGGAGAAGGGGCGGAGGGAGTCTACGGTGCGGTTGTCTGGTCTGGTCATGGGCCGTAGATGTAGAACCGGCGAGACCGATGGTCATGTCCGGATGGACGGGGGCTTTCTCGCGCGAGCGGCCGTCCGGATGCCGGTCGACGGTCTCAGCGCGGTGCCACGGGGGAGGACAGGCGGCCCGAAGCCTCGGTCTTGCCGTTTCGCGAGAGTCTCCAGACCCAGGGACCCGGCCGCGCGGAGGTGGGGACGAGGGCGCAGGCGGAGCCGGTTGCCGTCGGTGCGAAGCGGCCGCGTGCGACGATGCGACCGTCGGGAGAGGCCAATTCCATCAGGGCGCCCGCCGTTGGCGCGGGGGCCGAAAGGATCCAGCCATGGACGGTGCGCTCGAACCGGACGAACGGTCTTCCCGGCGAGGCCATGGTGGATGAGGTGGCCTTCCCGATGCGGAAGGAGAGGGTCGCGCCGGGCTTGCCGATGTCGGAAAGCGATAGGCCGGTGGATTGACCGGAGTACCAGCGGTTGGTCGCGAAGGTCTCGTCCAGCTTGCCGGAGGTCCCGGACTGGAACAGGTCCTTGGCGTCGTTGGACTTGGAAGGGAACTGGTCGGCCTGCAATTCCTCCAGGCGGTCGGCCTGGATGGGGCGGAATTGGAGCTTGCTGGCGGAACTGTTCCCATCGATGGACAGGTCGTAGTGCTGGACGAACAGGCCACTGCCACGGAGTTCCGCACGCCGCCCCGTGTTGCCCATGTACGACCAGGCGATGCCTTCGGTGGAGGGACGCGCGGGGTTCCGGAAGCGGTAGACCTTGGCGCCGGGTTCGGCGAGGACGAGGCCGGTGTCGGAGGCGGTCGCGTCCTGGAAGGGGATCCAGCCCTGGTCGGCCCGCAGGAAGTCGTTGATCATCATCGGGTTCTGGTCGTCGGAATGGCTTCCCATCAGGCAGTAGGCGCCGAACCAGTACAGGTCGGGCCATCCGAAGAGCATGTGTCCCGTTTCGTGCGCGAAGGTGAAGAGGTCGAAGGTTCCCGGGAGATCGCTCATCTGGTAGCGGTCGAGACGGGTGCGGTCGACGGTGCGACCCACCCAGCCCGCGTGGGGCCAGAGTCCCTGGTTCCAGGTCCTTCCCTTGCCCACGTACAGGATGTTCAACGCATCGACGGTCCCGTCCTTGTCGTTGTCGTAGCGGGAGAAGTCCACCAGGGGATCGAAGTGGTCGACGACCTCCTTCAGGAGCTGTTCCGCGCCGGTGTATTCGGGGAGGTCCTCGTAGTAGGATTTCGGCTTGCTGGCCCGGTACCACCCGAACACTTCGTTGACCAGCTCCACTTGGCGATTGGAGGCATCCAGGAAGTAGTCCTTCACCGACCCTTTGCAGCCGTCGCGAGCGAAGCCTTCCTTGTTGAGCCAGTCGGAGATCTCCGAGATCGAGTAGGGGGTCGGTTCGTCGGAGAAGTCGACGAGCAGGGTGAGCCCGAGGAGTTTCCCCTTGGGGCTGGTAAAGAATCCGCTGCGCTGCGCGGCCATCGCCCGTGCGGCCATCGGCCGGATGGACTCGACGGGTGTGGGCGGTGGCGGGGCGAGGGCTTCGGTGGGCCAGGCCTCGACGACGCGCCCCTGCCAGACGATCGTTCCCCAGGCATCCGCTCCCGCCAGGAGGAGCGCGGTGGCGAGTGTCGCCGCCGCCGCGTGCAGGGTGCTGGACATGGAAATCCCTTTCCGCTCCGGGAGGCACCACTGGCCTGTGGCGATCGTCCCCAGGAACCAGGATATCCAGGAATCCGCCTTCCCGCATGGGGATTGCCGAATTCCAGGTGGTTGGATGCGGGAGCGGACCGATCCAGGAACGGAAAGCTCGATCAGTTCTCCGGCCAGGCGGGATAGGTGCCGATCACGGACAGCTCCGTGGCCATCTCCGCAAGGTGCTCCAGAGCCCGCAGGGCCTTCTCGTCGCCGGCGTCCAGTCGGATGTCGATGAAGAACCGGTAGCGCCACGCCGAACCGGGGATCGGGCGGGACTCGATGCGGGCCAGATCGATGTCCCTCAGGGCGAAGCAGCCCAGGGCGCGGAACAGGCTGCCGGGTCCGGCGTTGTCCAGGGTGAAGGCCAGGCTGCATTTGGAAGGTGTGCCGCGCGCGGGTTCCATCGGTTCGCGCGAGGCCATCAGGAAGCGGGTGTAGTTGCAGAAATTGTCCTCCATGCCCTCGTGGAGGATCTCCAGACCGTAGGTCTCGGCGGCAAGCCGCGAGGCGATCACGCCCACGCCCGCCTCGCGGGTCCGGGAAAGCTGGCGGGCCGAGGCCGCGGTGTCGCCGCGCACGATCTGTGCGTGGGGGATCAGTCGGGCCATGGTCTGTCGACACTGGATGATGGGCTGGGGGTGCACCCGCACCTCGCGCAGATCCTCGATGCGTGTCCCGGGGATGGCCATCAGGCAGTGGTGCACGTGCACGACCGTCTCCGCCACCGCGTGGTAGCCCTCTTCGGCGAGGATGTCCCAATTGTCGTGGAGGCTCGCGGTTCCCGCCAGGGTGTTCTCCACCGGAAGGGCGGCCTGGTCCACGGCTCCGGTCCGGAGGGCTTCGTGCACCGAAGGGAAATCCGGGAATCCGACGGCATCGACCCGGGTACCGTGCAACTGGCGGATGGCCATTTCGGAGTAGGCTCCGGGTTGGCCTTCGTAGGCGACCTTGGGACGGGAGGCGGAGGTGGCTGGTCGTTTCGCGTCGGACATGCCCAGTGAAAGTAGTCAGTTCCCGCCCTGGAGCCGCTTGAGCTGGTCGCGCAGGCGCGCCGCCTCCTCGTAATGCTCCTTCTCCAAGGCTTCGGCCAGTCGGCGTTGGAGGAGTTCCGCGGTGTCATGGTGAGGTGGCTCCGTGGATCCACCCTGGCGTTCGAACGGGACGGAAGCCTGTTCCCAGAGTTCCGAATCCACGAAGATGGGTGCCTTGAAGCGCAAGGCCAGCGAGATCGCGTCGGAAGGACGGGAGTCCGTCTCCACCTCCTCGCCGTTGCTGGTGAACACCACCCGTGCGAAGTAGGTTCCTTCCTGCCTTTCCGTGACCAGGACCCGGACGATTTCCGATCCCAGCTCCTCCAGGACCGACTTGAACAGGTCGTGGGTGAGCGGTCGCACGTAGGGCGTGCTGGAGAGGGCTTGGGCGATGCTGTGTGCTTCGGGGGCGCCGATGAAGATGGGCAACCCCTTGTGGGCGTCGACCGGACGCAGGAGCACCATGAACCCTTCCGAGGACAAGGTCAAGGCCTCCACCTCCACCTGGAGGTATTTCCATTCGTCGAAGGACATCTCTGATGCCTATTCTACTCGTTCGGAGACCCGTCGGGCAATCGGTGCTGCGGGCCTAGGCGCGGGAACGGGTCTGGTCGCGGACCCAATCCAGGTAGGCGGGAAGACCCGAATCGATCGGAAGGGCCACCACGCAGGGCAGGCGATAGGGATGGATTTCCTTGACCAGGATCTGCAGCTCGGGGACGTTCTCGGCGGTGGTCTTGGCCAGAAGCAGGGATTCGCGGTCCTCCTCCAGCTTGCCTTCCCAGCGGTAGATGGAGGTCATCCGAGGCAGGATGTTGGCGCAGGCGGCCAATCCCCGTTCCACCAGCCTGCGACCGATCTCCCGGCCGCAGGCTTCGTCCGGGACCGGGATGTAGACCAGCCGGACCTCGGTCATGTCGACATCCGCACCAGTCGGAACATCAGGATGATGGCCATGGCGAATCCTGCCACCGCGATGGGATGGCGCATGCCGACTTGGATGGAAAGCGGTGTGCGGCGGTCCCAGAGGAGGATGCTCGCACCCCATCCCAGACAGACTCCCAGGGCCAGCCGACCGGAGGAGGCGAGCCCGAAGTCGACGATGAACAAACCCAGCCCCAGGAAGAGGGCGGTTCCGTGGCGCACCACTTGGTCGCGACCCGAGGCGAAGGAAAAGCGATCCAGGCTCACTCGCTGGGAGGGAAGTCCCATTCCCATGAGAACCGCGACGCTTTCGGCGACCAGAAGAAGGATCAGGGCGGCCAAGGCGAAGTTGGCCCAGGGAATGGCGATCCAGGTCAGCGAGAAGGATCGATGGTACAGGTAAGGCTTCAGGACGCGTGCGCAGAGCGATGCCAGCGTGCACAGCCCCAGCATGGCGAAGCCCTGGCCGAGCGCGTGCAGACCTCTGCCCGTGTTGTCCCGGGTGCGCCAGACTTCAGGACTGGAGGTTGGCTTGGAGGGGGGGAGTTCCTGGTTTTCCGGAGAAAGGCTTTCGCCGAGGAGGCTCCAGCCGGCCGTGATCCAGAAGAGCATGAATCCGATGGAGATCTGGGTCATCAGGCGCAGGTGTTCGAAGGTCATGGTGCCTGGAAAGATGCGAAAGGTCCCTCCGGGTGGCTTCCCCAACGGAAACCGCCGCCACCTTTCCAGCCCAGGGCCTCGGTCGCCCCGGTGGAATCCTTGCCGGAAACCACAGACTCCAGGCGCCGGCGGGCGCGCTCGAAGATGGCCGGATCCGTTTCCACCGTGATCCAGTCCCGGCCCGACTTGTGGGCCACCGCGGCGGTGGTCCCCGATCCGCAGAACGGATCCAGCACCAGATCCCCAGGCCGCGTGCACAGATCCAGCAGTCGCAGGGCCAGAAGCTCCGGCTTCTTCCCGCTGGGGAAGGGAATGCCGCCTTCCCGGCCCAGGTTGATGGTGCTGAAGTCCGTCCACAGGTCGGAAACCGGCTCCTCCAGGTGGTCGGCGAGAAACAGCATCTGCTTGCCTTCCCACCACACGTACGTCTCTCCCCAGGGAGAGACGAGCTTGGCGAAGGTCGTGGAGGGCCGTTCCTGCGGGGGGAGGCTGGAAAACCACCGGTTGTTGGTGCGGTACACGATCCGTTCCGCGTGCTCCAGCTGGAAGGTCCGCACGGATTCCGCGTCAAGCGACAGATTCCGATGCTTCATTTCCGAACGCAGCGGCGAGACCTTCCAGGTCTCCACGGGGGCGTCCGGGTTCTCCAGCCATCCCCGGTAGTAGTCCAGGTACGACTCCAGCCGTTCCGGCGACTTGCCTCGCCGGAGGGGATTGAGCCTGGCCCGGGGCGAGGCGCCGTAGAGGAGGATGTATTCCTTCACCCGGGGAAGCAGGCGGTCCTGGTAGCGCATCTTCACGCCGGACAGTTCGCTCATCTTCACGCAGACCGTGTTCAGGCGCAGCTCCCTGCCCAGCAGGCGGTCGAGGAGGGTCTGCAGGTGGGCCTGTTCGGAGTCGTCGATGTGGAAGGCGAGGATCCCGTCGTCCGACAGGAACCGGCAGAAGAGCGGAATCCTCGCCTCCAGGCCGGCGAGCCACCGGTCGGAGTCCAGGTCGTCGTGGTAGTCCTTGCGATTCCTCGCGTTGTAGGGAGGGTCGGCCAGGACCAGCCGGCAGCGCCCCCGGTACCGGTCGAGCAGGCGCGGAAGGACATCCAGGTTGTCCCCCTGGAGCAGCAGGCCCTCCGGTGGGCGCCGGGGATCGTCCATTCCGGTGGATGCCTGGTTCATGCCAACTTCAGCACCTTGCGGCGGCGCAGGTCGTCCAGCGGGATGTCCGTCGCGCCGGCCAGAAGGGCGAAGGGCGACACGGTGTTGCCCGCGTTGTTGACCCGGGCCGTGAGCAGGAGTTCGGATCCGGTCCAGACGATTTCCGTCACCTCCTCGGAAGTGCGGACCGGCCGCCCCCTGCCGTCGAGGGTGTCGGGAAGGGTCCCTTCGCGGAACCTCTGGGCGGCCATCTCCAGGAGGTTGTCGTCGCCCTGCGGCGCCAGGCGGTAGGTCATGGTGGCTCCCACCGGAAGGCGGTGGTCGATCTGGCGGCGAAACGAGATCGCGCGCAACCCTTCCGGCAGGAACGACGAGAGCCGCTCCAGGAATTCCGCCGGAGCCTCCGAAGCGCCGCCGGGGAAGGGGGCGCTCTCGAGCTCCACCATCAACGGCTCCGCCTCGCTGCCCAGCCCCACGGGCAGTGCGCCGGCGTTGACCAGGCGGGGTCGGGGATTGAAGCCGCGGCTGTAGAACAGCTTGAGTCCGCTGCGGCGGAAGGCCTTTTCCAGAAGTCCCATGGTGCCGTGGTGGCTCAAGAAGCGCGCGAGGTCCAGCTTGGAAAAGCGCAGGAGCCAGGCTTCGCCCCGTTCGGACTTGGCCTTGGCCTCGCTCACGATCTCCTCGCGGGAGTCCGGCTTGGGGCGGTGCTGCAACCGCGCCATGGAGCTGGGATCCAACCGGGCGCGGCCTTCCGCTTCCGGAGGCAGTCCCGCGGCGGGGCCCGCCTTCGCCTTGCCGGCGAAGGTGCCGGGGGGCGGCAGGAGCGTCTGGCTGGGATCCACCGGCGCGAGGCGGATGTCGTCGTAGTTGCCGGGAATGCCGCAGTGGTTGCAGGCACCCCAACGGCAGTCCGGGACCTCGGGGGTCTCGGGCTTGCGCATGCGCTTCCATTCTTCCTTCAGGAATCCCTTGGTGGCGCCGGCGTGGATGAAGTCCCACGGGAAGACCTCGTCCAGGCTCCGGGCGCGGAACACGC
The DNA here is from genome assembly GCA_035352895.1 of Fibrobacteria bacterium. Classification (GTDB taxonomy): domain Bacteria; phylum Fibrobacterota; class Fibrobacteria; order UBA5070; family UBA5070; genus UBA5070. The sequence goes on along the minus strand of DAOPYN010000019.1, from coordinate 45,969 downwards.
GGTGGTCGGCGTCGTAACCGTGGGACAGGAAGATCTCCCGCCAGGCGTCCAGACCCTGGAAGCTGTGCTCGTTGGATTCGAACACCATCCCCCTGCGGGATGCGTCCAGGATCATGGGGGCCAGCTGGCGGTCGCCGCGCGCCATCAGGGCTTCGATGTAGCCGATCTCCCAGTGGCTCCAGGTGATGCGCACGTGTTTTTTCATGCGGAAGCGGTCGCGCACCCGTTGGATCCGTTCGCGGGCCTCGTCCTGCCCCACGTAGGGCTCCCACTGCATGGGCGTGAACGGCTTGGGGACCATGATCCCCACGTTGGGGTGGATCTCCGCGCGGCGGGTGTGCCGGGCCCCGATCCGGGCCAGTCCCTCGATCAGGTCGCAGAACGAGTCCATGTCGTCGAGGGTTTCGGTGGGCAGGCCGATCATGGTGTAGAGCTTGATCGAGTGGCCGCCGTTGGCGAACACGCCTTCGGCCGCATCGATCATGTCCTGGTCGGAAATCGTCTTGTTGATCACCTTGCGCAGGCGCTGCGATCCGGTTTCGGGCGCGAAGGTCGCGGTGCGGCTGCCGCGCGCGCGGGCCACTTTCCGGGCCAGGGCCTGGCCGAACATGTTCGCCCGAAGTGATGGCAGGGACAGGTTCACGTGGCGGAAGGCGGGGTCGTCCACGAGCCGGTCCACCAGGGGCATGATCTGCGAATAGTCGGCGGTGGAAAGGGACAGGAGGCCCAGTTCGTCGGAGCCCGTCGCGGCCAATCCAGCCTTGGCCAGATCCACCACCTGGTCGGGCGACAATTCCCGGATGGGACGGTACCAGAAGCCCGCCTGGCAGAAGCGGCATCCTTGCGTGCAGCCGCGCAGGAGCTCCACCGCGAACCTCTCGTGCACCACGTCCCCGTTGGGGGATGGCGTGTTCACGGGAACGTCGGCGGGAGCCAGGGTCTGCACCCAGGTGCGCCGCACGCCCCTGGCTCGCGCGTAGGGGCCGTTGCCGTCGATCCCCACGGGGATCAGGTCGCCCTGCGGGCCCGGCTCCATGGGCACCAGCGAAGGCACGTACATTCCCGGCAGGCCTGCCAGCTGGCGCAGGATCTCCTCGCGCGGGACTCCCTGCTCGCGGCGTCTCTGGGCGAGTTCCATGATCGAACGGACCAGGATCTCGCCGTCGCCGATCACGAAGGCGTCGAAGAACGGCGCCACCGGCTCCGGGTTGGCCATGCAGGGGCCGCCACCGATCACCAGTGGATCGGATTCCCCCCGATCGCGCGCCCACACGGGGATCCTGGAAAGATCCAGCACGTACGGGACGTTCGTGTAGTTGAGTTCGGTCTGGAGGGTGATTCCCACCACGTCGAACGCGCCCAGCGGGCGATGGGTTTCCAGGCTGGACAGGGGAAGCTCCGCCTCGCGGAGCTTCTGGGCCATGTCGGGCCAGGGAGCGAACGCGCGTTCCGCTGCCCACCGGGGATCCATGTTCACGACGTGGTACAGGATCCTCAGGGCGTTGTTGGACATGCCCAGTTCGTAGAGGTCCGGGAAGACCAGCGCGATGCGGCAGGCCGCATCCGGCTTCACCGTCTGGCCGGCCTCTCCTCCGATGTAGCGGTAGGGATTCTCCACCTGTGCGAGGAGGGGCGCGATCCGGTCCTTTTGCGTCATGGAGTTCCCGTCTGGTGGGGTGGCGATCCACCCCCATGGTTGGTTTGGAAGCGCAAGATACCTACCACGAGGGCCGATCGTGGGAAACCTCGACCCATCGACGCCGGTCGCCCCATCTTCCAGCGAAGCCCGATTTCCGGATGCGCTTCACTCCCGAGGGACGCCTTGGCGGATGTGGTGGGCCAGGGCCGTCTTGGCGGCGACAAGCCCGGAAAGGATCCCGTCCTCGAAATGGAAGATGGGCTTGTCCTTGAGAATGGCGAAATCCTCGGCGTTGCGCAGGTCCTCGTCGGTGGCGTGGGGAACCCATTTGCGTCCGAGTTCGAGCACCTTCTTCGCCTGCTGGTCGATCATCTGGTTGAGGAGGTCGAGGATTTCCTGGTCGGTCATGGGCCAAAGATACCGGCTTGGCGGTGGGCGGAGACCGTGCGGAAGTGCTTTCTTTACGTGGGCACCATCATGAAGACCAACCGGTTGGAACTTCCGGGGAGGCATTCCGTCCCCAATTTCCCGCGCCATGTGGCCCTGGTCCGGATCCTGTTGGACATCTTCGGAGTGTGGATCGCCCAACTGGCCATGCTGCTGGTCTGGAACGGGGTTTCCGCGGAATTCTGGATCCCCAACGCGTTCTTCGAACAGTCGGCGATCTCCGCCGTGGTGCTGGTCCTCAGCGGAGGGTGGTTCGGACTGTACCGCGCGGGGCGGACGTTCCTGGATGTCGTGGAGCACCGCACGCTGCTGCGGTCCATCCTGGTCGCCGCCTCGGGGACGCGCTTGCTGCTGTTTCTGATGAGGATCGAGGTGGATGCCCCCTTCTTCGCCGCCCGGTGGCTTGCGGTGGCGGTGTGCCTCTACTTCGTCCACCGAAGCTTCCGGGGTTTCTGCGAGGCATTGCGCGTGCGTGGATACGCGGAAACGACAGCGCTGATCTACGGGGCTGGCCAAACCGGTCGGAAATTGGCGTCCCAGCTGCGGCGGGCCCCCGAGATGGGCATCCAGGTGGTGGGATTCCTGGACGACCGGGAGGGCCTCCCGGGGACCAGCGTGGATGGGATCCCCGTCCTGGGGGATTTCCTTTCCCTGGATCGCCTTCTGGCCCAAGGGAGGGCTAGGCGGCTCTACATCGCACTCCCCCAGGTTCCCCGCCGTACCGTCCTGGACATCCTCGATGTCTGCCGGGCCAGGAAGATCCAATTCCACTTCGTCCCCACGCTTCCCGAGCCTTTGCTGCCCATGGTGGAGCTCCGCGAGGTCGAAGGGATTCCCTTGATGGGGCCTCCGCCCATGGCCTCCGGTTTCTGGACCCGGGTCCGCACCCGGTCCATCGCCGTCGGTTTCGGAGTGCCGGCCTGGCTGCTCTACAGGATCGCGCTCCTGGTCGTGTGGTCGGTTCGCGACCGGGGGGCTTCGGTGTTCACCACCCGCCGCGTGGTGAGTCAAGGGGGACGGGTGGTGGTGCTGCGGCGATTCCGTCGGGACTTCGGGCAATCCCGGGGCGCACGGGCCGTCGGGACCGTCTTCCAGTGGCTGCGCATGGACAGTCTTCCCCTGGCTCCCAGTCTCCTCCGCGGAGACATCGCCCTGGTGGGGCCTCGCCCCTTGCCATTGCGCCAAGCCGCCACGCTCCCACCGGAGCAGAGGTTCCGTTTCCTGCAGCCCGCCGGGCTCACGGGGCTCTGGCGAATCGGGAGGCTGGAGCAGGAGTCCATCGACGACCTCGAAGCGGACATCCAATACGCGCGACACCAGTCGTTCTTCCTGGATCTTTCCATCGTCCTGAGGACCTTGGATCTGCCCGGGCGAGGTTGACTCTATCTTTCGAGGTCCATGTTGTTTCAGCCCGGTTCGCCGGAACTTCAGATCTATCGGGACTACGCAAGCTCCATGGGCCCTCTGGCCAGCGTGGATCCCATCCCGTATACCACCTTGGAAGAGCTCGCCGATCTCTACGACGGGTTCCTTCTGGATTCCTACGGTGTCCTGAATCGGGCGGAAGAACCCATCCCGCTGGCTGCCGAAGGCGTCGAATGGCTCAAGTCCATCGGGCGGAAGGTGCGCGTTCTCACCAACAACGCGGCCCTGTCTGAGGAAGACAACCGGAGTCTGCTCTCCAGCATAGGGATTCCGTTGGAGCATGGCGATGTCGTGTGTTCGGGATCCCTCCTGGCTCGCGAGCGCGATCGTTTGGGAATCGAAGGCCCCGTCTTCTACATGGGACTCGCATCAGGTCGCGAATACCTCCGCCAGGCGGGACTGGTCACCACGGACAAGCCAGAAGCCACCCGGGTGGTTGTCCTGGGCAGTTCGCGCGGGTACCGCATGCGCCGCATCGCGGAGGCCCAGCGGATCCTTTCCCAGGAAGGAAGCCTCCTGGTGGTGCTCAATCCGGATGCCGTGGCACCCCGGCCAGGTGGCGTCATGGCACGGGTATCCGGGGTAACGGCCCGCTCCTTGGCACGGGGAACCGGTTGCAGGGTGGCTCTGCTGGGAAAGCCATTCGGAGAGATCTATTCCCTGGCGCTGGAACGGATCGGGCTTGCCTCCGATCGGGTCGTGGCCATCGGCGACACGCTCGCCACCGACATCCTCGGTGCCCGCCACGCGGGTATTTCCAGCGCTCTGGTGCTGACCGGGGTCACCGCTCCGGAAAGGGCTCGGTCGGAAGCCAAGTCCTGGGGGATCTGGCCACATCGGATCCTGCCCGATCTACGTCCTCCGTCACCAAACCTTTCCTCCGACTGACAATGTCGACTATCCATCCCGGTGGGAAATTCGTATTGTTTCCGGGCTCTGTTCTGAAGGGATCGCGTTTCACATGAAGTCTCTATCGTCCACCGTCCTTGCCCTGGCGCCCTCCATGACGGTGGCCATCGATACTCGCGCCAAGGAACTCCAGGCTTCCGGGATGGATGTGGTTGGACTCGGAGCCGGGGAGCCGGATTTCGATACTCCCGACTACATCAAGGAAGCAGCGATTGCTTCCCTACGGGAAGGTCGAACCAAGTACACCGCCCCCACGGGGATTCCCGAGCTCAAGCGGGCGGTTTCGGACAAACTTCAGCGCGAAAACGGGATCCGCATCGCCCCCGAACAGGTGGTGATCACCTCCGGTGTGAAGCATGCCGTCTCCAATGTCCTCCAGACCCTGATCAATTCCGGCGACGAAGTCGTGATTCCGGCTCCGTACTGGGTGACGTATCCGGAACTGGTGAAGCTCTACGGTGGAAAGCCCGTCTTCATTCCCACCTCGGTGGATACCCGGTACAAGATCACTCCGGCGCAACTGGAAGCCGCCATCACGCCGCGTACCAAGGCTCTCATCCTGTGCAACCCGTCCAATCCCACGGGCATGGTGTACGGCAAGGCCGAGCTCGAGGCGTTCGCGGAAATCCTGGTTCGCCACGACGTCTACGTGGTCACCGACGAGATCTACGAGCATATCCTCTACGACGACCGCACGCCGGTGTCCATCGCTTCCTTGGGGCCGGAAATCCTCTCCAGGTCCCTGATCGTCAACGGCCTGTCCAAGGCCTACGCCATGACCGGATGGCGCGTGGGGTATTTCGCCGGGCCGGCACCCATCGCCAAGGCGATCGGCTCGCTCCAGAGCCAGGCCACCCATCATCCGGCCAATCCTTCCCAGTACGCTGCGGTCGCAGCCCTGGACGGGGGCCTGGATTTCGTCCGCGAAATGGTCCGGGAGTTCTCGCGGCGGCGCGATTTCGTGGTGGGGAACCTGCGTTCCATTCCCGGGGTGAACGCTCCCAATCCGGAAGGCGCGTTCTACGCCCTTCCCGAGGTTTCCCAGTTCTACGGACGCAAGACGCCTTCCGGCAAACGGATTTCCGGATCGCTGGACCTTTGCGAATACCTTCTCGCCGACCATCTCCTGGCCGTCGTGCCGGGCATCGCCTTCGGGGACGATCGCTGCATCCGGCTTTCGTATGCCACCTCCATGCAGAATCTGGAACGGGCCATGGTGAGGCTCAAATCCGGTTTGACTACATTGACCTGACATGTCGGCACCCGCGCCCACCCATATCGGTCGATACCTTCTGGAGGCCGAGATCGGTCGCGGCGGGGCGGGTTCCGTGTGGCGTGCGCGAGATCCCCTGCTGCAGCGCGAAGTCGCCATCAAACTCCTCACCGGCCCCATGCCGGGCGAGGATCGGGACGACACCCAACGATTCCTGGCCGAAGCCAGGGCCATCGCCCGGTTGGTCCACCAGAACATCGTGGTCCTCTACGACTATGGAGCCGTGGATGGTCGCCATTGGTTGGCCATGCAGCATGTCCAGGGGTGTTCGCTTTCCAAACTGGTGACCAAGGAAGGACCGCTTTCCTCGACCCGGACGGTGGAAATCGCCAGACAGATCCTCCGCGCCCTGCGCTACGCCCATGGCCAGCATCTGCTCCATCGCGACGTGAAGAGTTCCAACATCCTGCTCGACGAACCGAGCGGGATGGCTCTTCTGGGCGATTTCGGCATCGCCTTGATGACCGATGGCGAACGGCTCACCACCGAAGGCGTGGCGTTGGGGACTCCCGAATACATGAGTCCCGAGCAGTGCCAGGGGCTGGAACTCGACGAACGCTCGGACATCTATTCGTTGGGGGTCGTGCTCTACGAATGCCTTTCGGGGAAACCGCCGTTCCTTGCGGAAGCTCCCCTGGCGATCGCCTACAAGCATGTCCACGAGAGCCCTCCACCCATCGCGCGGACGGATCTGCCTCCGGCCATGATGGCCGTGCTCCGCAAGGCGTTGGCCAAGCGCAAGGAAGACCGGTTCTCCTCCGCGGAAGCCATGTTGGAGGCATTGGACCAGGTGGGGGAGCGCAAATCTTCTTCCGGGCAACCGGTCCTGACCAACGACAATCTCCGTTCCGGGAGGGACCGCCGACTTCCCGCCGATCGCCGGTCGACCGATCGCCGCCGTGGCATCCGACGCGGCGAGGATCCCTCCGGCGAGGTCATGACGGAAAAGGCTCCCTACCCGAAGTGGCTTCTGGCCGTGGGAGTCAGCATCGTGGCTCTGGTCTTGGCCACATTCCTTCTGGTGGCCTGGTTTGTCCTCTCCCACTCCTGACCACCGTCGTCTCACGGGTGCGCAGGGAGAGGCTCTGGCAGCGGAGCATCTGGAGGGGAAGGGGATCCGCATCCTTCATCGCAATTGGAAGCATGGGCGAGGGGAGCTGGATCTGGTCGGCGTCGCTTTGGATTCCACCGTGGTGTTCGTGGAGGTGAAGACCTCGCGAGGCCACTGGGCGGGCGATCCTGCCGAATGGATCACCCCCCAGAAGCAATTGCGGCTGGGCAAATTGGCGCTTGCCTGGCTGGTTCGGCACCAGGCGACGGGGCGCAAGGTGCGGTTCGACGCCGTGCTGGTGCGCCAAGGGGTGGTGGAACACATCGAAGATGCGTTCTGGCCGCCGATGGCCGGGTTCTAGGACTCCTCGGAGGCCTTCGTCTTCACCTTCTCCACTTCCTTCCAAAGCGCCTCGACCAAGGGCTTCAGGCCGGTGTGGGCCTGCGCCGAAACGTAGAACGACCTGGGCAGGAGCTTGGGGTCGATCGGAAGCCCCTTGTCGCACTTGTTCACGGCCACCATCCACGGCTTTTCCAGTAAGCGGGGATGGTAGGCGCCCAATTCGTCGCGCAGCGTCTTCACGGTGGCTCGGACACGTTGCCCGCGAGCTTCGTCGGTTTCGTCCCCATCCTGGGGGTCCCAGGGGTCGATCACGAACAGCAGCACCCGTGTGCGCTCGATATGTCTCAGGAACTGGTGGCCCAATCCCTTCCCTTGCGACGCACCTTCGATCAGACCAGGAATGTCGGCCATCACGAAGGAATAGCCCTCGCCGACAGGCACGATCCCCAGATTGGGCTTCAAGGTGGTGAAGGGGTAGTCGGAAATCCGAGGATGGGCACGGGAAACCGCCGAGATCAACGAGCTCTTTCCGGCGTTGGGGAAGCCGACGAGTCCCACGTCCGCCACCAGTTTCAGCTCCAGTTGGAGTTCGCGCTGTTCTCCGGGCAGGCCCGGGAGAGCCTTGCGTGGAGCCTGGTTGCGGGCGGTGGGGAAGTGCTGGTTGCCCAGTCCTCCCTTGCCACCGTGGGCGGCGATCCACCGGTGGCCTGCCACGGTGAGGTCGGCCAGCAGATTGCCATCCATGTCCTTGATCAGTGTTCCTTGGGGAACAGGGATGATCAGGTCTTCGCCGTCGCGACCCGTGCAATTGGAGCCCTGTCCGTGCTCCCCTCGCTCGGCGCGGAATGTGCGCACGGTGCCGATGTCGTAGAGCGTGTGCACATGGACGGACGCTTCCAGGATGATGTGGCCGCCTCGACCTCCATCCCCACCGTTCGGGCCGCCGAAGGGCACATACTTTTCCCGACGGAACGAAGAACAACCTTTGCCACCATCGCCAGCCTGGACCTGGATTCGACTTTCGTCGAGAAACATGAATTTCCTCTCAAACAAAAAAAGGAGGACTCGTTGAGCCCCCCCCCGAAAAGCGCGGTTCAATGGGAACCGGAGCGGTTTATTTGAACAATTCCTTGATCTTGGTCCAGTTGGACTGCTTGGTCTGGACCTTGGCCTGGGAGGCCTCGGCCGTACCTGCAAGGAACAGAGCCAGAAGACAGATGGAGATGGTTCGCATGCGCATATAGTACCTCGCTTTCTCGGATTTGGCAGGAGGATTCCACATGCTTAGTCGCGAGTGAACTGATCCAGGTTGCTCTCGATGCGAGCTTCGATGCGCATGGCCCCAAGGAGGTCGCCGATCGCGGTACGAGCGACCATGTCCGGGGAACGACGCGCTTCCTTCGCTCCAGCGGCGAAATCGGCGTCGGTGGGTGTGCGCACGGAATCCAGCCGGAACAGGAATGCGCCGTTCTCGTCGGAGCCATCGACCCAGGTCTTGGGAGCGGCGGCGGCCTTGGACCAGGCGGCCAGCAATCCCTTCGGAGCGTAGCCGAGCCCGGGAACCCAAGTGGTGGCGGGACGCTCGGTGAACACGGTGGGAATCAGCTTGCCCAGGGCCTGGATGCAGGCGGAGGAAGTGTCGCAACCCTGGATCTTGGAACGGCTTTCCTTCAGGAAAGCGGCGGCTTTTTGGGCGGCCTGGCGGCGCTTGAGCTGGGTGGCGATGCTGGCGCGGGCCAGATCCAGGTACCTGCCAGGCTTGGTGATCCGAGGCTTGCCCAGGACGATGTAGGAACGGGAATTCTCGAGGATTTCCGAAACGTCCTCGCGGTCGGCACCGCTGAACGCCCAACCGGACGCGCCCGGGACGGGGTCGGTGGTGGAACGGCCCAGCTCACCCTTGAGAACGCTGACGGAATCCAAGGTGGCGCCAACGGCCTTCGCCGCGGTCGCGAAATCGGTACCGGCCTTGATCTTGGCGCGCAGCGAGTCCAAGCGCCCTCGGAGATCATCCTGGGTCTCGGGGCTGACCGCGACCTTGATGAGGATGTGCTGGAGGTCGAACAGGGTGTCGGAAGTCTTCGTCGCCGAGTCCATCGGACCCGCGACTCGATCCAGGCACTTGATGATGTGGTATCCGAACGGGGAAAGGACCGGAGCCGAAACCTGGCCCTTGGTCAGGAGCTTGGCCGCAGCGGAGAACTGGGGAACATACCGGGAAAGGGATTGGGCTCCACCCAGCGATCCGCCATTCTTGGCCGATCCGGGGTCTTCGCTGTAGCCCTTGGCCAGTTCCTCGAAGGACTCGCCCTGGGCGATGCGGGAAACCAGGGAGTCGGCGTCCTCCTTGGCGCGCAAGCTGTCCGTGTGGGTGGGCTGGCGGCCGATGATGGCGGCGGGAACCATGGCGGAAACCTTGCCGATCCAGAAACTGTCCTTCTGGGCCTGGAATTCCTTGGCGATCATGTCTTCCGAAGGGGCGGCCACTTCGAAGGAATCGGCAGAAGCCACCACGACCAATCCAAAGCCCCGGGTTCTTTCCAAGCGGGTGTTGAAGTCCGCTTCCAGGGAGGTGGAGGGAAGGGCGGCGGCCAGAAGCTGGCCCAGGACCTGCTGGGGGATGGCCAATTGGCTGATCTGGCTTTCCAGGGCCTGCATGTAGCGGTCCTCGAAGGTCTTGGGATTGGCCAGCCAACGTTCGTACTCGGCCTGGGAGAACTGGGAGTCGGGCCCCATGAACAGGGGCGCGCGTTCGGCGCCGGGAGGAGGATTGCGGCGCAAGTGGTTGAGGACCTGCTCCGCGGTGCCTTGCAGGGCGTAGGTCTTCACCAGGCGATCGAACAGTCGGGTCTGGACGATCTGCTCCAGAACCTGGCGACGCATCATCGCGCGCTGTTCGGGGGCGATCTCCTGCCCCGATTCGTTCATGGACTTTTCCTGCTCTCGAAGAGCACTCTCGAATTCCTCGTAGGGGATATCCTCGTTGCCGACCGAGGCGACGATGTTCTTGTGGCGCAAGCCGTTGTCCGCGCTCATTCCCCAGTCCACGAAAATCAGTGCACCAAGGGAAACAACGGCGATACCCACCACCCAAACGGCGTTATCGCGAATCTTCTGCATCAGCATGGAAAGAACTCCAAGAGACTGAGGGGCCCGCGCCATCTGCGCGGAGCTGGGTCAAGGTAGCAACAAGTTCCGGTTTGTTCGAGATGTGTCTGCGGTGGTGGGGATCCAGCAGAGGGTCGCGTTCCTTTGGGGGGTGCCCGTTCTCCTGTGACTGTGCCAAGCCGGATCGGTGAAGGTGTCGATTTCCGATGGCATCCAGGATTCCGGTGGCAATCCCGCTTGTGCGAGCTGGGAGGCCACCACGGACGCCAAGTCCACCGCAGGTGTGCCCCAGGCTGTGGTGCTCCAGCTGGATTGCGGGAAGCCTGCCTGGAAATCCTCGGAAACCTCGAAACTCCTTTTCCCGATGGCAGGTCCCGCCAAGACCCGGAGGTCTTCCTTGCGGGAGCCCTCGAAAACCAGAAGGTCCACGCATTTGGCCGGAAGTCCCGCCTGGATTCCCCGCCAACCGCAGTGGGCGACCACCGCGCGTTCGGCGACCGCGTCGCAGACGACCAACGGCATGCAGTCCGCGTGGCGGACCAGTGCCGATTGGCCGGCGGTGAGGTAGAACGCATCGCACGCCAAGCCGTCACCGCATCGATCGATGCGGGTCCCGTGTTCCTGGATCGCCTGGCGTGGAGGTGTGGGCAGTCCGCAGCGCAAGGACAGCCGTGCCACTTCGTCGGGAGCGCATCCATCGAACGGTTGGCCGTCCAGGGTGTTGCCCACGCAGACGATCCGGATGGTTCCCGGTGCGGGGAGGTCGATCATTCCGTGGGGCGGACGACGACCAGGGTGAGGTCGTCGGGGCGCGCGGCCGAGCCGGAGAACGTGGATTGGGTGGCAAGCAGGTTCTCGATGATCTCCGAAGGCGAGGAATCTCCGAGACGGGAGAGGTTTTCCTTCAGACGATCCATTCCGTAGAGGTCTCCCTGGGCATCTTCCGCTTCCGTGATCCCATCCGTGTACAGAAGGAGGGTGTCTCCGGGTTCGAAGGGGATGCGAATCGCCGTGGCCTGGAAATCGTCGAACATTCCCACGAACACGCTTTCGGCGGAGAGTTCCTGGATGGTGCCGTCCTTCTTGCGCAGAAGCTGGGGGCAGTGGCCTGCGGAGCTCCATTCCAACGTGCGCGTGGAAGGATCGAGCAGGGCCAGGAAGACCGTCACGAAGTGGAGCCCGCCCACCTGCGCGAGGATGGTCCGGTTGAGGATCTCCAGCGTCTGGGCGATTCCCAGGATCGGCTTCATCTCGCGCCGCAGGAGCACCTTGAACATGGCCATCACCATGGATGCGGAGATGCCATGGCCGGACACGTCCGCGATCACGACGCAGTGCGGGGTGCGTGGATCCGAGGGATCCAGCGGGAAACAATCGAAGTAGTCCCCGGAAACCTTCTCGGCGGGGAGGTATTTCCACTCGATCTGGTGGCGGGGAACCTCGGGAATCGCCTGGGGCAACAAGCCTTCCTGGATCTTCCGAGCCCGATCGATGTCCTTCTGGAGCCGTTTGTTGGCTTCGCGCAGTGCGGAATAGGTCCTCTCCAGGTCGTCGCGGTAGCGAAAGCCCGTCAGGAGCACGCCGGCCTGGCTGGCCAGGGCGATCAGGGTATCCAATTCCTCCGGGCTGGGGGGGTGCACGGGGGATTCCACCCATAGCAGATGCGATGCGCGCAGGTGGGGTTGGTTCCCGGAGAGTTCGCCCAGGCGTCCTTCGAAAGGCAGCAGTACGGTGGAGGCCGTGGCGTTTCCAATCAGGGATGGGGCGTTGTCCACGAAAAGATGGCGGTGTTGCTCGAGGCACCGCAGGGCGGGCTCGCCCTCGGCGAGGGGACGCGTGGGAAAGCTCTCCGCCTGCTCGCCATCCACCAGACGCCCCAATTCCACCAGACGTCCCACCTGGACTTCGAACAGCGCGAGGACCTTGGCGGGGAAGATCTCGAAGAGTCCCAGCAGAACGGTCCGGACCGCGTCGGCAAGAGTGGTGGCACCGAGGGAAACGCGGAGGATTTCGCCTGCGGTGGCGATCGATTCCAGGCGAGCCTTGAGCTGTCGCGTCTGAAGGATCTGTTGCTCGTCCACGAAGGCTTCTCCTCGGTTCTATATTCTAGCGCTCTTCCAAAGTAAGGATTCGACGACCATGGCTGACAACCGTCCAACCCCTGAGACCGCATCGAAGCCCTCCCTCGAGCTCCAATCGCTCGGGCTGTGGTACAACGCGCAGGAAAGCTGGAAAAAGAACCAGGGATTGATTCTCACCGTCCTGGTCGTCCTGGCTTGCGCCGCCGCCGCATTGGGCTTCTACAGGTGGAAGAAGGGCGACTCCCAACGGACCGCCCACGAGCAGGTGGGGCGCGCCCTGGTGATGATCGCCAACCAGCGCACGGATTCGGGCAAGGCATTGCTGGAGCGTGTGGTCGCTGGACACTCCGGACTGGAAGCGGCCAAGGCCGCGATTCTCCTCGCCGACGCCCACTTCGCCGCCGGCGAGTGGGACAAGGCTTTTTCCATGTACCGAAGCGCCGCCCAGGACGGCAAGGGTTTCCCGCTTCTGGAAGCCGGTGGCCGTCGAGGCGTCGCCGCTTGCCTGATCGAGCAGAAAAAGTATCCGGAGGCATTGACCGAGCTGCGCGCGATCCGATCGGCCTTCCAGCGTCGCAACGGGAATGCCGAGCAGCGCGCCAAGGAGACCGAACCCCAGGATCTGGCGCCGGGACTGGCCACGGTCGCCTGGCAGGAGGTCCTCGTCCTGGAAAAACTCTCCAAGATCGAGGATGCCGCCAAGGTCGCTTCCCAGATCCAGACCGTGTATCCAGGCACTTCCGAAGCCGCCCAGGCGCGATCCTGGCTGGCTCTTGTCGCTGGTAAATAGGCTACAAACCATCTCTCCCGCTGCGAGGTCGTGCATCATGAAGAAGTTTTCGTTGGTTCTGCTGCTTTGCGCATCTTCCCTGGTCTTTTCCAAGAACCTGACCATCGGTGGGAAGGTGGGCGTGGTCAAGGTCGGTGACAAATACGTACCGACCACTTCCGTCACCGCCGACTACAAGCTCTCGAACTACGTGTCCTGGCGTACCGATGCCGGAGCGCAGTTCTCCGAAGGAACCAAGCTCTCGGATGCGACGGTGCAGATTCCCACCAATCTGCTGGTCCACCCGCTGGGCAAGGCCAAGTTCGATCCGTACATCGGTCCCGGCGGCAACCTTTCCGTGGCGGACGGCAAGACCACCATCGGGTACAACGGAGTGGCGGGTTTCATGGTGGGAACGGGCAAGAAGCAGGGATTCGGGCTGGAATTCCGATATGCCGTTGCCGACTACCGAGCCGCATCGAAGGGCAACCTGGAAGGATCCCTCCTGGGCAAATGGGAAACCAAGTTCTGAGGTTCCTTCGGAAGGAATCTCCATTTCCGATCGGATCGTGATCATCGAAACCCCGCGGCAAACCGCGGGGTTTTCCGTTTCATCGCTTCAAGCGCTCCAAGCCGATCAGCAGCATGTCCTCGTTCGAATGCCAATTCGAAAACTCGAGGGAACGCTGCCAGACCCGTTCGACAAGCTCGGGCAGGGACGGGTCCATGCTTTCGTGGGCCAGCTCCTCCACTCCGTCGTGGCCTAGCTCGATCCGTCCCCCTGTCGGGAGGTTCTTGCTCAAGGCCAGCAGGCTGGGGCAGGGGAAGAGGATCCGGTCTCCTGGAGCGAAGCGCAGTTGGGTGTACTCCACATCCATGTTGGGGCTCTCCCCCAAGGGGCGACTCTTGGGAAGGGGCACCGTCGCGCGTCGAGAGGGCGCGCCGACGGGGATGGGGGTGGGAAAGCCCGCGGAGGCGATGGAGAGCGATTCTCCGGAAGCATCGAAATGGATCGCCTCGGCGAGCAGGAGGTGCTGCATCTTCTGTTGCAGAAGGATTCGTCCCAGCGCCCGCAGCAATTCCTCAGGATCCGGGTATTGCGTCCACATGGCATCGTGGAGGATGCGGACCATCACGCTCAATTGGAGCGATGCGCGGTCGTGCCCCATGGGCCGCGCGATCAGGAGCGCGGACATGGAGCCCTGCGTACGGAGGATCGCGAGGGTTCCCCCGAAATTGGCCACCTTCCGCCATTTCCATTGGAGTTGGAGATCGTCGGTGGTTTCGGAAAGATGAAGCAATCCCTCGACCTGCGCCGACTTCACGTCCAATTCGTCGCGCATGCCTTCCAGAAGCCTCCGTACCTCCTCCGGGTTGCGGTCCAGTTGCAGGGGGTAGCCGCGATGGAGCGCATCAGAGGATGCTTTTCGTCTTTGGCGCTCCTTGTGGCGGTCCAGGACCACCTCGACCCGATGGTTCATGTCGTCGAAGCCGAAGGGTTTTTCCAGGAAATCCTCCACGCCCAGACGAAGCAGTTGGACCACCAGGTCCATGTCGCCGAAGCCGGTCATGGCGATCACCGGGACCGGTTCAGGATGGGCCATCAACTGCTGGGCCAGCTCCAGTCCGGACATGCGGGGCATCTGGATGTCCGTGATGACCAGATCGAAGCGTCGGTGATCCTCGCCGAGGATCTCCAGGGCGTGCATGCCGTCCTGGGCGCTCTCGACATGGTACCCGGAACTTTCCAGGACGGAAATCAACAGGCCGCGGAAGATTGGTTCGTCCTCGACCACGAGGATCTTCATCAAGGGAGTGGCGGATGCGTCCATGTCCATCCATCCTACCATCCGCATCCGGTGCTGGACAACCATCCGACCAAGTCCTGCATTGCCAATCCCGCCGAGTGGACCTACCTTGCCCAGGCTCCACCTCCAACCCCAACGTGGGTCCAATCGAATGAAACAGAACATCCAGTTCCGCATCGTCATCGTGGCTGTGGCCGTGTTGGCGTCCCTTTGGGCTCTGATCCCGACTTTCCGCACCATCGGGATGACGATCGAAGAGAAACAAAAGTTCGCCCAGGAAGATCCGAACACCGCCAACAAGGCGATCAAGCTCGGTCTCGACCTTCAGGGCGGTACGCACCTTGTCCTCGAAGTGGACAAGTCCGGCCTGGAAGCCGATGCCGCCAAGGATGCCGCCGATCGCGGGTTGGAAGTCATCCGCAACCGCATCGACCAGTTCGGCGTTTCCGAGCCGGAAATCCGCAAGCAGGGCGACAGCCGACTGCTCGTGCAGTTGGCCGGTGTGGCTCCGGAACAGGCCAAGGGCCTTCTTTCCAGCACCGCGCAATTGGAATTCAAGATCGTGCAGACGGAAGCCAAGATCAAGTCCGTGCTGCAGAGGATCGACGCGACCTTGGGCAAGAAGACGGCTGGCAAGGCCGGCAAGGCCGATTCCGCGCACAAGGACAGCTCCCTGGTCGCGAAGGACTCCACCCTCAAGGATTCCGCGTCCCAGGCTGCTCTCGCGCGCCACGCCGACAGCGTGGCCAAGGCCCAGGAAGCGGCTCGGGTTGCCCGTGAGCTGTTCGCGGGCGACGACCAGGCAACCGACACCGTTGCCGCCAAGGATACCACGGGCGCCAAGGATACCGTTGCGACCAAGTCCGCCCAGAAGCCTGTGTTCGATCGCTACGCCGACCGTCCGCTGACCTCCTTCCTCCTGCCCTTCGGCAGTGGCATCGCGGTCCTGGAAGACAGCACCGAAATGGTGAAGGCCATCCTCGCACGCGCCGATGTCCAGGAAGTCCTCCGCCTGGAAGACGCCGAGCTCCTCTGGGCCCGTCGTACCCAGGATGTCCAGCTCTCCAGTGGCAAGTCGGCCAAGCTGCGCGAACTGTACGTGCTCAAGCGCCGCGCCGAGATGAAGGGCGACTACGTGGCCAACGCCATGCCGACCTTCGAGCAGCAGGGCGGCAATCGCGCCGCGGTCTCCCTCACCCTCAAGGACAAGGGCCCCCGTGAATTCGCCCGCATCACCGGCGGCAACATCGGGCGCCAGATGGCCATCATCCTGGACGGAGCGGTGTTCAGCGCTCCCACCATCCAGGTGCGCATTCCCAACGGCCAGGCCTCCATCACCGGATTGGCCGACATCAACGAAGCCAAGCAGTTGGCCATCGTGCTGCGCGCTGGCGCCATGCCCGCCCCCATGCACATCGTCGAGGAGCGTTCGGTGGGACCCGCCCTGGGTGCCGAGAACATCCGCCAGGGAATGGTCGCGACTCTCGCCGGCATCCTGGCCGTGTTCCTGTTCATGTTCTGGCAGTACCGCGCCTGCGGTGGCATCGCCAACGCCGCGCTCATGCTGAACGCCCTGCTGACCCTGGCGATCCTCGCCATCTTCCACGCCACCCTCACACTGCCCGGCATCGCGGGTATCGTGCTCACCATCGGCATGGCGGTGGACTCCAACGTCCTGATCTACGAACGCATCCGCGAGGAAATCCGCAACGGGCGGACGATCCGAGCCGCCGTCGACGCCGGTTACAAGCGAGCGTTCTCCGCGATCATCGACTCCCACATCACCACGGTGCTCACCGCCTACGCCTTGTTCCTCCTGGGAACCGGCCCCATCCGCGGCTTCGGCTTGACCCTCACCATCGGCGTGCTCGTCTCCCTGTTCACCGCCCTGACCTGCACTCGCATCGTGTTCGACGTCTGGCTGTCCCGCAAGGATCGCACGACGATCGCCATCGGCACGAGCATCCGGTACTTCGAGGAAGCCAAGCTGAACATCATCGGCAACACCCGCAAGATCGGCTACGTTTCGGTCGCGCTCGGGTTGGTCATCCTCGGATTCATCCTCTTTCCCAAGGCCAGCCGCACCGCGTTCAACTGGGGCATCGACTTCTCCGGTGGCGTGATGATGACCGTCAAGGCCGACGGTGGCGTGGCCGTTTCCAAGAACGCGGTCAACGAGATCACGGAAACCCTCGAAAAGGACGGCGGTTTGCACGGGATCCAGGTCCGCACCTTGTCGGACGTGGCCGGGCATACGTTCTCCGTCACCGTGAAGACGGACTCCCTGAGCGGAACCAAGGCGCAGGAATTCACCAAGGCCACTTCCGAAACGGTGCAACGGGTCCTGACCGCCAAGGGCAGCAAGGTGGAGATCCTCTCGGTGGACACGGTCGGTCCCAAGATCGGCAAGGAGCTCAAGAGGGATGCCATCCTGGCGGCAATCGCTTCGGTGTTCATCATCATGTTCTACATCTGGTTCCGGTTCGGCAAGAACGGCCTGGGCTTCGGTATCGCCTCGGTGGTGACGCTCTCGCACGACGTGATGCTCACGCTGGGATTGTTGATCGTCACCGGTTTCGAGGTGGACATGACGGTCATCGCCGCGGTGCTCACCTTGATCGGCTACTCCTTGATCGACTCCATCGTGATCTTCGACCGCATCCGCGAGAACGCCACCAAGTACCGCAAGGAGGATTTCGAGATCCTGGTGAACAACTCGATCAACGAAACCCTCTCCCGCACGATGATGACCTCCGTCACCACCGGCTTGGTCACCTTGATGCTGGCGATCTTCGGCGGGCCCACGCTGCAGAATTTCGCGATCATCCTCACCTTCGGCATCGTGGTCGGAACGTATTCGTCCTTGGCCATTTCCGCGCCCGCCGTGGTCCTTTGGGTCAAGCGTCGCGGCATGCAGGGAATCGAAGGCCCCAAGGTCATGCCTCGCGCGGAGATGCGCGTGGGCCAGGCTCCCACGAACTGATCGGTCGATCTCTTTGAGAACTGCCCACCCGGACATCCGTCCGGGTGGGTTTTTTCTTGGGTTGGCGGTCGGGTCCTGCCGATGGTAGTTTGTTGGACATGAAACTCCGTCCGGTCCTGATCGCACTTGCCTTTTCCTCCGCCTGCTGGTCCGTGACTCCGTTGGGAGACCACGCCGTGTTCGATACGACCCCTCCTCCGCCGCCACCCCAGCCACGCGCGGTGGCACCCTTCGTGGTCGCCTTGGAGTTGGGAGCGAATTCTCCCAGCGGTGTCCTGGGCGGAAGGCTTTCGTGGAATCCCGTGCCACGGGTCTCCTTGGACGCCTTGGGAGGCTGGTCTCCCGGAGGTTTCCGCGGAGGTTTTGGCGCTCGCTGGTTCACCAGCGACAAGTTCTCCACCCCCTTCGTGGGGCTCGCCTGGAAGCGCAGCGCAGGAATCGATTCCGCTTCCCTGGACGACGGGAAGCAGAAGGAGAAAGGGCATGTCCGGCTCGAGCCCGTCCAGTTCGTCGACGCCCAGATCGGCTACGAGATCCGACGCAGCGACGGGTTGGTCGTGGTGCTGACCACGGGCTGGTCCTTCGCGATCACTCCGGAGAAGGACCGCTCCACATTGGTCAACGGACAGATGTCCGATGACGCGGAGTTCTACCGCGATCTGTACACCGGCATGGGGCCTATCCTGGCTGCCGCGGTGGGAATCGGGTTCTAGGCTTTCCACGCCTGGAGAGGCTTCGAAACGGAAACCGGTTGCTCCGGTTTCCGTTTTTCGTTCCAGGAGCTGGCACTCGAGACGCGAGAGTGCCAAACATGTATTTTTATGCTCGTCCAAGCACCCTTCCCAGGAGTCGTCCATGCCTACCTACGTCTACAGGGATCCAGTCACCGGCGATACCCGCGAAGTGTTCCACGGAATGAACCAGTCGCCGGAAATCGTCAACGAAGCCACCGGCAACCGCATGGAGCGGGTCATCAGCGGTGGCGCGGGGTTCCTCTTCAAAGGGGACGGATTCTACATCACGGACAACCGAAGCTCCGGCTACAAGGCCTCGGAGAAGTCGGAGAGTTCCCCGGCCCATTCCTGTTCCGGACCCGCCTGCTGCGGCGGTGGAAGCTGCGCCGCCTAGATGGATCCGACCCAGGCGCGCCGATTGCTCGACCACGCCTGCTCGCGTGGGGCGGGATTCGCGGAACTTTTCGTGGAGGAAAGCCGGTTTTCGTCGATCCAACTCCGTGATCGACGGGTGGAATCGGCGTCCGCCGGGACGGAATTCGGGATCGGATTGCGGATGGTCTTCGGATCCCAGGTCCTCTACGGCCATACCAGCCGCGAGGACACCGGGGCCTTGGAACGTCTGGTCGAGGAGCTTGCCCAGGCACGACCGCGTCATGGACAGGATCTGGATCTGGGAGACCCCGTCACGGGGCGTTCGGCGGCCGATTCCTCCAAGGCTGGCCGGGATCCGTCGGATCCGCAGAAGGATGGGCGTCTGGCCATCCTGCGCCAGGCGGACGAGGCCGCTCGGGCCGTTTCGCCTCGCGTGGTGCAGGCCACCGTCGGGATCATGCATCGTCGGACCCGTCTGACCATCTTCAATTCGGAAGGGTTGGAACGCGAAGGCGATCGTACCTGGACGCGATTCAATGTCGGGGTGGTCGCCGAGCATCAAGGGGTGCGGCAGACGGGCAGCGAAGCGCCCGGCGAAGGTCGAGGTCTGGAATTCCTCGACGGTCTGGATGCGATCGGAAACGCCAAGGCCGCGGCCGACCGGGCGGTGAGGATGCTGGATGCTTCGCCTGCGCCCGCCGGCGAGATGCCGGTCCTGATCGGCAACGGGTTCGGCGGAGTGATCTTCCACGAGGCGTGCGGGCATCCCCTGGAGACCGAGGCCTTGCGTCGCAAGGCGACTCCTTTCGCTGGCCGGATCGGAGAATTGGTCGCCCACCCCTGTCTGACCGCCATCGACGACGGGACCATCCCCTACGCCTGGGGATCGCTGGAATTCGACGACGAGGGGACTCCCACCACCCGGACCACCCTCATCGAAAACGGGATCCTGCGGACGTTCCTTTCCGATCGCATCGGTGCCGCCGAATGCGGTGTCCCGCGGTCGGGCTCGGCACGGCGCGAAAGCTACCGCTACGCACCGGTATCCAGGATGCGCAACACCTTCATCGCCGCCGGCGAAAGTTCCCACGACGAACTCCTCGCATCCATGGGAGACGGATTGTGGGCCGTCCGCATGGGAGGTGGATCGGTGAATCCCGCCACTGGAGAATTCAACTTCGCCGTGGAGGAGGGATACATGGTGAAAGGGGGCGTGGTCCGGCAGGCCGTGCGCGGCGCGACGCTGACCGGGAAGGGCCACGAGATCATGCCACGCATCCGGATGGTCGGGCGCGATCTGGCCATGGCTCCGGGTACCTGCGGCGCCTCCTCTGGTCTGGTGCCGGTTTGCGTCGGCCAACCCTCGATCCTGGTCGATCCGATCCTTGTTGGAGGTCGCTCGTGAACCTGTCGCCTTCTGACGCCCTGGATCTGGTCCTGGACAGCGCCCGCAAGGGAGGTGCGCAGGATGCCGACGCGCTCTACGAGGAATCCGAGAGCCTGTCCCTGGATGTCTTCGAGGGTTCCATGAAGAACCTCGAACGATCCGATTCCGTCGGATTGGGAGTCCGCGTCCTTGTGGATGGCCGTCCCGGCTACTCCTTCACGGAACGCCTCACCGCCGAATCCTTGCGTCGTTGCGTCCAGGATGCCGTGGCATTGGCGGCATTCACCGATCCATTGGGCATCGAGCTGCCCGAGCCGTTCGCGCCAGCCCCGATCGATCTGGGCATCTTCGACGAATCCGCGCTCGCCTGGGGGCCCGCGCGCATGCTCGAGCAGTGCCTGGAAGCCGAAGCGAAGGCCAAGAGCGAGGATGCACGCATCGTGAACATTCCCCATCTGGGAGCTTCGCGATCCGTGGGCCGGAGCCTGCTTGGCAATTCCCGAGGATTCCGCGGGGAGCGCAAAAGCGCTTCGGTTTCCTTCGGGATCGGCGTGGTCGCCCGCGACGCATCCACCGACAAGATGGGTTGGGATGGGGCCAGCTGGCGGAATCCCCGTGCGATCCATCCCGACCAGACGGCACGGACGGCCGTGGAGAGGGCCGTCGGGCTCCTGGGGGCTCGCCCCATCGCTCCTGGTCGACTTCCCGTCCTCTTCGACGAGAGGGTTTCCGGTCAATTCCTGGGAATTTTCCTGGGAGCGTTCCTTGCCGATTCCGTCCAGAAGGGGCAGTCCCGCTTGGTGGGAAGGGTGGGGGAACGGATCGCGCCCGTCGGCTTCCACCTGGCCACATCGCCTCTCCTGCCGACGATGAGCGGTTCCCGGGTGTTCGATGCGGAGGGAATTCCCACCGCGCGCAGAGACCTGGTGGAGGACGGCATCCTCCGCGGATTCCTGCACAACCTCGAGACGTCCCGTCGGGAGGGGATCGCCCCCACGGGGGATGCCCATCGAGGGTACACCGGTCGGGTATCCGCCGGCTTTTCCAACGTCGAACTGGATCTGTCGCGGGGAAGACGCAAAGCAGATTTGATTGGCCAGTTCCCGAAAGTCCTGCATGTGGTGAAACTCGAAGGCTCGACGGGATGCAATCCGGTTTCCGGAGACATCAGCATCGGCGTCCAAGGCTTCCTGCACGAGTCGGGCTCGGTGATTCCCGTCGATCGGGTTTCGCTTTCCGGGAATTTTTTCGATCTTCTACCAGACATCGTCGGTTGGGGAGACGAGATCCGGCCCGGAGTCCACGGTCAAATCGTGCCTTCGCTCCTGGTTGACAGCCTCCAACTGGCTTCCTGAGCTCCGACCGCGTTCATTGTTCTCCGGGTGCGGGAATTCCCTGATGACATTTTTTGTTTTTCGTGGTAGGCTCAATACCAGAGCCTTCCAAGAGGTGCATCCCATGATTCGAACGTCGATTCTGCTTGCGATTTCGATGGTCCTTCCAACCGGTGCGGCGACATCCTACTTCGCCGCCTCGGACACCGGGCTTGATTCCAATCCCGGGACGCTGGCCAAACCGTTCAAGAGTCTGGCTCGATGCCTGGATGCCTTGGCGGGACCCGGCGACATCTGCAATCTTCGGCAGGGCACGTACGAAGCCACCTCCAACGAATACCGGATTTCGGGAACCCCGGCAGCCCCGATCGAGGTGAGGGCCTACCAGGGGGAGAAGGCCACCATCCAGCAGGGGCAGGTTCCGGTCTGGCAGAGGCTCGGAACCACCACCACCTGGAGCACGCCCTTCGACATGGAAGCGTTGGTCGCCGCCCAGCGCGCAGTGACCAACCAGTACTACGAGCGGGGCATCCGCCTCTGGAAGGGCAACGAGATCCTCCAGGAAGCCACCTGGCCCCAGCAGCTCTCCGCCACCTACACGCATCCCACCTGGACCGCGGAAGCCGGCTCCAACGACCAGATGATCTATTGCCCCTCCATCCAGAACGTGGATCTGACCGGGGCCAAGGTCCTGACCTTCAACGGCGACCAGACCGGAGTCGATGCCCGCAACGTCCTCGGTTCCGGAGCTGGCTGGGTGCGGATTTCCGGGGCCACCCATCCATGGAGCGTGGTCGGCCCGGGGAGCCGGTTCTGGATCCAGGGGGTCCGGAACATGATCACCAGCTTCAACCAGTGGGGATACGATCCCGTCCAGAAGAGGATCTACCTGCGGACCAGCGGCTACGACCCCAACGTCCAGGGGGTGCGGATCCAGACCTCATCCATCGCCTTCACGCTGCGGGGAGCCACCTACTGGTCCATCTACAACCTCAGCTTCCAGGGAACGAGCCCGTATGCCCGGGGGCTCACCAAGCAGATCCGCTACAGCGACCTGTACGTGAGGGAGCCTGGACTGGTCCGGTGGCCGGATCAGCCGTACGACTTCGCCCAATTCTCAGGGATGATCCTCGGCGCGGAATCCAAGGTCCACCACTCCTTCTTCGATGGATGCGACGCCCGCTGTCTCTTCCTCCTGGGTGAACGCGACACCGTCGACAACAACCAGGTGATGTTCGGAGGACGGATCGGGCAGTTCGAAGGAGCCATTTCCATCGGAAGTCCCGAGGCGGTGGTTCGTCGCAACCGGATCACCTTCGCCGGTCGGGATGCGATCGGATTCCAGTCCACGAACGTCGGTGGGGCGATCGTTCGTCGCAATTCCATCGAGGAATGTGGAATCCTCGCCAACGAAGGCGCGGGTGTCAGCGTCTTCCAGATCCGGACTCCCGCGGGGAGCAAGGTGCGGATCGATTCCAACCTGATCCGACGCATGAAGGGCAACAGCGTCGGGGTATACCTGGAGGGCTCCCAGAACGTGGAGGTCTACCGCAACATCTTCACGGACATGGGAACCGCCGTCACCGTGGTGGGCGACGACGACTTCGCCGGTCTGGCTGGAATCCGGATCATTTCCAATTCCGGCTTCAAGCTGCGCAACAGCCTGTTCCTGCGCAATCCAGGCAGCCTCTCGGGGAGCATCCTGGCCAACAACATCCTGGATGGCGGGTTCGTTCAGGCCGCCCGGCATCCGATCCCCTTGGTGGAAAGTCCCATGTCCTTGGCTTCGCTCCAGGCGACCGGGATCGGCTATCACAGCAACCTCGGACCCGGCGTGGATCCCCTGTACACAAGCACCACCTACGACGATTTCAGCTTGAAGCCGGCCTCGCCCGCGTGGGGAACGGGAATGATCCTGCCGGGCATCAACTACGGGCCCGGTGCCGATCCCGCGCTGGTCTTCACCGGTTCCACGCCGGACATGGGCGCGGTGAACGCGGGAAGCCTTCCCTGGCCGTTCGGCAACCACGACGACGATGTGGGCAATCCCATCCTGGGCATGGAGGATCCCTCTCGCTGGCATTCGTTCTGGACCTCCGATCCGGTGATCAAGACCTATTCCACCGACCGGGTCCAAGGCGCCTATTCGCTGGCGGTCCAGCCCCTGCCGTGGGTTCCCCTGGAGAGCGACCCCATCGACTGGGATCTGGCCAAGGGCGCGCTCGGATTGCGGTTCTACTTCAAGGTGCCGGAAACTCCGAAGTGGATCGGAGGCATCCAGATCTTCCTGGACGCTCCCTCCTTGGGAATCTGGAACGCGGCCTGCGACAACATTCCCCTGGGACTGTTCACCCGGGACAAGTGGGTGGGACAGTCCATCTCGTTCGACCAGTGGATCCTGGACAAGCTCCGATCGTCCAACAACATCCGCATCAAGGATCTGCGCATCCGCATGGCCTACAACGCGGAGGCTGGCGGTCCTCCTCTTCTGATCGACAACCTGAGCTTCTTCTCGTATTGATCCATCCGAGTGGTGGTCCATCGGCGCGGCGGCGTTTACCTTTTCGCCTCCACACCAGCCAATGGAGATCGCATGCAGACGGACGCCCCCAAGCCGGGAGAGACCAAGGCCACCATCAAGACCAACCGCGGTGACATGGTCGCCAGACTCTTTCCCGAGCTGGTTCCAGGGTTGGTGGAGAACTTCGTCGAGCTGGCCAAGGCCGGCAAGTACACCAACGTCCCGTTCCATCGGGTGATCTCCGGCTTCATGATCCAGGGTGGCGATTTCACCAACAAGAACGGCACCGGCGGCCATTCCTTCAAGGGACCGGGCACCTGCATCGGCGATGCCTACCATGCCGACCTCAAGCACGTCCGCGGTGCGTTGTCCTACGCCAAGACCAGCATGCCCAATTCGATCGGCAGCCAATTCTTCATCGTGCATCCCCAGGAAGGCACGCACTTTTTGGATCACCCCAAGAATGGTGGCCCTGCCGAAGGGTATTCCGTCTTCGGACAGCTTGTGGAAGGGTGGGATGTCCTGGATGCGATCGCCGCGACGCGCACCGACCGTGGCGACCGTCCGGCGGAGGATCAGACCATCCTTTCGATCGAGATTTCCACGTTCGCTTGAATCGCGGATTCCAAAGGCTCCAGCGTCATCGGGGGCTTTGGGAGAAATCGTGGCAACGGTCAGCGATGAATGGTCGGACTCGGTACATTTCATCGCATTTCCGGAACACATCAAGGGGAGTGCATCATGGGATGGAATCTTCGCACAGCCAAGCTTGTCGCCGCCACGGTGGTGGTCGCGGCCAGCTCGCCCTGGGCTGCTTTCGGGATCGGGGCCAATCTTGGGAAGCCCACCGGTCTCAATCTGCGTGTCGGCCAGCAACGGTCCGTCGAAGGGATCCTGAACTGGGGACTCGAGGGACAGGAACACGTCGAGTTGATCGGAAACATCCTGTTCCACGGCCAGAGCTTGGGCCGGGAATCTCCCATCACCGGCATCTATCCGCACGCAGGAATCGGGTTGGGGTTCTGGTCCGATGGCAACCAAGGCGCGTGGATCCAGGTTCCCTTGGGAATCGACATGCGGTTCTCGGTGCCCATCGAATTGGGGTTGCATGTTGATCCGGGCATGGACATCGTTCCCAAGACCGGTTTCACCATCCACTGGGGTCTGGGGATCCGCTATTGGTTCAAGTGACCTCCCAGGACGTTCCCAAGGAGTGGCGATCCACCGTCGATCTGTTCGAGGTGGGATTCGTCTACGTGTTCTTGCCCCTGGTCGTGTCCACCATGGATCGGCCACCTTTCCATCTGGGTGGGAAGATCCTCCTGTGGATGGTGGCGTGGTTCTTCCTGCGCAGGCTCTCCGATCACCCCTTGGGGCAGGGATGGTTCAGGAAGAATTGGGTCGGGGGAGTCGCTTCCCTCCTCGGGGCCACAGCGATCTCCGCCCTCCTGGTCTTCGCCGGTGAGCTTCCTGTCCATCGTGCGGTGCAGTCCTTGTTGCGCATGGGCTTGATGGTTCTTCCCGCCTGCGCGCTGGTCTTCCTGTACCTTCCTGTCCGTCTGTCCGCCTCGGAGTGGATTCCCGAAGCACAGCGGCCGGTTCTGCCGGCCCTGGCCTTCGCTGGACTGCATCTATCTTCCGGAATGTGGCGGGCTTCGCTTCTGGCGTTGGTGGGTGGGTATGTGGTCGCCCGCTGGAAGCTTCCGATCTGGGTGGCGGCTTTGGGACAGTGGGTCGTGGCCTTGGCGGGAGCTCGCTTTTGGTGGTGAATCCGCCACGCCTAGAGCCGGCCCTGGTGGCGTTCCTGTGCGTGCTGCTGGCCGGACTCCACGCGGCCGGCTCGGTGGTCGTGCTGCGCATCCTTACCGTTTGCCGGCATCACCTGGATCGGATGCAGGCATTGGAGGCCATGGAAGCGAAATTCCGCCACGCCGAGGAAAAGGCCGCCGCCAGGCGGCAGAAGCCGGTCGAGGAGAAATGAACAGGCGCGGGAAGCTCGTCGTTTTCTCCGCGCCTTCCGGAGCGGGCAAGAGTTCCTTGATCGCTTCGGTCATGCCCTCGATTCCCAGCCTCCGCTATTCCGTCTCGGCCACCACCCGCAAACCCAGGGTGGGGGAGGTGGACGGGGTCCATTATTTCTTCCTGGACCGCACCTTGTTCCATGCGATGATTTCCGCGGGGGAATTCGCCGAGTGGAACGAGGTGCACGGGAACCTCTACGGGACTCCGCGGACCTTCCTGGACCAGGCCACGGCCCGCGGCGAGGACGTGGTGCTGGACCTGGACGTGGTGGGCAAGCGTTCCTTCGACAGAATCTATCCGGACAACATCGGGATCCTCATCCTCCCTCCTTCCATCGAGGAATTGGAGCGACGCCTGCGGCGGCGGGGAACCGATCCCGAGGAAGTCATCCGTATCCGCATGACCAATGCGCTTTCCGAGCTCGCCGAAGCGGAAACCGGCAACTTCCGGCATCGCCTGATCAACGACGACTTCGAGCTTTCCCGTCAGAAATTGCTGGACATTCTGCGCTCGGAATTGGAAACCTGAAGTCCGCGCCCGAGTGGCTATGTTTGGGTGCAGATTCCAGGAGGTTCCAGTGTACCGCAACGTGTTGGGTATGATCATGGCGGGAGGCCAGGGGTCGCGTCTTTGGCCCCTGACCGCCGATCGAGCCAAGCCTGCCGTCCATTTCGGCGGCAAGTACAGGATCATCGACTTCGTCCTGAACAACTTCGTCAATTCAGGCATCCACAAGATCAAGCTCCTGACCCAGTTCAAGAGCGATTCGCTGAACCGGCACGTGCAGACCGCCTGGTCGCTCAACCGCACCCTGGACCAGTACGTCGACCTGGTTCCGGCCCAGATGCGCACGGGAACGGAGTGGTATCGCGGGACCGCCGACGCCATCTACCAGAACGTCAACTGCATCACCGACGAGCGTCCCGACCTGGTGGCGGTGTTCGGTGGAGATCACATCTACAAAATGGATCTCACCCAGATGATCGATTTCCACATGGTGAAGGGGGCTCTCTGCACCGTTTCGGCCTTTCCCGTGCCGGTCGAGGAGGCCACCGAATTCGGGGTGATCGAGGTGGACGAGGACGGGAGGATGATCGGTTTCGAGGAGAAACCCTCGCATCCCAAGCCGATGCCGGGCCGTCCGGGCTGGGCCTTGTGCTCCATGGGCAACTACCTGTTCCATTCCAAGTTCCTGGTGCGCGAACTCCTTTCCGACGCCCAGAAGACCTCCGCCCACGACTTCGGCAAGGACATCATCCCCAACATCTACCACACCTATCCGGTGTACGTGTACGACTTCACCACCAACCGGATTCCCGGGGAAACCGCCGCCTACTGGCGCGACGTGGGGACGCTCCAGGCCCTGTTCGAGGCGAACATGGACCTGGTGAAGGTCTCTCCGGAATTCAACCTGTACAATCCGAAATGGGCCTTGCGCTCCATCAATTGGAACGCGCCTCCCGCCAAGTTCGTCTTCAACGAGGACGAGGGTGATCCGCCGCGGCGTGGGTTCGCGCACGATTCCATCGTTTGCGACGGTTGCATCGTGTCCGGCGGTGGCGTGACGCGGTCGGTCCTGGCTCCGCACTGCTTCGTCCACAGCTTCGCCCAGGTGGATGAGTCCATCCTGTTCCCCGACGTGGAGGTGGGGCGGCACGCGGCCATCCGGCGGGCCATCGTCGAGAAGGGCGTCCGGATTCCCCCCGGTGCCAAGATCGGATTCGACCTGGAGAAAGACTCGGAACGTTTCCATGTTTCCGAAGAAGGGATCGTCGTGATCCCCAAGGGAACCATCATCCAACCGGAGCTTTGAAATGTCGCTCGATTCCACGATCTTCCGCGAAAACGACATCCGCGGATTGGTCGACCCCTCGCTCTCCCCCCAGGCGGTGTACGCCATCGGCCGCGCCTACGCGACCCTCCTGACAGAGGCGGGAGCCAAGGCCGTGGCCATCGGGGGCGATGTGCGGCTTTCCACTCCCGAGATCAAGGGCAACCTGATCCGGGCGGTGCGCGATGGGGGCATCCATGTCGTGGACATCGGGACCGTCACCACTCCGGTCAGCTATTTCGCGGCCTTCCACATGCCCATCGACGGTGCGGCGATGGTCACCGCGTCGCACAACCCCAAGGAATACAACGGGTTCAAGCTGGGCATCGGGAAGACCACCATCCGGGGCGAGGAGATCCGGAGGTTGTTCGACATCGCATCCACCGGCGAATGGAGCACCGGCCAGGGCGGCCTGCGCGAGCACGACCTGATCTCCGAGTACAAGGAGAAGTTCAGGCAGTCCTTCGCCTTCGGCAAGAACGGTCGCAAGATCAAGGTCGTCTATGATCCTGCCAACGCCGCCGGAGCGATCTTCGGTGCCGACCTCCTGGAAGAACTCGGCTGCGAGGTGGTTCGGCTGTATTGCGACGTGGATGGGAATTTCCCCAACCACCATCCGGATCCGACCATTCCCAAGAACCTCGTGGACCTCCAGAAGGCCGTGATCGAGCACAAGGCGGATCTGGGAATCGGGATCGACGGCGACGGCGATCGACTGGGCGTCATCGACGACACCGGGCGCTGGATCCCGGGCGATCTGTTCACCCTGGTCATGGCCCGCTCCATCCTGGCGCAGAAGCCGGGCAGCCCGATCATCTTCGAAGTGAAGAGCTCCAAGGCCCTGGTGGACGGAATCCGTCAAGCCGGCGGCGAGCCCATCATGTGGAAGGTCGGACACAGTCTCCTCAAGCAGAAGATGAAGGAGACCCATGCGCCGCTGGCCGGGGAGGTTTCGGGGCACATGTTCTTCGCCGACCGCTGGTACGGATTCGACGACGCCATGTACGCCACCTGCCGGGTCATCGAACTGTTGGACCAGTCGGGCAAGAAATTGTCCGAGCTCGCCTCCGACATCCCGTTCTATCCATCCACTCCGGAAATCCGTGCGGAGTGCAGAAACGACGCCGAGAAGTTTCGCATCGCCAGTGCCGCCGCCGAATGGTTCCGCAAGCACCACGAGACCATCGATATCGACGGCGTGCGCATCGTCTTCCCGGACGGTTGGGGGCTCATCCGCGCCTCCAACACCCAGCCCGACCTGGTCCTTCGCTTCGAGGCTTCCACCATGGAACGCGTGGAAGAGATCAAGAACTACGTGTTCGAGAAGCTCAAGGAATTCGGCGAGGTGCGCATCGGGGGAGGTCATTGAGGAAGACCGCGTACGCGGTCTTCGCATCCTTGTTCTTGGCGGGCCGTGCGGCGTCCGCCCAAGAGGATGTTTTTCTCGCAGGGGACCTGGCCTACGGGCCCACGCCCGAAACTGGCGCCCACGCCATGCTCGGGTACAGAACCCTTCTGGACGACTCGAAGGTTCTGGACCTTTCCTACGGATTGACGACCTCGCGCATCAAGCTCCCGGATGGGCGGATCTACTGGTCCGCGCAACCTGTTTGGGGGGCGGCCGGAGCCCTTGCCGTTGGAGCGAGAAGTGCCCTTTTTGACAGAGATCTGGAATCGATTCCCGGAGCGATGCGGGTCGGCTGGATCGTTGCCCAGGCCCTCACGAATTCGGAGATGCGTATGGGCCCCATGTACTTGACGGTGATCGGTGCGCATCAGCTGGATTTGCTCGTGCCGGGGTGGCACCCGCGCGAGAAGCTCTCGTTGGGTATCCAATTGGGCGATGTAGTCGCCGTCCGCGCCATGGGGAACAGATCGTTCAGCTACATCGACGGGTTGAACCATTACGGTGTGGAGTTCCGATTGGCGGTGAACATCCACGGTCTCTGATGGGCGTTCTCGAAGGGCCTGGATTTGGAAATTGGTGTCCGAACACGCGAAAAGGAGCCATCGATGAACGTTGCGATCCTGGGGGCCACCCCCAAAGCCGACAAATACGCCAACATGGCGCAGGTCAAGCTGCTCGCCCACGGGCATTCCGTGGTGGGAGTGAATCCCGCCCAGCCGGACCTCGGCGGAGTCCCGGTGTCGAAATCCGTCCGCGAACTTCCGGCAGGAATCGATACGCTCACCGTGTATGTGGGAGCCGAGCGATCCACCGCCCTGGCCGAGGAAATCCTCTCCTATGGCTTCCGTCGGGTGGTGTTCAACCCCGGCGCGGAGAACCCTGCCCTCGCGGCCCGTCTTCGGGAGCGGGGGGTGGAGACCGTGGAAGGCTGCACCCTGGTGATGCTCTCCACGCGGCAGTTCTGAGTCCGACCTAGAAGGCGTATCCCATCCGGAATCCGCTTTCGATGGTGGACATGGCCAGCGAGAAGTTGCGGATCATCCGTTCGTTCTCGGTCGGGGTGGCTCCGACCCACTCCTGGTGCACCCAGGGCCACCCGAGTCCCAGCTGCCATCCCATGGAAAAGCCGCTGGAGTAGGCCTTCATGTACCCGCCATGGATGCCGGCCGTGATACCTTCCTGCCGGAAAGTGAAGGTCCGGTCGTCGCCCTTGTCCTTGATCCCCATGTCGGATTCCACCTCGAATCCTCGGATGAATACGCCCAGGAACCCTCCGGCCAGCGCGGGCTGGAAATGGTGGCGGATGGACAGGGACCAGCTGCGGTTGACCGAAGTGATCGCCCAGGATCCGGATCCGGCGACGGAAAACGACCCGCCGACCATGCGTTCCACCTGCAGGTTGGGGGCGACATCCAGGATCGCACCCAGCGGTGCCATCGCGATCCAGGTGTGCACCAGGGGTGTGGGAGGTGGCGCGTCCTCCACCAGCGCCAATTCCTGCGCGGTGTCGTCCAGGTCCGGATCGGGTTCCGGTCCGGGATCCTGGGCGTGGAGGACGAGGGGTGCGAGGAGGATGGCCAGGACGAAGGATGGTCTGATCATGGTTTCGACGGAGGAAAAGGGTGGATCAAATGCGGATCCCGGCCAGGAATCCGGGCCACATGCGGACGTCGTCCGATGGATCCCAGTGGTAGCGGCCGGGAGGTGCCAGGAAACGGTCGGCGGTTCCGCTCAGATCGGGGAGCAGGATGTTCCAGGTGGGGCCCAGGAACACGGTCAGACCGTCGAAATTCTTCCCTGCCGTCAGCGAAAGACGGTGCATGCGCGCCATCCGGTCGATATCGCCGTGTTCGATGAGAGTGAGGTACGTGTAATCCAATTCCAGATCGACCTGGTCGGCTGTCCATCTCCCCCCGATGGAGGTGCCGAAGCCAAGGAGCCGGTCGATGTCGTTCATGGGAAGGTTCGCCAGGAGTCCCAGGTGGTAGTTCCGGTTGGACAGGCGGAATCCGATCCCGACCAGTCCGGTTTCGGTGGCTTCCAGCTGCAGTCCGGGCTTCATGTTCAAGCCCAGGCTCAGGAGACCCCCCGGGAACGCTTCCATGTTCCGCGCCAGGTTGAGCAGTCCCACCGAGGCTCCCGAGCTGGAATCGGCGATATTGAGGATGCCCACCTGGGCGCCGGAAACCCTGCCGCCGATGTTGAGCACCCCCACCTGCGCTCCCGAGACCGATCCACCGATGTTGAGCACTCCCACCTGCGCGCCACGCAACGAGCGTCCCATGTTGAGGACCGCGATCTGAGCACCCCGGACATGTTTGTTGGCCAGGGTCACGGTGGAGAATTGGAGACCTCGGATCGTGTCGTTGGAAAGCGCCGCCGTGCAGAACTGGAGGCCTTCCAGTCGGGCGTTGTTGAAACAGACCGGGGCGAACTGGACGCCGCGCATCGGTCCCAGCGTCGCCAGCACACCCGCCGAGACCTGGGCTCCTTCGCCGCCCTTGCGTGCGATGGCCAGGCCCGGGGATACCTGGAGTCCGTGGAACGAGCCGTCCATCACCGCCAGGGAGCCCAATTGCAGGCCGTTGAGGGAATCGACGATGCGCGCGTATCCCACCGCGATTTGGGCGCCCCGGACGCGTTTCCCGGTACGGGCCATGCCCACCGCGATCTGCGCTCCCGTGACGTTTCGTGTCACATTGCTGATTCCCAGGGCGATGTGGGCGCCGTCGACTTCGGCGGGTTCGCCTTCGAGGAGGTCGATTCCCAGACGGTAGCGCGATCGGTTGGGCGGAACGGTGTCGCCGTCGGTGGTCTGTCCGGGAACCTTGACATCGTTCCAATCCGGAGCGATGGCCAGGTGGAAGGCGACGTCCACCAGAGGGGCCATGGGGGCCTGGACGGTATCCGCCCAACGTGGTGGAACCGGGCCCACCGAATCGGTCGGATTCGGTGCGAGGCTGATCCTGCCACCCTGGGCGAGGGTGGATCGGCTGACGCGCCGGGTGGTCGAGTCGGAGGTCTGGATGCGGTAGGTTCCAGCCGGAAGTCCCAGCGACATGTTCTGACCCAACTTCTTGGTCAGGTCGGCGACCGCATGCCCGGACGAATCCGTCACCACGATCCGCCCCGAAATCTCGGGGCCGAGCTCCAATTGCGACTGGGCGCGGGAGAGGTCGGTGAGGATCACTTCCCCGGAACCGGAGAGGTCCAATTGGAATTCCGGATGCTGGGGACCCGCGCCGGAGGAATAGGTCCGTTCCAGGGTTTCCTCGTAGGCGAACCGGTACGCCTCCTGGAGCGTCACCTTGTTGTCGTGGTCCAGATCCGCCGCGCCCCGCAGACCCGTCAGGAAGGCGCGAGTGAACACGGAACCCTTCAGCCGGTCGGATTCCTGGCTGGATTCCTCGGCGCGGGAGGAGGTCAGGAATGCCTGGCCTCGCAGGCCCTCGGCTCCTTCGATCCGAAACGCCTGGTGGCGGGTGCCGCCCTTGGCTCGCAGCGCCGCTCCGGAAGCGCAGGCGTCCAGCACGGCAAGCCGGACGTCGGCGCCGGAGCTTTCCAGGGCCCTTCGCAGCACCAGGTACGGGAGGGTCTGCCCGCCCAGCAGCAGGCCCGCCTCGTCGGAGTGGCCGGAATAATAGAGCACGAGCTCCATCCGGGAGCCGTCCTTCCGTTCCCGCGCCATCCGCTCGGATACATCACGGAGGGCGGAGAGGAGCCGGGCGGTGTCTGGTTCCTGGACCAGGAGGACATCCTGGGGATCCACTCCTCCCAGCGAACGCATGACGTTGACCATCCCGTCCGCATCCTGGTGGGCGAACCGCAGGCGCGACTTGCCGGGGCCGCCGTCGTTGGCGGAAGCGGCCACCAGGAATCTTCTGGAAACGGCGGAGCCGGAATCCAGCGACGCCCAGGTCTGGCAGGAAAGCGCCAGTGCCAAGCCGATCAGGGATCTCATGGTTGCTTGTGGAGGAGGATGGATTCGATGCGCAAGCCACGAGCCGTCAGGAGGCCGTGCGCACCGGCCTTCTTCAGGAGGCCTTCCACCGGAGCGATCTCGAACGCCCGGCGGGATTCCACCAGCACGAACCGTTCGAACCGGGGGGCGTCGTCGAGGCGATAGGAGTGGGGAGCCTGCAGCTTGGAGTCCACCCGCAGCCCGGAATCGCCGGTTTCCGGCAGATGGCGGGTGACTTGGCCGTTGCCGTCCAGCGAGAGGATGGCGACGTACCGTTTGGGCCCGGCCAGGGTGCCCACCTGGAGAAGGTCGCCGGATCGGGCGGAGTCCAGGTCGGAAAGGCGCACGGCTTCGGTGCTGGAGGTTGCGATCCGATGGATGGCCAGCCGATGGGAGGCACCCTTGAGAAGGATGTCGTCGTCGACCATGGCGACTTCCCACGAGGCGGTGTCGATTGTCTGCGCGGTGTCGGTGGCGGCGGCGTGCGCGGTGGAGGTCCTGCCGGATCGGGAAGGATCGGGAACGTTGGTGGAATCCGGGGCCGTGGCGATGGATTCCGTCCGCCCGGAGTCGTGCACGGTGGTGCGTGCCGTGTCCGGTCCGGGGCCGGACTTCGCGATCGAATCCTGGGTGGAAGGCGATCCCAGGAGATGGAAGACCGCCAGGGAAACTCCCAGGGCCAGTCCCGCGAAGGCCAGTCCAGGCATCCATCCGCGTTGTCGGGCCGGTCTCTCCGACGCCCTTCGACGGATGGCCTCGGCCATCCGGTCGGGCGGGAGCGCGGCGAGGATCGCCTCGTTGCTCTGCTGGAGTTCGGCAAGCCGCGCTTGGGCCTGGGGATCTTCCAGGGCCTTGCGGGTGGATTTGGCCAGGTGATCCGGGGTTTCCCCCAGAAGGTGGCGTTCCAGGCGTGGATCGGGATGAAGGTTCTCGTTCATGGGAGCGCCTCCAGTTCGCGGACCCTCGATTTCAGCGTCCGAAGCCGCTTGCGGACCCCGGAAACGGACAACCCCGTTTCCTTGGCGACTTCTTCCAGGGTGTATCCGTCCAACAAGTGCATGACGGCGATGGTCCTGGTGGATTCCTTCTCGCGACCGAAGATCCGATCCAGGAAATTCGCCGCCTCGAAACGGGAGGAGTCGTCCTCGCAGCTGGCGATGCGCATGAGGAGCTCGTCGTCGCGGTCTTCCGGGTGCCGGGAACGGCTGCGCAGGAGGTTCAGGCAGACGTTGGTGGCGATGCGGTGCAGCAGGCTGGATGGGTGGTCCACGGACATGGAGTCTTCCCGCTTCAGCAGCTGGACGAACACGTCCTGCATGGCGTCCCGCGCCCACGATTCGTCGCGCAGCATCCAACGGCAACGGCGCAGGACCATGGGCCCGTATTTGCGGTAGAGTGCTTCGACGTCCAGGGCGGATCCTTCTTCGCGTTCGCCCATCCAGAAGGTGGAAACGGGCAGGAGGTGTCCAAGGAAGAAAATCGGAGGGCTCTCCCACAGTGGAGGCGCTCGCCAGGTCGATGTTCTGAAGGTGGTGGACATGTCGGTTCCATGGATGGGTTCAACGACTTGGACACCGATGGATGGATGGGCTGTCACCCGGGGGAACCGCCTTTTTCGGAAATCGGTACCCCGGGGATGAATATGGAATCGCCATCGAGGGAAGACTCCCGAAACGCTCTTCGGGTTTCTTGATTTCTTCGTCCATGCAAGACGGCCAGCCAAATGGAAACGCTCCCTGGATCGGTCTGGTGGTGGTGGCGGCGCTCGGGTACTTCGTCGACATCTACGACCTGATCCTGTTCAACGTCATCAAGACCCCGAGTCTGCAGGAATTCGGATTCGTTCCGGGCTCGGATGCCTTCAAGGCCATCGAGGTGGCCATGTTCAACTGGCAGATGTTCGGCATGCTCCTGGGGGGATTGGCCTTCGGAATCCTCGGTGATCGCAAGGGACGCGTGTCCGCCCTGTTCGGGTCCATCCTCCTCTACAGCCTGGCCAATCTCGCCAACAGTTTCGTGCACGACATGACCGCCTACCAGGCTTGCCGGTTCTTCGCCGGGTTGGGGCTGGCGGGGGAGCTCGGTGCCGGCGTGACCCTGGTTTCGGAAACGATGCCCAAGCGGATCCGCGGCTGGGGAACCGTGATCATCGTGACCTTCGGCACCTTGGGGGCGGTCGCCGCGTTCGTGGTCGGCAAGGAAATGGGGTGGCGCAACGCCTATCTCGCCGGTGGCGCCCTGGGACTGGTGCTCCTTTTCGTGAGGATGCGTTCGTTCGAATCGGCGATGTTCCTGCGCACCGCCAAGGTCAGCGCCGGTCGCGGGAATTTCCTCATGGTCTTCCGTTCGCCCGCTCGCGCGGTGAGGTTCCTGTCCTGCATCGCCATCGGGATTCCCATCTGGTTCGCGGTGGGGGTCCTGGTGGCCCTTTCCTCCCGCTTCGCCGCCGCCTCCGGCGCCGTGGACGTCAACGTGGGACAGGCCGTGATGTTCGCCTACATCGGGATTTCCGCTGGCGATCTGGTCTCCGGGGTCCTCTCCCAGGTCCTGGCCAGCAGGCGCAAGGTGATCCTGGCCTATCTGCTGTTCCTCGCGGCGACCACGACGGTCTACTTGAACCTCCCCGCGGTTTCGTCCACGACGTTCTACGTCATGACCTTCCTGATCGGTTGCGGAGTGGGGTACTGGGCGTTGTTCGTCACGGTGGCCTCCGAGCAGTTCGGGACCGAGATCCGCTCCACGGTGGCCAACACCGTGCCCAACTTCGTGCGCGGAGCGGTGATTCCCATCACCTTCGCCTTCCAGTTGCTGGGACCCGGCCTGGGCGTCCGGATGGCGGCGGGAGCCATCGGCGCGGTCTGCCTGGTCCTGGCGCTGATCGGCCTGGCGTTGTTGCCGGAGACCTTCGGGAAGGAACTGGACTATCTGGAGGCGGATTCCAGCCCGGCCTGATCGGGGTCGGGGCTAGAACGCCCAGCCCGCGAAGAGCTTGAACACGATTCCGTATTCGTTCGCCTGGTCTTCGAAACGGGTTCCACCCAGGTTCGTTCCCCAGAGCGGATCGGAGTCCAGCCACAGGTGCTGGTAGGATAGTCCCAACCCGGCGCCCAACCGCACCCCGGATTCCCACTGGCGAGCGACGTTGACCTGCGCGTCGGCATGGATTCCCCAGAGGTCCTGCTCCGGTTCTCCTCTGCGGAAGGCTTCGCGGACGGGGGCGGAGATGCTGTCCGGTTTGGAGGCGATGAGGTCTCCGGCCAGGGCGAACCGGTGCAGGGTTCCCATGGATCCTCCCAATCCGGCATCCACCTCCATGCGGATGGTGCCGCCGGATTTGATGGATTCGGTCCAGGGAAGCCAGCGGCCGCGCAGCGAGGCGCAGTACTGTTCCAGGAAAGGCTCCGCCGGATCGTCGGGCAGTCCGTTGGACACGTAGGATTCCGATCGCAGGTACCCCAATCCCGCTCCCAGCCGCCAATCCTCGTCGATGGCCCGCAGGACCACCAATTCCAGTCCGGCGGGGTCGGTGGAAACCTTCAATCGCTCGGTCCGGCCCTTCTCGTCGCGGATCACCAGGGGGATGCTCGCGTAGAAGTCCTCGTCCTGGGAAAGGAATTCGTTGTCCACCCAGCCCAGGCGGAGGTTCGCGTCCACGGACCAGGTTTCGGTGTCACGATCCAGGCCGAACGCCACTGTGGAGCCGAGGAGTCCGATCAACGCCGCAAGATTTCGCATGCCGGAGAATGTAGTCAGGTGGTCGCAGGGGCCTTGCCGTGCCCACGGAACCAAGCGGCAAGCTCCTGCAAAGCTCCGGCGTCGGCGCGATCTTCCCGGAAGGCGAGCACGAACCGTCGTGGACCGTCCACGAACCCGCAGGGAGCGAGAAGACTCCCCTCCTGGACATAGCGGCGCGCGATGAGCTCGGGAACCATTGCCACGCCCAGACCCGCGCGGGCGGCCTCCAACAGCGGGACCAGGTGGTCGAACCTCCGGATCCGTCCCCGGGGGGAAGGCAGTCCCCGTGCGCGGGACCAGTCCCGCCAGGCTTCCGGACGGGAATCGGTGGCCAGACGCGGGACGGTGGACTGCCAATCCGGCGACCCCGCCTTGGCGCTCCATTTCCGGACGCACACGGGACCGATCCGTTCCACGGCGATCTCCACCACCGTGGTTCCTCGGGGCCATGGCGCCACTTCGCAGGCGATCAGGGCGTCGAGCCTTCCGGCCAGGAGGTCGTCGAAACCGCCATCGGTGCGAAGCCGCAGCCGGAGACCCGGATGCGAGGTTTCCAGGTCTTCCAGGCGGGGGACCAGCCAATGGGCCAGGAAGCTCGCCGGCGCGGCCAGGTCCAAATCGTTCGTGCGATCCCGCATCACCTTGCCGCAGGCTTCCTCCAGACCCGCGAAGGCCTCCCGGACGGATCCGGCGAGTTCCTGGCCGATTTCCGTCAGGACCAGGCCCCGCCCCTGGCGGCGCACCAGTTCCTTCCCGAACCATTCCTCCAGCAGGGAGATCTGGTGGCTCACCGCTCCCTGGGTGACGGAAAGGGCCCGGGCGGCGGCGGTGACGCTCGCGGTGCGCGCGAGGGCATCGAAGGTGCGCAGGGCGTTCAGCGAGGGCAAGTTGGGATTCAAATGAGAAATACTCATGGATGATGTGAAAACTACTCGATTTTCCTTGAGGTTTTCTTGCCGTACGTTTGAATCGTCATCAATCGGAGGTGCGGTGTGGCGGACCATGGAACCCATCCGGGAATGTTCGGCGAATTCGGCGGCCAGTGGATGCCGGAGACTCTCGTGCCCGCGTTGGCCGAGCTGGAACGGCAGTGGGAACTGGCCAAGGCGGATCCCCTCTTCCAGAGGGAGAGGGAGCGTCTCCAGGAGACCTTCGTGGGAGGTCCCAGCCCCTTGCATCGGGCGGCGCGGTGCTCGGCGGAGCTGGGCCTGGAGCTCTACCTCAAGCGGGAGGACCTGAACCACACCGGTTCCCACAAGATCAACAACTGCCTGGGCCAGGTGCTGCTGGCCCGCAGGATGGGCAAGACCAGGATCCTGGCCGAAACCGGCGCGGGACAGCACGGAGTGGCCGCGGCGACGGTGTGCGCCCTGTTCGGGCTGGAATGCGTGGTCTACATGGGGAGCCTGGACATGGAACGCCAGCGGCCCAACGTGGAGCGCATGCGGCTTCTGGGTGCCCAGGTGCGCGCCGTGGAATCCGGATCCAGGACCCTCAAGGACGCCATGAACGAGGCCCTGCGCGATTGGATCTCCCGCGTGGAAGACACCTACTACATGCTGGGCACCGGGGCCGGACCCCATCCGTATCCCACCATGGTGCGCCAACTGCAGAGGGTGATCGGCCAGGAAGCGAAACGACAGATCCTGGCGCAAGCGGGCAGACTTCCGGATCTCCTGGTGGCCTGCGTCGGAGGCGGATCCAACGCGATCGGACTGTTCCATCCGTTCCTCGAAGACGCGGGCGTGGCCATGGTGGGGGTGGAGGCGGCCGGCGAGGGACTGGAATCCGGCAGGCACGCGGCCTGCCTGGGAAAGGGGCGCCCCGGCGTGCTCCACGGCAGCCGCACGATGCTCCTGCAGGATCGGGACGGACAGATCCTGGAAGCGCACTCGGTGTCGGCGGGATTGGACTATCCCGGCGTGGGTCCGGAGCATGCCTTCCTGCAGGAGGTCGGGCGGGTGCGCTACGCGTCGGCCACCGACCGCGAGGCGCTGTCCGCCTTCCACTGGCTCGCGCGCAACGAGGGCATCCTTCCCGCGCTGGAAAGCGCGCACGCGTTGGCGTTCATCCGCGGACACGCCGCCGGATTGGAGCCTGGATCCATCGTCGTCGCCTGCCTGAGCGGCCGGGGCGACAAGGATCTGTCCACCGTCCTTTCCCATCCGGAGGTGCTGCCATGACCC
This sequence comes from Fibrobacteria bacterium, assembly GCA_035352895.1. Taxonomy (GTDB): domain Bacteria; phylum Fibrobacterota; class Fibrobacteria; order UBA5070; family UBA5070; genus UBA5070. The sequence goes on along the minus strand of DAOPYN010000019.1, from coordinate 6,640 downwards.
CACGACTCGAACACCGGCTCCGCTCGCTGCGGTCGGAAGGACGGAGCGGCCTGGCCGCCTACCTGGTGGCGGGCGACCCCGATCCAGCCACCACGCTCGGGGCCATGCGCACGATGGTGGACGCGGGGGTTTCCCTGCTGGAGATCGGCGTCCCGTTCTCGGATCCCGTGGCCGACGGTCCCGTGGTGGCCGATGCCCACCAGCGGGCGCTGCGCGGGGGCGCCACCACCGCGGGAGTGATGGATCTGGTGGCGGAGTTCCGGCGATCGGATTCCCGCACGCCGGTGCTCCTGATGGGCTACGCGAATCCGATCCTCTCCCCGGGAGTCGACGTGTTCTTCGAGGCGGCCGCCAAGTGCGGAGCCGACGGGGTCATCGTGGTGGACGCGCCGCTGGAGCATGCCGACCCGTTCCGGAGCGCGGCCGGTCGCCAGGGGATCTCCCTGGTCCCGCTCCTCGCGCCCACCGCGCACGAGGAGCGCGAAGGACGGATCCTGACTTCCGGCGGAGGATTGGTCTACCTGGTCGCGCGCACCGGCATCACGGGGAAGGCGGGTGTGGACCTGGCTTTGGTGGTGGAACGCGCCCGACGGGCCCGTCGATTCCCCGGAGTCGCGGTGGTCGCCGGTTTCGGGATCCGCGATGCCGGGCAGGTCTCGGTCCTGGCCGGCGAGGTGGATCTGGTGGTGGTGGGGTCGCGGTTCGTGGAGATCCTCGCCTCGTCGGGCGGGGAATCGACGGCTTCGCTCGAACGGGAGGTGCGGTCCATGGTGGATGCGCTGGGTGGCCCCCCGCGCGATCCGGTGGAATGATCCAATCCGCTTCGCCCGGCCTTCAAGGGGAACGAACGGGGTCCTCCGCATCCCGGGGCCGGGGATCCCTGCACGGCAGATTCCGTCTGCCGAACTCGGAGGTGTCCGGCCGGCCGTCGGCGATCGCGAAGGCGGTGTCCCGGAGGTCGCCGTAGAGGGGCGTGGCGATCCCGGGGTTTCCCCGATGCAGGCGCAGGCCGGGGCCCGAGGGAAACTCCACGTCCACGTGCCAGGAGTCGTCCATCCAGGTGGGTTCCACCACTCCGGCGATCCGGTAGCGCCTGTTCCAGCCGACCTCCGATCCGCAGTACACGATCCATCTATGACGGATTCCGTCAGGAAGGGGGCGCGATCCCGTCCGGTCCAGGAGGAGGGATTCCACTTCGTGCATGGTCGCGGAATCCACGGCGGGATTCCAGGGAAGCCATGCCTGCCAACGTCCTCTCCGCACGGGGGTTTCCGCCTCGTCCCAGCCGCAGGATGCCAGGGCGCAGGAAACGAGGAAAAGGAGGAGCAGGGCCGCAAGCCGGGGGAGAGGCTCGTGGATCCTCCATCGCCTCATGGCGAGGTGTTCCCGGTTCCGGTGGCGTCCGCCGATTCCGGAGGGGGCCTGGTGGTGGAGGCTATCGCCAACGCCCACTCCAGAAGCGCCCAGAGCGCCAATCCCAGGGCCAGGTTTCCCGGCAGGTCGTGGAGCTGGTCGTGGCGCCACCAGGCGCGTTCGCCGGAGAGGTCCACCCTGTATGTGGTGTCGGCCTGCTCCTGGCCGTGGGCGAAGACGTGGAGGACGGAATCGCCCTCCCACCGGGCGATCAGGTTGTCCGGTCCCAGCGAGGCTCCGTCGTTGCGCAGATCGAAGGCGAGCGCATCGAAGGGCATGCGGTCGATCCCGAACAGGCCGGGTTCGGTGGGGACGATCACCACGTGGATGCCGTGGGGACCGTAGGTCCAGGGGTCGGTCTTGCGCAGGTCCAGCCACCAGACGCCTCCAGGCGACCTGAGGGTTCCGATGGATCCATCGAAGCGCAGGCGACGGGACTCCAGCATGTCCACGAAAAACCAGGCGCCGACGACGAACGCGAGGATCGCCAGGAGCCGGACGATCCGCCAGACGCGGCGGGAAGTGGGGGAGGAAGGCATGGAAGGGAAAGATGCCTTTCCGAGGAGGCCGATCGGGAAGGTGGCAGGGGGAGCTCTCGCGGATGTACCTGAAATAGGTACGGAAGTCTGCGAGAAAACGCCTCCGGATTCGCAATAAAGCCTTAGAATTAGCCATGTGGAACGGATCGAAGCGTACACGGATTTCCGACGGTTCCTGAAGGATTTCTACACGGAGCGCAAGCGCACCGACGAGACCTTCAGCCACCGGAGCTTCTGCCAGAAGGCGGGGTTGAGCTCGCCGTCGTACCTGCGGGAGGTCATCGACGGCAAGCGCAATCTCACCGACGCGAGCATTCCCCAGTTCGTCAAGGGGCTCGGCCTCACGGATCTGGACGCGAAGTTCTTCGGGCTCCTGGTGCGCTTCAACCAGTCGGTGGACCCCCTCCTCAAGCAGGAGGCGCTGGAACGGATGCGGGGCCTGCGCCGGAAGGTGGACACCACGATCGTGCCGCTGGACCGCTACGACTACTACTCCCGCTGGTTCCATCCGGTGTTGCGGGAGCTGGCCTGCAAGAAGGACTGGCGCGACGATTGGGCCGCCATGGCAAGGTGCGTCCGCCCCCGGATCCGGGCCGTGCAGGCCAGGGAGGGAGTGGAGCTCCTGGAGAGGTTGGGGTTCCTGCGGCGGGCGGGAAGGCGCTGGATCCAGACGGATCCTGTCATATCCACCGGCGGCGAGGTGGACTCCCTGGCGGTGCGCGCGGGCAATCGCGAGTACGCGAAGCTGGGTGTGGCCGCCATCGACGACCAGCTTCCGTCGCGGAGGGACATCTCCACCGTGATCTTCGGGATGGACGAGGAGGCCTACGACCAGATCAAGCGGGAGATCCGCGAATTCAAGGACCGGATCGCGCGGATCGTCCACGACCAGACCCGCTGCGACCGCGTGATGGCCTTGAACGTGCAGCTGTTCGCCCTGTCGGGAGAGGAGGAGACGTGAACGCCACGACCGCGGCCGCATTGGCCTTCCTGCCGCTGGCGCTCTGTGCCTGCGGAGGCCGGACACAGACGGGAGTCGACGAGCACGGGAACGCGTTTTCCGCGCGGATCCAGGTGGTGGGCCTCCAGGGGGACCCCCGCACCGATGCCGAAGTGGTGGTGCGCCCCTCGGACTGGATTCCGGGAGAGCCACTCGACTCCACCGGGCCTTCGCCGGAAGCGGTGCGCCTGCGGACCGATGGGGGAGGGTATTGCGTCATCGAGCGCCTGCGCAGTGGTTCGTATTCCCTGCGGGCAGGAGATTCCCTGCTCGCGAGTCGGATCTCCCTGGATCCCGAATCGTCGGGGGGCGTCCTGCGTGTCGTGCTGGATTCGGTCGGCGCCTTGACCGGCGTGGTCCGTGGAGGTGGCCCGGGCCTCAGGGTGGCCGTCCAAGGTCTGGAGCAGACCGCGCGCACGGACTCCTCCGGCCGCTTCGTGCTGCCCTTCGTGCCCAAGGGCTCCCACCGGCTGGCCATCGGGGAGCCGGGGCATGCGAGACGGGTCTCTCCAGTGGAGGTCCATCCCGGTCGCGCCACCGAAACCACCCCCCTCGACTACGATCCATCGGCCCCCAAGGACATCGTCGCCACGGGTTCGGACCTCGCCGCGCTCCTGCCGGCCACGGTGGATCCTCCTCCCGGGGCCTACCGCGATTCCGTCCATGTGCGTGCCTTCGCGGCACTCCCCGGGGATTCCCTCTTCGTTTCGCAAGGCGGAAGCCCCTGGGCTCCGTGGTCCGAACGGACCCTGCGCCAGGATGCCTGCCTCCTTCTGAAGACCGTGCGAGCCACGGCGACCTATTTCCCCATCCGGACGGTCTGCTACACCATCTCTCCCTGAATCCTCCTCCCCCCCCAATCCGGGCATCGGCTCTGGACGAACCTTCCCGAAGGGGGGAGGCCAGTTTCCGTCGTGCGCCCATTCCATCCGAAAGGATCCCCATGTTCCCATCCCCCGGCGTTTTCCTTCTTGCCATGATGGCATCGGTCTCCACGGCCCAATCGATCTGGGTTCCGCGCGCTCCGCAACCCAGCGCCGATCGGATCCAAGCCATGGCGTGTTCCCCCAGCCGCTGCGTGGCCGGCACCAGGGAAGGAGCCCTGACCCAGACCGGCGACGGTGTGCGGTGGATGCCGGTGGATGGTGTTCCCCCGGGTGGCTACTGGTCCGACATCGAATGGATCCACGACAGATTCCTCGCGGTGGGACTCTACGGATGGGGGGTCTCCTCGGATGGTGTCCACTGGGAATTCCGCGAATCGAACATGTCGCGCCAATCCTGGACGCTTGTGGGAGCGGCCTGGACGGGGCGGGAATTCCTCGTGGTCGGAAGCCGCGATTCGGCCTTGGTCTCCCGCGACGGCACCGCCTGGGATGCGGTGCCCTTCGGTTGCCAGGCATCGCGCAGCATGGGATCCCACACCGCCTCCGGGGGCGGGTCCGTCGTCGTCGCCTTCGACAATGGTGCCGGATGCGTCTCCTCCGATTCCGGAAGGACGTGGAAGGAGGTGATCGACACCCTGGACCAACCCTTCGGTGGATTCCACGCGGTGGGTTGGAATGGTTCGCGGTTTCTGGCCCTGGCACAGGACCAGATCTGGGCGAGCGACGACGGCCTGCGCTGGAAGCTGGATCTGTGGGGGAAGTACCTCGTCGCGCGCGCCTTCCACACCGATTCGTCCGCCGATCTGGCCTTGGGACGGGAGGCGGAAAACGCAACGTCGGCCGTCTGGCGGCGACCTCGGGGAGGCGTCTGGGCGCGAGTCGACACCTTCTCCAGCCAACTGGACTTGACGGAATTCGCACGCGGCCCCTTCGGCTACCTGGCGCTGGGAATGCCGAGCCATCGCTTGGCTTCCCCCGATGGGCGGACCTGGACGGCTTCGGGTCCGGATCCCGACTACTTCGCGGTGGTCCATGCGCTCGGACGCTTCCACGCGGTGGGAGGTGGCGGTCGGGCCATCGCCTCCGCCGACGGGATCGCCTGGACCGTCCTGGCCACGGGATCCAGGAACGATCTGCCGGGCATCGCCACTGACGGAAAACGTCTGGTGGCGGTGGGCGATTCGGGGACGATCCTGGTCTCCGACGACGGACTGTCCTGGAAGTCCGTGGTTTCCGGAACCCGGCGACTCCTGCGATCGGTGGCCTGGAACGGGAGGCGGTTCCTGGTCGTCGGGGATTCGGCCACGGTGCTCGGTTCCGTCGACGGTGCCGCATGGACACCGGAGTCCACCGCGCCGGCCGGGAACCTGTTGCGCGTGGTTGCCGGCGACGGCGCATGGTACGTGATGGATGCCCAGGGCGCGATCTGGACGCAGGACGCTTCCGCCTGGCGCGACCTCGGACTTGCCGCGCAGGCGCAGATGGTCGGTGCCGCCGATGGGCGGGGAATCGTGGTCCAGGATCGCAATGGGGGCAATTGGTGGTCCAGGGATGGTGCGGATTGGGTCCGACCGACGCTCTTCGGATCGGTCTCCCCGGCGGCCGTGGTGCATACCGGTTCGGAATGGATCATCGTTGGCAACGCCCTGAGTTCGAGTTCGGATGGCAAGACCTGGCAGGACCTGGGTGCCACTCTCGGCGGCGTCCGGAGCATGGCGGCCTCCGACAGTCTCCTGGTCGCGGTGGGAACGAACGGGACCATCTGGACCTCCGCGCGATCGAGGCTTTCCGGGATCGGAACTCGCCGGGCGCTGTCGTCCACGGACCTCCAGGTGCGTCAAGTTCGGGACGGCCTCGCGATTCGATCGGCTTTCCCCGGAAGCCTGGAGCTGGTGGTGCGCGACGCCGGGGGGCGATCCCTCCTGCGCCGGGTCGTTCCAGCCGAGCCTGGCCGGGAATTGGTGGTTCCACTCGGACTCGGGCGAGACGTGCGCATTGTCTCGGTGCGCCAGGGCGACCAGAGGATGGACATGCGGACCATGCCGCGGTTCCATTGAGGTGGGTCCCTCCGGGGATCCGGTCCTCGCCCTGGCAGGCTTCGCGGGATTCGTGCGGGAAGTAGCTTCTGGCTTCCTTGAACGGAAGGGTGGTGGCGGTGCCCCGGAAACGCGCATGGCAAATCCGATCGATGGCGGTCCCCTGGATGATCCTCCTGGGGTCCTCCGGTGGCTGGAGCGGGGAGTCCCCTCTGGAACGGGGAATCGTCCAGCCATCGTCGCCTGCAAGCTCCGGTCTTTCCAAGGCGATGTCCGCGTTCGCCAAGGAAGCTTCGGAAATCGATCGCATCGGAGCCGTCCGGGATGTCCTGCCGGCGATCGTCGATAGCGGAAGGACCTTGCTGTGGGTTCTGGACACATCGGCGGTCTGCTGTTCGGATCGCTCCCAGGTCTGGGTGCTCGCGCGCGATCTGGCCACAGGCCGCGATGGTCGCCGGTGGAGGATCGTCGATCGTGGCGAATCCGGCGAGAATCTCCTGGAACCCCGTCGGGCTCGGAGCGATCTTGGACAACTGGTCCGGATGCTTTCCGATTCTCGAGCCCGCTCCCTGGGCGGATGGAGATTCGGGACGTCGGTGGAGATGGACCGCTTCGAGGTTTCCGGAAAGGGGTTCAAAATAGAGGTGGGACGTGGCACGACTCTGGCCTTTCCGGTTCCGGGAGAACTGGAAGTCCGTCGTGGTGCGCGGGTGGTGTCCAAACGGAAGATGGTGGGCTTGGGGACGTGTCCATCCCCGGATGGGG
>DAOPYN010000018.1:0-64748 GCA_035352895.1 Fibrobacteria bacterium | reverse complement strand
GGATCGAAGGTCGGGCGACGCTTGGCCTGGAAGATGCCAGCCACCGCTTCGGGGTGGTCCGCACGTGCCCCAAGACCATAGACGGTCTCGGTGGGGAAGGCCACCAGACGCCCCTCCCGCAGGAGGGTCTGGGCGTGTTGTACGGAATCCATGGGTTGCCAAATGTAGGTCCCTCCAGGACGGCGGGAATAGGTATCGTTTGTCCCTTCATGGATACCCGCAGCCCACTGGAGATACCGGGAGACGTCGTCGAGGGTTTGGTCGATACCGGTGAATCCTGTCCCGTGACGGGGCGCCCGTTCCTTTCTTCTCCGCGACTGAAGATCCAAGGCGATCGGTTCCGCAGCCAGCTCTTCCAGTTCGGGGATTCCATCCTGTTCGATCGAGCGGAGGGGGTGGCCGCTCCCGAGGATGTCCATGCGTGCTTCTCGAACTTCGATCGGTTGGCTGGATCAATTCCCGGGCCGATCGTCCTGGTCCAGGATTTCTCGGCGTTGGTCTCGGTGGAAGGAAACGCCCGACGCGCCTATGAAACCGCCCTGATCGCGCGCCAGGACCGCCTCCTGGGAGTTGTCTTCATCGGGTTGCGTCCCATGTTCCGTCTGTTCGTCCGCATGGCGAGGCGGTTGCACCCCATTCCGTTCCCCATCCTGACCGCCACCAACTGGAAGGGCGCCCTGGAGCATGCCACATCCCTCCTGGAAGGGCGGATCGCTCCCGGATCGGGGCTGGATCAGGCGGAGATCAAACGACCCTTCCGGGTTCCCTTGCCGTCCTTCCTCCTGCGCGGCTACGCCGAGGAGCTGCGCCAAATCGTTTCTGAAATGCCGTGGGATTCCGATCTGGATGCGGCCAATCCCCTCTCGGTGTCCCACCCCTTCCACGACGTGGTGGACGCGTGGGTTTCTGTCAAGCGCGACCTCGACTGGCTGGATCGCCAGAGACGTGATCGCGAGCGCGATCTGAGCGCCACCGCCCGCACCCTGGCCGAATCGGAAGGACGCTACCGGGCGGTCTTCGAAGCGTCGGGCACGGCCCTGGTGCTCTACGGAGCGGATCTGCTGGTGAGGATGATCAACGGAGCCACCGAGCGGATGATCGGCATTCCGCGCGACCAGGTCGAGGGTCGCCGCAAGTGGACGGAATTCGTCCATCCCGAGGATCTCGCCGTCCTGCAGGAGCGGCACAGGCTTCGCCAGCTGGATCCTTCCGCGGATCAAGGCCGCGTGGAATGCCGGGTGTTCGATACCTCCGGGCGCGAACATTGGGTCGAGATCACCGTCGAGGCCATCCTGGGAGCGGACCTGAGGGTCGCATCCCTGGCCGATCGCACGGAATTCCGCGAAACCCTCCAAGCCCTCCAGCAGAGCGAAAGCCGGTTCCGGCAGATCCTGGAGACATCCCAGGAGGGCATCTGGACCTCCGACATTGCCGGCCGAACCACCTTCGCCAACGAACGCATGGTGGAGCTGATCGGGGTCACGGGGCACGATCTGGAATCGCGTTCGTTCCTGGAGATCCTGCCTGCCTCCGCGGAAAAACGCCTGGAGGTGTTGCAGACTCTCCTGGAGGGGGATTCGGTGGTGTTCGAGGGGCGTCTGCCCCGCTCGGACGGGAAGATCGCCTGGGCGATCGTGTCGGCGAGCCCCATCCGGTCGGAAACCGGTGCCACCACGGGATTCTTCGCGATGTGCACGGACATCACCAGACGCCACGAGGCGGAATCCGCCCTGAGGGACCTGGCACGGGAGCTGGAAGATCGGGTGAGGGACCGGACCACCGAGCTTGAGGAGGCAAACGCCGAATTGGGAAGGGCCTTGCGGGCCAGGGAGGATTTCCTCGCCTCCATGAGCCACGAACTGCGCACGCCGCTGGCCGTGGTGCTGGGCGCGCTGGAAACTCTCCGCGACGGGAGGGAGCCCCAAAGAACCAACCATCTCCTGGATGTGGCCGAACGGAACGGACGCCAGCTCCTGGCGCTGATCGAGGACGTCCTGGATTTCGCCCGTGGCCGGGCGGGAGCGCTCACGGTGGATCCGAGGCCGATCGATCCGATCGAACTGGTCCAGGGAGTTGTCCAATCGCTGGAGCTGCAGGCCCTCAAGGCGGGGGTGCGCATCGCCAACACCCTGGGGTCCGAGCTTCCGGCCGTGAAGGCCGATCCCCTCCGTATGCGACAGATCCTGACCAATCTGGTGGTCAACGCATTCCGCCATGGCGGCAAGGGAGTGGTGGAGATCGCCTCCCGCGAAATGCCCTCCGTTTTGCGGTTGGAGGTGCTCGATCACGGCCCCGGAGTCCCGATGCACCTTGCCGAACAGCTCTTCCAGCCGTTCGTGCAGTTGGCCGATCCTCCTCGGCGCCCGGGTGGAACCGGTCTTGGATTGGCCCTTTCGCGTCAGCTGGCCAGGGCCATGGGTGGCGAAGTGGGATATCAGGCACGAGAGGGAGGTGGGGCGGTGTTCTGGCTGGATCTGCCCCAGGCTCCGCGCAGCGCACTGGCCGTGGCCAACCACAACGAGCCGGAAACCGTGCCTTTGGCACCGGGCCGCGTGATGATCGTGGAAGACGAAAAGGACCTCCGGGAAATCCTTTGCGACCATCTGGAGGAAACCGGGTGGAAGGTGTTTTCCTACGCCATGGGGCATCCGGCGCGCGAAGCCATGCCTTGGGATCAACCGGATGTGGTGGTGGTGGATCTGGGGCTTCCCGACATGGACGGCTTGGACTTGATCCGTGCCATCGCCGGTCACCGCGTGGCTGGCAGACCGGCGATCCTCGCCCTGACGGGGCAGGCGTTCCCCCAGGACGAGGACAAGTGCAAATCGGCGGGTGCCGACCGTGTCCTGTTCAAGCCCACCTCCTTGCGGCGCACGGAGAGGGCGTTGCGCGAATTGGCGGCCGAGGTTCGCGATTCGACTGGAGACACCGGCTCCAGGGTAGTATTTTGACCCGATGTCTTTGCGAACGCCCTATGCTCTGGTCCTCCTGGTCGCCATCACGGCCCGCGGCGAGATCGAAACTGTCCGTTTCGCCAACGAATCCGCCCTGCTGCCGATCGGGGCGAGGTTGGCCGGTGTCGGCGAAGTCGCGTTGGGGCTCCCGGGAGATCCATCCTACCAGGGGCGTACGCCTTCGGGACTGATGGACGTGCAGAATCCCGAAGTGGTTGTCCACCACGGAAGCCTGTACGACGATCTTGCCCTGAACCAGGACGAGGTCTTCCTGGCCGCTCCACTTTCGGTGGGAACCGTTGGATTCGGGATCACCAGGATCGGCGCCGATGGCATTCCACTCACCAAGCGAGGTGTCGTCCCGGATTTCCACAACATGGAGACGTTCTCCGTCACCGACTGGATCATGAACGTGGCGTTCGCCAAGTCATGGGTGGATGGCAGGCTCCGCGGGGGAGCCGCATTGCGGCTGCTGGGTCGGGATCTGGACCAGACCGGGTTGGGAGCCCAGATGGACGCGTCCTTCGTCTGGGTCCAGGACGGATTCCGCGGAGGATTGCGCTTGGATCGGGGAATCGGAGGGGTCGGCGTCTACAGAAGTGGTCACTCCGAATACACGGCTCCGGATCTCCAGGTCGGGTTCGGCTGGGAAAAACGGACACCTTATCTGTATGGGACCCTGGCCTTGGCCTGGGAATCGGCGGGCCTTCTGCAGGAGCAATCGTCCAGTACCTTCACGGAAGCCGATGTCCGTCCCTGGACCGACCCCTATCTCGCGTTGCGCGCTTCCCGTCTGGCCGCCGAGCTGCGGACCGATTTCGGGTTGTCCTTGCGGGCCGGTGCGGAAATCCAAGCCCTGGTGCGCATCACCGATTTCCTTCAAGGCGAAGACGAAGAAGGACTCTACGGGGAGTCCCGTGGAAGCGTATCCATCGGAGCCGGGTACCTGTGGAGCAAACGGGTGAGGGTGGATTACGCGCTGGTGGGGCATCCGGATCTTGGTACGACCCAAAGGATCAGCCTGGGGATCGTGTTCGGGGGAGCACAGGCCGCGCCCAGCCGTCCGGAAGTTTCCAAGGAGCCCGAGGTGGAACGCGGCAACGCTTCCACTCCGAAAGCTTCGGATTCGGCCCCTTCCCCGACCGAACCCGAGGAAGGAGTGGAAGTCCCTGGGAAACCGGCTCCACAACAGGAACCGCCCGAAGCTCCGGAAGCTCCTGAAGCACCCGAAGTGCCGGCGCCGACCGAAGTCCAGTAACTAAGTTTGACCATCTAACGGTGATCGAAAGGATCCAAGTGTCCAAAGTGCGCAAAGACGCGGTCGTTCAGCTTTCCTACGTCCTCCGCGACGGCAAGGGCGAAATCCTGGACGAGGCCGGCGCTGAAGATGGATTCCTATACCTGCACGGCCACCAGAACATCGTCCCCGGCTTGGAAAACGCTCTGGAAGGGGCGGAAGTGGGCGGGAAGGTGAAAGTTGATCTGACTCCCGACCAGGGTTACGGGGACTACGATCCTGCCCTGGTGCGCCGCATCGAGAAAAAGCAGTTCCCGGCCAAGCTGCGCAACCCCGAGATCGGCGAGATGTTCCAGATCGAGGAGGACGACGGCATTCGCGTCTGGACCGTTTCCCAGGTGGAAGCCAGCCACATCACCCTGGATGGCAACCACGAGCTGGCCGGCAAGGATCTCCATTTCCAGGTGGAGGTGATCGCCATCCGCGCGGCCACCGCCGAGGAACTGGAACACGGCCACGCCCACACCCCCGGCCACCACCACCACTGAAACCTCGAGGAAGACCCATGCGCCGTATGCTCGCCCTGTTCGCCCTTGCGTTCCTTGCTTCCTGCAAGAATGTACCGGAATCCGTCCGGCTCACCGAGGAATTCTTCGCCAACGTCGATTCGGCCAAGTACGACAAGGTCTACGCTGCGCTGGTGGACGACGAAAAGGCACTCATTTCGGTGGCCGAATTCGTGACCCTGTTCGCTTCCGACTCGGGACGCGCTCCCGGTTTCGATTCCACCGACGAGTGGCGCGACCTTGGAACCACCGGCCAGGAGACCAAGCTGCGTGCCATCCGCCGCATCCCCGACTGGAACTACATCGACAAGGCGGCCAAGAAGGGCAAGTCCACCAAGGACTACCTGACCAACCTGGGTGCGAACATTCCGCGCGTGAAGGACACCAACCGTGTGACCACCTTGGTGATGACCCCCAACGGCCCCAGGTTCCGCATCGGCTTGAAGGACATCATCGCCTTCGAGAAGGCGAAGCAGGACATCCGGAATTCCCTGGCTTCCAACGTCAAGGTAACCCTCAAGTCCGGTGTCGCCGAGAACAATTTCCAGGCGTTCTTCCATGTGACGGGCACGGTGGCCAACAACGGCGACATCGAGCTGAAGCCCGTGGTGTTCCAGGTGTACATGCGGGGCAAGCTCGCTGGAACCACCACCCTCAAGACTCCTGTGCCGGCCAAGGGCGAGCACAAGGGCGAAATGACCTGCGACTACGCGGAAGGCCTGACTCCCCAGAAGTTGGGCACCAGCTTCGAGGTGGGTCGCGGCGCGGTGAACCTGGGTGGATTCAGCGTCAAGGTGATCTCCGCCTCTCCCGCCGACCGCAAGGAGCTGGAACGCAATGCCCTGAAGGCGATCGGCGCCACCGTGGCGCCCCGTCTGTACTGAGATGGCAGGATCCTGGGAGGCCGATCTCGCGCGTCGCTACCTGGGCGCGCAGAGAAGAAGCCGGTTTTCGTCCCTGATCGGCATCTTCTCCCTCCTGGGAGTGTTCATCGGGACCACCTCCCTGGTGGTCGCCACCTCGTTGATGAATGGTTTCGAGGAACAGGTGCGTGATCGGTTGATCGGGCGCGATTCCCACCTGGACTTCCTCGGATGGGGCCCCAGCGGGCTTCCCGACGGCGACTCCCTCCCGAACCTGATCGAAGCGGCGGATTCCCGGATCGTCGCCGCCTCGCCGTTCATCGCCGGCAAGGCCGGCATCTCCAACGGAAACCAGGCCGACGGCATCGTGGTCATGGGGATCGATCCCGTCCGAGCGGTGAAGGTCATCGACATCGGGAACTTCATGATTTCCGGATCCCTGAACCTGGGTTCGTTCCCCCTGGATTCCGGGCGCGTGGAGAACGGGATCGTCCTGGGATCCACCTTGGCTTCGCGCCTGGGAGTGGACACGGGCGATCGCGTGACGCTCATCTCCCTTTCCACCGCGGAATTCTCGGGAAGTTCCGCTCCGCGGTTCGATCGTGCCCGGGTCACCGGCGTCTTCCATTCCGGCATGTACGAGTTCGACGCCAACCTCGCCTACGTGTCCGTGTCCATGGCCCAGAAGATCTATCGCTCCAGGGGGCGCGTCTCCGGCATCCAGGTTCGCGTGAAGGATCTGTGGCAGGCTTCCGACGTGGGGCGGAACGTGGCCGGGAAGCTGAACGGTTCGCTCACCCCCCGGGATTGGTTCCAGAAGAACGAAACCCTCATGAAGTGGATGAGGCTCGAAAAGGTCGTGGTCTTCCTGGTGCTGTGCCTCATCGTCGTGGTGGCGGCATTCAACATCGCCAGCTCCCTGATCATGGGGGTTCTGGAGCGGACTCGCGAGATCGGCATCCTGCGGGCGATGGGGGCGAGCTCCGGCGCTGTCCGCAAGGTGTTCCTGGTCCAGGGGTTGATGGCGGGGCTTGGCGGAGCCATGGGAGGCATGGCCTTCGGCTTGTTCCTCTGTTGGATCCAGGATCATTACCACGTGATCACGCTTCCCGGATCGGTCTATTTCATCGAGTACCTGCCGGTGTCCATCCACGCCACCGACATGGCCCTCATCTTCACCACCGCCATCGCCATCTGCGCGTTCGCGGCGTGGTTCCCCGCTTGGAAGGCGGCCCGGCTGGATCCGGTGGAGGCGGTGCGCCATGAGTAGTGAATCGGCTCTCAGCGCTCGCGGGATCGTGCGCGAATTCCGCGAAAACGGACAGACCCTGCGGATCCTGGACGGCTTGGATCTGGATGTGGCGAAAGGCGAAATCGTCGCGATCCTGGGGGTTTCCGGGTCGGGAAAGAGCACGCTGCTTTCCATCCTCGGGACGCTGGACCGACCGGATTCCGGGACCATGCTCCTGGGGGGACGGGATCCATTCGTACTTCCCGACCGGGAATTGTCGCGGCTGCGATCGCGCGAACTGGGTTTCATGTTCCAGTTCCACCATCTGCTTCCCGATCTCTCCGCCCTCGAGAACGTGCAGTTGGCCGCGCGGATCGCGGGGGAAAGCTTGCGTTCCGCAAGGGAACGCGCATTGGACCTCCTGGAGCAGGTCGGACTCTCCCAGCGACAAACCCATCGGCCGGCCCAGCTGTCCGGTGGCGAACGCCAGCGGGTCGCATTGGCCAGGGCATTGGCCAACAAGCCGTCCCTGGTGCTTGCCGACGAACCCACGGGGAACCTGGATCCCCACAATTGCCGCGTGCTCCTGGACATGCTCCTGGAGCTTGCCCAAGCGCATCGACAAGCCTTCCTGCTGGCCACGCACGATCCCAACCTGGCGTCCGGAGCCGATCGCCGACTTCGGATCGTGGATGGTCGGCTGGAGGAAGTGGCGTGAGCCAACGCTGTCCCGAATGCGGGCGTTCGTGGGAAGATGTGCGTCGCACGGGCAGGTTGGGGTGCCCTTCGTGCTGGGATTCCTTCCGTTCGGAACTCGATCAGATCCTGTCGGATGTCCACGGTGCAACGACCCATCCCCAGCTTCCATCCGCCGAGGAACAAGCGCGCGGACTGCGGAAAGCCGCGGTGGAAGCCCAGTTGGAAGCCGCCCTGGCGCGGGAGGACTACCTGGAGGCGGGGCGCATCCGCGACCTTCTGAAGGGCATCGAGGAATGAGCGTCCCGAACTGGTTGGAGCGGATCGGGCGGGAAACCGTGGTCGCCTCCCGTGTCCGCATCGCCCGCAACGTGATGGGAACCGCATTCCGCGGAACCGTGGCACCCCAGGAGGGGCGTCGTTTCTGCGAAAGGGTTCTGGAAGCCCTGAAGGGTCGGCATCCGGCGTTCGCTCCGCTGGCCGACGAGACCTCGGAGAATGCGGCGGAGCTCGCCGGGATCCTGCGGATCCCGGCGAACTTCGTTTCCGGCGACGATCCAGGACCATGGCTTGCCCTGGAGGATTCCGGCAGGGGAGCGCTCGTGCTGGATGGCGACCATCTGCGGTTGTGGTCGGTCCGCCCAGGCTCGGCGCTTGCCGAGGCGCTGGAGGAAGCGGGGCGTCTGGAACAGGTGGCCGGAGCCATCCTTCCTTTCTGCAAGGACAGCGATCGAGGGTGGCTCACCTCTTCCCCGATGGATGCCGGTACCGGAATGCGGGCGTCGCTTCTCCTGCATCTACCGGCGCTCTGGGCCAGCAGTCGGATGAACGGGGTCCCGGATGCCATGGAGGCGATGAGCCATTCCTTGCGCAGCCCCTGGGGGGGCTCCGTGTCCGGAGACGACGCGGGACTGGTCCTGGTCACCCACCACGGAGCGTTCGGTCGCTCGGAGGCGGATGCGATCCTGGGACTGGTGCGGATGGCCACGATCCTGGAAACCCACGAAACCCAAGCTCGCCAGGCGCTTCTGGACGAGCGCGCCGAGGAATTGGAGGATGCCGTGTCCCGAAGCGTGGCGGTGCTGGCTTCGGCCAGGCTCCTGTCGCGCCGGGAATTGTCGGCAAGAACGCGGTGGATCTCGCTGGGAGCCCGCCTGGGCTGGGTGGATCCCCGGATCGCCCAAGCCGCCATGGAAGCCCATCTGCGCACCGACGACCACTCGCTCCTTTCCAGGATCAAGGGGCCGCCGGAAGAGTTCGTGGATGGCCTGGAGCGGATGCGGGCGCGACTGACCGCTCCACTGGTCCGGCAGGTCACAGGTGCCTGAAGGAGGCGTGGGGGTCCTCATCCCCGCGTACAAGGCGCATCGGAGCATCGCGGGCGTGGTCGAGGCGATCCGCAAGGTGGTGGATCTTCCTGTGGTCGTGGTGGACGATGGCTCCCAGGATGGCACATCCGAGGCGGCACTTTCGGCGGGTGCCAGGGTGGTGGCGCTGGATCGCAACGGAGGCAAGGGAACCGCCCTGTGGAGGGGCATGGCCGTCTGCCGCGACATGGGCCTGAAGTGGGTGGTGACCGTCGATGCCGATGGCCAGCATCTGCCCGTGGAAATCCCGCGGTTCCTGGAGCTGGCGACCTCCGCGAGTTGCGGCGTGGTGGTGGGCGCACGGAATTTGTCCGCGAGGTCCATGCCATGGCCCAGGGTGTGCTCCAACCGGCTCACCACCGCGCTCCTGGAGCTCCAGGCCGGTTGCAGGCTGTGGGACAGCCAGTGCGGTTACAGGATGTACAGGCTGGACGCGGTCTGGGATGCCAAGCTTCCGTCCCAGGGACGCTTCGAGTGGGAATCGTCCGCTCTGGTGCGGATGGCTCGCCGGGGCTGGACGGTGGAACGCGTGGAAGTGAGCACCGTCTACGAAGAAGCGGGAAGCCACATCCATCCCTGGCGCGACACGGCCCGCTTCGTCCGACTGTGGTTTTCCCTCTGGAAGGTCGTGTTCGCGAAGCGGTAACATTTTCTGACAGACTAATGCCAGTGCCAAGCCGCCGTTCCCTGGGTGTCCCGCCGCCCTTCGATACAGCGCCGAAGGCGCTACTCAGGGAACGGCGGGATGTATCGAAGGGCGGCGGTATTGGCTGCCTGTACCAATCAGGGCTTCACGAGCTCGAGCGCCTCGTTGAAGGTCCTGCTTGGACGCATGACCCGGGAGAGCTTGATGGAATCGGGGCGGTAGTATCCGCCCAGGTCCACCTTCACGCCCTGCGCGCCGTTGAGTTCGGCCACGATCGAGGCTTCCTTGGAGGCCAGTTCCGCGGCCAGCGGCGCGAAGCGCGAAGCCAGTTCCGCGTCCACCGTCTGGGAGGCCAGCGCTTGCGCCCAGTAGAGGGCCAGGTAGAAGTGCGAGCCGCGGTTGTCGAGTTCTCCCACCTTGCGGGCGGGGGAGCGGTTGTTCTCCAGGATCTTGCCGTTGGCTTCGTCCAGGGTGTCGGCCAGCACCTTGGCCTTCCCGTCGCCCGTCGACTGCGACAGGTGTTCGAACGATACCGCCAGGGCCAGGAACTCGCCCAGCGAATCCCAACGCAGGCAGTTCTCGTCGAGGAGCTGTTCCACCTGCTTGGGGGCCGAACCGCCCGCGCCGGTCTCGAACAGGCCGCCGCCGTTCATCAGAGGCACGATGGACAGCATCTTGGCGGACGTTCCCAGTTCCAGGATGGGGAACAGGTCGGTCAGGTAGTCGCGCAAGACATTTCCTGTCACCGAGATGGTATCCAGGCCTTCCTTGGCACGCTGCAGGCTCAAGGTGCAGGCTGCGACCGGATCCAGGATGCGGATGTCCAGACCGGTGGTGTCGTGCTCCTTCAGGCAGCCTTCGACCTTATGTTGGATCTCGCGGTCGTGGGCGCGGACCGGGTCCAACCAGAAGATCGTGGGCAGGCCCGAAATCCGGGCGCGGTTCACGGCGAGCTTCACCCAGTCGCGCACCGGCGCATCCTTGGCCTGGCACATCCGGAAAACATCCCCGGCTTCCACTGGCTGTTCCAGCAACACCTGGCCGGAAGCGTCCACGGCGCGGATCGTTCCCTTGGCCGTGGCTTGGAAGGTCTTGTCGTGGGAGCCGTATTCCTCGGCGCTTCGGGCCATCAATCCCACGTTGGGGACGCTTCCCATGGTGCGCGGATCGAAGGCGCCGTTGTTCCTGCAGAAATCGATGGTCGCCGAATAGATCCCGGCGTAGCAGCGGTCGGGGATCACGCACTTGGTGTCCTGGGGCTGGCCTTGGGCGTTCCACATGCGGCCCGAGGTGCGGATCATGGCGGGCATCGAAGCGTCGACGATCACGTCCGACGGCACGTGCAGGTTGGTGATGCCCTTGTCGGAGTTGACCATGGCCAAGGAGGGGCCGTCGGCCATGGCCTTGGCGATTGCCGCCTTGACTTCGGCTTCCTTGGCATGGCCCGCCAACCGCGCGTAGAGATCGCCCAGGCCGTTGTTGGCGTCGATGCCGAGCTCCTCGAACAGGTCCGCGTAGGTGGCGAACACGTCGTGGAAGAACACCCGCACCACGGCCCCGAACAGGATGGGGTCGGACACCTTCATCATGGTCGCCTTGAGGTGCACGGAAAACAGGACCCCCTTGTCCTTGGCGTCTTTCACCTGCTCGGCGATGAAGCTTTCCAGTGCCTTCATCGACAGGACGGATGCGTCCAGGATCTCGCCCTTCTCCAGCGCGGCGGCCTTGCGAAGAAGGGTGACGGTTCCCTTGTCGTCCACGAATTCGATCGCGAACGTCGTGGCCTGGGACAGGGTGATGGATTTCTCGGAGCCGTAGAAGTCGCCGGACCGCATGGACGAGACGTGCGTCCGCGAATCGGCGCTCCAGGGTCCCATGCTGTGCGGGTTCTTCCTCGCGTAGTTCTTGACGGCGCGTGGTGCACGGCGGTCGGAGTTGCCTTCGCGCAGGACCGGATTCACGGCCGAGCCCTTGATCTTGTCGTAGCGGGTCTTGATCCCCTTGGTCGCATCGTCGGACGGGGCATCCGGGTAGTCCGGGACCGCGAAGCCTTGGCCCTGGAGTTCCTTGATGGCGGCCTTCAGCTGCGGGATGGATGCCGAGATGTTGGGCAGCTTGATGATGTTGGCCATCGGGTCCTGGGTCAAGGAAGCCAGGAAGGCGAGATCGTCGGATCGGCGCTGCGACTCCTGCAGGAATTCCGGAAAGGCCGCCAGGATGCGTCCCGACAACGAGATGTCGCGCAATTGCACTTCGATCCCCACGGGTGCCGCGAACGCCCTCACGATCGGCAGGAGAGACTGGGTCGCGAGCATGGGGGATTCGTCGGTGAGCGTGTAGTGGATCGTGTGCTTCATGGAGGGAGAAGCTAGCAAGAACCAGTCTCAATGTCTTTGTCGCGGTCGTGCTCGACTGCGTTCCGCCGTTCGCGAATTCCTTGCGACCATCGCGAACGATCCGTACCTTGATCTCCATCGTTTCCGGTCATACACTCATCCTGGCATCATCCGCCGCCACCGAAGGGCTTCGCTTGGACACAGTGCCCTCCTCCTCTCGCTTTGTCCAGTCGCTCAGGAAGAACCTGAACCGGGAACATGTCGCGGCCCTGGAGTCCTGCCTGGATTGCGGTCAATGCGGCAGCGCTTGCGCGTGGTATCTGGCCACGGGGAATCCCCAGCTCCACCCTCGCAGGAAAACGGGGTTTCTTCGGAGGATCCAGCGTCGATACCTGCGGCCTTGGAGTCCCCTCCTGGAGAAGGCGGGACTTCTGCGCCCGCCTTCCGAAGCCGCGTTGCGCGAGGAGATGGCCTCCTTCTGGAAGTGCACCACCTGCGGTCGCTGCACGATGGCCTGTCCACTGGGGATCTCCAACCGCAAGCTCGTCCGGCTCGGCCGACGCGCCTTCGTGGAAGCGGGATTCGCACGCGAGAATCCGGTCCTTCGTCAGATCGAGGAGGGGAGTCGCGGCCAGCGCCATTCCTTCGGGGTGCCGCGCGAACGAACCCAGCTTCGCATCGCCTTCCATTTCCAGGCATCGGGTGTGCAGGTCCCGCTGGATGTGGAAGGGGCGGAGTACCTGCTTCTGTGCACCGCGGTGGGAAACACCAGGATTCCCCATCTGGGCATCAAGATCCCCATGCTACTGAACGCAGCCGGGGTCAGCTACACGGCCAGCCGGCGCATCCTGGACACCGGCACGGAGGCGGAATTCGTCATCGTCCACGAGGAACTTTCGCGGGCCATGCTGCTGGACGTGGAGGAGGAGGCCCTCCGGCTTGGCGTGAGCACACTCCTGGTGCCCGAGTGCGGTTGCGACACGCGGACCTTCTTCCAGGATGCGGGAAACATCCTGGGACGCCCGTTGCGCGTGGGGGTGCGGACACTCGACTCCCTGCTGCTGGAGCAATTGCGATCGAACCGGCTTCCCTTCCAGGCGGTCCGCGACCGCCTGACCCTCCACGATCCCTGCAAGGTGACCCGGCTCAGCGGACTGGGCGAGGAGTCGCGACAGATCCTATCCCTCATCGCCTCCGATTTCGTGGAGATGACCCCGAATCGCGAGCACAACTACTGCTGCAACGGTGGATCGGGACCGCTGCGGCTTCCCGAGAACGACGGACTGCGCCGGGATGTATCCGTCCTGAAGGCGCGCCAGATCCGAGCGACGGGGGCCAAGCGCGTGGCGACCCCGTGCGCGGTCTGCATGCTGACCCTGGCCGACATCGCCGAACACCACCAGCTCGCCCCCGACGGGGAGAGGATGTCGTTTCTCCTGTTCGAGATCGTCTTCGAGGCGGTCGATGAGGCCTTGGCCGCGCGTGGCGAACGGGATCGATTCCGTCTTCCGCGTGCCCTGCGGGACCGGAGCGAAGCGTTCCTCGCCGCGCATGGAGTGGAGGGGCTCGCCGCGGAGAATCTTCGCGATCCGCGGATCGCCGTCCAGGCTCTTGCGTGGCTGCGCGAGGACGGACAGGTGGGCCGGCTGGGGCAGACCGACCATCGAGCGGCGGCCCTCCTGGAGAGATGGGAGCGGCAAGTCGCGGAGATCGCGGGATGATCGCCTGGATCGAACCCGCGTTCTGGGCAAGCTTCCTGGCGTTCTCGTTCGGGATCCTGTCCCAGCTCTGGACCTTCCTTCGGGCGAGGTCCATCCGACGGATCGACGCCGCCGTCTCCCTGCACGATGCTCCCGTATCCCTCGGAGGATTCCATCGGATGCGGGAATTGCTGTCGGGATCCTGGAAGCGCTACCATTTCCGTTCCAGCCGCGCCTGGAGCCTGGGGTGCCTGTGCTACCACGGAGCCATCCTACTGGTGGTGGGCACCTGCGCATCGGCGATCCTCGCCATGATCCTGTTTCCCGAAGCTCGTCCGCCTGAAGCAGGAATCGCCGCGGCGGCGATCCGGGTCGTCGGTTGCGCGAGTCCGGAGGCGTCCGCGAACATCTTCGGATCGTTGGCGCCTTGGATCCAGATCCTTCCCCTGGTGGAACTCCCTCTGGCTCTGACAGGAAATGCCCTGTTGTTGTTCGCATTCGTCCGCGGTCACCACGGAAGGATCGGGCGCGGCCTGGACGGAGCCACTGCGGGGATTTCGATCAGGGGGCGTCGGAAGTTCCCGCAACTGGTCGTGCGTCTCACGATCCTGGCCATCATTGCCACGGAGTTCCTGGGCCGCGACGGCACGCGTCCCTGGGCGGTTTCCCTGCATGTCCTCCTGGCCCTGTGGCTTGCGGGGATCTTCCCGTTCACCCACCTGCGGCACGTCCTGTGGAGCCTGCCGGCCATGTGGTTTGCCTGGCAGCGGAGATCCCGGCGGGCCATCGCCTGAGCCAGGGAAACGCCCGCCTGCGGCCTAGTTCAGGAGCGCGTCCACCAGGGGTAGGAGGCTCCGAACCGAGGCGATGCAGAATTGGGGGTCGGCCATCACGCCCGCATCCAGGGATTCGTCCAGGACTTGCATCGCCTCGAGCCGTGTTCGCGGGCTTTGCCAGCAGATTCCGAGGACCTGCGCGGCCTCGTCGGCTCGGCGGATGGCCATCGCGGCCCAGCTGGGCTCCAACGAGTCCGGGTTGGTCCAGGCACCTGCGAGCAGGGACACGCTCGGGGACGACTTCCAGTAGCGCGAGGCGAAGCCCTCGCTGATCCTGGAGTGGTCGCAGCCGAACACCGATCGACCGATTCCGAGGAAGTCGATGGGTTCCTCTTGTTCCGAGACCGACCGCAGGCGGCTCACGTATTCCTTCCATGGCTCGGGAAAGACGCGGGGCAGGAACAGGGCTCCGATGTCGTGCAGGAGTCCGGCGGTCCAGATTTCCTGCAAGGTGACGCGCTCGGTGGTGTGCGTGCGCGAAAGGAGGACGCTTCCCGCGGCGACCAGCAGGGAATGGCGCCAGAACACCCGGATGGACTCGCCCAGGAGGCCTTCCGTGGGAAACGCGCCGCCATGGAGTGCGTAGAACGCCGCCACCGTACGCAGGTGATCCTTGCCCATGCGTTGGATGGCCTCCTCGAGGTCGAGGATTTCCCGCATTCCACGCATCGCCGGAGAGTTCACCAACCGCAGGACGGAAGCGGACAAGGTCGGGTCGGTGCGCACCAGGTTCGCCAGGCGGGTGATGTTCACCCACTCGTTGTCCAATTCCGAATCCAGCTTGAGGAGGATCTCAGGGATGGGAGGAATCAAGGACGCCTGTCTGTCCAATTCCTGTCCCACCACATCCTGGATCCCCGACGAGCTGGGAATGTCCTTGAGGTACATCACGCGCGTGGAATCGATCATGCCCCAAATCCTACCACCCGATCGATCCCTGCAGCATCGCGCCGGTCCTCTGCAGAAGAGATGCGTCAGTTCGCATTGGGTGGATCGCAGGATTTTCCCTGCATTTCAAGGATGGGAATCAAGGCAGGAGTCGCCTTCCCGCCAGGAAACCGATTGGCATGCTTTTCCCAATACTGTTGAAGCATTCCCCCGCAATGGTGGAGTCGCCAGGTGCCGTTCCTCGGGTCGCCTGGCGACCCACCGCCCCTTGGGGAGCTAGTTTTGATCCTGTGAAGGTGACGCTCGAGCCCATCGGAGTCCTGCGGACGTGCTTTCCGGAAAAACTGGGAATCCCGCGACAGCCCGGATTGGCTCCCTTGGCTCGTGGAGTGCTGCGCTTTTCCTCCAAGCAGCCTCCCGAGGTTTGGAGACATGCATTGGATGGCCTGGATGGGTTTTCCCACGTGTGGCTCACCTTCTCCTTCCACAAGGCCGCCGAACAAGGGTGGAAACCCAGGATTCGTCCGCCAAGACTGGATGGACGTGAGAAGATCGGCGTGTTCGCCACCCGCTCTCCCCATCGCCCCAATTTTCTCGGACTCAGCCTGTGTCGATTGGAATCCGTCGATCTGGACGCTCCTGCGGTGCACGTGGGTGGAGTGGACCTGCTGGATGGCACCCCCATCCTGGACTTGCGCCCCTTCCACCCTGAAAACGACGTACCCAGGGGGGATGTGGGGCAGGGATGGTTGGAGCGGGCCAATACCAAACGGCTGGAAGTGGGCTGGGCCGAAGGTTGCCAGGATCGCCTGCGGGGGCTTCTGCCGTGCAGCCAGGGGATGGGCTTCCCCGACTACCTGGACCACGAGGCGATCGAGTTGGTGGAACAGCTGGTGTCCTTGGATCCTCGGCCCGCCCATCTACGAGGTGGCGACGGCAGTTGGTACATGCGGATCCTGTCCTTCGACGTGGTCGCCACGGTGGCCGACGGCAGAGCGCGCATCACCGAGGTGCGGGCATAGGGAGTCGCTTTGGAAGCCATTGTCGGAGAGGAGGCGAGTTGATAGGTTTCCTGTTCCTATGGAGGCTCTCAACATGCGTCGCATCCTTTCCTTGATCGCCGTTTCGGCGTCCCTTTCCTTCGCCCAGATCGGTTCGACTCCAAAGACCTATCCCGCGAACTACGCCGGGGTGGATTCGGTGCAGGCGACCATCTACACCTCGTACGGGCCCATGGTGTTCCGCCTGTGGCAGGACAAGACCCCGCAGGCCGTGGCCAATTTCACCGAATTGGCCGGCAAGAAGTTCTACGACGGTTTGGCCTTCCATCGCGTGATCCAGGGCTTCATGGCCCAGGGCGGCGACCCCAAGGGCGATGGCACCGGCGGCCCCGGCTGGGTCATCAAGGACGAGTTCGATTCCACCCTCAAGCACGTCGCGGGAGCCCTGTCCATGGCCAACGCCGGACCGGGCACCTCGGGTTCCCAGTTCTTCGTGGTCCAGCTTCCCCAGCCGCACTTGGACGGCAAGCATACCATCTTCGGGATGCTGCGTTCGGGTTGGGACATCGCGTGCCTGATCGAAGCCGGCGACAAGATCGACTCCGTCCGGATACGCACCTTCAAGCGTTGAATTTATGAAGGCTTTGGGCTGGCGCTACCGGCCCATGGATGGCAGACTCAGGTGATTCAAACCATTGGATCACCTCCGGCTTGCCTATGAAACCCGTTTTTAAAACCCTTGTCTGCGCTCTCGTTCTAGACGTCGCCCGGGTTTCGAGCGACGTCTCCGCGCAGGAGCCGTACTTCTACCACGGGTACGATTGGGGTAGCGAAGGGCAATTCAATCCGGTATCCATGGTGGTCAACGAGGGGTTGGACATCGGGCAACTCCGTTCCAGCCGAGGTTCCATCCGGCTGATCCCTTCCAGGATCAACGTCCGGCGGCTCAACGCCACGATCTCCCATCCATTGGCTTCCATCGACAGGTCCACCGGAAGGATGCGTTTCGTGGAAACGGAACTCGTTCCGACCTCCATGGACAAGGGAAGGGCCCAATGGGTACCCAACTACCAGCTGCACCTTGTCGGTGGTGGGTTGCTGAACGCCAGGGTGGAGGAATGGTACGCCGCGCATGGGTATGAAAGCCCCAAATTGGCGGCGTTCGTCACCTCGATGACTGCCGCCTATCTCAACGAAGCCCAGGAGATGGAAGGGTACCCGGACGACTACAACACCGATCCGGTCGCTGATCTGTTCGTGTTCGACCTGGCCGGGATCGCCTTGTTCCAGTCCACGGCGGTGAGGGAATTCTTCCACACCCGGGTGGAATGGATGAACTGGCCGTTGCAACCCAGCATCTGGGTCACGGATCTGAGTGTTCGACAGGCGGGGCAGTACCATGCCTTTCGCATTCGCAATCCATGGAGCGAGGACTGGCGACCTTTCTACCACGTGGGTTTGGGGAACATCGGCGGAATCAGCAAGCGATTGAATCCCATCGATCATCTTTCCGTCGGGGCCGGATACTACGCGCTGCGCCTGGTTCCTTCCGGAGGGGGACAGTCATCGGTGACCCTGGCACCCAAGCTGGGAGTTTTCTGGGATCGGCAAGGCTCCCTGATGGCTTCGCTTTTCTGGAACAGCCAATCCCGTGAACGGCTCATGCTGAGCCTTTATCCCAGGTCGATCGCCCAGGTTCCCCTGGGGTGGTGGTTGTCCTACGGAGGGGAACAGGGGGTTGGGGTGGGACTCACCATGCAGACCGGATTTGGAATGGTCGTGCCGTGGTCGTCCGGAGGAGCGTCTTCCGCCTTGTGACTGGGTGCCTTCGAACTAGATTTCCGTGACTTCCATGGATCTCTCTGACGTTCGCAACAGACTCGATGCCCTCCACGGTTACCTCGATCTCGACGCCAAGGCGCGCGAGCTGGAGGAGCTTGAATTCGTTTCCTCCCAACCCGGTTTCTGGGACAAGGCGGAGGCCGCACAGGCTTCCCTGAAGAAGATGAACTCCCTCAAGGGATGGATCGAATCCTGGAAGGGATTGTCCACCCGGCAGAAGGATCTGGTGGAGCTGCTCGAGCTCGCCACGATGGAGAACGACGAGGCGTTGATCGCCACATTGAACGCCGACGGCGAGGCGTTGGAGGCGGATCTGCGCAAGTTCGAGCTCAAGAAGATGCTCGACGGCGAGGATGATAGTCGCGACGCCATCCTTTCGATCACTCCGGGTGCGGGAGGGACGGAAGCCCAGGATTGGGCCGAGATGCTGATGCGGCAGTACAGTCGTTGGATCGAGCGTCGAGGCTTCCAGAGAAGCATCCTGGACCTGCAGGAAGGCGACGAAGCCGGCATCAAGGGCGTGACCTTCGAGATCAAGGGCGAGTACGCCTATGGGTTCCTCCGGCCCGAGATCGGCGTGCATCGGCTGGTCCGCATCAGCCCCTACGATTCCAACGCGCGACGCCACACCAGTTTCGCCTCCGTGTACGCTTATCCGGTGGTGGAGGACGTCGAGATACCCGGGCTCAAGATGGAGGACGTTCGCGTGGACACCTACCGCGCCCAAGGCGCGGGTGGCCAGCACGTGAACAAGACGGAATCCGCAGTACGCATGACCCACAATCCCACCGGGATCGTGGTGAGCTGCCAGACGGAACGCTCGCAGGTGCAGAACCGCGAGAACTGTCTCAAGATGCTTCGGGCCAAGCTCTACCAGCACTATCGCGAGGAAGAAGCCAAGAAGCGCGAGGACAAGAAGGCGAAGAAGCTCAAGATCGAGTGGGGAAGCCAGATCCGCTCCTACGTCCTGGACGATCGCCGCGTGAAGGACTTGCGCACCAACGTGGAGACCTTCGACACCGAAGGCGTCCTCGACGGAGACATCGACCCCTTCATCAACGCCTACCTCCTGATGGAGGCGGAAAAGGCCCGCGAAACCTGATCGAACCTCCCATTGGGGATCCGACTGATCCTCGGGAGCTCGATCACTTCCGCGGCAGGATCGCTTCCTGGATTCCGGTGGGTTCGCCGTTGGCGTCCACCACTCCGAAGATCCCCTTCCAGTCCCACATCGCCCAGCCGATCCCGTGCGATTCGAAGCATGAGACGGCGTCGGACAGCCAAGCATTCCTGATTGCCGGCGGAGCATCCTTGATCACTCCGAATTCTCCGCAATACAATCCGTGCCCTGTGACGGCGGCCTTGGCCAGAGGGTCCTGGATCTCGTCCAGCATGGCCTGCGGGCCCCAGGCTGTTTCGTTGGCTTTCCGCATCCGTTCGGCGAGGTCGGCATCCAGACCTTCCGGGACGCCTTGGGGCCAGTGGTATCCTGGATAGGAGATCCCGCCTTTCCATGCTCCCTGGGGAGTCCATTCCGCCTGGAAATGGGTGATGAACATGGGGTTGTAGAAGTGGAACGTCAGGATCAGGTTCGGATCGTCGGGGACCGCAAGCTGGGGGAAGGTCTTGCACATGCAATACCAGTTGGATCCCAGGACGATGGTGTGGCCCGGGGCCGTTTCGCGGATGGCGCGCCACGCCGCCGTGGATACGCGGTTCCAGTCCTCGTCCTGGCGGGCCACGGCCTCGTTGAGGATTTCCAAGGCCACCATGTCGGGTCGGCGAGCGCCAAGAACGACCGCGAGTTCCCTCCACATCTGACAGAATCTGTTCAATTCGGAAGGGTCGGCGTACAGCGCCGGGACGGAGGTCTGGTTGAAGTGGTGGCTGCGCAGGACGTGGAGGTCGCACACGACCGCCAGCCCCTCCATCCCCGCCCAGTCCAGCGCATCTTCCAGGAGATCCCAGGCCTCGGCCTCGCGGGTGCCGTCGGGCATCCACAACTGTTCCTCGTCCAGCGGAAGGCGGACGTGGTCGAAACCCATGGAACGGATGCGCGCGAGATCCTCGCGAGTCGTCCACTCGCGTCGGGCTTTTCCGCGTCGATCCGATTGGGACAGCCAATGGCTGAGATTCACGCCGCGATGGAGTTCGATCATGGATTGGGAATCCTGGTTTTGAGTTCGTGGAAGACGCGTCGGCCAAGGATGCAAGCTGAAGTCCAAAGGGCGACGCCCCCGATTCCCCACGGCGCGAAGGCTCCCTCGACGAGGAGGGGAAGCCCCTGGGCCAGGGCGATCAACGGAAGCGTGGCGAGGGTGGAAAGCTGCGCGGCCGTGCGGAGGCTGCGACCGCGCACCGAGACCCAGGCGCCAAGCCCCACGCAGAAGGCCATCGCCGCGGGAGCGAGGAGGCCCCCGATCGCCAGGGATTCCAACCAGGCTCCGCAGGCCGCGGCGAGCGAAAGGAGGGAGATCCAGGAAAGCGCGAGGGCGAACACGGCGATCGCCATGGCGCGCCCCAGCACCAGATGGGAGAAGGTCGCCGGGAGACACAGGGAGGTCTCCAGATAGCGTCGGTCGCGTTCGCCGGCGACCAGGTCGGAGGCCAAGCCCGCGGCCAATCCGCCCGGGAGGATCGCTCCCAAGGCCAGGAGCGAGGCCGGGAATGTGCCTTGGGGGATCCAGATCGCCGCGACCAGGAGGATGCCCAGCATCACGGCGAAGGGGATCAGGAGGCGCCGTTCCCGCGCAAGCCCAAGGGTGTGGAGACGGAAGGCGGCGGACACGGAATCGCGGAAAGTCGTCGGAGAAGGCGTGGGAAGGGGAGCGGACCTGGGGAGGGCGATCGAGTCGCTTCCCAGGCACCGTGCGTAGGCTTCGCGGAAGGATGTGCCGTCTTCGCCCACCCCCAGGATTCCCACGCCGTCCGCGGAAAGCCTGTTCACGATGGCAGGCAGATCCCGTCTGCCATTGGGGGTGGACAGACGGAAGACGAGACCGTCCGTGTCGCTCGAGGAGACCTTCGCGCCCGTTACGGCGCCGGCGACCTGCTTTTGGAGGAGGTCCAGCGGGATGGGGGAGGAGAGGATCAAACGCCGCGAACAGGGGGTCGCTTCCAGGAACGCATCGGAAGACCCGCGGTGGAGGATCTTCCCCTTCCCCAGCACGATCCACTCGTCGCCTCGATCCGCGGCCTCCTCGAGATGGTGCGTGGAAACCAGGACGCTCGCGCCGCGGGGTTCGCACCAGTCGTCGAGGCATTTCCAGAATTTGTCGCGAGCGCCCGGGTCGAGGTGCGCGGTCGGTTCGTCCAGGACCAGGAGGTCGGGATCGTGCAGCAGGGCGCGGGAGGTCTCCAGCCGTTGCCGTTCGCCCAGGCTGAGATCGTCCACCATCCGGTCCGCCGGGATTTCCCACCGTTCCAGGGTCGCGTGCGCGGTGGCGGACGGATCCGGCGATCCCGCGAGGCTGGCGTGGAACAGGGTCCACTCCATCGCGGTGACCCGAAGACTGCTCCGCGGGGACTCCAGCGAGACTCCGCATCGACTCACGAGGGCCCTGCGATGGATGGGGTCGGCGGGATCCCGTCCCCAGAGGCGGACTTCGCCGCGGGTTGGGGAAAGCAGACCCAACAGACAACGGAACAACGTGGTCTTCCCCGCGCCGTTGGGCCCCAGAAGCAGGATCTTCCGTCCCCGTTCCAGGACCAGGTCCACTCCGTCCAGGACCGGGGTCGGGCCGTATCCGGCCACCAATCCCCGAACCAGGATGGGCGTGAGGTCGGGTTCCGTCATGACCTTCGCGGCGACCCGTGGAGGACTAATCTTCGCGCTCGGCGAGGGTCTTGATCGCCACGGCCCAGTGGAAGTACTTGCAGGCGGCGAGGTCGGCCACGGTCTTGATCCCGAACGCTTCCTTGAGCTTGACCGCGTCGGCTTCGCTCACGCCTTCCAACGCATCCACCGGGGCGGCGAGGATCTCCTTGAGGGACTTGGTTTCCCATGCCTTGTCGACGGCCTTGTTGATATTCATGGAATGCTCCTTCGTTGAGAAGATGAAAACCGCCATCAGAGCAGCAGGGCAATCGTTGGAGGGCGGTTCTGTCGTGAAAAGTAACCCCCCCAGGGATGGGTTGCGAGAAGAAAGGATCGGTACGGAGGACTCCCCGGACACCCGCCGTACCGGGCGTGCCAAGCGTACTAGTTTGTTGGCTGACATGCATACGACGCGTCACCCCATCGCCATTTCGTTTCCGGCGAAGACCGCTGCCTGGCTGGGCTTGGCATCGCTCCTGGCATCGGATGCCCTCGCGGGGCGGATCTTCCTGATCGAGCCCCAGGTCCGCAGGATCGTGCCGGGATTGGCGCCGGCGCAGGTGGACTCCGTCCTGGGCTCGAACGCGGTCGTGGGACGGTACGAATGGCGGGAAGGCAAGTCCACCGTGGCGATCCACAAGTACCATCTGGTGGTGGACCATTTCGTGCCGGGAGGCGCGTTGGGAGGATCCGCGTCCACCCGGGTGGTACCGTATTTTGTCCTCTATTCCGCGCCCGCCGGGAAGGTGGTCCTGGCGGGGACCCATCGTTCCATCATGGATTCGCCGGTCTCGCCGATCACCGGATCGCTTCCGGCCATCTTCGCGAAGGTCGTGGACACGGACACCTCCGCATGCCTTGGCATGGATGTGGACGAGCTCCTGGAGTTCGCCCAGCGCAACGTGGGATGGAAGCATCCCCACTGGGCCGATCGCCTCACGGAATTCAACGTCCACAAGGCCTTGGCGATCATCGAGGACTCCCTGCGGCATCGAGCTCCGGATGCCGGGCATTTCCGCAGATTGGGGACCTTCCACCGCATCCGTGCGGTGTTGGGACTGGAGCAGGGATTCCGGCAGGCCGCGGCCGCCTACGCGAGGTCACTGGAATTGGATTCCAACCAGCTCCACAGCGCATTCCAACTGGCACAGACCCGGCTGGTCGCGGGAAATCCGGATTCGGCCAGACTGGCCTTGCACCTGTTCCAGCATGTCCGCAAGCGGGGCAAGGGAGAACTGAAGGATCGGGCGAGATGGGGGATCGCGGTCAGCCAATGGAGGCTGGGGTGGCCTTGCAGGGGATGGTATTCCATCCGCGAATACCTGGCGATCTACCCCGCCGACCAAGGGGCCATCCTTCTCGAAGAGCGGCTGCGCAGGGCCGACATGGTCTCGCAGCCCGGCGACACCGCCTGCGATTTCCACTGATTCAGAGCGGCTTCGCGGGCGGATCGTCCAGGGTGGAACGGATCCATTCCCGCAAGGGTTGATGGGTTTCGGTTTCCAGCACCCGCACCGACAGCTCCCGGGCGCGGGAGGGCGACAGGTTCCAGAGGTTGCGCAGCAGGACCTTGAGGGTCTTGTGGCGACCGGAGCGACGCAGGGGCGTCTTGGTGAACAGGGATTGGAATCCGCCTCCCGGTCGGCACAGATCCACCCACTCCTCCCAGGTGACGGGCCATGTCGGGGGAAGGGCGTCCTCCACCTGGATCCCGCGGTTCCACGGACAGACCTGCTGGCAGATGTCGCAGCCGTAGACTTCCCCTCGGGCGGCCTGGGCTGGGATTCCCTCGGTGGTGGCGCGATCCTCGATGTTCCAGTGGGAAAGGCATCTTCGGGCATCCAGACAGCCGGTCGTGGAAAGGGCCCCGGTGGGGCACGCGTCCACGCATGCCGAACAGGTGCCGCAGTGGTCGCGGTGGGGGGGAGGGAAGGAATCGACATCCACCGACCAGAGCAGTCCGCCCAGATGGAATGCGGACCCATGCCGGGTCAACAGGAGGGTGTTCCGCCCTCGCCATCCCAGCCCCGCCTGCACGCCCATCTCCACCTCGGGAAGATGCTGGTCGTCGGCGAAGCGGAAGCTTCGGGATCCGGGGAAGGCGGTCTCCAGTTCGGATTGGAGCTTCTTAAGGATCCCTTCCATGCGGTAGTGGTAGTCGCGCCCCCGAGCGTAACCGGCGATCCGGGGGGACGCCCCGCTGGAGCCCGGGGTGGGAAGGCCGTAGGGGAGCTTCACCACCACGAACGACTTCGCCCAGGGCCACTCCACCCAGGGAGCCACCCGGGGTTCCACGCTGGTGGCCAGCCAGGACATGGTTCCGTGGCACCCCGAGTCGATCCATTCGCGCACGCGGGGTTCGCGCGAGGCGAATCGGTCGCGGGAAATCGGCGCGACGTCTCCCTCCAGGCCGTGGGCTTCCAGGATGGCGGCGAGCGCCGATCGGACGGATTCCGTCACGAGCGGACGCGGCGGGACGACATCCGGTGGGCCAGACGCAAGGCGTCAACGAGGCTTCCGTTGTCGGCATGATCGCGCCAGGCGATGTCGAAGCCGGTCCCGTGGTCGGGGCTGGTGCGGACGATGGGAAGACCGAGGGTCGCGTTCACGCCCCGCACCTTCCCCTTGCGGAAATCGAAGGCGAGGGTCTTCATCACCGGGTGTCCCTGGTCGTGGTAGAGGCTCACCACGCCGTCCAGCCGTCCCGCCTTGAGCATGGGGAAGACCACGTCGGCGGGCAACGGTCCGATGGCGTCCATTCCTTCCGAACGGGCGGCGGCCACCGCGGGTTCCACGATCCTGCCCTCCTCGTCCCCGAACAGTCCGTGTTCGCCCGCGTGGGGATTCAGGCCCGCGATTCCGATGCGGGGGCTGGCGGTTCCCGATTCCACCAGCGCGCGGTGGAGGAGCCGGGTGGTGGAGAGGATCCCTTCGGTGGAGACGGCACCGGGCACGTCGCGCAGGGCGATGTGGGTGGTCACGAAGGCCGCCCACATCTTCCCGTGGACCAGGGAAAGGCAATGCTCCTTGGCTCCCGTGCGGCGTGCGATGTGTCCCGTGTGGCCGGAAAAGCCCGGAAGCACGAGGTCCACGGCCTCCTTGGCCAGGGGGGCGGTGACCATCGCCCGCGCCTTCCCTGCCATGCAAAGGTCCGTGGCCAGGTCCACGCACGCCAAGGAAACCGCGCCGCTCCACCGTGTGGGGGTTCCAGGCTCGATCCTTCCCTCCGGCAGACCGGAAGGAACGAGACAGGAAACGGCTTCTCCCGGGGCTTCTCCCGGGGTCCACTCGCGGACGGGAAGATCCACAGATTCCGCGGCCAGGGCCCGCGACAAGGTTGGGATCTCGCCCACCACCACCAGTCCCATCCTCGACAGATCGCGTCGATGGAAGAGGGAAGCGACCGTCCGCGGACCGACGCCGTTGGGGTCGCCCAGGGTGATCAGGATGGGTTGACGCATGGAGGTCTCCTCAGATGGCCTGGGCGAGATCGAAGGCGAAGACCTCCGAGCCCCTCCCGAAGCAGAAATCCAGGCGAAGCGAGAGCAGGCTGATCCGCTTGCGCAGGCCGACACCGTAGCCGATCTTGGCGGTGGAAGCGTCGAAGTAGTCCGGGTGTTCGCCGAGGTTCCACAGCCTGGCCACGTCCAGGAACCCCACGATCTGGGTGCTCCAGGGAAGGCTCATGCGCAACTCTCCGCTGGAGCGGAGCATCCTGGGGCGGTATCCGTATCCGGGCGGCGGGCTGAACCTCAACTCCTGGTAGCTGTACGAACGCACCGTGCCGGGACCGCCGGTCCACAGGACGGTGGAGCCGTCCAGTGTGGTGTTGTTGAAGAAGTATCCACCTTCCACGGCGAAGGCCGAACTGAACCTCCAGAACAGCGGAAGGTAGTACCGGCCTTCCGCCTGGGTCCAGACGTAGGACGTGTCGTTGCCGAACTGCACGCCCCAACCCAGGGTGGGTCGCAGGATCCAACCTTCCATGGGGTCGAACGGCTCGTCGCGGAAATCCAAGGCGCCGCCCAGCTGGGTCTGGAACATGTACTCCACGCGGTTTCCACCCGTCATGGGATATTTGGTGAGCCGTTCGGTCTCCAGACCCAGCGAAATCGTGGACCAGTCCGTGGGCTGGTAGGAGAAGGTTCCGTCGGTGGACAAGGTAATCTGGCGCAGGAGCGTGGAATCGGGAAGTTGCGCCCGCTGCTGCACGATCCCCAGGCCGAGGTCCAGGGAGATCGGGGTCCCCCACAGGAGGGGAGTGCCTGCGCCCAGTCGAGCGCGCTGCTGGTGTTCGGCAATGCGCGCATCCAGCGACAGGGCGTTGAAGGTGCCTTCCACGTTCTGGTGGCGCACGGTCCCGCCCAGTCCCCAACCGAACATGGGCTCCCAGGAAAGCGCGAATTCGAGGCTGCCGGGAATCCGCTCGGTCAGATCCAATCGAAGGTCGGTCCGCTGGGTGTCCGCACGGGCGGGGACGCGATCCAGACGCACCTGGTTGAACAATCGAGTCTGGGCGATCTTCCGCTGGAACCAGGCGATGTCCTGGTTGCGGATGGTGTCGCCGGGCCGGAGGGTCCAGAGTTCGGCGATCCTCGAGGATGGGGTGAGATGCTGGCCGAAGAACCGGATCTCCATCCCGGAAAAGATCGCGAGCCTTCCGAGATCGACATCCAGGCGCAGGTCCACCCTCTGGGAATCCCTCGCGATGGACAGGTTCTGCACCACGCTCGCATCGAGCCAGCCGGCACGGCGGTAGAACTGCTGGACCTCCTGGAGCATGTAGACGATCTGGGTCTGTTCGAACTTCTCTCCGGTCCGGACCGGAAGGCTCGCCGGGTGGGGAACGGCACCGGTGGGGTGGTCGATGAAGGAGAGTTCGACCTTCCCGACGCGGTAGATGGGTCCCTGCGAATAGTCGACGCGCACCACGGCCCGATCTTCCAGCGAATCGATCCGACCGGCCGAGGCCTGGCACGATGCGTCCAGGAAGCCTTCGGACTGGGCGGTCTGAGCCACCCTGGCGCAGGACTGTTCCAACCACAGTTCCCGATCCGCGCGATCCATGCGGGCGAGATGGTCGGGTGCCTCCATCAGTTCGGCGATGCGGCTCTTTCCCAGCTGTCCGGGTTGGGCGATGACGTATTCCGTCCCAGCGGCGGCGGCCACCGCCAGCGGGAGGATGGACCTGAGGATGTTCACCAGAACTCCCAACGATAGCGCAACGATGGCTGGACGGTGGTCTTGCGGCGGCTGTTGTCGTCCAGGGATTGGCCCACGTCCGCCTGCAGGAACACCCTTCGCGCCAGGCGATCCCGCACCGAGG
The DNA here is from genome assembly GCA_035352895.1 of Fibrobacteria bacterium. GTDB lineage: Bacteria > Fibrobacterota > Fibrobacteria > UBA5070 > UBA5070 > UBA5070. The sequence goes on along the minus strand of DAOPYN010000018.1, from coordinate 37,442 downwards.
ATTCCTCGATCCAGGCGAACGGGATGTTGTAGCGCAGGCTCAGGCCGTAGTTGTCGTAGAGCTGGGGCTTGGCCCTGGACAGGGCGGTCGCCTGTCCGAAGGTGTGCTGGTAGGTTCCGGCGGCGTCGAGGTCCGAGGTGATGTGGTAGAGCGCCATGAGTCCCAACTGGTCGCGGGTCGTTCCGGTGGGGATCTCCGTCAGGAGGATGGAATCGGGAAGCCAGCGGGCGTCGTCCCGGGAACTCGCCAGCTGCTTGGCCAGAAGGTCGTTGACGAAGTTCTTTCCGGATTCTCCGAGCACGGACTGGGCCTGTCCCTTGACGATGGATCCCATGGTGAGGGTCTTGTCCTGCTGCGGGTAGCAACCCGTGGCCAGCGCCACGGCGGCACCCACGGTGCCGTCGTCCCCGGAACGAGCCTGGGCGCAGTTGGAAACCAGTCTGCGCAGGCGGGGATCCTCCAGGTTGCCCGCAGCCGATAGTCGCAGTTCGCAGGTTTCCTCGAACAGCGGGGTGGGTTCGTCCTTCGATTCCGAGCACGACCGCCGGATGGTCCGGAATCCGGACAGCGAGAATTTCCCCCGATGCACGTCCGAGTTGTCCCAGTCCACTCGCAATGTGTCGATGTTGAACTTGCTGCCCAGGTACCCGAATCGTCCGCCCTCGGAGTCGGCGGCGAAGAAGCCGTTGAGGATGGGAGCCGAGCTCGGGCCGGAAACCGACAGGTCGAACCGCAGGCGCCCGGTGCCCAGATTGTTCCTCACCAGGATGGAATCCCCGAGGGATGCGATGCGCAGATCCAGCATCAGGGGGGTCGTGTTGCCCGCGGCTTCGGCCTTCCGCTTGCCGCGCATCGCGTCCATGCTGGCCATCCACAGGGATTTGGGACTCGCGAAGTCCCTGGTGAACAGGGCGCGATCGACATCGATCCTGCCCGCCAATTGGCGCCAGTCCTTGGACTGGCCGAAGGAGAGGTCGGCCTTGCCCACGTGGACTTCCATGGTCTGCCCTTCCGGGAATCCCTGCCGGTAGGACGCGGATTGCGCGAGCATTACCAGACGGGAATTGTCCGTCTTGGACACGTCCAGGTTCCCGATGCGGATGGTGCGGTCGGCGGAAAGATCCACCCGCAGGTCCTTGGCGTGGGCGTTCAGGGAGTAGGCCTTGGTGGCGAGGTCCATCCCCGCCGTGGCTTGCAGGGTGCCGTTCTGCGCACCGGACAGGGTGGCTTGGGTGATGGCCACGCGTTGCGGGTTGGCGTGCGCCTCGAACCTCAGTTCCAGGGGAAGGCCCGCGATGGGCTGGAAGGTGCCCTTCCGTCCCGTGGCCGATGCCTTCCATGCGAAACCCTTGGGGCCAACGGTTCCACCGAACTCGCCCTGGACCAGAAGATCCTTCAGCCTCACGTCGGTACCTGGGACCTGGGCGTTGCCGTCCAGCTGCCAGTCGATGGCGAGGTTCCGTTTGTCGGCGAAGGTTCCCTGGGCCTTGAGGCGAAGGACATCGCCCCAGTAGGCCACCAGATCCAGGCGGGGAGTGGACTGCCAAAGGTCCGTGGCCGTCAGCCGAAACGGGGTTCGTCCACCGGGCAGCGGGAGCCATCCGCCAAGATGCAGCGTATCGCGCTCGCCCCACAGGAACAGGTCAGGCAGAACGACCAGGCCTTCCGGTTTCCGGATTCCGGGCCGGATCGCACGGAGGTCTGCGTTCACTCCCTGGCCGCGGATGGATCCCAGATGCCCTTCCACGGAGCCCACCAGCTCGGGAATGCGAGGCGACAGACCGGACAGGCGCGACAAGTCCAGGCCGGGCGTGGCGATCGCCAGGGTGTCCAGGATCCATGTCGTGGTTCCCTTGGAGAGGGCGACCTTACCCGTCAGCGAGGAGGCTCCCAACCGGATGGACAGATCCTGGACCTTGATCGACGAATCCGCGATCCGCAGATCGACCCCCGCCACCAGGGAGTCGCCACGGGCGGGATCGCCCGAAGGACTTCCGCGCAGGGAGGCTCGGATGGAAGCGACGCTGCGGTGGTTGGCGGTTGGAACGAAGACGATATCGGCATCGGCGCGGACAGGGAATGTCGGCGCCACGGGAAGGTCGAGCGGAAGGCCTTCAGATGGGAAGTTCCGGCCGACGATGCCGACCTGTCCGGAGAACTTGGCATCCAGCCTGGCGAAGGCCGCCGAATCCATCGCGGGGGACAGTTCGAAGTGCACGGTCGAATCCCGGATCGCGATCCGGCCGGACCCAAGCCAGCGGTGCGACCCGGCGTCCGCCTGGATCCCCTGGAAGACCAGGACGGGACCGGCGCCGATCCACAACGATGTCTGGAGGCTGTCCAGACGCAGCAGCGGACGGATGCGCGGGTCCCTGGCCAGGACGTGGAAAAGGGCGCCCCCCGCGGAATCCCTGCCGTGGATGGTCCCCTTGCCCAGCATGTGGAGGGAGTCCACCCAAGCCACCGCCCAGGGCTCTTCGGGTGCGATCTGCGCGACCAGGCTCCAGTGGAGCGGTTTCCAGGTGGCCTGGGCATCGAACACCGAGCCGGCCCGGGTGGTGTAGGTGGCCACCGCTCCTTGCCGATCCAGCGAGTTGATGGCGATCCTGCCGTCGAACGGGTGCTGGAAACGACGCAGGGGCATCCCGAGTCCCCGGATGGTCACCAGGCCCTTCGCACGGGATGCCGCGGGGCCCCCTTTGCCGAATTCCGTCGCCAGGTCCGCTTCGAGGTTCGCCGAATCTCCCGTGCCGTCCCTGCGCCAGGCACGCAGGGAAGCGGAGCCCTTCCTGCCGTCGGCCGTGGCGGAAAGGGAAAGGTCCAGAGGTGGAATGAACAGGATGGAGTCCGAGGACATCCCCAGCTGCAGGTAGCCGATCAGCGTGGAGTCCGTGCGCGACGCGTCCAATTCCAACGACAGTTGCCGCAGTGCGGGGGCCTTGGCCAGTGCGGGAAGGGCTTCCTGCCACGAACGGGATGCGTCGATGCGCACAGAAAGCTTTCCCCGCCCCTTCGACAGGTTCGCTCTGGAGAGACTGAACTCGCCTCGCAGGGTGTCCTGGGCGCAGCATCCGGAGCCCACATCCGTTCCCAGGCGCACCAACAGGCTGTCGGGTTGGTTCCAGTCGGCGCGAACGACCACGGAAGCCTGGGCCGCGACCAGGGGTGACTCCAGTTTCCGCACGGACATGGCCATCGACCGTGGAGATTCGACCGAAGCGCGGAGTCCGAGCACGACTCCGAGAAGTCGCGTTCGCGCCGGCTCGCCTCCGCGGACGAACAGCGAATCGACCTCCAGGCTTGCTCCCAGGGGCAAGTCGCCCAGGGGGAACGAAAGGTCGCCGGATGTCTTTTCCTGCGACTTCCGTGGATGGATTTGCGCATCCACCTTGCCCAGGGAGATGTCCGCGCCGACGGGGGAGAGGAAGCCGCCCTGGCGCGCCCCCCAGCGGATGCGGATCCGGTCGATCCCAAGGGAAACCGGAGTTCCGGATACGACGGCCGAGTCCACGATGAACGTCGATTCGTCCTCCCAGCGGCCGCCGAAGAGGTGCCACGACCAGCCCGCCATGGAGTGGGAGGAATCCAGCCACGTCCTGGCGGCTTGGGATGCGGTACGCCAGAGGAAAACTCCCAGGGCGGCCAGGAGGAGCACCAGAAGCGTTCGCCTCACGATGCGACGCAACATCCTCCGTCCGGCCCTGGGGTGGCTCATGGATGGATTGTCTTCCCTCGCCAGTGGTCGAGAAGATCGGAAAGCATGGTCGACGCGTCGATCCGACGGGTCCATCCCAGGGCGCCGAGCCGGGAATTGTCGCCGACCAGGCGCGGATTGCTCCGCGCGAATACCCGCGAAGGCTCCGTGCGCACTTCCATGGGAACGCGGGAAAGGCCCGCCAACTCGGAAATCCAATCCTGGACCGGCTTGCAGGTGCCGGAGCAGATGTTGTAGACCTCTCCGGGGAGTCCCTTCTCCAGAAGCAGGAGATAGGCCTCGACCACGTCCCGCACGTCCAGGAAGTCCCGTTCGGAGGAAAGGTCGCCCAGCTGGAGGATGGGTTCCTTGCGGCCCACCTCGATCGAGGCGATCTGTGCGGCGGCGGCGGGAAGGACGAAATCCGTCCCCTGCCCGGGGCCCGTGTGGTTGAAGGGGCGGGCCACCACCACCGGGACGCTGTTGGCGAAGACTCCGGCCAGCATCTCCGCGGAGGCCTTGGCCAGGGAGTAGGCGTCGGTGGGGCGAACAGGACTGTCCTCGCGGAGCGGAAGGTGGGCGGGATCCACCTTCCCGTAGACGGTGGCGGATCCCGCGAGCACCACCTTCGGTGACAGGCCCAACACCCGGCAGGCTTCCAACAGGCGATGGGCGCCCAGGAAATTGACCTGGTAGGCGGCTTCGGGGCGATCGTTGGAAAGGTGGGGAGAGGCCATCGCGGCCAAGTGGATGATCGCTTCCGGCTTGATTTCCTTGATGCCGGCGAACACCGAGGAAGGGTCTTCCATGTCCATCAGGATTTCGGGACAGGCCGACGTCTCGTCGAGTCGGCGGACGCCTCCCACCACGTCGTAGCCGCGCGCCAAGAGGAGCCGGACCATCCAGCGACCGGCGAAGCCGGACGCACCCGTCACCAGAACCTTGCTCAAACGGCCCACCACTTCTGGAGGCTGGGTGCTTCCCGCCTGGCCCATTCGCGCATGGCCTTCACGGCTTCCGGTCCATCCTCGGTGGCGTCCATGGCCACCAGGGGCAGGAACACGGGGGAGCCGAACATCGACGACAGGGGGATGGGGCTCTTGCGGGCGAACACCCAACGGATGAACGGAACCAGCCGTTCCTGTGCGCGGCGAGCGGCGGCCACGTCGCCGGAAGCGTGCGAGCGGCAGATCTCCAGGAACAACCTCGCGGCTTCCGGGATGTTTCCGCTGGCTGTGATCACGCCCTTGCCGCCCATCTCGAGGATGTCGGACACATACGAGTCCTCGCCGGAAACCACGCTGAAGTCCAGCGAGGCCGTCTCGCGGATCACGCGAAGGGTGTCGTCGCGGTGCTTGCCTGAATCACGGAAATTGACACCTTGCTTGAGTCCGATGATCCTCGGGTGCGAGGCCAGGGAAACGATGGTCTCCGGCTCCAGGTAGCTTGCAGTGCGGCTGGGGATGTTGTAGAGGACCAGCGGGGCGCCGGTCTCCTCGACGATGGTCAGGAAATGCGCCCGCAATCCCGCTTGCGGTGGATTGTTGTAGTATCCGGTGACGCAAAGGCAGGGCGTGCCCGGGGCGATCTTCTGGATTTCCCCCACCATGTCGACGGATTCCCTGGTGCAGTTGGAGCCCGCTCCTGCGATGACCTTGACCCGACCGTCGACACGTTCGATCACGAACCGCACGAACTCGAGGTGCTGCTTGGGGGTCACCGTGGGGCTTTGCCCCGTGGTGCCGATGGGAACGAGGCCGTCCACGCCGATCTCGATCAGATCGTCGATCATTTCCCCCGCCTTTTCCAGGTCGATGCTGTTGCGGAGCTGCTTGGGGCAGTCGTCCTTCAAAGGGGTCAGCAAGGCGACATGGACTCCCGCCAGATCGGCGGAGCGGAATTCGGAACTCATGGAAACCTCCTCCAAGGGGTGGGAATCTAAAAATCGGAACACGGTGTATATTGGCTGTTCCATGATTCGCCTCAAAACCGCCGAGGAAATTCGGCTGATGCGTGCTGCCGGTGACCTCGCCGCGAGAACCCTGGAATACGCCGGGAGCTTGGTGGCCCCCGGAATCAGCACCGGGGAAATCGACGCCAAGGTCCGCGAGTTCATCCTGGACCATGGAGCCTATCCCAGCCCCATGAACTATCCGGGCAAGCCCACCGATCCCCGCAAACCCAAGATCGAAAAGGGCTGCTTCCCGGCCAGCATCTGCACATCCATCAACGACGTGGTCACCCACGGGATTCCTTCGTTTCGCCAGTTCCTGTCGGAAGGCGACATCGTCAACCTGGACATCACCGTGACGCTGAAGGGATACCACGGGGATTGCTCCTCCACCTACGGGGTGGGCGAGATCTCTCCCGAGGCCTCGCATCTGGTGGAGACCACCCGCCGTTGCCTAGACGCCGGGATCGCCGTGGTCCGGGAGGGCGCTTTCCTGGGCGAGATCGGCGCGGTCATCCAGGATCTGGCGGAATCCGAAGGCTACTCCGTGGTGCGCGACTACTGCGGCCACGGAATCGGAAGACGCTTCCACGAGGAGCCGCAGGTGCTCCACTACCGCGATCGGCAAGGCCCCGTCCTCCGCAAGGGGATGGTCTTCACGATCGAGCCCATGATCAACCAGGGCGTGCACCGCACCCGCCTGGCCGACGACAGCTGGACAGCCCTGACCGCCGACGGAAAGTTGTCCGCGCAGTTCGAACACACGATCGCCCTCACCGATCGCGGGGTGGAGATCCTCACCCGGGTCGGAGCCGCCGAGGTTCCCTGATGGATCCGGTCGAGCGCCCCGAATGGACACCCCATGGGGCGGGGACCGAATTCGCATCGTTCGTGTCGCCGGGAGTCGCGGGGGCCGCCGCCTATTCGCAGGCTCCGGTGGCCACGCACAAACCACCCGGTCCCGAACAGTTGGCGGAAGGAATCCTGCAAGGCAACAGGGCCCTCCTGGCGCGTGCCATCACCTTGGTGGAATCCAACGCACCCAAGCATCGCGCCCAGGCGGACGAGCTCCTTCGCTTGGTGACCCCCCGTAGCGGTGGATCCATCCGCATCGGGATCTCCGGCCCCCCGGGGGTGGGAAAATCCACCTTCATCGATGCCTGGGGGTGCAAGCTGGTGGAATGGGGCCACAAGGTGGCCGTGCTGGCGGTGGATCCCAGTTCGTCGCTCAACCGAGGTTCCATCCTGGGCGACAAGACCCGCATGGAAGCCTTGGTGCGCCTGGAAAACGCATTCATCCGACCGAGCCCTTCCGGTGGAGCCCTGGGAGGGGTTGCCCGCAAGACCCGCGAAACCATGTTCCTCTGCGAGGCGGCGGGGTTCGACATCGTTCTCGTGGAAACCGTCGGGGTGGGGCAGTCGGAAACCTCCGTTCGCTCCATGACCGATCTTTTCCTGCTTCTCCAGCTTGCGGGAAGCGGCGACGATCTCCAGGGGATCAAGAAGGGCATCATGGAGATCGCCGACCTCATCGCGATCACCAAGGCGGATGGCGACAACCGTCAGCGGGCTGGGCTGGCCAGAGCCACACTTCATTCCGCGGTCCTGGGGCTTCAGTCGTACACCAAAGGATGGAAGACCCCCGTTCTCACGTGCAGTTCGGTCAATGGGGACGGGCTTGAGTCCATCTGGAACGAAATCCGAGCGTTCCAGGACCACACCAGATCCAACGGCGTTTTCGCGGCGCGACGCGCCGAACAGACGCGGGAGTGGGTGTGGAGCATGGCACAGGAATCCCTGCTGGATGCGTTCAACCGTTCTCCGCGCATCGCAGAGACCTGGGAACGCACGCAAAGCGCGCTGGCAGGAGGAGAAATTTCGGCTCCCCAGGCATTGGCCGCGGTGCTCTCCGCCTTCCGGTATCCGGACGACACTCCCTGATTTTTCCACGCTTGCGAGCATTCGTTCGATGTGTCGCGCGAGGAATCGTCGCCGGATGAAGATGTTGGAGCAAACATTGTAGTTTGCTCCAAATGAGATTAGGAATCTTTCTTGTTATCGCGGCTGGTGCATTGGTGGCGGTCGTCGCCGGCAACCGACTGCTGTCCAACAAGGATGGAATCTCTTCCCCCTCTTCAGGAGCCATCCACGTGCGAGAATTGACCTCCCGAGGCGAATTGTCCGAGCCGCAGATGGATTCCATCGTGGAACGCAGCGACTCCGATTGGCTGGCCACCCTCCGCCCGGAACGACATGCCATCCTGCGCAAGGGGCAGACGGAACGCCCCTTCACCGGGGAACTCCTCTCGGAAACCCGTGAAGGATGGTACACCTGCCACGCCTGCGGGCTTCCCTTGTTCCGGTCGGACGCGAAGTTCCAGTCCGGCTGTGGTTGGCCCAGCTTCCACACTCCGGCGGCCTTCGAGAACATCCGCATGCGCCCAGACAACAGCATGGGGATGCATCGGACGGAAATCGTCTGCGCGCGTTGCGGAGGCCACCTGGGGCACGTCTTCGAGGACGGGCCCGCGCCCACCGGTCTGCGCTATTGCGTCAATTCGCGTTCCATGGACTTTTCGCCGGGTCTTGCGCCCCTTCCGACGGCCACCGACACAGCGGTCTTCGCGGCGGGTTGCTTCTGGGGAGTGGAAAAGTTGTTCCATGAGACGTCGGGCGTGGTGGCCACCGCGGTCGGCTACACCGGAGGCAGCGTCCCCTCTCCCAGCTACAAGCAGGTCTGCTCGGGACGCACCGGGCATGCCGAAGCGGTGGAGGTCGTGTTCGATCCCGCGCGGATCAGCTACGAACGGTTGGTGGAGCTGTTCTTCCGTTCCCACGACCCCACCACGCCCAACCGCCAAGGGCCGGATCACGGCTCCCAGTACCGATCCGCCATCTTCTTCGCCGATCGCGCCCAGGAGGAAACCGCAAAGAAGGTCAGGGATCGCCTGGTCGCCTCCGGGGCTTGGCAAGCGCCGGTCGTCACCGAATTCGCACCGACCTCCACTTTCTGGAAGGCCGAGGACTACCATCAGAAGTGGTTTTTGACCCATCCAGTCCGCTGCCATCGTCCCTGACGCGAGGACCCACGGGGACGAGGCTATTCGCCTCGCTTGGAGGGGTTGTCTCCCAGGATGTGGAAGTTGAATTTCATGTTGCCCCCCCCGTCCAGGAAGCTCTGGATCTGGTCGATCACCTGAAGGCTGGATTCGATCTTGGCGAGGAGGCTGTCGTTTCGGGTGAAGGGCTCCAGAGAGTTGGAAACCCCGACAAGGGTGCTGTCGGTCCGCGAAACCACCTGCTTTGCGGAAACCAGCATCGACCTGGTATCCCGCAGGACGGTATCGGCACTCCGCATGCTCGTCAGGAGGATGGGGGTGATGGTGTCCACCGATCTGGCCATCTTCCGGGTGGTGGCGCCGAGACGATCAACGTCCGGGCCCACGGCGCGGACTCTCCGCTCCATGGTTTCCAGGCCCGTCACCACCGAATCGATCCTGGCCAGCTGGGCATCCAGTGTGCGCGCGAAGGATGGTGTGGCGGAATCGCCGTGGGCGAGCAACGCGACCTTCGCCTTGAGGTTCTTCACCGTGAGAACCACATCCTGGATCTTGCTCATCACTTCCGCGATCCCTGGATGGAAGATGCCTGGAATCTCCTGGCCCCGATCCAGAGGATGGGCCGTATCCGTCCCCGGCTCCAGCAGGATGAACCGCATCCCCATCAAGCCGTTTCCGCCGTTGGTGGCCTTGGCATCGGCAAACAGCTCCTGATGGGTCCAGAACCGAAGCCCCACCCTCACACCATCCGGGGCGGAGACGATCGACTCCACCTGACCGATCCGAACCCCCCGGACCGCGACCGGATCGTCCGGCTGGAGGCTCCCGATCAGGTCCGCAGCTCCATGGAACTTCACCCAGACGTGATCCCGTTGCAGCTGCGTATGCACGTAGATGCGCCAGCTGATCACCAGCACCAGGACTCCCACGACGAACATGGTGATGTACCCGACCATGCGCGAATTGGGACGAATGAGGCTCTGATTGGCCAAAAGAGCCACCTGGCGGACTTGAACCGCCGACCCACGCATTACGAATGCGTTGCTCTACCAACTGAGCTAAGGTGGCCGAAGGGCCGGAAATCTAGTCAAAAGGCTCCGATTTGGCACCCGTTTCCAGGCGAGACAGGCTTGGACCAGGGTTGGGTGCGCGATGCGGGTGCCAGGGAGCTAGATTCACGCCGCGGATCCATGTAGGAAAGCTCGCGAATCCGGTTCGTCGAGCGACCGTACCGAAGGAGGAAATGGTTTTGGCCAAGGCCGGACAGAGCGAAGAAACGCCTCTCATGCGGCAATATCTGGCGATCAAGAGCCGGGTTGGGGATGCCATCCTGCTCTATCGCATGGGGGATTTCTACGAGACCTTCGGGCAGGACGCGGTGGATGCGTCGCGCATCCTGGGGATCACCCTGACCCAGCGGGGCAATGGCGCCGCGGAAAAGGTCCCCTTGGCTGGATTTCCCCACCATCAGCTGGAACGCTACATGCCCAAGCTGGTGAATGCCGGACGCAAGGTCGCCATTTGCGAACAGACGGAAGATCCATCCCAGGCCAAAGGGGTGGTGCGTCGCGACGTGACCGAAATCGTGAGCCGAGGCACGGCCCTTTCCGAGGCCTGCCTGGACGAGCGATCGGACAACCTGCTGGCTGCCTTGTTGCCCGCGGAAAAGGACGGCCCTTGGGGATTGTCCTTCTTGGATCTGACCACGGGCAGGTTCGAATCCCAGGAAGGCCCCAAGGAAGAAATCCTGGCTCGACTGGAAACCTCCCAGCCTGTGGAAGTGGTCTGGCCGGAGCATCTGGAGGGCGTTCCGCCGGAATTGGCCGATCTGGAAGGGAATTGGTCGGTATCTCCCGCGTTCTTTCCGGGGCTTCCCGCGGCGCAACGCGGATTGAACGAACATTTCGGGACGGTGAGCCTGGAGGGCTTCGGTTGGACCTCCGAGGAGCCCGCGCTGAGGGCCGCCGCCGCCGCCTTGCGCTACGGAGGGGACGAAGGACGGCGGAAGCTGTCGCACGTGCGCGGGTTGTGGCCCATCGGAGCTCGTGGGCACTTGCAGATGGACGGCGCCACGTTGCGCAACCTGGAAATCCTCCGCCCCATGCACGACGACGACCGGGGCGCGAGCCTGGCTGGGCTCCTGGATCGATGCCGGACGTCCATGGGTTCGCGGAACCTGCGCCGCTGGTTGGCCAGGCCGCTGCAGGACATCGAAGCGATCGGACGCAGACAGCAGGCCGTGGAGAACCTGCGTGGTTCCGGGGCGATCCTGGACCGGATTCGCCAGGAATTGGCATCGATTCCGGATCTGGAACGACTTTGCGGCAAGATCGCCACGCAAAGAGCGCATGCCCGCGATCTGGTCGCCGCCGCGCGAGGACTCGAGGCGGCTCAGATGGTGGGCGAGGAATTGGAGGGGCTTGCCGACCCCTTCCTGGACGAGAGGATTCCGCTTCTGCGGGGGTTGCGGGAGCTCGCCACGCCCATCCTGGAAACCCTGGTGGAATCGCCTCCACTTTCCCTGCGCGAGGGTGGACTGGTCCGCACCGGCACCGACCCCATGATCCTGGAGCTGGAAGCCGGGGCCGCCGAGGGCAGGGCCGCGTTGGCCGCCTTGCAGCAATCGGAAAGGGAACGCACGGGCATCTCCACCCTGAAGGTGGGATACAATCGCGTATTCGGATACTACCTGGAAATCACCAAGACCCATGCCGATCGCGTCCCCTCGGAATACCAGAGGATCCAGACCCTCACCGGTGCCGAGCGGTACACGACCCCGGACATGAAGCGTTGGGAAGAGCAGGTGCTGGGCGCCGACGAGAAGATCCGCGAGCGCGAGTACCAGATTTTCTGCCAGTTGCGCGACGCGCTGGGGAACGAACTGGTCCGACTCCAGAGCCTGGCCCAAGCCCTGGCGGAAATCGATACCCTGGCCTCCTTCGCGCATTTGGCCGAGGAATCCCGATGGGTTCGACCGGAATTCCACGACGGAACCCGCTTGGACCTGAGGGGGGTGCGCCATCCCGTGCTGGAAAACCTCCACCCGGACGTTCCGTTCGTGGCCAACGATGTCCTGTTGGATACGGAAGGCCCCCAGATCCAATTGGTCACGGGGCCCAACATGGGTGGCAAGAGCACCTACCTCCGGATGACCGGTCTGGCCGTGGTGATGGCCCATGCGGGTTGTCCCGTTCCATGCGATCGGGCCTCCATTCCGCTGGTGGATCGGGTGTTCACCAGAGTGGGGGCTGGGGATCGGCTTTCCCGCGGGCAATCCACGTTCCTGGTGGAGATGATCGAAACCGCGAACATCCTCCACAACGCGACCCCCCGCAGTCTGGTGCTGCTGGACGAGGTCGGGCGGGGAACCTCCACATTCGATGGACTTTCCCTGGCCTGGGCGATCGCGGAATCGCTCCACGAGAACCCCCTGATCGCCGCGAAGACCATGTTCGCCACCCATTATCACGAGTTGACGGTCCTGGCCGAGCGGCTGCCGCGCCTGGAAAACCTCCAGGTGCTGGTCCGGGAGCACGAGGGGCGGATCGTCTTCTTGCATCGGGTCGTGCCTGGTGCCTGCGATGGCTCCTACGGTCTCCATGTGGCCAGGATGGCGGGAGTTCCGGAGTCCGTACTGGAACGTGCGAAGGCGACCCTTCTCCAGTTGGAAGCGCAGGAGCTCCAGATCGGAAAGAAGCGGACTCCAGCCCGGCAAGAGCCCAAGATGCAGCTCTCCCTGTTTTCCGCCGATCCCTCCCTGGAGGAGGTCGCCCAGATGCTTCGGGAGGTGGAGCCGGTGCGGATGACTCCCATGGAAGCGTTGGTCTTTGTGCAAAAACTGAAGGATAAAGCCGGATAAGCTGGCGGATTTCCAAGGAAAATCTTACACTTCATATCAGCGCAAGTGGCCATCGTCCAAGGAGTTGCGAAGACGGATGGCAAGGAGGCTGCATGATCGGCACAAAGTGGAATCGATGGGCTCTGGCCGCTTTGGCCGGTTTTGCCGTGGCCGCAACCACCCACACCGTGGTCAGAGGCGACACCATGTGGGACATCACCGGCCACTATCTTGGAAACCCATTCCAATGGCCCATGGTCTGGAAACACAACCCACAGATCCGCGATGCCCATTGGATCTATCCAGGCGACACGGTCCATATCGAGGGTTCGGGATCGACCCGTGTCGGTGATACCGCAAGCCCGGAACTGGCCGCCAGACCCACCAACGATCCACTGGCCAGCTTCCAATCGAGCCCTTCCCTCTACCAGATGCCTGGAGACACCTCCAGCATTTCCGACCTCGTGGTTCCTCCAGAACACTCCTACTTGAACGATGAAGTCATCTTCCTCGCTCCGGTCCTGGTGCCTCCGGGGCAATACGGCAAGGTTGCCTTCGAGGCGCATTTCGACTGGGACGCAACGACCGGTTACCAACAGATCTTCCCTGGAAACCTGCTCCAACTGGATGTGGGGGAAGGGAAGGTGAAAGTGGGAGACCGGCTCAGTGTCATCGAGTCCGGAGATCAGGTCAGCAGGGTGTTGATCCGCGAGATGCCGGGACGCCTGGAGCAGACGCGCGCCATCCTGGAGGTCACCGAGGTGCGAACCAGGACATCCCTGGTCCGCGTCCAAAGCGTCTACGGGGCTGTCACCCGCACCGCTGTGGTCCGGCCCTTCGAGATGTCCACCGCCCCCCAGATCAACAAGTTCCTCCTGGTGGCCGAAGAGACCGCAGGAAAGGTGATGGCCAACACCGCGTCGGGACGGACCCAGATGCCGGGAACCTACGTCTTCGTGGATCGCGGCGAGGCCCAGGGCGTGTCGTTGGGCGACATCATGGAATTCATGGACGTGACCTCGCCCCGGGGAGAGGCGGCCATGCGCGGATACGGCATGGTGGTCCGCGTGACTCCCACCACATCCACCGTCCTGCTTGTCGGTACCACTCCCAAGCCGATCCTCCCCGGTGACCGAGCCTGGCGAATCCGCCGCGCGGCCCGCGGCTGAACCTTCCCGGCTGCGGCGGATCCTCTCCGTCCAAGGAGAGATCCGCCCCGTGGTCGTGATCGCCATCCTGGTCCTGACCAGCCTCCTTTGTTTCGTGCTGGTTTGCGAGCTGGTGGTGGTGCTTCTCTCTCTGGCCGGAGTGGAGGTATTCAAGTACCTTCTGGGCACGCCTCTCCTATCTTGGCTGGCGCATCGGATTTATCAGTGAATCGCCAACCCATCCGAAACTTCCAATCGCCGGGGCGTTCGTGAAGCACCGGAAGATCCTCCTTCTGGACCCGGATCCTTCGTTGGCGCACCTTTTGGCGTCCAGTTTGGGTTGCGTGGTGGAATCATGCCGGATTCCGGAACAATTCCCCGAAAAGCTTCGACAATCCCCCGATCTGGTGGTGGGCGAAACCCAATTCCTGGAAACGGGCGATACCCTGGAATTGCTCGCCGTCGCGCGGCGCGAGGGAATTCCCGCTTTCGTATGGACCTCCGGAGACATCGATCCCGTCCTGGAAGATTGCAGGAACAAGCAGCTGTCCATGCTCCTGACGAAGACCTCACCGCTGATGGTCGACGAACTCGATCTGGCCATCCGCATGCGACTCCTGGGATACCGGCCGGGGATCGCCAAGTACCTCGGTTCCGGGAAATCCTCCCTCGGGCACGAACAGGTGTCGGCCCTCAACCAGGTGGGCAGATTGTGTCGCCACGTCCAATCCGCGTTGGATGGCCCGCTCTCCGCGAGCCGACGACTGCGCCTGGTCCTGGATGAACTCCTATCCAACGCGTTGCACCATTCCGCCACCGCCCAGGCTTTCCTGGAGTGGGGGAGGGATGGCCAGAAGCACGTCTTCGCGGTGCGCGACGAAGCGGGAACGCTCGATGCGCGGGAGGCCATGCGCCTTCTGGAGCGGCATCTCCGGGGGGAGGGATTGATGGACCCCCGTGGACGCGGATTGCATTTGTCGCGCATCCACGCCGACCGCCTCTACGCGACGGTGGTTCCCGGCCGGGTATCCGAGATCGTCGCCGTCTTCTGGAATTGCCCTGGGGCCTACCAGGGAACAAAACCTGTCTGGTTCATGGAGACCGGCATGGCCTCGGAAGCCTCCGTGTCCAAGGAGGACTGACCGAAAATGGGCATCGCCGATTCGAGCTGGGTTTCCGAGAAGGCCTACGATTGGAGCCGATCGGTGGGAGTGGTGGAAACCCGGACGATGGCTCTACCCCTGGGCCCGGAAGGGTTCGTCTGCCAGGATGGCTCGGCCCTGCCACTGCTGGAGGTGGCCTTCGAGGTCTATGGTGAACTCGATGCCACCGCTTCCAACGCCATCCTGGTGACCACTCCGCTCACGGCCGACTGCCATGTGGCCGGTTTCCATGGCGATCGGTCGGCGATGAAGACCAAGGGGTGGTGGGACGAGATGGTCGGACCGGGAAAGGCCATCGACACCCGGAGGTTCTACGTGGTCTGCGCCAGCATGCTGGGCGGGGCCGCCGGCACCAGTGGCCCCCGGTCGGTGGATCCGCGGACGGGCGAACCCTACGGCAGCACCTTCCCCTCCATCGGGATCGGCGACATGGTCCGCGTGCAGAAGCTGCTGCTGGATGCGCTCGGGGTGCGTGGTCTGTTCGCGGTGGTCGGCGGTTCCATGGGTGGGATGCAGGCGCTGGAGTGGAGCCTGCGCTTTCCCGAATTCGTGGAGAGGTGCGCCTGTGTCGCGGCGGCCCCGTCGCTTTCCGCGCAGGCTCTCGCTTTCGATATCGTCGGTCGGCAAGCCATCCTGGACGATCCGCTCTGGAACCAGGGCAAATACCCCCTCCATTCGCCTCCCTTCCGTGGCTTGTCGCTCGCACGCAAGATCGCCCACATCACCTACCTCTCCGCCGAGGGAATGGCCGGGAAATTCGGTCGTCGCCAAAGGGAGAACGATCTTCCCGAACGTTTCCACACGGACTTCGAGGTGGAAAAGTACCTGGAGCACCAAGGCTCCAAGTTCGTCGATCGCTTCGATGCCAACGCCTATCTGTACATCACCCATGCCATGGACCGCTTCGACTTGGCGGCCACCTACAGCGACCCTTCCTTGGACGCCGAGGATCCCCTTCCTCGGTTGGTGGACGCCTTCGGTCGCGCCCGTTGCAGGTTCCTGGTGGTGGCCTTGTCGTCCGATTGGCTGTTTCCCGCGGCCGAGAGCTGGCGCGTCGCCGAGGCCCTGGTGGAGGCGGGCAAGGAGGTCTCGTACTGCCGCCTGACCAGTCCGCATGGCCACGACGGCTTCCTTCTGGAAGTCGACCAGCTCGACCAGGTCCTGACCTCCTTCCTGAGCGACGATGCGGCGATCGAAAGCCGCCCTCCCACATTGACCGCCACCATTGGGGGGCTGGCTTCCAACACCCGCGACCAGGACGTGATCCTTTCCATGATCCAGCCCAATGCGAAGGTTCTGGACATCGGTTGCGGGGACGGCTCCCTGCTCCAGCGCCTCATCTCCGAACGCGGATGCCATGGCAAAGGTCTGGATCTGGATCTCGATGCGGTGATCCGCGCCATGGGCAAGGGGTTGTCGGCGCTGCACGGGGACGCGGTCCAGGCACTCCGCCAGATGCCCGACGGCGCCTGGGACCATGTCGTGCTCAACCAGACCCTGCAAGCGGTCGCCAATCCTCCGGAGGTGCTGCGGGAGATCCTCCGGGTGGGAAAGGAAGCCATCGTGGGCTTTCCCAATTTCGCCGTCTGGAAATGCCGCATGGCCGTCCTATTGAAGGGGCGCATGCCCAAGACCGCCGACCTTCCCTTCGAGTGGTACGAGACTCCCAATCTCCACCCCTTCACCCTGGAGGACTTCCAGGACTATTGCCGTCGGGAACGCATCGAAATCCGGGAAATCCGTCCCATTTCCGACGACCGCATCGGACGCTTCCTGTTGGGCGCCGGATGCGTGAATCTTGGCGCCGACCGCGCCATCGCCCGCATCGCCCGCCTCACCTGAAAGGGATACCCATCCATGGACACCCGAACACCTGCCGAATCCCGTGTCGTCACCCATGCGCTCATGGTCGCCGAGCATGCCAACCACCTTGGCCACATCCATGGTGGTTGGATCATGAAGCTCGTGGACGAAACCGGCGGGCTGGCCGCCACACGTCACGCCCGACGCCCGGTGGTGACGGTCGCGGTCGACGGCATGGTGTTCCATCGCCCGGTCTTCACCGGTTCCATCCTGCAGCTGGTGGCCTCGGTGGTGTACGTCGGTCGCACCTCCATGGACGTGATGGTCGAAGTCTTCCACGAGGATCCCATCCAGTGCACCATGGAGCTGGTCAACACCGCCCACATGGTCTACGTGGCCTTGGACCAGGAACATCGTCCCACTCTGGTGCCCCGACTCCAGCCGGTGTCGCAGGTGGAGCAGGAACTCTTCGAGGAGGCCGCCGAGGCGCGGCGTCAACGACAGGAAGGTTGACCGCGGATCCGCCCGCGTGGCGGAAGTGGTACCATGGCCTCCATCCGGATCGATGGAGGTTCGATGAGCATCTTGATCGTGGAAGACAACACCATCAGCCTCCGGGCGGTGGAAATGATTCTCCACTCCCATGGACTGGAGACCGTATCGGCCAAGACCGGCCGGCAGGCCGTCGAAATCCTCGCGGGACGGGCCGATGTGCAAGTGATCCTCTCCGATCTCATGATGCCCGAGATGGACGGATTCGAGCTCCTGGAAGTCCTCTCGAAGAATCCGGACTGGAGTCGGATTCCCGTGGTGGTCATGACGAGCATTTCCGACGCGGATACCGTGAAGAAGGTGGTCGCCCGCGGCTGCAAGCACTATCTGATCAAGCCGGTCCGCGAGGAGGTCCTGCTTCCGAAGATCCGCCAGGTCCTTTCCGACGCCCCTCCCTCCACCGAAACCCCGCTTCGCCCGAAGTTCAAGGTTCTCGAGGAGAGCGGCCTCGATCCGAAGCGGTACGAGGAGATCTTCGATGCGTTCCATCTGGAGGTGAACGAGGCGATGGGCTTCCTGTCCGTCGGGGTTCCGCCTCCGGGAGATCTGTCCATCGGGTCGTTCCTGAGGATGCGCGAGGGGGTCGCACTCCTTGCGGGAGGGCGTCTGCAGGTCCTTCTCGATGGGCTGAAGGCCCGTGGAACCTGCGATTGGAACGCTCTGCGGGAAACCATCGGCAACCTGGCGAAGGCCATGGAGGTGGCCGTCGAACGCCGCGAACGGATGCGGGAGAAGCTCAACCGTCCCCCACAGTCCGAGCTCTGACGGAGCATCGGAAAGGATGAAATCCCTCCTTCACCTGCGATGGCGGACCCTGGGGCCCTCGCTGATCGCGATCTGGTTCCTGGTGATGCTCAGCGGATGGATCGGCACCAGCAGGCTGATCTGGCATTTCCAGGGATTGGAGCGCAGCCAGGTGGCCAAGACGCGGGCCCAGGCCGAGCGATCCCTGGAAATGCGACTGGACAACCTCCGCGTCCACGGCGTGGATTGGTCCAGGTGGGACGACGCTGTGTCCTGGCTGGCTGGGGATGCGCCGGATTTCCCGACATCCAACCTGGACGAAGGGGCCTTGGCCACGCTCGACCTGGACGCTCTCTACTATTGGGATGCCCGGTTCCGCCGCATCGATGGGGTTCGCATTCCCGACGGGGGAATCTCGGACCGGGAGCTGGACTCCCTGGTCCGCAGGATCGGGTCTTCCAACGCGGGATGGACGGGAATCGTCCGGACGGATTCCGTCCTCCTGTTCTGCACGGTGCAGCCCGTCCTGCCGTCCTCCGGGGAGGGCGTCACCCGGGGATGGCTGGCGATGGCGCGAAGGGTCGATCGACGGGAGGACTCCCTGCTGAGCGCCCAGATGCAGGCTCCCACCAGGATCCTCGCCCACGGGGACACCATGGGGGTTTCCTCCTGGGGCGAGGCCGACAGCGGGATCCTGGCCTTCGGATACCCGATCCTGGATGGCGACCACGCCATCGTGGAGATCCGGCTGGACAGACCCATGATGGTGGTGGGGCGAGACGCGTCGCGCCAGTTCCTGCTCCAGCTCCTGCTGGGGCTGGGACTGGTGGTGGCCCTGGCCCTGGCCATCCTGGAGCGATTCGTGCTGAGCCGGATCGCGCGCCTTGCGTATTCGGTTTCCAGGATCCGCCACCAGCAGGGAGAGGTCGTGGACCTGGTGGATCCGCGGCACGACGAATTGGGCAACCTGTCGCGCAGGATCCAGGAGATGGTGGATGCGGCGAGGGATTCGCGTGAAAAACTGGAAACGGCCCTGGATCGGGCGGAAACCTCGAGCAGGGCGAGGATGAACTTCCTGCAATCCATGACCCACGAACTGCGGACGCCCTTGAACGGGGTGATCGGCCTGACGGAGATCGCCCTGAAGGGCGAGCTGGAATCGGAGGCGAGGGAGGCTCTGGAACTCTCGCGATCGGCGGCGTTGGGCCTTCTGGAAACCATCAACGGAGTGCTGGAGTTCAGTCGCTTGGAGAAGGGGGAAGTGGACCTGGTTCCCGAGGAGACGGATCCCGTGGAGGTCCTTCTGGACGCATCCAAGCTGGTGGGATTCGAAGCCGAGCGCAAAGGGCTTGACTTCCTCTTCATGGCCTCCCCCACGGTGCCATCCCGTGTGCTGGTGGATCCCGCTCGACTGCGGCGGATCTTCGTGAACCTGGCCGGCAACGCGGTGAAGTACACCCTGGCCGGGAAAGTGGTGGTGACCGTGTCCTGGGACCAGGCGACCTCCTCGCTGGCGGTCTCCGTGCGGGACACCGGCATCGGCATCCCGGCCGACAGGATGGATGCGATCTTCCAGCCGTTCGTCCAGGCCGATCGCGCATCGGCGATCCGTTTCGGAGGAACGGGTCTTGGACTCCCAGTCGCGCGGGCCTTGGCGACCTCGATGGGAAGCCGGATCCAGGTGGACAGCACCCCCGGAGTCGGAAGCGAATTCCGGTTTTCCCTCCCCCTCGCGGTGGTCGCCCTTCCCGCGCCGATCGACATCCCCCAGGGAACCATCCAATGGGACATTTCCCGTCCAGACCTCGCGGTGTTCCTGGAATCTGCCATCGCCAGCGAGGGGAGGGGAACGGGGATCCTCGTCACGGACAGTCTCGAGCGAGCCGCGTCCGTTCCGCAGCGAAGCGTGGTGCTCTGCAAGGGGACCGATTTCCAGCGGGCCAGGAGCCTGGTGGACGATGGACGCGGCGAAGTCGTGGCGTTCCCCTTCCGGGTGGAGGAGATCGCCCGTGCGGTGGTCCGCTGCGAACACTCCAAGGCCACCATCGCCATCCTGGCTTCCGGACGGATCCTCTCTCAGATCCTCATGGGCTTCCTGGAGGGGGCGGGATACCGGACGATCCTGGTGGGTTCCCCCGGGGAATTCGCGAAGATCGCCGATTTCGGCATCGTGCAAGCGGTGGTGGTCGATCAGGAGGACCCCGAGTGGCAGGCCTGCCTGGAAGGCTGCGCCGTTCCGGTGGTGTGGATCGGCGATCCCGCATCGAGCGCGGGGATGATCGTGCTGGCCAAGCCGGTCCGCAAGGAAGAGCTGTTCGCGACCCTCGCCGACGCTTTGGATCGGACGGGCAGTTGACCGATCTGCAACGATTCAGCTATGATGTCCCCCATGTTCGGAGGAATCTCGGAAGGAATCGAAACGGCGGCATGGATCCTTTCCCTGCCGTTTTGGGTGCTCGACATCGGCCTGTTCCTGGTGGGATGGATGGTCTGGCGCAAGTGGAAGGACCGGTTTTGATCGCGCGCGTGGCCTGTCTGGGCCTGTCGATGGTCGCTCTGGTCGGATGCGGTGGAATCTTCCATTCCAACCCGGCTCCGGTGGACGACGGCCTGGTGGCCCGGCACGGCAGGCTCCAGGTCGTGGGCCGCCAATTGTCCGATGCTTCGGGAAAGCCGGTGCAACTGCGCGGCGTCTCGTTCTTCTGGCTGCAGTGGCACGAGGAGAACATCCAGCGATCGGGCCTGCAGCACATGGTCCGCAAGATGGGCGCGACGGTGGTCCGCATCCCCGTGCCCGCCCAGGAATACGGCAAATCCGCCGCCACCTGGGACGCGACGATGCGCAACATCGTCTCGTGGGCTCGCGCGGAGGGTATATACGCCGTGGTGGACTGGCACGTGGTGGGCGATCCCAACTCGTACCTGGAACAGGCCAAGCTCTTCTGGGACCGCACGGCCCGGTACTTCGCGAACGATCCCCACGTGATCTTCGAGATCTCCAACGAGCCCACGGGAGTCGGTTGGGACGACATCAAATCCTACGCCCGGGAAATCGTGCCCATCATCCGGCGAGCGGATTCTTCCGTGATCATCGTGGTGGGAACACCGGAATGGTCCCGCATGACCAAGTACGCCGCCGCCGACCCCCTGGTGATGGTGGGGCCCTCCGGCGACACGGTGCGGAACCTGATGTACACCTACCATGGCTATGCCGCGTCCCACGGAATGCACGACGACCTCAAGGACGTGCTGGACAAGGTTCCCGTCTTCGCGACCGAATGGAGCGCCTCGGAGGCATCCGGAGACGGTCGGATCGATTGGCAGCGTGGGCACGATTTCGTGAGATACCTCCACGACAATCCACACCAGATGGTGTCGTGGTGCCAATGGTCGTGGGTGGACAAGCCGGAAAAATCGGCCCTGCTGCGGACCGGCTCCGGAGGTGGTCCCTGGGTTCTTTCGCCGATGGGGGATTCCTGCAAGGCGTGGATCCAGGAAGGTGGGGCCATGTCCTACCCCGATTTCAAGCCCGAACCATAGAGGGTGGGCCCCAAGTAGGGGCAAATCCCGGTCGATTCTCTCGAACTCTCTGGAAGCTTTCCGTCTCCAGGGAGCGATCCGCCATGGCGTGCGCCGAGTTTTTTCTGAGAATTTGTCGCATTTAGCGTCTCTATTTGTTATATTAAACATATCTGATTACTATGCTTTAGGGGGCGCTCATGGCTTTGAAGTTTGTGAAGGACCAGGTGGTGATCGACGAGATCGCCGATTTCCGGAAGATCCTCGATGGCTTCCAGAACGGGCAACTGCCGGAGTCGGCTTTCCAGAAACGGCGCCTTTGGCAGGGGATCTACGGCCAGAGGCAACCGGGCGTCCAGATGATCCGCATCAAGGTTCCCTACGGAGTCGCGGACACCGCCATGCTTCGATCGATGGCCGTACAGGCGCGCGGTCGCTCCAACGGGATCCTGCACATCACCACGCGCCAGGCGGTCCAGATCCACCACATTCCCCGCGGGGAGACCGGTGATCTGATCGACGACCTCGCCACGGACGGTTTGACCTCCCGGGAAGCCTGCGGGAACACCGTGCGCGCCCTGACCGGGGACTACATGGCCGGGATCGGGATCGACCAGGTGTTCGATTTCCGACCGGTGGCCGATCGCGTGTTCCTGCACTGCCTGCGCAATCCCTATTCCCAGAACTTTCCCCGCAAATTCAAGATCGCCTTTTCCGGGAGCGAAACGGACCGAGGGCTCACCAGCATCCACGACATCGGATTCACCGCGCGGGAACGCGACGGGATCAAGGGGTTTCGCGTGGTGGCGGGAGGCGGGTTGGGAGCCCAACCGATTTCCGCGGAAACGGTCGAGGACTTCCTGCCCGTCTCCGAGGTCCTGATCGCCACCACCGCCCTCATGCGTCTGTTCAACGCCCATGGCAACCGGGCCCAGCGCATGAAGGCGCGCATGAAGTTCGTGAAGGAGAAGTGGGGGATCGCCAAGTTCCGCGAGGTGTACCGCGGGCTTTTCGACGAACTCGCCGCTTCCGAGTACGGCAAGTCCCTCCTTCTGGATCCCGATGCCCTGGCCCTGGACCTGGTGGAGGAGCGTTCCGATGCGTCGGGATTGTCCGTGGCGGGGGCGAGCGCCGATTGGGTGTCGGAGTCGGTGGAAGCCCAACGTGGACGGGATCTGTTCGCGGTCAAGGTGCGGGTTCCTCTGGGCGACCTCCATGCGGACGTGGTGGAGCGCCTTTGCGACCTGGCCGACAGGCACGGTCGCGGGGAAATCCGACTGACCCCGGACCAGAACCTCGTGATCCCCTCGATTCCCCGCGGGGAGCTTACGGCGCTCCATGCGGGGTTGTCTTCGCTGCATCTGGCCGACCACCGGTTCCGTCGGTTGTCCAACGTACTGGCCTGCCCCGGGCGGAGCACATGCAATCTCTCCATGACCTCCTCCAAGGGATTGGCGAAGGCGATTTCCGAACTGCTGGATTCCCGACCCGACCTGGACGCGAAGGGGAGCACGATCAAGATCTCTGGTTGCCCCAACTCCTGCGGCCAACACCACATCGCGACCATCGGATTCCATGGTCTGGCCCTGCGCGCTCCGGGCGGAAGATCCGTTCCCTACGCCCAGATGATGCTCGCCGGCGGTGCCGATGACGGAATCCGTCGAATCGCGCGCCGCACCGTCCGCGTCTCCACCAGGAAGGCGCCCCAGGCCGTGGCCAAGCTCCTGGAAACCTGGAAGGCGGAAGGCGCCGGAACGTCGCTCGACGATTTCCTCCTGGGATTTCCCGACGACCGCCTGAAGGAGATCATGGCGCCGTTTTCCGTCCTGCCCTCCCTCGATACCGAGCCGGAAGCCTTCCGCGACTGGGACTCCGACGAGGACTACAATCCGGCCATGGGCCAGGGAGAATGCGCTGGCGGGGTGATGGACCTCATCAACGAGTCCCTGCAGGACGCGCTCAACACCCAGAAGATGGCCCGCCAGCTCATCCAAGGAGGATTCTGGACCGACGCGGCGAAGAACGCCCGCGAGGCGGTGGGACACGTGTTCCGTGCAGGCCTTTCCAACGCGGGGGAGACGTCCACGGGATGGGACGCGGATCTGGAAGTCTGGCGCAGGTTCTACGGCACCAACGGGTTCCTCCCGACCGTGGACGAATCCCTGGTGGCCGCTCTTCCCGCCAAGCTCGACGAACCTGCGGCACGTGCGTTCGTCGCCGAGGCGGGTGCTTTCGTGGAGGCGGTGGTGGAGCTGTACCGCTGGAAGCCGGAACGCTTCGCGCCGGAAGCACGGGCGGAGGCTCCATCGGGAGAACGCACCTCGTCGATCCTGGACCTGCGCGGCGTGGCTTGCCCCATGAACTACGTCAAGGTGAAGCTCAAGCTGGAGCTCATGGCCGTGGGAGAGGAGCTCGAGGTGATCCTGGATGCGGGCGAGCCGTACAGGATGGTTCCCGCTTCGCTGCGCTTGGACGGACACGAGATCACCCAGCTGGAGCCCATCGACGACGCCGAGCGCTACAGCATGGTGGTCAAGAAGAAAGGCTAGGCGAGGCCATCGCCTTCCTCGGAGCTGGACTCCGGGGAAGGTGCTTCGGAGACTTCGGGCGAAGGAGTCGCGGTGTCCGGATCCGCGGACCCGACCTCCGCAGGAAGGGCTTCCTGCGAATCGGCGCCTTGGGGTTCGGTGGCGACGATCACCTCGTCGGCGCCGGCTCCAGGGGCCACCATCGCCTCCGGCGAGGCTCCTTCCACAACGTCTTGGGTGGATTCGCTCGCGGATCCTTCCGGACCGGCTGCATCCCCGGCAGGGACGGGCCCCGGAAGCAGTTCCCCGGTTTCGGGATCGATTCCGGAGCCACCCCACATCGCTTCCTCGCGAGCCATGGCTTCCAGACGCATCCGTTCCTTCTCCGCCAGCAGCCCCTGCACGTCCGGGTTCAGTTCCGGATCCGGAGTGAACACCTGCTCCATGCGGGCCATCTCGTCGGCGAAGCGTTCGTCGGTGGGACGGTAGACCATCAAAGGCTGCCACGTCCCGGCTTGTCGGAAGGCCACCTCCTCGGTCTTCACCAGTTCGAGGATGGCCATGAAGGTGACGACGGGCAGGAGCCTCCGCCCGTCGTGCGGGTAGAGTTCGTCGAAATGGGCGCGCCCTTCGCGCAGGAGATGGGCGCGGATGCGGTTCATGCGCTCCTGGATGGGGATGTCGTCGATCTCGATCTCGTGGACCGCCGTCCTGGGCTTCACGGCCAGCACCTGGCGGAAGGCCTTGAGGAGATCGAACAATCCCACGAGTCCCGCCTCCAGGGAGTCGTCTTCCTCCTCCTGGGGACGGTCGCCCTGGGAATCGGTCTGTCCTCTGGGGAACGTTCCCCAGACCCGCGATTCGAGGCCGCGAAGCTTTTCGGCGGCCTGCTTGAAACGACGGTACTCCAGAAGTTGGCGCACCAGCTCCTCGCGGTCGAAGCCTTCGAATTCCTCCGGTTCCAGCTCGCCCTGCTCCTCGCGAGGCAGGAGGTCCCTGGCCTTGAGAGCCAGGAGCTTGGCGGCCATCACGAGATATTCTCCGGCGATCCCCAGCTGGTTTTCCCGGGCTTCATCCAGGAAGGCGAGGTACTGCTCGGCGATCTGGCTGATGGGGATGGTGCGCGGATCCAACTCGTGGTTGTGGACCAGGTACAAAAGCAGGTCCAGGGGACCCGAAAAGACGTCAAGGCTCACGGAAGGTCGAAGATCGGCCACCCGGGAAAGTTAGCTCAGGATGTGCGGGTCCATCGTGGACTCCTGGCGAAGATGGTCCACCAGTTGGCGGGTGGGCCGGTTCAGGTCCAGACCCCAGGCTTCGTCCAGGGAATACCATCCGGATTCCAGCGATTCGTGGTTCAGCTTCACCACCACCGGCAGGATCGCCTGGGCGACGTAGTTGAGCAGGAGGAAATGGCGGTCGCGATGGAATTGCGGATCGCTGATGGCATCCTGGACCAGGCAGAGACGGATGTCCTCCACATCCAGTCCGGTTTCCTCGCGGATTTCCCGGCGGAAGGCGTCCAGGTGCTTCTCGCCTCGATCGATCTTCCCCCCTGGCACCCCCCAGGTTCCCGACCATTTGGCGGTCCGGATGAACAGGGCGCGCCCATCGGGACGGAACACCAGCCCACCCACCGTGGCGATGGGCCAGGCGCAGGTGTCCAGCTGGTTCTGGGCTTCGAGCCAACGGCAGGCGGCTGTTTCGTCCGGCCAGCGGTGGTCGGTTCCCGGCACGGTGGCCTCGCCGATGGTGGCGGTGGCCAGTCGGGCGGCTTGGAGCAGCGCAAGCCCTTCGGGGGAGCCCATCACGGCGATGGTCTCGTCCACCGGCACCGAGGCATTGTCCAGAAGGAGGAACAGGTTTTCCTCCCCATCCCAGGACAGGATCTGGCCGCCTCCTGAACGCGTCTTCGCCTCCAGCCTGGGAAAGGTTCCCGGTTCCACTCCCGACAAGACCAGGTTCAAGCCCATCGCGGATCCTCCTCTCCAGGCATTCTATGCTTTTCGGACGCCTCCGCCCACCCGCCTTCGGAGTTGGAAGGTTCCTGGCTCCTGCGGCGGAGGGATCGGAAGAACTCCCGAAGCAGGTTCGCCGACTCCTGTTCCAGGACTCCGTCGACCACCTCGATGTTCCTTCCGATGGGATTGTGGGCCAGGATGGCCCAGTGGGTCTTGCAGGCTCCCAGACGGAAATCCGACGCCGCGTACACCACCCTGGCGATCCGGGAGTTGAGGATGGCTCCCGCGCACATGGGGCATGGCTCCAGGGTCGCGTAGAGGGTCAGGCCATCCAGGCGCCAATCGCCCGCTTTCGAGGATGCATCCCGGATGGCGAGGATTTCGGCGTGCGCCGTGGCGTCGTGCGACTCCTCCATGCGGTTGCGGCCTCTTCCCACGATTCCATGGGGGCCCACCAGGACGGCCCCGATGGGAACCTCACCCGCGCTCCCGGCTTCGCGGGCCAGCTCCAAGGCGAACTCCATCCATTCCCGGTCGGGATCGCTCACCCGTGGTCCACGCGGGAGTTGGGGCCCAGCGCGCGCTCCACTCGATTGCGTCCACCATGCTTGGCGCGGTACAAGGCCTGGTCGGTGCGCTCGATCAGTTCTTCGGCGGTCCCGCCGTCGTCGGGGAAGATGGCCACGCCCAGCGAGATGGTGACCTTCTTGGGTTGGGGTTCGCCGATGTCGGTTCCGGAATCCTCGACCGCCTTGCGGATCCGCTCGGCGGTTTCCATGGCTCCGGCTTCGGTGGTGCCCACCAGCACGCACACGAATTCCTCTCCACCATAGCGGGCAACGATGTCGATGTCCTCGCGTAGCTGGGCACTCACGGTGGATGCCACCGACCGAAGCACCGCGTCTCCGGCGGGGTGGCCGTGGGCGTCGTTCACCTTCTTGAAGAAATCGACATCGGTGAGGAACAGCGCCACCTTCGCATTGGTACGACGCGCCTTCAACAGCTCCCGACGGAATGATGCCTGGAACGTCCGATGGTTGAGCAGGCCGGTGAGTCCGTCCCGGGTGGCGAGCTTTTCCAGCTCGATCCCCGCGCGCAGGCGCGTGATGGCTTGTCCGAAGGAGGAAAGGGCCGTCTGGAGGACTTCCTTCTCCGAAGGATGGAACGGCTCCGTGCGACGGTACATGAGCAGAAGGGCGGGCCGTCCTTCCAATCCAACGGGAACGGGGATCCCAAGGATCTCGCCCCCCTCTTCCACCGGCAGAAGAGGTTCACCGGGAGCCAGGAGTGGCACGAGTTCGCGAGGAGACAGTTTGCGCTGGAAGGTTTCTCCCCGGGCCAGAGCCGCGGAGGCGATTCCCCGTCCAGGAACCTCGATGCGCAACTCCCTGGCCTGGTCGCAATCGGCGCCCAAGGTCCAGGCCACCCGGGTGAACCAGCGTTCGGAGGGGCGGCTGGAGGATGTTGTGCCGGGTTCGGGCAACAGGAAGAACACCGCTTCGGCGGCCATCGACTGCAGCAGGAAATGGCGGAGCTCCTCATGGGCCGCGCTTTCGCGCGAGACCGCTCCCATGGTCCGCTCGAAGCGCCCCAATTTCTGCCAGATCTCCCGCCCCTTCATTTCCATCCTCAGGTCCCGGGTCCGGACAAGAAGCACATCCGCCATGCGGGCGAGTTCGGCCAGATCCTCGACGATCCCATCGGGAAGCTCGGAGTCCGCATCGGCGAAGGCGATGCAGTTCTTTCCCAGGATGGGGGTCCGGATCGCGGCCAGGACCCGGGGGAATTCCGGTCCGGCATAGATGCGAAGATCGGCGACGGCCGGTGGAAGCTCCCGCTCCACGACCATTCCGGGGGAGTCCGGCTTCAGCAGGGTTCCCAGCAGGCCATCGCCCACTCCAAGCCGGGTTCCCACTTCCAATCCGGCGCGATCGGAGGCGGCTGCACGGAGGACCACTTGGTTTTCGGAAGCGGGCAGGAAGATCCCGACGGTCCGGCATCCCAGAGCCTTGCGGACGAATTCCAGGCTGGAGCCCAGGACGATTCCCGTCTCCTGCTCCTGGCTCTTGCGCAGCTCCTTCCAATCGATGGGTTCCATGTCTCCAAGAAGCACGGGGACCCGCGACGACGCGGAGGGAACCACCGTCGGCGCGTCGAAACGCCTCTGCGGGGAGACCGGAGGCGGTTCCACCGAGGTCGACGAGCCGGTGGATGCGCTCGGCGCAGGACGCCGTCGGTGCTTGCGGAGAACCCTGGATTGCCTCCACGCCGCGATGCCGGCGCCGAAGGCGGCGAATGCGAATCCTGCCAACGGGGACCACAGGATCAGGGCAGACGAAACGACCGCCACCGCTCCGACCCAGCCCGCCAGGCCAAGCGGCGTCAAGTCCGAGCGGCGCGCCAAAGAAACCCGATCCCGAGAACGACAAAGAACACATGCGGCAGCCAGGCCGATTGCAGGGGAGTGAGGTCGCCTGCGTGCCCCAATGCCAATCCCGTCCGGATGGCCACGTAGTAGCAGAAGGCGACGAAGATGCCCACTCCGAAGGAAAGAGCTTGGCCTCGACGTCCAACCAGGGCCGCCAGCGCGGTTCCGATGATCGAGACCACCGCGATCACCCAGGGGGAACTCTTCTTGAATTCCACCTCGGCTTCCCATGCCGTGACGGGTTCGCCTGCGCGACGGAGGGCCCGGATCCGTTCCCTCAGTTCCGAGGTGGTCATGGTCTCGGGGAGGGTCTTCTTGGAAACCAGGTCTTCCGGCTTTGCGTCGTCGATCTTCAGGACCAGGGTGTCGAACTTTTCGAAGGCGGAAAGGACCCCCGCGGTGTCGAATGTGCGTCGGATGCCATCCACGAAGACCCAGGAGTCGCCGTTCCAGTGGGATTGGCGCGCGTCGAGCCGTTCCAGCAGCGAGGCTTCCCGGCCGCGGGAGAAGATCGTCCGCGTTCCCGTGAGGTTGGTCTGCGAGAAGTCCCGGAAGAAGAGCATTCCATCCTTTCCGGCCTTGTAGGCGTAGTCCAGACGGTAGGTGGATTCCTGGAGCGCGGTGCGCTTCTTGGGGGCGCGGATCCGCACCCGTTCCATGTTCGCCTTGGGGAGGATGGAATCGGAAATCCACACCCACACACCGGAATAGGCGATGGCGAAGAGCCAGATGGGCATGAGAATGCGCCATAGAGGCCGACCGGCGGCGTGCATCGCCATCATCTCCAGTCTTCGTGCGAAGCCGGCCACGGTGAACATTGCGGCCAGGAGGACCGCGATCGGACTCACCAGGAAAAGGATGTAGGGAATCGCCGCCACGTAGTAGTCGCGGATGAGACCGGCGGGCTTGTCGTGCCAGGTCTTGATGGCCCCGACGTAGTCGACGGCCACGAAGATCACGAAGATGGCGAGCAGCCCACCCACGAACAAGGCGAGGAACCGTCCCAGGACGTATCGATCGAGACGGGTGATCACGCGTGCGCTCCCTTCTGGAACAGGCGTTGGAGCCTGGCGAAGAAGTCGCTTTGCCGTCCCATGCGCGAAACCAGGAGGCTTCCGACCACCAGGAGGAACGCATCCGGCGCCCACATCGCGATGCCGCCGTCGACCTTGCCCCGATCGGCCAAGGCCTCGCCGCCGATCAGGCCCGCCCAGTAGAGCACGAAGAAGGTGATGGAATACGCCGCGCCGGTGCCCACGCCTCCGGACCTGGCCAGGATGCCCAGAGGAGCCCCGATGAGCACGAAAAGGATGCAGGCCACGGGGATGGAGAACTTCTTGTGGATTTCCACCTTGTAGCGGTTCTGTTCGTTGCGCTCCCAGCGAATCTGCTCCAGGGCGCTCATCGTCTCGGCCTTGCGGGCTGCGGCCAGGGACTTCACCGATTGCGCGGCAACCTGCGGG
Source organism: Fibrobacteria bacterium (assembly GCA_035352895.1). Classification (GTDB taxonomy): domain Bacteria; phylum Fibrobacterota; class Fibrobacteria; order UBA5070; family UBA5070; genus UBA5070. The sequence goes on along the minus strand of DAOPYN010000018.1, from coordinate 7,591 downwards.
TGGGCGGTATCCGGACCCAGGAAACGGCCTGGACCTCCACCTCCGGACAGGACTGCGTCGGCGGGACGGCGGAGGCTGTCGCCGCCTTTGCGGCGCGCCTGCGATCCGGTGTCGCGGGACTTCCGCGACGCGCGCTGGATGCTCTGCGGGGGGCGTGAAGGGGTGGCGGAAACCTTCTTCCCCGCACTCGCGAGGGAATCCGACGATGCTTTGACGGAATCCGACTTGGCGGGGGAGCCTCCCGCCGCGGTGGTGGAATCCAGTTCCAGCAGTCCCTGGATCCATTGGACGTCCGAAAAGATGCGGCCGGAATGGTCGGTGAGCAGGGCCATTTCCCTCTGCCGGGCCTCCCATCGATTCTCGAGCATTTCCTCGATGGTCATCTCCCGGTCGCCGCGATAGCTCTTTTCCGTGCGGTGGAGACGGGAGTCGACATTGGGGACCAGGACCTCCAGTTCGCTGAAACGGATGGTCAGGTGGTTCATGGGCTTGTCGCGATCCGGAGTGTGCGTCTGCCCTTCGCGCAGGGAGAAGACCCACGAGTCGGAGGCGGAATCCATGCGGACGGTGCCGTGGTCGGCTTGGATCAAGGTGGGGGGATTGCCGACCATGCGGTCCAGCTGGATGATGGAAATGTCGTGCAGCGAATCGCTCTTCTCGTCCGAGGACCCGATCCAGATGCGGAATCCATCGAAGTCCTGGATCATGGTCTTGGGTTGCAGGAACACCGCAGGTCGCTTGCGGGAAATGTCCTCGCGCAGGCTCGCGGCCCGGTAGTTCGCCTTCGGAAGGACCTGGTCGTTGAACCAGACCAGGAAGACCGCCAGGATGGTGCCCATGAACAGGCCCGGAAGCAGCATCTTGGCCGGATGCAGGCCGCTGGATCGCATCGCGTCGATCTCGCCGTCGGCGCTCATCCTGCCGAAGGCCATCAGGGAGGCCACCAGGACGGACATGGGAACCGACAGGGCCAGCATCCATGCGGCGTTCAGGAAGAACAGTTCCAGGACCACGCGCCACGGAAGTCCCTTGGTGAGGATGGAGTCCAGGATCTGGACCACGAAATCCACCAGGAAGAGCCCCGTGATGATGATCAGGGAGTAGAGGAACGGAGCGATGTGCTCGCGGAGGATGTGCCGAATCAGGATCATTGGAAAGTGAGAGGAAGTTAGCAACCTGCGCCCCGGGGCGGGATGCGAAACCGGAGATTAGATTCAACCCACCAAATGACCATCGACGAACAGAGCCTCAGGCTTTCCGACTACGATTTCGATGTTCCCCCCGACCTGATCGCCCAAACCCCTCTTCCCAGGGGGTGTTCGCGCATGCTGGTGGCTCCAGCCGGTGGGGTGGGGAGCCCGCTGGTGGATCAGCTGGTGTCGGATTTCCCCTCCCATTTCCGGGAGGGGGATTGCCTGGTCCTCAACGATACCCGTGTCCTCCACGCCCGGCTCAGGGGAACGGTGCCAACCGGCGGTGGAGTGGAGGTGCTCCTCCTGGAGGAAACGTCCGCATCCTCTTCCATATGCACATGGGAAGTCATGGCCAAGCCTGGACGAAAACTGACCCTTGGAAGGCGTGTCGCGTTTCCAGGAGGGATGAAAGGGGTCGTGGTGGCGGTGATGCCCGATGGCGCCAGGCGCGTGGAGTTCGCCTGCGAACGGAATCGGTTCCTGCCGTGGCTGGAATCCAACGGCGAAATCCCCCTGCCACCCTATGTTCGCCGACCGGCGGGGTCTTCCGACGCATCCGACTACCAGACCCGATGGGCCCGCAATCCCGGTGCCGTCGCCGCTCCGACCGCCGGCCTGCACCTGGGGGACGAGCAACTGGACGCGTTGCGCGGCAGGGGAGTGAACCTGGCCTACGTCACCCTGCACGTCGGTGCCGGCACCTTCCTGCCCATCGCGACGGAAAACGCGCTGGAACACCCCATGCACGAAGAGTCCTGGGAACTGAGCGACAACACGGCCGAGATCCTCGCGCGGACCCGGGAGCGAGGGGGGCGGATCGTCTGCGTGGGGACCACCGCGTTGCGCACGGTGGAGACCGCATTCCGACTCCACGGCGATCGCCATCGCGGCGGATCGGGAAGGACTCGACTGTTCGTCCACCCCATGGATCCACCCCGATCCGCCCAAGGGCTCCTGACCAATTTCCATTGGCCCCGCACCACGCTGGTGCTGCTGGCCGCCGCCTGGCTTGGATCCCGGGAGCGATGGAGCGAGGTCTACCGGACCGCCCTGGAACGCCGCTATCGCCTGTTCAGCTACGGCGATTGCATGCTCTCGTTCCGGGAATCCCTATAGGGAACCCTTGGTGCTGGGAATGGACTTCAGGCCGGTCCGCGAAGGCCCGATCGCCATCGCCAAGGCTCTGGCGAAGGCCTTGAACATTCCTTCCACGCAATGGTGGGCGTTGGTTCCGCGAAGCAGGTCCAGGTGCAGGGTCACCCCTCCGTGTTCGGCGAGGCTGCGGAAGAAATGCTCCACCAGTTCCAGGTCCAGGTCGCCCACCCGTTCGCGCGCGATGGGAGCGTGGTATTCCAGGTGGGCTCGTCCCGAAAGATCCAGGACGCAGCGCGCCAAGGCTTCGTCCATCGCCACTTCGTAGGAACCGTAGCGCTCGATGCCCGCCTTGTCGCCCACGGCTTCGCGCAACGCCTTGCCCAGGCAGATGGCGATGTCTTCCACGGAGTGGTGGAGATCGATGTGCACGTCTCCTTGGCAGTGGACCGCCAGGGTGGTGGCGGAATGGTGCCCCAGCTGTTCCAGCATGTGGTCCAGGAATCCGGATCCCGAACGCACCTCGGGAGCCCCCGGAACGTCCAGGTTCCAGCTCACTCGCACCTGCGTTTCCCTGGTGTTTCTTTCGATGACCGATGTGCGCATGGAAAAACTCCTAGTTCTTGTCGGATGTTCCGGAATCCTTGTCGGCCAGACGCTTCTCCAGATCGGCGACGGAGGATTCCAATCCCTGGGCGGCGAGGAAGGACCAGGCCATGGCCGCCATCCCACCGAGGATCAGGACGACGAAAATTCCTGTCATGCCGGTTCCTTCCGCGACCTGGAGAACAAGGCGTGGAAGTTGTCGACCAGGATCTGGTCCAGCTGGCTGGACTCGATGCCGCGAAGCTTGGCGACTTCGTCCCGGACGTGGACCACGAGGTCGGGTCGGTTCTGTTTTCCACGGTGGGGGACGGGGGCCAGCCACGGAGAATCCGTCTCGATCAGGAGACGATGGGCGGGGATGTCGGGGACCAGTTCGCGCACGGACGAACGGGCATAGGTGACCGTGCCGGAAATGCTGATGTGGAATCCCAGTTCCAACGCGCGTTCCAGAGTGCGTCGGCTGGCCGAGAAGCAATGGAACACGCCGTTTCCGTAGCCGGAATCCGTCAACACCCGAAGCAGATCCTCGCTGGATTTGCGGTTGTGGAGGATGATCGGCAGCCCGCGGTCCCTCGCGATCTCGATCTGCTCGCGCAGGACCTTTTCCTGGAGCACGGCATCGAAAGGCTCGTGGAAGAAATCGAATCCGCATTCGCCGACCGCGACCACCGAAGGGTGATCGCAGGCGTCCAGGACCAGCTGCGGATTCCACTCGTCGGCGTGGCACGGATGGCAGCCAGCCGCACTCCAGACGCCAAGCTCCGCGGCCATCTGCGCGGTCTCCCAGGCGTCGTCGGGAACGATTCCCGCCACCAGGATCTCGCGAACTCCCGCCTTGCGGGCGAGTTCCACCCACTGTGCGGCCTGCGGTCGCACGGCGGGAACCTGGAGATGGCAGTGGCTGTCGACCACTTACTCGGTGGTCCTGCGTTTGAGACGTTTGATGGCCCCGGCGACGTTCTGCCACTCCTCCTCCGACACCGGGGAGAATCGAACGGTGTCGGCTTTCCGTTCCACGCGGAAGCACGGGGCGCTGATGGAATCCTTCTGGAAAGCACCCCGCAAGCGCAGAGGCCGATGCGAGATGCTGTGCACCAGGAGCGCGGTGTCGGGATTGAACGATAGCGTATCGCCCAGGCCGAGAGTCTTCTTGCGGACCTTGTTGATGCCTTGTCGGATGTACAGGACGAACACCGCATTGCCTGTGTCCACCGCGGACAATTGGATGATCGGCGAGGAGGGGATGGAAGCGTGGGTGATCGCGGCAGGCGGGGGCGGTTGGGTGACCGATGCTCCATTGGCGGAGTCGAAAGGAGAATCCACGACGGAGTCGGCGGGGGGCGCGAGCGTGTCCGCAGGGCTGCGAGGACCTCCGCCCAGGCTTCCCAGACGGGTGGCGGCCAACACAAGGAGAAGGGCGAGGAGAATCATGCCGACCATGATCCACGGCCCCCGATTGCGCTCGCCTTCCTCGGTGGGGGTGGCCACGGCGATGGGAAGCTGGCTCTTCGGGGACTTGGTTTCCGGCGGCGGGGCGATCCCCATGTCGTTGCGCAAACCGGCGAGAACCAACTCCGGGTCCAGTTCGTATGCCTGGGCAAGGGTCTTGCAGAAGGCCCTCGCATAGGGCGCTCCAGGCAGGACGCTCCAGGCGCTGTCTTCCAATGCCTGGATCTGTTCCTTGGGAATCCGTGTCTGGGTGCTGACCTGTTCCAAAGTCCAGTCGCGATCCAGGCGAGCTTGGCGCAGGATCTTGGCTGCGGAGGGCTTTTCATCGCTCATGAGGGATCCTTCGCTTGGATCGGCCGGACCGACCACGCACAGAGAAGCTCCAAAGTGGCGGTCACGGGCAGACCCGCCACGGAATAGAAATCGCCATCGATGGAATCCACCAGCCCCATGCCAGCCCCTTGGATGCCGTAGGCGCCCGCTTTGTCCAGAGGATCGCCGGAATCGACGTACGCATGGATTTCACGGGCCGACAGGCTGCGAAAACGGACCGTAGCGGGCACGGCGCGACCCTCCATGGGACGACCGTCCATGGCCAAGTGGACTCCCGTCCAGACGGTATGTTCCTTCCCCGAAAGATCGGAAAGCATTCGCCGTGCCTCCTCAGGATCCCGAGGCTTCCCCAGGACCCTTCCCGAAAGATACACGACGGTATCGGATCCCAAGACCAGTTCTCCCGGTCGACGCCGGGAAACCTCCAATGCCTTGCGAAGTGCCAGATCCACAACCAGGTCCCGGGGGTTGGAGATGTCCGAGGTCTCGTCGATGTGGGCAGGATCCACCGTGTGGGGGATGCCCAACTGGGACAGGATCCACGTCCGGCGAGGAGATGCGCTGGCCAGCACCAGAGGGTGGGCCAGATCGTCGATCCATGGGCTTGTCATTGCTGGATGGTGCTCGGCGATGTGGAGCCGGGAGTGGCCGAGGAGGTCTTCTTCCGCAAGGTGGAACTCTGCGCCTGCATCTTGACATCGGGAAGGTCGCGGATCTGGATCAGGAAGGTCCACCCGCGGGCGGGCCCCACGGGAGTCCATCCGAAGTTCATGTCCCAGCATCCCAAGGTGCGTTTGAAGTTGAGACTGTGCGCGACGAAGGATCCCAGCTCGAAGTCGTAGCTGGACCTCCAGCTTGCCGACCAGTTCCGCGAAGGCTTCAATTCGGCACCGAATCCGGACGATTGGGAACGCTCCTCGCGGAATGTCTCACGAGACACCCGGGTTGCCCGGATGGTGTACGAATAGTCCGCCGACAAGCTCCATGGCTGGGAGGTGGTGCTGTCGTCGGAAATCCTCCACCCATCGGAGAAGGAGCCGCCAACGCGCGCGCCCTTCGAGAAGGAGAGGGACCAGCTCATCAAGGTGGGAACCCCTTCGGACAGGCTGTCTCCCCAAGGGTCGTAGAGGGTGTGTACCAGACTTCCCGTGAATTGCATCTGGGAAATGCCGGTGGAATAGGTCGTTGTGATGTCGCTCCAGGGGCGAACATCCTTTTCGAAGTCGTAGCTGGTTCCGGAGTTCAATTTCAGCAGGTTGTAGGCTTTCCCCTTCTTGGAGCGGCTCTTGGTGGTGTCCATGCCCAGCGCGTCCATGATCTTGGTATCCAGTTGCTGGCCCAAGGAAAGATTCAGCAGTTGCGCCTTGTCTTGTCCGACACGCTGTCCAAGCCGAGGATGGGGAACGAAGAACTTGTGGGAGTCGATCTTTGGAACGTACTGGTAGCCAGCGGAAGGGGTGAGGGTGTGGCGAAGCCCCATGAAGCGTCCCCAATAGGGGAGCCACGTCCCGTAGATGTTCGTGGAAGCGTCGGTCCGCGCATTCCAGGTGATGACGTTGTCGGGGTCCATGTTGTCGGACCATGCACGCCAAGCTCCGGTGGAATTGGCCGGTTCGGTATAGCTTCTGCCGCTCCAGTCGTGCTGGACATTGGCAGCCGTGCTCAGGTTCAGATGTCCGATCGGCTTGCTGAGCCCCAGGTTCAATTTCTGGGTGCCACCCAGGTATTCCTGGTCGTGGGGAGCGGGGCGGGGGAGGGAATCCGGGTACTGGTTGTATCGATCCCATTGGGCGCGGCTGATCGAGTCGGCGCTTCGATAGGAGTAGGCGCTCATTTGATTGGAGTAGGAGTAGTTCAGGCTCTTGTACCAGGCGGTATCGTCCACGTCTTCGCGAGGGATCAATTCGTCGGAGGCGCTGAAAGACACCGAGGGAAGCTCCCGGTCCCGGATTCCCGTGCGTAGGTTCTCCTGCTGGCTGGCCGAGACGATCAAGGTGGCGCGCGCCTTGTCCCACTTGTAGGTGGTGGCCAGGTTCGCGTTGGCGGTCTGGTCCAGGATCTCCGAAGCCGTGAGGGCGTTGGTGGAACGCACCGTGGCGCTGGAAACGAACGACCCGCTTCCCTTGAGGGTGAACTTGTCGGGCTGGGGGAGCAATTCCTGGTTGTGGTCGTAGCGCACTTCCCAGCCAGAACCCGCATCCCCGAGTTCCCGCAGGTATTTCTTGCCCTGCACGGTTCCCGTCAGCCAATAACGACGGGCGTAGCGGAAGGTGGCGTCGCCATTGAGCTGATCGAACCGTCCACCGGAGCCTTCCACGACATCCGTGACCGTGGTGAGATCCATGTAGTCGGAAATGCCCCAATAGGCGCCCAGGTTACGAGCGAAGAATCCCTGCTTCTGGTCGCCTCCCAGTTTGGGGGTGAGAAGCCCCGATCGCCGTCCCTTGCCCAATGGGAACAGGACAAACGGCGCCACCAGCACCGGAACTTCCTCGACGTTGAGTACCACAGGTGCCGCAGTGGCCTGACGCTCGGGTTCGATTTCCATCTTGGCGGTGGCGAAGTAGTAGTCGGGAACCTCCACATTCTGGCATTTGCAGTAATCGCCATCGATGACCTGGAGGGTCTTGTCGCTCAGACGTCGGACTTCCGCTCCCCGATAGTACTCCCCCGCCTTGTAGGACCTTGCGTGATACACGGCCCCGATCTTGGACTTCAGGTTGTATTTGAGGCGGCGGCCCTTCAACGGAGCGATCTGGGGGTCCTGGACGTCGGGATTCCCCTGGGCATCCAGGATCTGGGTGGCTTGATCGAAATCGATCGTGTCTGCGTTGAGCTTGGTGGCCCGATACTCCAATCGGGCATTTCCATGAAGCATGATGCGTCGCGTCAATGCATCGTATTCCAGCGAATCGGAT
>DAOPYN010000017.1:0-65835 GCA_035352895.1 Fibrobacteria bacterium | reverse complement strand
TGCGCCAAAGTTCCAGTTCCGATAGCCACAAGGTGGTGGAGCTGGTGGAAGACCAATTGCGCGAGGTGGATCGACGTATCGCCGAATTGAACCATCTGCGCCAGGCCTTGGTGCGATTGGCCGATTCCTGCGATGGGACCCATCCCACCTCCCGATGTCCGATCCTCCAGTTCTTTGGACCCAATTCGCAGGAGTGTTGCCATGGAACTCCTTGACGCGCTTTGGTCCACCCTGGCCCAGATCTCCCCCTATCTTCTCCTGGGGCTGTTCCTTTCCGGACTGATTCATGTGCTGGTCCCGCCGGGGTGGATCGCGAGCTCGCTTTCCGGAAAAGGCCCGGGTGCCGTGGTGAAAGCGGCGCTGATCGGACTCCCCATGCCTTTGTGTTCGTGCGCGGTGGTGCCGGTGGCGGAGCATTTGCGCCGCGAAGGGGCGGGGAAGGGAGCCACGGCGACGTTTCTGGCGACCACACCAAGCACCGGGGTGGATTCGGCCGTCGCCACCTGGGGAATGCTGGGGCCGTTCTTCAGTCTGGTGCGGTTGGCCTACGCGTTCGTGTCGGGAGTGCTGTTGGGGTGGCTGATCGATGCCGCCACCAAATCGGATGCTGGGGGCTCAACTGGCTCCGCTCGCCCTTCGAGACGCTCCGCTCCTCAGGACGAGCGGGAAAATTCCCCTAATTTTCACGAGTTCGAACACTCGGCCAATCACCATGAGCCAGAAATTGTCGATACCTCCAGCTGCGGCCTTCCGGCCTCGCCCCGGCGCAAGGGTGTCTGGGAAAAGACCAAGGAGGTGTTCGAACACGGATTCGGGGACATCCTGTTTTCCCTGCGCAAGTGGCTTCTGATCGGGATCGGGATCGGAGGCGTGCTTTCGTGGCTGGTGCCGTTCGGAGGGCTTGGACCCTGGGTGGCAAATCCTGTCCTCGCCTACGCGGCCATGCTCCTGGCCTCGGGGCCGCTCTACGTGTGCGCCACCGGATCGATTCCCATCGCCGCGAGCCTGGTGGCCAACGGCATGAGTCCAGGTGCGGCCCTGGTGTTCCTCACCGTTGGGCCCGCCACCAACACCACCACGTTGGGGTTCATCGGGTCCAGGCTCGGCAAGCGGAGCCTGGTGATCTACCTCGTCGTGTTGGTTTTCTCTTCCATCGGGGTTGGGATGCTCGTCGATGCCCTGGGCACCTCCTGGCACGTTTCCGCAGGCCTTCCCTGCCATACCACGCTATCGTGGTGGGAGCATGCCGCGGCGGGGATCCTGCTGGTGCTGATGTTCCGCGACCTTCGCCTACCCGGACCAAGGACCAAAGGAGTGTTCGTGAAGATTTCCATTCCATCCATTTCGTGCGGCAACTGCGTACGCCACGTGACCCGTGCCCTGGAGTCCGTTCCCGGCGCACAGGTGCGATCGGTGGATGTGGCCACCAAGATGGCCATCGTGGGAGGAACCGCCTCGCTTGCCGCTTTGCTCGCGGCCTTGGAGCGCGACGGATACCCCGGAACGCTTGCCGAGGAATAGATCCCGGACTCCATTCGAGGCTCCGAACGCGTCGAGGTCGGAGGGGGCGGCGACAGGAAGTGCGTCCCCCTCTTTCCTGCATGGGATTCCCGGGTGAGGATTCCTACTGTTGGTGACCGTGTTCGGAGATTTCATGATTCCTGCGGTTTCCCGATCCATCCGGCTGGCAACTCCACTCCTTGCCGTCCTTTGGGGGGCGGGTTGCGCAATTCCTCTGCGGGGAGGTGTCGACACGTTGGATTCCGTCGCGGTCGCCGCGACAGTACGGGCGGATTCCTTGCGTGCACAATCCGCCAAGGTGGGGGACTCCCTCCAGGTGGCGACGCACGTCGTCGGCTCCCGAAAAGACGCGCCAAGCCTTGCGAAGGTCGGCAAGCCAGTGGATTCCGTGAAGGCAACGCCCAGGACGCCCGCGAAGGATTCCGTGAAGGCTGCATCCATGCCCGTCCAGGCGGATACCGGTGCATCGCGGCGCAAACCGGTCCAGTTGGATCCGTCCGAGCGCAGTCGCGATCCCAATGCCTGGAGCGATCTCTTCATGAACGGCGACACCACGGCCAACCGCGAATTGGTGGCCGTTTCGAGAATCCTCCACGGCTGGTACACGAGTCCGGTGGAGCCCATGGCCGTCGCTTGGCCGGACCTATGGGGGCATGTGGGCGAGATCACCCTCTCGCGACCGGTGGACACCTTCGGATTCGCCGCGGGCGCCCCCGCGGTCCTGGATCTGCGTCCCCTGGTGGGGCTGCGGAAGTTCCGAGCGGCCAGGATCGGTTTGGACAAAAAACGCCTTGTGTCCATCCTGGTGCCTCCGTCGCTGGAGGAGATCGATCTTTCCGGTAATCGCCTGGAGATCCTGGAGATCGTCGCCGAGGGGCCTTCGGAGCTGCGTCGGGTGGATGTCTCGGGCAATCGCCTGGCTTCGATCCGCCTGAGCGGAACCGCTCCCAAGGTCCAGGCGACCGGGAACCGTCTTTGCAGTCGTCTGCTGGGACTTCCCGCAGGGGAGAAACCGGATCGGATCGCCTGCAAGGAGTTCCCCACCTTGGCGGATTCCGTCGCCAAGTCGCTCTTGGAGCGTTGGGCGCTTTCGGGCCTGCCGGGCGAGACCGCCCCCGCCAAGCAGGCCTTGGTTCCCGATCTCCTTCCCGCCTCCCTTGGTACCACTCGCTGGATCTTTCCGCAGAGCGTTTCCAGATGCGGAGCCGGGGAAGGAGAGGCGCGGTTCTGGTCCTTCGGGATGGTTGGATACGATGGCTCCGACGCCTTGCTGGTGGGTGCGTTCCCCGCGTTGGCCAAGGGGAAGATTCGTCCCGGCATGACGCGTTCCCAGATGCAGGCGGTGCTGGGCAAGCCCCTGCGGTCGCAGGGAGACGTGGATGCTTGGGTCACCGAACGCACGACGGACGATCGCCTGTGGCTGGGGCTTCGTTGCTTCTACGATGCGGCGGGGCGCTTGGAAGGGGTTTGGATTCGCAAACTCCCCCGGGTCTGCCCGGATCCCGCCTGAAGTCGGCGATCCGTCCGTCTCACCAGATCCAGGGAACCATACGGCGCGTGCGGCGCGCGTATTGGTCCCACATGGAGCCGTAGCGCTGGGCCAGGAGGCGTTCCTCTCCCGGGATCCGCGCCAGGGTTGCGGCGAGGTCCACCAGCCAAGCGATCGCGGCGATCGCGTTGGGAAGGATCAACCAAAGGCAACCCAGCTCCACCAGATGCAGTGCGTAGAGCGGATGGCGCAGGAAGCGGTAAGGGCCCGAGGTCGCCAGTTGGGAATCGGTTCGCGGGGTGGTGAAGGGATTCCAGCCTTCCTTGAGGTGGTCTCTCAGGATCCAGGTCCGCACCCGGTGCAGCGCGACGAATCCCACCATTCCCGTCCAGAACAGGACGGGGTGGGGAGTGTGCAGGGTCAGGAAGAATCCGGTTCCGAACCCCGCCACGAAATAGGCGGTCACGAACAGGGCCAGGCTCGTGGCGCCGGTGCGGTGGCCGTCCTCCCCGGAGGCCCGCTTCTTCACCAGGAGGGTCTCCGCGAGATTGCGCATGGAAAAGACGGCCACGAAGATCCAGAACCAGCTGGAAAAACGGAATGTGGTGTCGAAAATCGTCAGGCTCAAGGAGTGCTCCTTCGGATCGCCCCGCGGATGTCGGCGAAGGCCTCCCGGAGCAGGGTGGATGGATGTTCCAGGATGGAGGAAAACCCCAGGCTGCAGGCGCTGTGGCACTGGTTTCCGCAGCGTGGAGGGCCGCCGTGCGCTTCCCAGGCTTGTGCGTAGAGGGCGTTGAGATCGGGTTGCAAAAAGAGGTTTCCGCCGACCTTCCCGATTTCCAGGCAAGGCCACATCACCGAGCCCCCAGGAGCGATGGCCACCAGCGTGGAGGGGTGGCAAGGGAAAGCGGCCAGATCGCGCATCCACTCCAGGGCCTTGGTGGTGGCGAAGATCTTCCGTCCCTTGCGCTTGTGCTCGATCAAGAACCGGTACAGATCCACGTAGCCGTCGGCTTCGCGAAGCCCTTCCGGGGCGGTGGTGCCGCGAAGCTCGGGATAGCAGGCGAAGGTCGCGCCCAGGTCCCAGGCGAAGCGGGCCACTTCGGGCAGGCCGCGGCAGTTTTCCGCGGTGGCCACGGCCGACACGACAAGTTCCGTCCTTGGCAGTCGGGATGCGGCCTGGATGGCCCGCTGGATCCGTTCCAGGGTGCCTTCGCCCTTGCCGTACCAGCGCTCGGCGAGGATGTGGTCCAAGGTGTCCAGGCTCACCACCAGCTTGGTAATGGCGCGTCCCACGAGTTCCAGCCGACTTTCCAGGTGCCAGCCGTTGGTGGTCAGTATGGTGTCTGCAAACCCCAGCCCAGGCAGTCCCTCCAGGACCTGGTCCACCTCGGGGTGGAGGAGGGGTTCCCCGCCCGTGAACTCCACGTTCGGGCAGTTCCGGCGCACGATCCCCATCAATTCCAGCACCCGCTTGGCCGGGAGGGTCTGGGCCTTCTGGGAGGGGTAGGGGTTCCCCTGGCCGTCGGAGCAGTAGGGACAGCGGAAGTCGCACGACCAGGTGAGGTAGTAGATGGCGAGCAACGGGTCCCAGCGCCGGGCGGACGGCCACCACAGGTGGCGGAGGTAGGCGAGCTCGGCGCGCATCAGGTGCGGACCAAGGGGACGTCCTTCAGCATGTTGTCCATGTCGCGGAGGTTCCGCAAACGCTCCCTTCCGTACATCATGGTCTCCACCGGTCCCCGGCAGCTGGTCCAGCAGGCACCGCAATCGGAAGTCCTCTGCTGGTCGGCGAGGCGGCGGTACAGGGTGTCCACGTCGTCTTCCAGGATGTTGCCCACCGGGTCGTCCAGACGGTCGATGCAGGTGGACACGGCGCCCGTGCTGTCGATGTTGAACAGGTTCCTTCCTGCCCGGCAGGGCTTGATCTCGCCGTCTTCGCCGGCGTCGGCGTACGCTTCCAGGTAGCCTTGCAGCGCCACGAACGATTCCGGATGGCGCTTCTTGATCTCCACCAGTCGGCGCCCCACTTCGGCCGGCGCGGCGCGTTTCTCCTTGCGGCCCCGCGAGGTGCTGTGGAAGGTCACCAGGTAGGTGACGCCGATGGATTCGGCGAGTTCGCACAGGGGTTCGATGTCCTCGAGGTTGTCGTCCATCACCACCGTGATCATGTGCACGCGCTGGTGGGGGTGCACGCGCTCCTGGACCAGCAACTTCAGGGCTTCGATGGCCCTCCCGTGGGCGCCCGGCATGTTCCTGTGGGTGTCGTGCCGTTGCGGGGACAGGTAGTCGACGGAAATCGACACCTCGTACAGACCCGCTTCCCAAAGTTCCCTGGCCTTCTCGCGGGTCATGAACCAGCCGTTGCAGATCATCACCGCGAAATGGTCGCGGCAAAGCGCTCGCGCGATGGGGGCCAGCTCCGGATGCAGAAGGGGCTCGCCTCCACCGATGGAGATCAGAAGCGGGGGGCGTCCCCGGAGCTTTTCCAGGATGGTCTCCACCTGGGCCAGGCTAAGCTTGGGCTTGGCCTGCCATTCGGGGTGCCAGAAGTCGCAGATGCCGCACCGGAAGTTGCAGTTGTACAGGAGCTGCAGGTTCAGGTGGGCCATTCCCCGGCGGAGGAAGTTCCAGGAGTAGCGCAGGTGCTTGGGCGAGATCTTCATTGCGGGGGCCTTGGGAAAGGAGGGGTGGGGTCAGTCTCCGCCCAGGTAGGCGCGGGCAACGAAGGACCCGGAGGACTGGCCGTCCTGGATCCTGGCGTGCATCGCCACCTTGGTGTCCGCGACTGCCACCAGGGCGTGGATCGAACCCCGCGAGAGGCCGTTGACCGACGTTTCCTGCATGCGAGGAAATGTAGCCGATGGCGCTCTGGTTTCCCCTTAGCGGGCGACCACCGTCCTGGTCCGGTGGACCGTACCGGAGCCCGAGACCACCTCCAAAAGCCAGGTTCCCGCCGGTGCGTCCCAGACCAATTCGGTTCGGTTAGGGGCGAACCGAGCGATCTCGCGTCCCCGGAGGTCCTTGGCGACCACCGAGCGCATCGCCTCCCCGAAGGGCAGCGAGACCACCAGGCCCTGCGAAGTGCGGTGCACCAGCGCATTGGCCTGCCGGGGGCGTGCGACCTGCACGCCGCTTGCGCCCAGCTTGGACGTGTCCACGGGATTGAGCTTGGAGTTGATGTAGCCCAGCGCTCCCACCAGCCCTGCATTGTAGTCGAGGCCGCCTTCCGTCTGCTGGTAGTTGTCGATGTACTGGTTGAGGCTGTCGGCGATCTTGTTGGTGAAGCCCAGCATGTACCCGAATTCCTTGTTGCGGGCGGGGATCGCCTTGATCGCCTTGGGATTGTCCATGTCGCTCAAGTACACGTTGCGATGGTGGGGCCAATCGGCGGTCTTGGAACAGCCCGAGCAGAATCCGACGATGAATGCCTGCTTGGGGGGATTGGCTCCCATGATGTAGTCGACCTGGTTGTAGATGAAGGTTTCGTAGCCGACATCGTTCGTGGCCTTGGAGTAGAGACTGGCCACGAAGGCCTGGTTTGCCGGATACCGCAGGAATCCCCATTTGTCGCCGATCGTGGAAAGGCCGGCTTCGCCCGTGGCCTTGCTCTTGTAGCGGTCCACGAATCCGATCCGCAGGGAATCCTTGTATTCCTGGATCCCCGCGAACTGCCAGCCCGTGTACAGGGCCAGATCGTCGTTGGTGGAGTAGGCAAGGGTGTAGCCCTTGTTGATCCTGAAGTTCTTCTTCTGGACGGCGAAGTCCTTGAAGGTCTGCTCGCCTGTGGCCTTGTAAAGGCTCGAGGCGGCGGTGACGATGTCGTCGTCCATCTTGTCGTTGCCGCCGTAGAATCCCGTCAAGCCCGTGCCGCCGGTCCTGTTCTGGGCCTTGGCGTAGTCGAAGGCGATCCGTGCGTGGGCCAAGCAGGTGTCGGCGTACTTGGCGTCGTACTTGCGGTAGTGGATGGACATCAATGCCAGGGCCGCCGCCGCGAACGAGGGCATGGAGCCGTCGTTGATCACCACCTCTCCGGGGAGTCCGGAACTCTTGCCCAGCTTGAAGATGGGACGGCCCCGGTCGTATTCGCCGCCCTCGATGGCTTCGAATTCGGCGCTGTAGAATCCGGAGGTCACCCAGCGACCGTGCTCGCCGTAGGGCTTGGAGGGAGTGCCGTTGTAGTTGCCGCCCGTTCCCTTCTGGAAGTAGAACGTCTGGTTGTCCGGCGTCGCCTTGAGGATCCAGTCGGTGGCGTATTTCACTTCCTGGAGGAGGTCGGGGATGCCATCGGGCTGGCTGGCGCCGTAGGTGAAGTCCTTGGCGGCGGCGTAGTCGCTGTAGTCGAACCCGTGGTATTGGTCGGGGAATCCGGTGGGGAACGCGTCGTAGGCCTGGAGCAGGGCGTAGGTGCTGTAGAAGAAGGTCTGGCCAAACAGCGGGAAATCGCCGCAGTCCATCCACCCACCCACCAGGTCGCGGCCGTCGGCGCTGTCGCGCACGTAGGAGACCTTGTACTTGTGGTCCATCAGAAGCCAGTTGGGGCCATGTCCGGAGCGCTGGCCACCGTAGAAGCGCGTGGTCATCCACAGCGCCTTCTGGTAGTCGGCGGGAGCGAATTTCTGGGCCTGGGCGGCGACGGTGCCGGAAAGCGTTGCGAACAGGGCGAGTTTGAATCCGAATTTCATGGGTCCCTCGGAAGCACAGATGTGAGCCTTGGGTCGCAAGATCACCTGAAACGGTTCATTCCACGGGGGATTTCCGGAGACGAGCAGAAAAAACGTTGAACTGCAGGTCACCGGAATCGCGGGAACACGCTCGACGGGCCTATTGCCAAGGCAACGGTTGGGTAACCACCGGGGGGCTCGGCGTAGGCCTCAGAGTCCGCCGGTCATGGCCAGACGCATGATGGCCGCCTGGCCGAAGGGGGCGAGCCCCCATGCGGACACGACCATGAGTCCCAATGCGGCAAGGGTGCGCAGGACCTGCTGGACGGGTTTCCTGTCGGGACTCCAGACCAGACCCACCGTCTCGAAGCACAGCACGAGAAGGCCCAGCACAAGCGTGCCCAAGCCGGCGATCCAGAAGCCCGATCCCTGACCGAAGGAGGGATCCATCCAGCGTGCCCAGGCGAAGGTGGCGGCGGTGATCAGTTGGATTCCCAGCAGGTAGGTTCCACCGAAGGTCCAGAACATGTGTGCATGATACCGCTTTTCGGGAGTGGGCGATTGGGAACAGGCGAACCACTAGACCGGCAGGATCATCCGGAAGGTGGCGCCTTTTCCGGGTGGGCTTTCCACTTCCGCACGCCCCCCGTGGGCAAGCGCGGTCTCCTTCACGATGGCCAGACCCAGGCCTGTGCCACCCATGTCCCGGGAACGTCCATGGTCGGGGCGGTAGAAGCGTTCGAAGAGATGCTCCAGGGCCTCGGGGGGCAGTCCGGATCCCTGGTCGGTCACCTCGATGCGCCATGTGGATCCGTCGCGGCGCACCGCCACCGCCACCTTCGAGCGGGGAGGGGAGTGGCGGACCGCGTTGGACAGTAGGTTGATCATGGCGCGCACGAGCTGGTTTCGATGACCGATCGCGGTGCTTGGCGTGGGACACTCCAGTTCGATCCGGATGCGCTTGGCGTCCGCCTGGGGGGCGAGGGTCTCGATGGCCTCGCTGCAGATGGATTCCAGGTCGACGGGATCCCGCCTTCGGGCCGGGAGTTCGCCCATCCGGCCCAGGTCCAGAAGATCCCGCACCACGTTCTCCAGATGCTGGCTTCCCTGCTCGATGCGCTCCAGAGCTCGTCGACGGAATTCGTCCGTTTCGTCTTCCAGCAAGGTTTCCGTCCAACCCCGGATGGAGGTCAGGGGCGTCTTGAACTCGTGGGATGCGTCCGAGACGAGCCGGGATTTCATCCGCTCCGCGCGCAACCTGTCGGTAACATCCTGGAGGGAGATCATCCATCCCCTGCCGTCGGAATCCACCGAGGCCGGCCAGACCCGGGCTTCGTGGGCCGCCCCCTCGCGTTCGATGGAAAAGACGGAGGTCCCCTCGCGGGCGAGCGCGCGCCGCAGGTCGTCCAGGAATTCGATGTCGCCGAGCACCGATACCACGGGGCGTCCCCGCGAGGCCGCCTTGGGGACTCCCATGCCCAGGGTCTTGCAGGCCGACGAATTGCAGGCGAAGATCCGTTGCCTTCCATCCAGCAGGAGGACGCCTTCGGCGAGGGAGTCGAGGAGCCGGCCCAGGCGCCGCTCCGCCCAGGCCGAACGGATCCGGCGGCGTCGGAGTTCGGCGGCGAGCCCGGCCACCAGCTGGGCGTCTTCGTCGGGGTGGGGAAAGTGGATGCCATGGCCGGCCGAGGTCGCCTTGGCGACCGATTCCAGGTTCCGCGTCCGCTGGCGTTCGCGGTGGACGAAGACCGCCAGAAGGATGGCCGGAAGGAGGAACCCGGCGAAAGCGGCGATCGCCGAAAGGATCCAAGCGGAGACCGGGATTCCTCCTGCCCGGATGGGGCGGGTGAGTCGGACGATCCGCCCTCCCGGAAGATCCCTTTCCACCACCAGGCTGGGAGCGGCGAGTTCGGGAGCGTACCGGAAGGCGGCCGAATCGTCGGGTGGAAGGAGCCGTTGGGAGGAATCGCAGACCGCCACTCGGATATCCGATGGCAGAAGCCCTGCCAAGCTCCCTGGAGATCCGTCGGCGCGCTGGGCGACGAATTCCGCCTGGAGGCGAAGCTGCTCGCGGCCGCGCTCGAGCGATTCCGCCTGCCAGAGGTGGAGGAGTCCCCACAGGGAGAGGTTCCATCCGAGGGCGATCAGGATCAGAAGCGGTGCCAGGGTGCGGTGGCGACTGTTCAACACGGGGAGCCTCCGCCGGATCGCATGGGGGCCGATGGCTGGAACCGGACCTCGACCACCGAGAAGGGCAAGGGCAGTTCCATCCTGGACCAGTCGCCCAGTCTCAAGGCGAGACGAGGAACGAAAAGCACATCGAACAGGGGTTTGCCGGACGATCGCGCAAGCCACTGTGGGCCCTGCTTGGGTACGTTGGCCGGCCCCCGCGGTCCATCCCAGACGGTCACCACCGACCTTCCTTCGCGCAGCGACCTCAGGAGGTTGCGGGCTCCGGTGGAGGCCCCCTGCGAACTGGATGCCCGCACCAGTTCCAGGCCCCCGTCCGCCAGGAGGTCGGCCAGGAATTGTCCGTCCCGGGAGGCCGACACCATGGCCGCCGCGCGCCACTTCCGGAAGAAGGCCGCCGCCGGAGGCACATGGCGGTGCCAGAAGGCGAAGACCGCCGGTCCGGGGGGGACGGGGGTGGCGACTCGCCAACGGAGCGTTCCAAGCCAGATCCGGATTGCCGTCGTCGCCAAGCCTCGCATTCCCACGGAAGACAAAGCTACCCTTCCACCGGCCGTGCGGGTGGGGGCACCTTCCCGCTTTTGTGGAACGTGCCTATGTTTGGTTCCGGGGTCTCTTCTGGAGGTTGGATGGATCAGGCCGGTTGCGAGAGGAACGTGCTCGGCGAGCAAATCGTGCGATTCTTCCGGCAGCATCGGGAGGAGTGGCGAAAGTTCGTTTCCGAATTCGTTCCCGCCAGCAATCGTCCTCCCTTGCAGGTGATGGCCAAGTTCTTCGTGATCCGGTCCAACCAGCCCTTCGACATGCAGGCCTACATGAGGGCACAGGCGGAATTCATCCGCGAGTCCATGAACGGCAGTCTGGATGCTCTGAACCCCTCCGAGCGCCAGAAGGTGGTCGCCGAGTGGCTTCGCCACCATGCGCAAAGCCATCGCGACCAGATCATCCTGGAGCAGGCACGGTGCATCGAGCAGTGCGCCGACCTCATCGATCCCGTGCTTGCGGAGCTTCTCGAGGAGTCCCCTGCCTCCACTTGATCCCGCGGAGCCAAGCCCCATCGCTCCGTCCGCGTCCATGTCCGATCCGGGCGAGGGCTATCTTTACGTACCCATATGCCCATCGCCACCAGTGAGATCAAGAGACGGGTCCTTCAAGGCGATCCGACGGTATCCTCCGAGTTTTGTCGAGCCTGGTTGCAGGAGGTGTCCCGCACCTTCGCCCTGAACATCCGCGTCCTGCCTCGCGATCTCGAGGAAGTCGTGCGGTTGGCCTACCTGTTCATGCGGATCGCCGACACCGTGGAGGACGACCGCCAGATGCCCCCGGAGGTCCGACAGGAGCTGTTGGAG
This sequence comes from Fibrobacteria bacterium, assembly GCA_035352895.1. Lineage (GTDB taxonomy): Bacteria > Fibrobacterota > Fibrobacteria > UBA5070 > UBA5070 > UBA5070. Next base: position 54,622 of record DAOPYN010000017.1, on the reverse strand, counting down.
AAGTTCGTGCGCTGCTTCGACGGCAAGGGCGGCGATCCCGGCGACATCCGTTCCTTCGTCGAGGCCCTTCCCCCGGATTGGCGAAGCGACGACCATCCCGACCGCTTCCTGGTGGTCCATTGCCACCATGTCTTCTCCGTCTACCGGACCGTTCCCGTGGAGCTTCGCAAGCCGGTGGACGAACGGGTCCGGGAAATGTGCGGAGGCATGATCCACTACGCGTTGAAGAGGGAAGCCGACGGTTGGTTCCAGCTGGGAACCAGCCAGGAGCTCCTGGACTACTGCTATTTCGTCGCGGGGACCGTCGGTCTCATGCTCACGGACCTGTTCGCCGGTTCGGGAATGTCCCAAGCCCGCAAGGCCAAGCTGAAAGCAAATGCGGTCGGTTTCGGGCTGGCCCTGCAACTGGTGAACATCGCTCGCGACATTCCCGCCGACGGGACCCGACGCACCATCTTCGTTCCCGAGGACATCTGCCAAGCCAGGGGGGTCCGACCGTGCGAGCTTTGGGAGGAAGATCACCGACAGGCGGCCTCGCAGGTGCTTCTGGATCTGGTCCGGCTCGCCGATCGCGAGGTCCGCGCCGCCCAGGCCTACATCCTGGACCTGCCTTGGTACCGCTTCCGGCTGCGGTTGTTCTGCCTCTGGCCACTCCTGATGTCGCAGGACACCTTGTCCCTCCTGGCCGGGGACCCGGCCGCCGCCCTGGCCGGACGCGTCAAGATCACCCGTCCCCAGGTGCGGCGGATCCTGTGGACCACCGTGGTCACCTGCTGGTCCAATCTCGCCCTCAAATTCCAGTTCGCATCCAGGAACAACCTCCTCCGGAAGCAACTGCGCGAGTCGATGGCATGAACGTCCACCTCCGGATGTCGCGCGCCGCGGAGCGTCTGCGCGGCTGGCGCCGGAAACTCCACCTCCTGGCCCATCCCCTTCCCAGCTTCCTTCTGGCGCTTTCCGTGTTCCTCTTGGACCAGGCAACCAAGCAGATGGCTCTATATCTTGCGGGAAGCCGCTTCACCAGCGGGTTCCGCGAGGACATCGCGGTGCGGCTCCTGGGGGATTTCTTCTGGCTGTTCGTGGCCTACAACTCCGGGGCCGCCTTCTCCCTGAATCCCCAACGGCTGCTTCCGTTTCTGCCCACCACGGTCTTCTATGTCCTTCTCGTGGGGGGAGCCACCTGGTTTCTGCTGCGGCTGTGGAGGCGCCGACGCGATCCGCTGGTGCGCACCGGCGCGGCTCTGATCCTGGGTGGAGCCTACGGCAACCTCCTGGACCGCTGCCTGTACCGCCACGTCGTGGATTTCATTTCTCTCGGTGTCCCCGGTCTCTCCTGGCGCTGGCCAACCTTCAACATCGCCGATTGCGCCATCGTCTACGGCGTGGTGCTGGCGATCTGGGGCGAGATGCGCCTGGTCCGCATCCACGACCACCGCGCCGCGCGCCACGTTCCTCGGCCGGAATCCGACCAGGAGTCGTCTGGGGCATGACCGCTCCTTCCTCTTGGCAGGTGGAGGAGGAGTCCTTCGACGAACGGTGGGACCGCTACCTCGCGGGCAGGTTCCCGCATTGGTCGCGCACGCTCGTCCAGGGGTGGCTGAAGTCCGGACAGGTCCTGGTGGACGGGGAGGCCCGCAAGGCGTCTTTCCGGATGGAGCCGGGCCAGTTCGTCCAGGTCTTGGGCTGGCCGGTGAAGGCCGATCCCGAACGTCCCGTCGAGCCCCAGGACATTCCCCTTTCCGTGGTGTGGGAGGATGCGCGCATGGCGGTGATCGACAAGCCCGCCGGTCTGACCGTCCATCCCGGAGCGGGTTGCCCCGACGGGACCCTCGCCAACGCGCTGGCCCATCGCTACCGGAACTTGTCGGGCATCAACGGGCCGACACGACCCGGAATCGTGCATCGCCTGGATCGCGACACCTCCGGGCTCCTGGTGGTGGCCCTCGACGACGACGCCCACCGGTCCCTGGCCTCGCAACTGGTGGATCGCTCGCTTTCCCGCACCTACGACGCCCTGGCCTGGGGAATTCCGGCTTCCGAACGGGTGGATGCCCCCATCGGACGCGATCCCCACCACCGGACCCGCATGGCCGTGGTGGCCGACGGGCGAAGCGCGGCGACCCGTTTTCGGGTCCGGCAAGCCGGAGTCGCGAGTCTGGTGGAGTGCTCGCTGGAAACCGGTCGCACCCACCAGATCCGCGTGCATCTCGCCTACCGGGGACACCCCGTCGTGGGGGACGAATTGTATGGAGGCGGGGAGGGAAGGCTGGTGCAGATCCAGCCCATGGAGCGCACGCAGGCCCGGACCATCGTGCAGGCGATTCGGCGCCAGTGCCTGCACGCCCGGGCGTTGCGATTGATCCATCCCGATGGTCGGGAACTTCGCTTCGAGAGTCCCTGGCCCTCCGATTTCCAGGCCGCCGTCCAGGCAGCATTTCCTGGTGGCGTCGCCGATCCGCAAGGGCTATCTTTGCCCGGACCATGAAGTCTTTCGACGCCGCAGCACTCGCAAAAATCGCCGCCGAACAGGGCACTCCCGTCTACGTCTACGACCAGGCCACCATCCAGGAACGCGTGGGGCGACTGAAGGCGTTCGACACGATCCGCTTCGCGCAGAAGGCTTGCTCCAACACCCACATCCTGCGGCTTCTGCGGGGACTGGGAGTGGCGGTGGATGCCGTGTCCGCGGGGGAACTGGAACGTGCGCTCGCAGCCGGCTACACCGTGGGAGGGGAGCCATCTCCGGTGGTCTTCACCGCCGACATCCTGGATCGCCCCACCCTGGATCGGGTGGTGCAGCTGGGGGTTCCGGTCAACGCCGGTTCGCCCGACATGCTCGAACAGCTCGGGGAGCGCTCGCCCGGCCATCGGGTGTGGCTGCGCGTGAATCCCGGGTTCGGCCACGGCCATTCCCGCAAGACCAACACGGGAGGGGAAAGTTCCAAGCACGGAATCTGGCACGGCAACCTGGAACAGGCCTTCGAGATCATCGATCGGCGCAAGCTCCACTTCGTGGGCTTCCACATGCACATCGGGTCGGGTGCGGATTTCGAGCACCTCAAGTCCGTGTGCGACGCCATGGTGGCCCAGGTCCGTTCCTCGGGAAGAGACCTGGAAGCCATTTCCGCCGGTGGCGGCCTGCCCATCCCGTACCGCCTGGATGGACAGCACGTGGACACCGAATCCTATTTCCAGCTCTGGGACGCGGCCCGCAAGGAAATCGAATCCATGCTCGGCCACAAGGTGAACCTGGAGATCGAGCCCGGGCGCTTCCTGGTGGCGGAATCCGGCAAGCTGGTTTCCGAGGTGCGCGCCACCAAGATGCAGGGCTCCAACCGTTTCGTGCTGGTGGATGCCGGCTTCAACGACCTGGTGCGGCCCTCCATGTACGGCTCCTTCCACGAGATCTCCTTCGCCCGCGAGGGGAAGGTCCTCGAGGGTGCCATGGTTCCCACCGTGGTCGGCGGGCCCTTGTGCGAATCCGGCGACGTCTTCACCCAGGAGGAGGGTGGCGTGGTGATCCCGCGCGATCTTCCCGCGGCCAAGGTCGGTGACCTTGCCGTCTTCCACGACGCTGGAGCCTACGGTGCGGCGATGTCCTCCAACTACAACAGCCGAGGCCTCCTGCCTGAGGTGCTGATGGATGGCGGCACTGCACGCCTGATCCGCCGGCGGCAGACCATCCGGGATCTCCTGGAATTGGAACAGGTGTGATTGGCGCGCTCCTGATGGTCCTGGCCGGTGCGGGGAGCGACTCCTCGCGCGGCGTTTGGACCGTCACGGAGACGGGGATCGCGGCGGGTACCATGGCCGCGACCGGATTGCTTTTCACCTTGGACGGGGATATCAAGGATTGGTCCCAGTCTCACCAGAACGCGGCGACGGAAAACGTTGCGGTCGTCGCCAAATCCGTTGGTGACGGATATTGGTCCCTGCCGCTGGCCGGTGGCTTGTGGTGGGCTGGTTCGGGCGGAAGGGCGCCGCGATTGGCTCGGGCTTCCCGCAACGGTCTGGAGGCCTGGTCCCTCACCCAGATGATCGTCGTGGCGGGCAAGTTCGGCGCCCAGCGCCAGCGTCCGCGTTACGCGGAATCCCCCTACGAGTTCTATGGGCCAGGATTCCGCGAGAGCAGGGCTTCCTTCCCTTCCGGTCACTCGGGATCGGCCTGGGGGCTGCTTACGGCCTACGCCCTGGAGTATTCGGAATACCCCTGGCTGGCTGGCGGCCTCTACGCGGTGGCCCTCGGCACCTCGCTCTCGCGTGTCCACGACAACTGGCATTGGAGCTCCGACGTGGCCTTCTCGGCTGGACTGGGGCTGGTGTGCAATCGGGTGGTCCGGTCCTGGAACCAGCGACGCGATTCCAGCTGGACCATGGTGCCATCCTGGAACGGGGCGCCGGGGTTGGTGATGGTGCGCAACTTCTAGGAGTCGGTGGTCCGCAGGTTCCGTCTCCGTTCGCCCACCTGTCCGACCAGGGGCCAGAAGCAGCGGCGCAATTCGGGAAGAAGGAAATTGTCCACGAGGCGAGGGAGATCGAGGGTGATCCTCCATGCCCACCGCAGCAGGGTGGGAAGGTGGATCAGATCCTTCCGAGTCGAGTGGACCATCCCGGTGAGGAGACGATTCCGGGCCGACATCGCTCGAATGGTGCGTCGAGGCGGATTGGAACCTCCCACGGCGTGGAACGCCAAGGCCCTCGGTTCGAAATGGAGATCCCATCCTCTCCTGTGCAGGGCGAAGGAGAGCTCGACATCCTCGCTGTAGAGGAACAGGTCCGTCCAGAACGCATCGGGGAACCGACCGGCGTCTTCGAGCGCGCTGCGTCGGAGAAGGAGAACTCCTGCCGACAGGCACTGGACGGAACCACCTTCGGGTGCGCTGGAGGATGGCAATCCTCGGTTCCGGTCGCGAGTCCATCCGGGAGCGAGTCTCTCCATCCCCGCCGAATCGATGGTTCCATCGGTCGATCGCAGCACCAGGGGGCCAGCCGCCCCGCACCGGGGATTGGCCTCCATGTGGGCGACGAGGACATCCAGACAATCACGGTGGAGGGATGCGTCCGGATTGAGCAGAAGCAGGTATGGTGCCGTGGAGTGGCGGAAGGCGAGATTGCATCCTCCCCCGAAGCCGAGGTTCCTGCCCGGACGGATCACCTTCGCATCTGGCCGGACGCGAAGCGCGGCTTCCGACGAACCGTCGCCGGGGAGGTTTTCGACGAGGACCGCCCCATGGGGAGCGGGTAGGGAAGCAAGCGATTCTTCGATGCAGTGGGTGGACCGGTAGAGGACCATGCAAGCCTCAACCAGCGGGGAGGGCGTGCTCCCGGGATTGCCGTTCCGTTCTCGGTCCAAGGAAAGGAAAAATAGTCCAAGCGACCAGCGAGCTATCTTTGCCGCCGTGAGAAAGGCATTGTGGCGTCGGGTCCGAAGGCTGATGGGGAACTCGGAAGGGGAGGGGCAGCAGCGGACCTCCGCGAGGAATCCGCTCCGGTTCGCCGTCGTGGACGACCCTCTCGTCTCCATCGTGGTTCCCGTCTACGGTCATGGTGCGATCACCCTGAGATGCATGGAATCCCTGGCCGGCCATCGGACACGGATTTCCTTCGAAGTGGTGGTGGTGGACGATTGTACTCCGGGAGGGACACCGCGGGAGCTGGAATGGGTGCACGGAGTGCATCTGTTTCGGAATCCGACCAACCTGGGGTTCATCGGCGCATCCAACGCCGGGGCCGCGGTCTCGCGGGGGCAATTCCTGGTCTTCCTGAACAACGACACCGAGGTGCAGCCGGGATGGCTGGACGAGCTCGTCGGGACCTTCCGCATCCGACCCGATGCGGGATTGGTCGGCTCCAAGCTCGTCTATCCCAACGGGAAGCTGCAGGAATGCGGAGGAATCGTCTGGCGCGACGGATCCGCTCGCAACCACGGTCGTCTGGGAAATCCCGATCACCACCAGTTCTGCCATCTTCGCGAAGTCGACTACTGTTCCGGAGCCTCGATCTGCCTTCCCACCGGATTGTTCCGGGAACTTGGTGGTTTCGACAGCCACTTCGCGCCCGCCTACTACGAGGATTCCGATCTCGCCTTCCGTGTCCGGCAGGCGGGGAAGACGGTCTATGTGCAGCCTGCCAGCGTGGTGATCCACCACGAGGGGATCAGTTCCGGCACGGACGAATCCACGGGAACCAAACGATTCCAGGCGGTGAACCGGACCAAGTTCCGCGAACGCTGGGCGGAGGTTCTCGATCGCGATCACGCACCGCCTCGTTCCTCATTGCAACTGGCGTCGGTGCGTCGTCCTCGACCGGTGTTCCTCTTCGTCGACAGCCAATTCCCGCGACCGGACTTCGATTCCGGTTCGGTCCGGGTGGTGGGTCTCCTGCGGTCGGCCCGCGAGGCGGGATTCGACGTGCGTTTCTTCGCGCTGGACGGATCGCTGGGGACGCCGGATCGTTGGCGGGAGCTGGAGCGCGAGGGAATCGAAGTCGTGCGGTCTCCCGCTTCGCGGTCCCTGCCGGAATACCTGCGCCGACACGGTTCTGAGTTGGATGTGGTGGTCCTCAGCCGACCCAGGGTGTTCACGCGCCATTGGAAGGCCGTCAGGCAGCGCGCTTCGAGGGCGCTCCTCGTCTACGACACGGTAGATCTCCATTTCCTGCGCTTGGGGCGCGAATTCGAAGTGTCCGGCAGTGCCCGAATCCATCGACTCGCGCAGTCCTACCGGAAAATGGAATGCGAGGGCGCCCGCCTGGCGGATCTCACCTGGGTGGTGAGCGCCGCGGAACTCCCCTTGCTCCGGGAGGCATCCGCGGGCGCGAAGATCCGCATCCTTTCGAACATCATGGAAGTCCCTTCGCGGATCAAGCCGTTCGAAGGCCGCGAGCATCTCCTGTTCCTGGGAAGCTTCAAGCACAATCCCAACATCGACGCCGTCTCCTTCTTCGCCACGGAAGTTCTTCCGCTGGTGCGCAAACGGCTGCCCGAAGTCCGTCTCCTGGTGGTGGGCAGCAACATGGTTCCCGAGGTGCAGGCCCTGGCTTCCGATGCGGTGGAAGTGGTCGGATATGTCCAGGAGCTGGATCCGATCCTGGATTCCGTGCGGCTGATGGTGGTGCCGCTTCGATTCGGGGCCGGGGTGAAGGGGAAGATCAATTCGGCCATGGCGGCGGGTCTTCCGGTGGTGACAACTCGGATCGGGGCCGAGGGAATGGGCCTGGAGGATCGCCGGAGCGCCCGTATCGCCGACGACGCGGAAACCTTCGCCCAGGCGACCATCGAACTCTACACGGATTCCCATGCTTGGAGTCTCGTCGCCCAGGAGGCCAGGAAACTCCTGGAGGAAACATTCTCCACGTCCCGTGCGAAGGAAGAACTCCGGGCGCTTTTGCTCGAGGCCCGACGCAGGCAGGGTTGGCAGGATCCCTGAGCTATCTTTGCCGGACTTCATGCCATCGACCATCATCCACGACACCCTCAACGCCGCGGTTTCCCGATGAGCTCCTCCGGTGCCATTCGTGAAGTGAGGATCGGTGCGGCCGATCCTCCCGTGCTCCAAAGCCTGGTGGACCTGTGGGCCGCTCGTGGCTTGTTCTCCGTCCTGGTCTGGAGGCAGATCAACATCCGGTACGCCCAGACGTTCTTCGGGATGGTGTGGATGCTCCTGCAGCCGGGGATGACCGGTCTCCTCTACTGGCTCGTGTTCGGGGTGTTCGTGAAGGTGCCCACCCAGGGGGTTCCCTATCCGTTGTTCGTGCTTTCCGGGATCGTGATCTGGACGGTGTTCTCGCAGGGGATGGAACGCGGCAGCGCGAGCCTCATCCAGGACGAGCGGTTGATCACCAAGGTCTACTTCCCTCGACTCCTGCTGCCCCTGTCGGCGACGGTTTCCGTCCTTGCCGACTTCGTCGTCTCGTTGGTCATCCTCGCTCCCATCTGCATGGCGTTGGGCCTGGCGGGAGTCGGACTCCTGTGGATCCCGGTGGCTTTGGTTCCGACTCTCCTGATGGCGGGTGGGATGGGGATGCTGTTTTCCTCCCTGAACATCCGATTCAGGGACCTTCGCCAGATCGCGCCGTTTCTTGTCCAGGCCTGGATCTGGGCGACTCCGGTCGCCTATCCCCTGGAGGTGGTCCCCGCGCCGTGGGTGGGGCCGCTTCTGGCCAATCCCATGAGCGCTCCGGTCCTCCTGTTCCGGCATGCCTTGACCGGTTCCGCCCTTCCTCCCCTGTGGTCCGTCTGGACCTCCCTGATCGGGTCGGTCGTCATCTTCCTTTTCGGCGCATGGGTCTTCCGGCGGGTGGAAAAGGATTTCGCGGATTACATCTGATGCTGCCAGCCATCGAACTCCAAAACCTCTCCAAGCGGTACCGGATCCGGCAAAGCGCGCAGGGAAAATTCGGCTCCGATCTTGGCGACGAGATCGGCCATTGGCTGAGGAGTCTCGCCAAGGGGAGGCTGCCCAAGGACCAGTACAAGGATTTTTGGGGACTTCGGGACATTTCCCTCACCATCCAACCCGGCGAGAGCGTGGGGTTGGTCGGTCGCAACGGTGCCGGGAAGTCCACCCTCCTCAAGACCCTCTCCCGCATCGTGCGCCCCACCTCCGGAGAGGCCATCCTGCGCGGACGCATCGGATCCCTCCTCGAAGTCGGGACAGGGTTCCATCAGGATCTGTCCGGTCGCGAGAACATCTTCCTTTCCGGCGCCATCCTCGGGATGTCCCGCGCGGAAGTACGCGCGAAATTCGACGAGATCGTCGAATTCGCCAATGTCGGGGCATTCGTCGACACTCCGGTGAAGCGCTATTCGAGCGGCATGTACATGCGGTTGGCCTTCGCCGTTGCGGCTCACCTCGAGACGGAAATCCTTCTCGTGGACGAGGTTCTCGCCGTCGGAGATGCCCAGTTCCAGCGCAAATGCCTGGGCAAGATGGACGCGGTTTCCAAGAACGGACGCACGGTGGTGTTCGTTTCCCACAACATGTCCAGCGTGGCCTCGCTGTGCAAGCGCGGCGTGGTCCTCGATCGAGGTGGTGTGGATTTCGATGGTTCCGTGGAACTCGCTACCCAGAGGTATTTGCAGCTTGCAGGAGCCGCTGCGGACGAACGGGTCTGGTCGCCGGAGGAGGCTCCCGCAGGGGAGAACGTCCGGTTGCTCGCCATCAGGGTCATTTCGGACGGCGAAACCGCAAGCGCCGTGGACATCGGTCGTGCGATCCATGTGGAGATCGAATACGAGGTCCTCCGGGATGGAGTGAACGCCGGTGTGAGCATCCATCTCCTGGACGCCGGAGCCGGGGTGATCCTCGCCTCCGGAAACAGCCCATCGGCGATCCTGGGAGAGGATCCCATCGGTACCGCTCCCCACGCCAAGGGTGTATACGTTTCGCGTTGCACATTGCCTCCCGATTTCCTCAATGACAAGCAATATCTGGTCAGTGCATTCCTCGTGACGGACGTTTCCCGGATCGAAGTGAACGTCCCCGAGGCGATTTCGTTCCTTGGACACGACTCCGGGTCGATGCGAGGCGAATTCACCGGCGACTGGTGGGGGCAGGTGCGTCCACGGCTGGCCTGGAAGACCCGCTTGGTTCAGCTCGCAGACTGAAATGGATCCGATCCTCACCGTAGCCATTCCCACCTACAACAGGGCGCGGCACCTCCGGGAAACCCTGGAGAAGCTGGTCCCGCAGTTGGACGAACGCGTCGAATGCGTCGTCCTGGACAATGCATCTCCGGATGCGACTCCCGATGTGGTGGCGTGTTTCGGTGGGCGGGTCAAGCATGTGCGGCATCCGACGAACATCGGATCGGATCGGAACATGATCGCGTGCCTTTCCGCCGGGCTCGGTCGCTACGTCTGGATCCTCTGCGACGACGATCTGCCGGTTTCCGACGCGCTGGAATCCATCATCCGGGGGATCGAGGAGCACGGCGAGCCTCCCTTCCTCTTCGCCAGCCAGGACTGGCAGGACGTCTTCTGCAGTGGATACCGTTCAGAACCGGTCGGAGCGGACTGGGAAGACCTCGATGCGGATGCTTTCCTGCGGAAGGTCTCGCTGTATTTCACCGCCGCCACCGGGATCGTGGTGCGCAAGGATGCGGTGGACCTCCCATTCATCGAATCGAGGATCGGAACCAACCTCGTTCCCGCATCGATCTGCATCCATACGGTGGATGCCCACAACCGCGGACTTGTTGCCACCAAGCCGATCGCCATCTGCCGTGGAGGGAACTCCGGTGGCTACGATGGACTGCAGGTCTTCACAAGGAATTTCTTGGACCTGCTTGCCGATTGCCGCCGTACCGGGTTCTCCCGCGAGACCGTGGAAAAGGTCTTCGAGGAGAACCTCCAGACCGTGGGGCTCCTGGTGGTGCGCGACATGCCTCTGACTTTGAATGGCCTGGGGCATCTCTGGAAGACTTCCTGGTGGCGTCCCGTGTTCCGGAAGACCCTGCTTCCCGCCCTGTTGCGCCGATGGATCCGTCCCTTGCGGTTGGAGAACCTTTCCCGGAGACTGCGCGCCAAGCGCTATCTCGCCCTGCGAAAGCGGATGGACAGGGCCGCGCACGATGCCTTGCGGACAGTGCTCGCCAGCCTCGGTCCGGGGGGGAGCGTGAAGCATCCCTGGCATGTGGTTGGAGGAGAACACATCCGCATCGGTCGGGATTTCTGGGCCTGCGCCGACGTGCGGTTGGAAGCATGGGACCACTACCAGGGCGCCACCTACCGGCCGGTCATATTGATCGGTGACCATGTGGCCCTCAACAACGGTGTCCACGTCGGGGCCATCGACCGCATCGAAATCGGAAACAACGTGATCGTCGGCGCGAACGCGCTGATCACCGACCACTCCCATGGAGATATGGGGCCTTCGATGCTCCAGACTCCTGCCAGGGATTGTCCACTCCACTCTCGGGGGCCAGTCCTGATCGAGGACGACGTGTGGATCGGGGAAGGAGCCTGCATCCTTTCCGGCGTCCGTGTCGGGAAGGGAGCTGTGGTCGGGGCGAATGCCGTGGTGGTCCGCGATGTGGCGCCCGGCGAGATCGTCGGAGGGGTTCCCGCGCGTCGCATCCGGCATCTCGGAGACGCCAGATGACAAGGATCGTCGCGTTCCACCTGCCGCAGTACCATCCCATCGCCGAGAACGACGCCTGGTGGGGCAAGGGCTTCACCGAATGGACCAACGTGACCCGGGCTCGTCCCCTGTTCGACGGGCACCAGCAGCCGCACCTTCCCGCGGATCTTGGTTTCTACGATCTGCGTCTGCCCGAGGCGCGGCAGGCCCAGGCCGACCTGGCCGGTGAATACGGGGTCCACGCGTTCTGCTTCTACCACTACTGGTTCGGTGGGAAGAGGCTTCTGGAACGTCCCTTCCAGGAGATCCTGGACTCCGGCAAGCCGGACATGCCCTTCTGCCTCTGTTGGGCCAACGAGAACTGGACGCGGGCCTGGGATGGAGGGGAAACGGAAATCCTCCTTGCGCAGCGGACGGACGATGAAGATTTCCGGGCGCATTCCCGCTGGCTGGTGGGTGCCTTCGCGGACCCGCGCTGGCTGCGGGTCGGAGGCAAGCCCGTGTTCCTGATCTACCGCGCCTCCAGGATCGAAGGTTGCGGGCGGTTCGCCGAGATCCTCCGCGAAGAGGCTTGCAAGGCCGGATTGCCGGGAGTGCATCTGGTCCGCGTGGAGAGCTTCCCCGACGAGCACGCCAGTCTGCCCTCCTACTTCGATGCGGCCGTCGAGTTCCAACCCGACCGCACGTTGCTTGGTCGTCCCCTGCGACGCTCCTTTTGGAGGCGCCAGCTCATGCATTGGGGGCTGGCTTCCCGGGTCTGGATGGACCATGGCATCTGGTCCTATCCCCAGTTGGTTCGCGATGCCCTCGACCGGCCCTCTCCTGGGTGGACCTTGTATCCTTGCGTGACTCCCATGTGGGACAATTCCGCCCGCCGCAGGAAGGGTGCGACCATCTTCCTCGGATCCACTCCCGAGGCCTATCGGGAGTGGCTTGCCGCCACGGTGGCCAAGTCGCCCTTGCGCGGGGACGATGATCTGGTCTTCGTGAATGCATGGAACGAATGGGCAGAGGGAAACCATCTGGAGCCTTGCCAGCAATGGGGACGTGCCTATCTGGAGGCTACCCGGGCAGGATTGGCGGAAGGTCTTCGGCGCCGGGGATAAAAAAAAGCCTCTCCGTTCGGAGAGGCTTTCTCTTTCAGCGTCTGCGGCGTCCCCCGCCTCCGCCGAACTTGCCACCGCCACCGGAACGTCCACCGTGCGAGCCACCTCCATGGTGGCGTCCGCCTCCACCGTGGTGGCGTTCTTCGCCTTCCTCTTCCACGCCGATCTTGGCCATCTCCTGGCCGGTGAGCGAGGCGTCCTTCTGGCCGTAGAATTCCTCGCGGTAGGCTTTGGACAGGAGCAACGCCAGGCCCATGCGGGTGGATTCCGATTCCAGAAGCTCGGGAAGGAGCTTTTCCAGTTTCTCCGCACCGCGGCGGACGGCGCGGCTGGAGTCGCGGTCGGAGCGCTCGAGCAGGCCGACGCAGCGCTCCAGGAGGATGGCCCCGGCGGATTCCGCCTTGGCGGCGGGGACCTTCTCGAAGCGGATGTCGAAGCGCCGGCCAATGGCCTTGACGCCAAGCTCTTCCAGCTCGGAGGCCACGGTCCAAGCCACGCCGGACTTGCCCGCACGGGCGGTGCGGCCGGCGCGGTGCACGTAGACGTCGGGCTCCATGGGGAGCTCGTACTGGATCACGCAGGGGATGTCCGAGATGTCGATGCCGCGGGCGGCGACGTCCGTGGTGACCAAATACCGGGTCTCGCGCTTGCGGAAGCGGTTCATCACCTTTTCGCGGGCCTGCTGGCTCATGTCGCCGGAGAAGGGCTCGGCGGAGAGTCCCCACGAGCGCAGGTAGTCGGACAGGTACGCCACGTCGCGCTTGGTGTTGCAGAAGATGAACGCCATTTCCGGATGGTCGTGTTCAAGGATTTCGAACACGGCCTTGTCCTTGGCGAGCTTGTCCACCACCACGTAGCGGTGGCTGATGGCGTCCACCGCGCGCTTCTTCTGGGAAAGCGACAGGAACTTGGGATTGCGCAGGAATTCCCTGGCCAAGTGCTTCACGTTCTCGGTGATGGTCGCCGAGAACATGTAGGTGCAACGGTCCTTGGGGAGCATCTGGCGGATGCGTGCCATGTCGGGGTAGAACCCCATCGAAAGCATTTCGTCCGCCTCGTCCATGACCAGGTCGCGCACCGAGCGCAGCTTGAAGTGCCCCTTCTGGATCATGTCGATCACGCGTCCGGGAGTGCCGATCACGATGTGGGCGTCGCGCAGGCCTTCGATCTGCTTCTCGTAGCCCACGCCGCCGTAGACCACCACCGACCTCACCCCTTTGGATGCACCGATCAGTTCCGCCTCGCGGGCCACTTGGAGAGCCAGCTCGCGGGTGGGGACCAGGATCAGGGCTTGGGGTTCGGGGTGGCTGATCTCGCAGATCTCCACCAGTGGGATCATGAAGGCGCCGGTCTTGCCGGATCCCGTCCGGGATTGGGTGATCAGGTCCTGGCCGGCCAACAGGTACGGGATGGCCTTGCGCTGCACCAGCATGGGTGCGGTCCAGCCTTGCTTGGCCACGGCTTCCTTCATGGTATCGGAGGCCTGCTCGAAGGTGAAATCGGGCAGCGGCGGGTCCGGCTCGACGATGTCCTCGACATCGTCGTCGGCCTGTGCCAGGGTGTCCTGGGTTTCCTGGGCGAGGGCAGCAGGATCGAAACCGGCGGTGTCCTCGGAGGTGTCGTCCACCTGGAGCGAGGCGACGGCGTCGGCTTGGGAGTCGGTCTGGGAGTCCTGGGCCACCGGTTCTTGGGCGGCATCCAACTGGAGATCTTCGTCTTGCATAGTCACCAAATACTAGCTCAATCTCGTGGGGTCCGATTCCCCGCAGCATTGCTGCGGGGTGGTTCAATGCACCGAAGCTTCGTCTTCTGCCGAGCAATTCACGGGCTGTCCACCGGCGGAAACCGGCTTCTGGCCGTAGTGCAGCCTGCCTGCGCGCACCACCAGTTTCACCGGATCCACGGCCTCGATGCCGATGTTGGCACCGGGAATGTGGTCCAGTCCTTCCACCGTGGCGAAAGCGCCGGCTTCCCCCTGGGGCTCCAGGAGGTGCACCGTGCCGTCCGCATTGTCGGCGGCCAGGATCATGCCCATGGATTCCACCCCGCGGAGCTTGGCCTTCTTCAGGTTGGCCACCAGAAGCACCTTGCGGCCCGGAAGGCTTGCGGCCGGGAAATACGCCTTGATGCCCGCGCAGACCTGACGGGGACCCAATTCCCCCACATCCAGTTGCAGCACCAGGAGTTTTTCGGCGGAAGGATGGTCTTCGGCGGAGACAATCTTCGCGATGCGGAAGTCCACGGCCTCGAACGGATCCTTGACCGGTTGGGCTTTGGGCGCCGGTGCGGGTGCCGCCTTGGGCTCAGGCTTCTTCACTTCCAGACGGGGGAACAACACGGGGCCGTCGGCGAAGGGGCGCCCGGCCGGAAGAAGACCCCACGCGAGCTTGCCCGCCACCGCGGATTCGCCCATGAGCGAGAGGGCCTCGGATGCCTTGTTGGGGATCACCGGCGACACCAGCACCAGCAGGATCCGCAAGGCTTCGGAGGAAACGGCGAGGACTTCGGCCAGTTCCTGGAGCTTGGCCGGGTCCTTGGCGAGCTTCCAGGGGGCGGTGGCCTCCAGGTAGCTGTTGATGGCGCGCGCCAGCGACATCGCCTCTTCCAGAGCGAAACTCACGCGGAACAGGCGCATGAGGTTTTCCACCTCGGAGATCACCGAGACGGCCTTGTCGCGCAGGCCCCGCGACAGATCGGAAAGCGACGAGGGCAGAGCCGGGATCTTCCCTTCGAACTGGGTGGCCACCTGCTTGCGGATGCGGGAGACGATGTTGCCGATGTCGTTGGCGAGGTCGCCATTGACCACCTTCACCATGCCTGCGTCGGAGAACGAACTGTCCTGGCCCACCACCATCTCGCGCATCAAGAAGAACCGGAAGGCTTCCACGCCGCCCACGGATTCGTACTTGCGGGCCACCTCGAAGGGGTCCACCACGTTGCCTAGCGACTTTGACATTTTCTGACCGTCGGCCATCCACCAGCCGTGCGCCAGGATCTGCTTGGGCAGATCGATTCCCGCTCCCATGAGCATGGAAGGCCAATACACGCTGTGGGTGGTCAGGATGTCCTTTCCAATCAAGTGCACGCTGGCCGGCCACCAGGCGGATCCATCCCCGCGCTTGGAAGGAAGCACGCCGGTCACGTAGTTGAGCAGGGCATCGAACCAGACGTAGGTCACGAAGTCGCGGTCGAAGGGAAGCTCGATTCCCCAGGACAGGCGCGTCTTGGGACGGCTGATGCACAGGTCGCCCAGGGGCTGGCGCAGGAAGCCCAGCACCTCGTTTTTCCGGTACTCCGGCACGATCCAGGCGGGATTCTCGTGGATGTGGGCCACCAGGCGTTCCTGGTAGCGGGACATCCGGAAGAAGTAGTTGACCTCCTCCACCTCTTCCACAACCTCGTCCGGCCCCGGTCCGCGGCCTTCGCGGATGTCGGACTCCGAATAGAACCGCTCGTCGCGCACGTTGTAGAGGCCCTTGTAGGCCGACTTGTAGATCTCGCCCTTGTCCCACAGCTCCTGCAGGACCTTCTGCACGTAGGTGGTGTGGTCGCCATCCGTGGTGCGGATGAAACGGTCGTTGGTCAGACCCAGGAGCTTTCCCATCTCGCGGAACCGCTGGCTGGTGAGGTCCACGTGTTCCTGCGGGGTGCGACCGGCCTTGGCCGCGGCCTCCTGGACCTTCTGGCCGTGCTCGTCGGTGCCGGTCAGGAAGAAGACCTCGTCGCCCAGCAGACGGTGCCACCGGGCCAGGACGTCGGCCAGGACGGAGGTGTAGGCGTGTCCGATATGGGGGACGTCGTTGACGTAGTAGATGGGCGTGGTGACGTAGAAGGGCTTGGCCATTTGGGGGCTCCCCGGAACGAAATAGGCTTTGTTATTGGGGAACCCAAGGTAGCCATTCGGGGCCTGTTGTAGAATTTTCGACCTGGCCGGGACAAAGCAGGCACGGTAGCCCATCCGGGGCGGCTAGATTCCCAGTTCGCACCTCACGACCCGGGAGACTTGACATGGCCGCTGGAATTCGCGCCTTCGCATCGATCGCCGGAACCTTGCTTCTCTCCGTGGGGAGCGCCTGGGCCTGCCCCGAGCCCATCGTGCCCGGAGGCGACTGGAAGGACAACCGTGGCCAGGTGGTGGCCGCCACCGAAGGCGGGATCATCCAGGTGGACGGCATCTACTACCACTGGGGCATGGATCGGGCCGCCGACAACTCCTATTTCGTGGGGATCAACCTGTATTCCTCCAAGGATCTGGTGCACTGGACCTTCGTCAAGCAGATCCTCCGGCACGATTCGGATCCGTTGTTGGACAACAAGGCCACCGTGGAGCGGGCCAAGATCCTGCACAACAAGAAGACCGGCCAATTCGTGATCTGGATGCACTACGAGGGCCACAACGCCTACAGTGTGGCCGAGGTCGCCTGGGCCACCTCCGACAAGATCGACGGCGACTACAAGTTCCAGGGGCATTTCCGGCCGTTGGAACTGGACAGTCGCGATCTGAACGTCTACCAGGACGCCGACGGCAAGGCCTACCTGATCTGCACCACCAAGGGCAACCAGAACGTGAGCCTCTTCGAGCTGGACGACACCTACACCAAGGTGGTCCGCGAGATCTACCGGGGCAACGCCTCCGACGACATGGAGTGCGAGGGCCATGCGATCGTGAAGTCCGGAGGGATGTACTACTGGCTGATGTCGTGGTGCACGGGTTGGGACTTCAACGACAACCGCTACTTCACGGCCAAGACCCTGGCCGGTCCGTGGTCGGCGGGCAAGACCCTGGGCGTGGCGGGGACGCACACCTACGAATCGCAGGTGGGGTGGTCGTTCCCCATGCCGGGGAACAACGGGACGGATTTCGTCTACATGGGCGACCGCTGGTCGGTCAACGACTTCGCATCCTCGCGCACGGTGCTCCTTCCCTTCAGCATCGCCAACGGGGCGGTCTCCATGCCCTGGATGGACCGCTGGTACCCGGTCGCCGATTCCGGCTGGGTGCGCGGCGAGCCGTTCTTCCAGACCGGCATCTACACCATCCGTTCAAAGGAAACCGGCAAGGTCCTGGCCGCACCCTCCAAGTCCAGCACGGGTCCCGTGGCCGTGGTGACGGATTCCGGCACCATCGCGCAGCGCTGGAAGCTGGAGAGCCTGGGCAATTCCGAGTACCGGTTCTCCTCGGTGCTGTCCGGGATGCGCATGGACGTCAACGGCGCCTCGCGGGAGGTGGGCGCCAAGATCCTCCAGTACACGCCGTCGGATGCGTGGAACCAGAAGTGGCACCTGGTGGCCTCCGCTCCCGGGACGTGGCGGATGATCGCCGAGAACACCCTGGGCAAGATCATGGAGATCCCCGCCTCCGCTCCCGGCGGCATCGCCCTGGGGATCTACAAGGGGAAGGCCAACCAGCAGTGGGAGATCGTTCCCGTCTCGCCTCTGTCGGACGGCAAGTGGTACACCTTCAAGGCATCCCACAGCGGGAAGGCGCTCACCGCTTCGGCCTCCGGCATCGTCCAGTGGACGGATTCCGGCAAGGCCTCCCAGGCGTGGAAGGCGCGGAAGCTGGACGGCGGCGAATGGGCCCTGGAGCAGGACGGCAAACGGCTGTCGGTGGCGGGCTCGTCGGTCCAGGACGGCGCCGAGCTGGTGGTGGTCGCCGACACCGGATCGGCCAGCCGCTGGAAGGTCGTCGACGACGGCACCGGGACCCTGCAGATCGTCAACGGCTGCTCCGGCAAGTCGCTGGACGTGGATGGCGGCGAGAAGTCCCTGGCCGATGGCGCCAAGGTCATGCCGTATCGCTATTGGGCCACGAAAAACCAGATGTGGACCGCCAAGGAAGTTCCCCCTCCCGTGGCTTCGGTCCAACCGGTGGCCCAGGTCCGCAGCTTCCGCTTGGAGGGAAGGAAGCTGATCGTGTCCGGCGACTTGCCCGAGAACGCCCGGTTCGAGGTGCGCTCCGTTTCCGGAGAGCTTCTCCAGGTGCTGGGAGCCCGGACTACCTCCGAGCTTCCCGAATCGCTCCACGGATCCGTCGCCATCCGGCTGCTGCCCTTGGGAGGGCAGCTCCACACCGTTCTTCCCTGAGTCTCAGCGTCCGCGCTGCAACCGACCGGAGGCGCTGAAGGTTTCGCCGCGATCCGTGTTGGCGGGGGTCAAGCCCCACTGGAGCGACCCTCCTTGCAGTCTGGGTGCGGGCTTCGCGGCGGACGCGGGCGCGATCCGGGGAGCAGCCGAAGAAAAGGGGAACTGGGCGATCCCTTCCTTCCAGGCCTCCAGGGCGGCCGGGGATGTGTTCAGGGCCCAATCGGCTTCGGCGCTCTTGGACTGGGAGAACCACATCAAGCCCATGATCTTCGGGAACTTCGTGGGGAGGACCTGGAACATCTCCTTGATCCAGGCGGCCTTGTCGCCACCGTGTTCGGTGGAGGAGAATTCCGCGATGAGGATGGGCTTGGACTGCTTGGCCAGAAGCGAGTAGGCCGGGGTGAAGGTCTCCTCGAAGCTCTTCCAGGTGGACCAGCTCTGGGTGTTTCCCCAGTTGTAGCCGTCGATGGAGTTGTAGTCCACCCAGTCGTCGCCGGGGTAGTGGCCCATCAGGCTGGTGCCCGAACCGCTGTTGGTGGCGTTGGTGGTCCACACCCACTTCACGTTGGTCACCGCCGAGTCGCGGAAGATCTTGACGATGTGCTTCCAGGCGGCGATGCACTTGGCGCTGGTGTTTCCGGAGCCCGCCTTCCCGATGCCCCAATCGTACCAGTCGCCGTTGGCCTCGTGGAGGGGACGCAGCCAGACCTCCTTCTTCCAGGCCTTGATGCCGGCGGCGTAGGCCCGGATGCGCAGGTCCGCACGACCCGCGAGGATGGAGTCCAGAGGGTATCCGTTGGCCATCCAGGTGACCAGCAGGATGGATCCGTTGGCGTCGGCCACCTTCGCGTAGGGGCGGGTGTTGGCCCAGGATTCGTTGAACATGGCGAAGTAGCTGATCAAATCCAGCTTCCTTCCCTGAAGGACCTGGAACGAATCCACGTTCTCCTTCTCCGGCTGGGGGTAGCTCTCTCCGTAGAAACCTCCCACCCAGGCGCCGATCTTCATCTCCGCGGCCCCGACCGGGGCCAGAGCCGCCATCGCCATCAATACCCATCTCCGCAACATGTGTTTCCCTTTTCCGGAGGGCTTCGCCGTGGAAGACCCGTTCCTGATTGGGGAACCTAGCCGGTTCGGTTCGGTGAACGCCACTGGAAATCGCGCCTTGCCTGCATGACTGTATCAACTGTATTGTTCGGACCATGCGTGAACTCGTCGTCCAACGGCTGCTGGAAGCCCGCGCGACCCATGGCCCCCTCCCTTCCATCCGTTCCCTGGCCCAAACCTTCGGAGCGTCTCCGCAGACCGTCCAGAAGGCGTTGGGCGATCTCGCCTCGCGCGGCGAAATCCACGTTCTGGACCGCAAGGGGGCCTTCTGGGGGGCTCGCCCCGACCTTGCCGCGCCGGGAATCTCCGATGCCGAACGCGACGGGCGGGAAAGGCTCGGGACAGATCTTCGGCGTGGGGTGTTCCATCCCTCCAAGGCGCTTCCCGCGCGCAAGGAACTGGCGATCCTCTACGGGGTTTCCCCGCGAAGGATTGGACAATTTCTGGAAGAACGCGTCGCCGCGGGCATGCTGGTGCGCCGAGGCAGGTCGTACTTCCTTCCTTCCCCGGTCCTGCAGGGCTCCCTGGGGGCGGTGCTGGTGGTGGTCCGGTGCGACGATCGGGGACGGATCCTCCTGGACACCGAGCGCGAGATCGATTTCATGAAATCGGTGCGGCGGGAGGCATCGGAACGGGATCTGCGCGTGCACGTGGTGGGCTGCCACGAGACCCCGGCGGGGATCCGGTTCCTGGACGCCTCCGGTGCCTTGCTGGAAGAGATGCATCACTCCGGCGTTCCCATCGGGGTGATCGTGTCCACTTGGTTGGTCCACGATCCCCAGAGGCTGCTGGCCGCGGTGCGCCGCTGGTCCCTGCCCGTTTCCGTATGGTGGGAGCGTGCCGTGGAGGACTACCGCCCCTCCCGCGTGGCCGGATCCGCGATGGCGGCATTCAATCTTTCCTTCGGATCCGGGCCCGGCGAGGCCGTCGGTGCCCGCCTGGCCTCCGAAGGTTGTCCGGAAGCGGCCTGGATCTCCCCATACCATGGAAACGACTGGTCGCGGGCGAGACTTTTGGGCTTGCGCAGGGCGCTTTCCGCCACGGGGGGAACCGTCCGCGAGTGCATCGAGGTCCGTTACCACAGCCGTTGGCACATGGACGAGATCGGGCGCGGCCCGCGCGGTGGCGAGCGCATCCTGCGCAGGGTCCTTTCCGGGTTCCTGGACGATCCCACTCTGCGGGATGTACCCGTATGGGTGGTGGTCAACGACATGGCCGCGGTGGTGCTTCTGGAACTTGTCAGGGAACGCGGATGGGATCGGCCACGGATCGTTTCCTTCGACGCGACCTCCGCGAGCGAATCCCATCGCTTCGATTCCTTCGAGTTCCACACCGAAGGGATGGTGAGGAGGATGCTCCACCACCTGTTCCATCCAACGGCGCTTCTGGGCGAACGGGAAGTGGTCCAGGAAATGGTGGGTCGGCTGGTCCTGCGCGGATAGGGATTCGCTTCCAGGGAAAGGCGAGGATCCGGCTTGCCCCGTCGCTGGGGGTGATCCGGATTCCAGACGGATGTTGTCTTCGATTGTCCGTCCATCCCTCCGGGAGAAGTCGCCGGGGCGGGGAAATCGTCCAGGAGAACCGACAGCGACCGGTGCTGATGGCGCCGGAAACGGGGCGGGCTCCATTGACGGCCGGTTGGTTCCTATGATTGGAGACCGATGTCGATCGATCGCTCTCCGGATCCGCTCCTGTGGAGATTCAGCCTCTACGGGTTCCTGAAGAACCAGCAGTACTACGAGCCGTTTTTCTTTCTGGTGCTCCAAGCCAAGGGACTGTCGTTCTTCCAGATCGGACTCTTGTTTTCCTTCCGCGAGGTTTGCGTGAACCTGATGGGCGTCCCTGCGGGTTTCCTGGCGGATTTCCATGGTCGCAAGACCTCCCTGCTCGTTTGCTTCTGCGCCTACATCGCCTCCTTCCTGGGCTTCGGCCTGACGCGATCGATTCCTTGGTTGTTCGTTTCCATGTTCGCTTTCGCCGTCGGGGAATCCTTCCGCTCCGGTACCCACAAGGCGATGATCTTCCATCATCTGCGTCTGACCGGGAGGGAATCCGAGAAGCCGCGGATCTATGGCTTCACACGTTCGTGGTCGAAACTGGGCTCGGCCGTGTCCGCTTTGCTTTCCGGCGCGATGGTGCTGATCTCCGGAAGCTACGAGCGCGTGTTCCTTTGGGCCATCGTTCCATACGTCCTGAACTTGTTCAACGTGGGGACCTATCCAAAGATCCTGGAGGGCGAGATCGGAAGGACGTCGAGGTCCGCAGGCGGCCTTTTCCGGACCATGTGGAGCGAGACGCGGGCCTGTCTGGCCCATCGGGAGCTGCGCGGGTTGTTCGTCCAGTCGGCGATCCTCCAGGCGACGGGAAAGTCCGTGCGAGGTTACCTGCAACCGTTGGTGGTGGGATCGACCGCATTCCTGGCTCTTGGTGGCGCGCTTTCCGGGCTGGATGGGTTCCGGCGTTCTTCCATCGTCCTGGCCGTTCTCTACTTCGGATTGAATGTCGTGTCGGCCTTGGCAAGCAGGCAGTCGCATCGGTTGGATCGTTTGTCCAGAAGCCGGTTTCCCTTCCTGTGGTTGGGGCTGCTGCTGGTGGGATCGTCGATCGTGCTCGGGATCCGTTCGGAAGGCTCCTTCGCCGGAGCCGCGGCCCTGTCTCTGTCGGGATTCGTCTTGATGGTGGTCCTGGAGAACGTATGGAGACCCTTGCTCATCGACCGGCTGGACGATGCGTCGGATTCCAGGTACGGCGCGGCGGTGCTGTCGGTGGAAGCCCAGCTATCTTCCTTCTGCGTGATGATCGGCGCACCGTTGGTGGGAAGGATGGCGGATCGCTTCGGGTTGGTCGGGGTGGGTTGGTGTGTGGTGGGGGTGGCGATCCTGGCCGGGTTGCGGGCGGTCCTGTCGAAACCTCGAAATCCGATCGGCACCTGAGGCGCAGGTACGCCTTCCGGGCGAGCCACGAATCAATGCGAAACCGGAATCCGTGCGGGATGGAATGCGATGCGGCACGCCTGTCGCGGCGAACGCCCTTCAGCGCAGGGCTGGGAGGCGGATCAGACTGCGGTCTGCCTGACCTGTGAGAGAACGCAATTCCAGCACGTCCGCGCGAGGGGAGTCGGAACGCGAGGTGACGGTGGCCGAACGCCCCCGCGCCACCAGGTTTCCTTCGCCGATCCTGGTGCCATCGGCTTGCAGCAGCGCATAGGAGTAGACTCCGTCTTCGATCCCCTCCAGATGCCATTCTCCGAGGTTGTTCGATCGGACGACCGTCGGCTGATGAGGATGGCTCCTCCGGGGGGTCGCGGAACTCGACTTGAACACGTTCAGGGCGAGCTTCATGAATTCGATCACGTAGGAGCCGTCCGCTTCGCGGGCGATGGGGGTGCCGTCCTGGGTCACGTTGGGCGAGCTTCTGAACACGTTGGTGTCGAGCTTGACGCGGAGCTTCACGCTTCTGGGCATGCGGGGATGCGGCGAGGTCCAGCGCAGGTCCCAGCCGGCCGAGAACGGGCTGGCCTTCACCGTGTCCATGGTCTTGGACGCGCGCCAGTAGGCGGCCACGGTCTGGTAGGTGGCCACCCAGGCCTTCGATGCGACGGCACGGTCGAACATGGAGATCGCCTGGGTGGTCCCGATGAAGTTCCAGTCGCCGCCGATGCCGTGGTTGAGCGTGACCAGCCAGGAATTGTCGGAGGCCGCCTTGTCGATCTGCTTGAGCGCATCGGGGACCGAAGCGTCGTCCTGGAGGATGAAGGAGGTCATGCTCATCCACTCGGAGGGAACGGAGTTCCAGGCGAAGAGGCCGGAGCCGCCGCAGGTGCGGGCGATGATGTTCTCGCGGTCGGCGATCCGGTTCACCATGTCGTTGGTGCCGCAGTAGGGATAGGCCAGGGTCACGGCTTCCACGGCGGGATCCACCGCGCGCAGCGCCTTGGCCTGGTCGCCGATCTCGGTGGCGATCTTGGCCGAGTCCAGGGACCTCGGATCGTCGTGCAGGGTGGTGTGGTTGGCCAGCTCGTGGCCCTCGAGGGCCGCGGCCTTCCACTGCTCCTTGCGCGAGGAGAAATCGGAGTTTCCGATGAGGAAGAACGTCGCCGTGAGCTTCCGGTCCTTCAGGGCGGGAAGGACGTTGGTCAGATGGGTGGAGCAGCCGTCGTCGAAGGTGAAGGTGATGGCGCCCTTGTGGCCGTTCCAGGGCACCGTGGTCACGGCGCCCGACCAGCCGGTCGCCGAAAGACCCAGCAGTGCGGGAACGATGCGGATTGCGGATTTCATCTGTGGTCCTGGATGGAAGTGCGTGCCGGTGAATCTAGCATGGCGGAGGTGTCCGTCGCGCACCGATTCCGATGAAGGATCAGGGGAGCAAGAGGAATGCGGATCGGGCGATTCCCTCGTGGGTCCAGCGAACGACGACCAGGCCGCGGGAGGTGGGACGCGCGATCGCCGATCGGATCTCCAGGCGTTCCAGTGCTCGGCCATCCGGTCGATGGAGTTGGATCCATCCCTGGGGCGTGCCGGGAATCCACAGGGTTCCATCCGCCAGGACGCGGGGATGGATGGATCGGTTGCGCGGTGTCGACGAGGTGGACAGGACGCCTCCGCTTCCCACCACGTTGGCGGCCGCCGTGGCGGGTTTCTCGCACACGCCGCCGCAGGCGGTGGGGAAGTTCATGCTCCAGCTGCGCCCGCCCATCACCGGCTTGTCGTGGGCATCGATCAACCGCACGGTCACGGAGCTGGTGGATGGATCGGGAAGGATCCAGAGCTGTCCCATGTCGCCTTCCATCTTCGCCGGCTTCCACGTGGATCCCACCAGTTGCTCCACGCCATGGATGCCGTCCGGAAGATGGGTCACCATTAGGCGGTAGTAGTACGGCTTGGAATCCACGGAAAACCAGAAGCGGGGCTCGCCCTGGTAGGAGGGCGCGGGCACGAACTCCCACCGGACCTTGGGATTCAGGAACCCGGACACCTGGTAGTAGATGGCCCAGGGGTTGTTCTTGTCCCCTTGCGGTTTGCCGTCCGGTCCCAGCACCGGTTGGGCGAGCGCGGGAAGGAGCGCGCCGTCCTTGCGCAGATGCGAGAGGATGGGTGTGTGGAGATCCAGGTGGTACCTGGAGTCGCGGCACCATGCGTTGCCGTCGGTGCACTGGTCGAAGACGATCGCGTAGCCTCCGGATCCGGTGTAGGCGTTGGGGTGCCATCCGGTCCCGCCGCGACAGAAATCGGCATTCTTCGCGCCGTCGTTGGCCCCGTCGCAGGTGTCGCCGAGCTCGAAGCGGATCCAGCGGCCGCAGTTGCGGCCGTTGTCGTACATGCCCATGTAGGCGGTGTCCGCGCCCACCATGGGGTGCGGGGCGGGCATGTCGTAGCGACCCGGGGTGTGGTACACGTTCAGGGCCACGTAGTCAAACGGGTTGGCTTGGCCCGAAAGGGTGTCCTGGGCGCCTTCCCACGCGGCGACCTCGTCGGGGACCCCGCAGGCGCCGTAGGGGTAGCCCACTCCCAGGAAGTGGGTGGCCATGCCTTCATCCATGGCCGAGGCCGGGGCGAAGGCGAGACCCGAACGATGCCAAGGAGCGTGGAGGCCGCGATTCGGTTCATGGAAGGGAAAGATGGATAACGCGGCCGCGATCCCGGGGCGCGAGGTCGGAAGGCGATCGGCGCGGTCACCTGCGTTCGCGCACCACCAGCCGGCCCATCATCTCGTGGAGTCCGCCATCCTGGAAGAGCTTGGCGTTGGGGTGGAGCGTCTGCTGGAGCATCTGGCGGACCATGCCGTCGGTGTGGAACTCGAAGGAGTCGAACTGGTGGGCCTCGCTGGCCGATGTGTTGTCGAACGAGAGGATGCGCGGACGCGGGATCGACCGTTCCCGGCAGATCCCGATCAGGTGGACGGCCACGTGGTCGTTGACGACAACCCAGTCGGGATGGTCGGCGAGGTCGGCCGGGGAGACCAGGCCCTCCACCAGGGAGCGCAGCCTGCGTTCCCCTTCGGGTGCGCTTCCCGCGTCCTGGCGCAGGTGCCAGGCGCTTTCCCAGGTGGCGTCCACCCGTTCCAGCACTTCGATGCCGGTCCCTTCCATCGCTTGACGCAATCCCTCCAGGCGCGAGCGCGACCACTCCGAGGCGTGGAAGGGCGAGACGAACGCCAGCGATCGGATGCCCATGGTCCGCAGATGCCTGCCCGCCTCCCATCCGGCACTCGCTCCGAAGGAAAGGTTGAAACCCACCAGCGAACCGGATCGGAGGTGGGGAAAGCTCGAGGCGGGATGCTCCCACCAGACGGAAAGCGGCACCTTTGCCGATCGCAGGTGCGCGATGAGATCTTGCGGATCCTGGATCAGCCAGGTGGAGGCGAGGATGCCCAGGAGCGGCAGCGGCTGGCGGTCCAGACGCAGGGGCGATCCCTGGTGGTCCAGGAGTCGTCCACCGGAAGGGCTTTCGTGCCACCCCGCGAAGAGTGGTTCCAGCGCCAGTTCCCGCGATTGGATCCGCACGGACTTCAGGAAGTCCGTTTCCCGTTCCGAATCCAACAGGAGCATGCCATGCTCGTCGCAGCGCGACACCACCGCCACGGTGGCGCGGGAGCGCCCCGGCGTGGGAGGGGGGATGTGGAGCGATCTCCCCTTGCGCACCAGCCATCCGTTGTTGACAAGATCCGACAACAAAAGCGACATCCTCCGCGCGCCGATCCCGTGGACCTCCCCCAGGGTCCGGGAGTCCGGCAGGGGCTTGTGCGGATGGAAGACTCCCCTCCGGAGGTCTTCCAGGAGCCGCTCGCGCACGTCCTCCGACCGGGAACGGGAGGATGCGGCCAGCGGCGCGGGTGGGGGAGGGTTCCTTCCCCAGAAGAACCCCTTGCGATCCAGCGCATGGACCAGCCCTTCCCGCTCCAGGGATTTCAGCGCCCTGTGCATGGTGCGGGGAGTCACCTGGTGCGCGTGGGCCAGGGCTCGCACCGAAGGCAGAGGCTGCCCTTCTCTGCCGGATCGGGCGATCAGCGATTCGCGTAGGTGTTTCATCCGTGGGGAAAAGGATACAAAGGATACAGAATGGATGGGTTGGGTCGCTTTCCCCCCGGCGTGTCCGGGGCCTGGCCCGTAAGTTCCCCACCAGGAGTCCAAGCAACTCAACGCCCATTTCCGGAGACGCCTTCCATGCATTCCAATCTGACCCTTTCCATCGCCATGGCCGCGGCCATTCCCGCATTGGGTGCCGGAGGTCTCACGCAGAACGGTATCCTGATGGGGGCCACCGCCGAGGTCGGTTCTTCCGACAAGGAGGGCGTGGTGTCCTGGAAACGAGCAGACTCGGTCAAGTCCGTGATCGGGCGCGAATTCGGGCTGGTGCAGACCACCTCCTACCCTTCCTGGGACACGTGGAAGGGCACAGGCCTTTCCGGGGTCGGCTTCGACATGACCAATCCCAACAAGGTCATCGAGATCGCCAAATCCCAGGGCAAGAAGGTGTCCCTCCACCTGCTGGCCGGATCCCCCACCTATTTCCCCACCTGGCTCAACGAGGGGAGATGGACGCCTTCGGAACTGGAGACCCTGTTGCAGAAGTGGATCGACTTCGCGATGACCTCCAACGGGAACGCCACCAAGGTCGACTACTGGAACGTGGTCAACGAGGCCTTCATGTGGGACGGGTCGTATTGGGATTCGTCCAGCGTGGCCAACACCAACCCCTGGCAGAAGATGGGCTGGGAAGAGGACAAGTCGGGACTTCCGGCCTCCAACAAGATCTACGGCAAGCATCCGGTCTACATCCGCAAGGCATTCGAAATTGCCCGCAAGCGCACCAACGGCAAGCTGGAACTGCGCGACTACGGCATCGAGTTCTGGGACGGATCGCGCAAGGCCAAGGCCTTCTACCAGCTGGTGAAGCACCTCCTGAACACAGGAGTCCCGCTGGACGCGGTGGGGTTCCAGGGACACTTCCGCACGGACGTGACCTACGACTGGTCCAAGCTGAAGGCGGCGGTGGCCGAATACCGCAAGCTGGGCCTGGAGGTGTACATCACCGAGGTGGACTATGGCGACGCCGATCCCATCGCCGCGGCGACCAGCGCCCACCGCAACGCCTCCTTCGATTCCACCCAGTCGCGCCAGTACCGCCAGATGGCCGCCGCCGCGGTGGGCGGTGGCGCCAACTGGATCTGCTTCTGGGGCGTGGCGGACAATACAAACGCCTACTGGCGCATGGGCCAGAGCGCGCTCGTGTTCGACGAGCAGTACCGCGCCAAGCCTTCCTACGAAGCCTTCCGCCAGGGAATCCTGGATGGGGTGGCGAGCCTTTCCTCCGCGCGGCCCCAGGTGCGCTCCGGCCGCGGTGGCGTCACGCTTCGCGATGGGCTCCTGGACACCGGGGACCGCACGTTGCAGGAGGTGGAGATCCGCTCCATGACCGGAGCCTTGGAAGCCCGTGTTTCCCTGCGCGACGGCGCGGGTCGAGCACCCGCTCTGTCCCGCGGCGTGCACGCGGTGGCCGCGGTGGGTTCGCCTTCACCTCTGGGATTGGTCGCGGTCTGGTAGCGATGGCATCGCGGATCCATCCGCTCCGGCAAGGCGGATGGATCGGAGGCGCCTTGCCGGCTCATCCCTCCAGGTAGGTGTAGCCGTAGAGTCCGGAACGGTAGATGTTCAGGAACTCCTTGCCCTCGGCGGCGGTGATCCGCTTCTCCTTGACGGAAGCCGTCACCCACGATTCGATGTCCCGCACCAGGCGCTTGTCGTCGAATTGCACGTACTCCAGCACGTCGGCGATGGATTCTCCGTCGATGATCTGGTCGATCTTCCAGCCGTCGGCTTCCACGTCGATGTGCACCGCGTTGGTGTCGCCGAAGAGGTTGTGCAGATCGCCCAGGATCTCCTGGTAGGCGCCCACCAGGTACACCGCCACGTAGTAGTTCTCTTCCGGATTCACCGGATGCAGGGGAAGGTCGCGACCGATCTCGTTCTGGTTGACGAAGAAGTCGATCTTGCCGTCGGAGTCGCAGGTGATGTCCTGGAGCGTCACCCGGACGTTGGGCTCCTCGTCCAGCCGTTGGATCGGCATGATCGGGAAGATCTGGTCGATGGCCCAGCTGTCGGGAAGCGACTGGAACAGGCTGAAGTTGCAGAAGTACTTGTCGGCCAGGAGCTTCTCCAGGCCGGCCAGCTCGAAGGGGGGGTGCTTCATCTGTGAGGCGTAGCGGCCGACCTTCTGGGCCACGCTCCAGAACAGGCGCTCGGCCTTGGCGCGCGTGGTGAGGTCCAGGAGGCCCATGGAAAAGCGGTCCAGTACATCCTCGTGGATCTGGAGGGCGTCGTGCCACTGCTCCAGGATGTTGGAGCTGCCGATGCCCTTGAGGATGGTCTGGAGGTCCTTGACCAGATCGATGTCCTCGGCGGTCACCGAATGCTGCTCCTCGTTCCAGAACGCGGGGCCGGCGGTCTCCAGCACGTTGAACACCAGCACGCTGTGGTGGGCGGTCAGGGCCCGGCCGGACTCGGCGATGATGTTGGGGTGGGGGAGGCCGTGCTTGTTGGCGGCGTCCACCACGGTGTAGATCACGTCGTTGGCGTACTCCTGAACGGAGTAGTTCACCGAACTGGCCGAGGTGGAACGCGAACCGTCGTAGTCCACCCCCAGGCCACCGCCCACGTCCACGTACTCCACGGAGATGCCCATCTTGCGCAGCTGGCAGTAGAACTGGGCGACCTCGCGCAGCCCGCCCTTGATCTTGCGGATGTTGGTGATCTGCGATCCCAGGTGGAAGTGGATCAGTTTGACGCAATCCGTCAATCCTTCCGCTTTCGCCAGGTCGATGGCCTCGATCAGCTCGGAGGCGTTGAGGCCGAACTTGCTCTGGTAGCCGCCGGACTCCTCCCATTTGCCGCTGCCCGAGCTGGACAGCTTGATCCGCAGCCCGATGTTGGGGCGCACGTTCAGCTGCCGCGAGAGGCGGGCGATCAGGGCGAGCTCGTTGAGCTTCTCCACCACCAGGAAGATCTGCTTTCCCATCTTCTGGGCCAGAAGCGCCAGCTCGATGAAGTCCTCGTCCTTGTAGCCGTTGCAGATGATCAGGGATTCGGGATTGTCCTGGATGGCCAGCACCGCGTGGAGTTCTGGCTTGCTCCCCGCTTCCAGCCCGATGTTGAACTTCTTGCCGTGCTCAACGATCTCCTCCAGCACCGGACGCTGCTGGTTGACCTTGATGGGATACACGTTGAAGTGCTTGGCCTTGAAATCGTATTCCCGCGCGGCCTTTTCGAAGCAGCTGAAGATCTGCTCGATGCGGTGGTCCAGGATGTCGGGAAAGCGCAGCAGCACCGGAGTGGCCAGATCGCGCAGTTCCAGGTCCTGCATGATCTCCACCAGGTCGATCTCGGGTCCCTTCTCCTTCAACGGCCGGACGATCGCGTGTCCCTTGTCGTTGATGTCGAAGTAGCGGATGCCCCATCCGCCGATGTTGTACAGCTCTCGCGAGTCTTCGATTCGCCACTTGCGCATGTCCACGCTCCGCGTCTATGGGAGGTTGTGCAGCGGATCCGCTTCGCGCGGATCTCCTCCGGTCGTGGAGGAGCGGGGCAATCTAGGAATCGAGGGGCCGGGTGGGGCCGATTTCGCGCTTGGCGCGTCCCGGTTGGAACCGGCATACGATCCACAGGCCTGCAGCCAATGCGCAGGCGAGGATCCCCAAGTGCGCGATCTCGCCTGCGATCTCGGGAAGCCCGGCACCCAATCGCATGGCGCGGTTTCCCGCGGTGATCCACGGAGCCAGGGGGATCGCGTTGGCCAGAAAGTCCACCCAGCCCGGGAACATCTCGCGGGGCCAACTGGCGCCCGAGGCGAAGAAGAACGGGTAGCTGGTGAAGGCCAGAAGCTGGGTGGCCATCTGAGGGTCGCCAGCGATCATTCCCAGGAGGCTTCCCAGGAGCGAAACCGCCACCATTCCCACGAGCGACAGCGCGATCAGGCCGGGGAGGTGGGGCGAGAGGGGCACCGAAAGCAAGGGCATGGCGACGGCCACCCAAAGGAAGAGCCACAGTCCGAACCATCCAGTGAACAGGGCGGTGCGCGCCGCGAAATCCCTGGCGCGATGCGCACCTGCGCTCGCGGCGGCGGCGAACGCCGATCCCACCAGGCACAGCTGGTGCATGATCAGGATCCCCAGGATGGGAAGCATGAAGTCGCCGTAGGTCTCGTGGGGATTGCCCAGGGGACGGTCGTCCATCACCAGCGCGCAAGCGCGATCCTTGGCGATCGCGGGCGGAAGTCCCTTCGATTCCAGGAACAGCAGCCGTTCCCGGGTGCCCATGGAAGTGAGCACTTCGCCGACCGATCTCTGCAGGTCGTTGGCGGGAAGGAAGCGGTCGGCCACGAACAGCAGGGGGATCGCCGTGGCTTCCCGGCGTCGCATGCGGATGTCCAGGTCATCCGGGACCTCCAGCACGCCGCGGACCGCGTTCCTGGAAAGCGCCTGCCGCGCCTCCTGTCGGGTCATGGGCAGAAGTCGGATCTGGGGGTGTGCCGAGAGGTTGGTCGACAGCTCGCGCGCGAGCTTGGATCCGCCTTCGGATACCATGGCCAGCGGGATGCGGCGCTCCTCCTTGTCCATGTACATGGATCCGTACAGGCACAGGTACAGAAGAGGCGCGGCCAGGAAGATGGTGGAGAGCCCCGGGGTCCTGGTCAGGCGGCGGAACTCCCGCACCAGCGCATGTCCCCATCCTCCGGACACGGGATCGGGACGGTTGACGGTTTCCGTCTCCTGGCCGCCTCCCTTCCCCGGGATGGCCAGGATCGCCAGCGGGACGACCAGCCATCCCAGGAGTCCCAGCCAGGCAAGGATGGGGCGGTCGGTCGACCAGCCGGCCATGCCGCGGTAGGCGTCGATGTACAAGGAAAACGGCAGGGGGCTCGCGAGCTTGGAAAGAAGCGGCGGCATGGCCCATTCCGGGAAGGTGTAGCCGGACAGCGGAAAGGCCGGGGTGTTGAATGCCAGCAGGAACTGGGTAGCCTTCACCGGGCTCTGGACCAGCCTGCCGAAGACCGCGCCCGTGGCCAGGCTCGCCAGCGAGAGGAGGGTCGCCAGCGCGACGGTTCCCGCAGGGGACGCCGCGGGAGCGCCCAGGAGCGGTGCGATCCACGAGAAATAGACGAGCGTGGACAGGATCTGGAGGGCGATCCACGGGATGGATCTGCCGGCGAGTTCCGCGAGCGGACGGGAAGATCCCTTCCATCCCGCCGGGAGCATGGTGCCCGCCGCCAGCATGAGGGCCATCTGGAGGAACACGGGGAACAGGCCGGGGGCGAAGTTGGAGAGGTAGTCGAAGGAGGGGTTGGTGATGGCGCGCGGATCGGCCCGCAGGGGCATGGCCATTTCCTTGGCCTGCGAGAGGGGAAGTCCCGCCACGGCGAGCCTGCCCGCCACCAGCCGTCCGTTCTCCGTCGCGACGATGGTCGCCATCGCCGAGTAGATCTGGTTGGCGGCCATGGGATTGGTGGCGTCCCTCCACACCACCAGTTCGGAACTCCGCCCTGCGCGGGTCTCGCGGTCCATCCCCTGGGGCACCAGCACCACCGCGCGCCAACTGCCGCGTCGGAATCCGTCCATGGCCTGCTCGGCGTCGGGCACCTGGACGACCTCCATCTGCGGGGAGGCGTCCATGTCCCGGATCAGGGCCCTGGAGATCCCTGAGTGGTCCTGGTCCACCACCGCGACGGGAAGGTCGCGCACCACCCTGGCCTGGTAGACGGACAGGCAGAAGGCGGTGACCACCAGCGGGGAGAGGGCCAGGAGCAGCCGCGACGGGCTGGTCCGCCACCGCGAGAGCTCCTGCCGCGCCCAGTTCGCCGGTCCCATGGTCTCACTTCCCCGGGAAGCGCACGGTCATGCCCGGAAGGAAACCCGGTTCCGGGGTGAGCGGCATCAGGCGGACCTCGAAGGATCTCAGGTCGGCGTCCCCCTTGCGGTTGGTGGAGCGCCAGGTGGCGAAGTCGCCCATGGAGGTCATCCAGGTCACCTTGAACGCCACCGAGTCCCGGTCTAGCGCCGGAATCCGTCCAGTCAGGGTGGTTCCCACCTTGAATCCGGCAAGCTGGTCCTCCCGCACGGGCAGGGCCACCCAGGTGTCCTGGGGCCTCAGAAGGACCAGGATTGGCGAACCCGCGCCCATGATCTCGCCGGCACCCAGGTAGCGCTTCTGCACGACGCCGTCGCAGGGGGCCAGCACCACGGTCTCCTTCTGCCAGGAACGCGCCTCGTCCAAGGCGTTCGATGCGCTCTGCAGAAGACCCTCGGCGGCCTCCAGCTCCTCCGGCCGGGCGCCGTTCCTCACCATGTCCAGCTTCGCGGCGGCGGCGGATTCCGTCTCCTGGGCGGTGCGCCAGCGGAACTCCGACTCGTCCGCCTGCTGGCGGGGGACCGCGCTGTCGGCCAGGAGCTTCGATACGCGCTTCCAGGTCGATTCCGCCAGCTTGCGCGCCTCGGTGGCCTGGATCAGCTGGGTGGTGGCCATGCGGATCTCCTCGTCGCGCGCGCCCTTACGGGCCATGCGCAGGCGGGCCGATGCGCTCTTGGCGGCACCCGCCGCCTGCTTCACCTTGGCGGACACCTCGGGACTGGCCAGGACCGCCAGGGTGTCTCCGGCCTTGACCAGGTCTCCCTCCGCGACCCGCACGTCGGCGAGCCTGCCGGCGATCTTCGCTGAGACCAGGATTTCGCGACCGTCGGCCATTCCGATCAGGTCCGGGGGAGTGCTGCGGCAGCCAGCGAACATCGCCAGGGCGGCGAGGAAGGATGCCCTCGAGACATGCGTTGCCATTGCGTTCATTTCCCAGCTCCGTTCCAGAGGTTCACGAATTCGTCGGTGCGACCCGCAGCCCATAGGATCTCCTGCATCGAGATCCATGCGTCCCCGGCGGCGGCGACGCGGTCAAGATCCGCCTTCTGCATGGCGAGCCAGGCGTCCACCACCTCCAGGGAGGTGGCCAGGCCCTGCTCGAAGCGCATCGAGACCACGCGATGGTTCTCGCGGGCCAGTTCCGCCTGGGAGCGGAGGTTCAGCCAGCGGGTGCGCGACTGCTTGCACGACAGGAATTGACGTTTCGATTGCGCCACCAGGGCGTTGCGAGCCTCGTTCCTGAGAGCGGCGACCTCCAGCTCGGTGGAACGGGCGGCCATCCGGCCGTACCAGTCGCCGCCGCCTCGGAAGAGGTTCACCGAGCCCTTCACGCCCACCACCCAGCAGGGTGCCATCGCCGCCTTGGCCGCGTCCTGGTTGAGTTCGTACTTCCCGAAGGCCCCGATCTCGGGAAGGAAGTCGGCGGTCTTCACGTCGATCGCTCGCCTGGCGAGTTCCTGCTGGGCGGCCAGCGAGGCCAGGAGGGGATTCTGCCCCTCGATGCGTTCCTCCAGTCCTTCCTGCGGCGGAGGAGAGGGTGGGGGACGCAGGGTGTCGGAGGGGGTGATGGGCTCGTCGGAACCTGCCATCTGGGCCAGCGTGAGGGCGATCGACTCCAGCTTCGCGCTGTCGTCGGAGAGCGATGTCCTCGCTTCCGCCAGGGTCATCTCGGCGCGCAACAGCGCGGCCCGATCGGCCATGCCCTGCTCGACCATCGTCCTGGCGCGTAGCCGGTGGTGCTCGATCGCCCCGATCGATTCGTTCCGCAGGGCGATGCTGGAGCGGAGCAGGCTCGCCTGCAGGTAGAGCTTCGTGAAGTCGCGGCGCAGATCGTTGGTCTGCCGCGCGAGGTCCGCCATGGCGGCCTTCTCCCGGGATCCCGCCACCCGTTGGGCCGCCAGGATGCGTCCACCGTGGAAGAGCGGCTGGTAGGCCACCACCGCGGCTTCCCAGTCGTCCTGCTCCTTGGAGGTCTTCACGAAATGGGGCAGGGCGGTGTTCAGTTGGGCTGCGGCGCCGTTTTTCACCGCCATCTGGGCGGCCGCGGGCATGGCCGGCGAAGTCGGGTTCTTCATCGCGTAGTCCAGCTTGGACAAGGACACCGCATCGGAGGTCTGCAGCTGGACCATGGCGTCGCGGATGGGGTCCATGTCCAGCACGATGTCGCGATCCAGGTGGGTGAGCCCCACGTCCAGCCGAACCACGGGAAGGAAATTGCCCCGGGCGGCGAGTTTCTGTTCCGTGGCGGTCTCGGCCTTGCGGCTTTGGGCCTTGAGGGCGAGGTTTCCGTTTTCCAGCTGGACGATGGCCTGCTGGAGGCTCTTTTCCGAGGCACCGGCCAGGCAGGAAAGCGACAGGGTCAGGAACGCGGAGCTGACCGATGGAGAGGTCATGGTTCGTTCTCCCGGGTGGCGGCGAGGATTCCCGCCATGGCCATGGTGAGCATGCGGCTTCGTACCCTTGCGGCAGGAAGTTCCGAGGTGAGCAGGTGTTCCAGCGAGGCGCGGACTCCGCCGAAGAGGATCGATTGGGACAGGTCGGTGGATTCGTTCCCGGGAGGGGTTTCGTGCGCGTTGTGGCTGGCGGCGATCTCCAAGAAGGCATTCCTTCCCTGTTCGACGCAGGACAGATATCCCTGCTTGCTTTCCAGGTCGGCGAATTCCAGGAAACGGTGGTGGTCCCGCAGGTAGGTGCGGGCGAAGTCGCGGTTGACGGCCAGGCGGTCGAAGAACAATCCCAGCTGGTCGTTCAGCCGAAGAAGCGGGTCGGAGGTTTCTAGGTTGGCCATTTCCTTTGCCAGATGATCCCAAAACCTCGAGAACAGCGCTCGCAGGATATCGGCTTTTCCCGTGAAGTAGAGGTAGATGGAGCCGGTTCCCACTCCGGCGGCGGTGGAGATCGCCGCGACCTGCGCCTTGTCGAACCCGTCGCGAGCGAACACCTGGGTGGCGGCGTTCAAGATCTCGT
Source organism: Fibrobacteria bacterium (assembly GCA_035352895.1). Classification (GTDB taxonomy): domain Bacteria; phylum Fibrobacterota; class Fibrobacteria; order UBA5070; family UBA5070; genus UBA5070. The sequence continues at coordinate 19,376 of DAOPYN010000017.1, read as the reverse complement.
TGGACTTGTCCCCTTCCTTCTTGCGCATCGAAGTGCCTCCCACATGATAACTGAATCAGTATTCAATAATATCGTTTTTGCGCTTCGGAAACGCAAGTGCCATGCATCGGTTTTTCGGGGAGCCAAGGATGGAGTGCGGCGGGAAGCCACCTCCGGGGGAGTTTGGACTCTCCAGAAAAGGGCACTCCCGAAAAGAGGACCCTTTGCCGGGAAACGAGGAGCGATGGCAATGCCACCCGCCTACATTCCGACCTGACCTGGCATTCCCGGTTTGTTTCAAAGGGAGAACCGATTCGATGAAGTGGAGCGCACTTTCCACGGCCGCCATGGCCACCCTGGTTTCCGTGAATCTGGCCCAGGCTGCGGAGTTTACCTCCTGCGGCTTCAACGTGGGTGTGGACTTGAAGCAGGCCTCCACCAAGAAGTGCGGCTACATGGGTTGCACCACCAACCCCAACGACCTGGACATTCCCAAGGACCTGGATTTCGTGGCGATGTTCGTGGGCTACGCCTACGAAGGGGGAAAGGTGGCGCCCAAGCCTCTGGACACCCCGGAAGGCACCTTCCTGAACATGGCCAAGACCCTGAACGCCCGGCCGGTGTGGTACACGTACATCATCGCCGAGGGAGCCAAGCTCGCCATGAACCTGTCCGACTGCAACATGGGTTCCAACAAGACCCTCTGCACGGATGGCACCAAGTACATCCGCGAGAACAAGGCCAAGATCCTGGACCAGTACAAGGCCTATGCCCAGTACGCCAATTCCAAGTACGGCAACAAGCCCATGATCTGGGCCCTGGAACCCGACTTCTACCAGTACGCTTCCAACCAGAACGGCAACTCCAGCCCGCTTTCCTTCGCCGACGCGGCGAGCTTCATCACCGAGATCGCCAACACGATCACGGCCGCCATGCCCTCGGCCGAAATCTCCATGGACATTTCGCCTTGGGCTCCCGACAACTGGTTCACCAGCCTTCCGTTGTCCAAGTTCAAGTACATGAACACTTCCGGAGGCGTGTCCCAGCCCGGGAACAACGTGGCCAACGGCAACCCCATGACCTGGGCCAAGGTCCACCAGCTGACCAAGCTGCCCATCATCGCCGACGACGGCTACGGCACCGGTGGCACCCTGACCAGCCCCAACTCCAACTGGGGCAACGTGAGCACCATCAAGTCGCGCATGGCCGACGGTGTGATCGGCCTCATGGAGGCTTTCCCGGGATCGTCCTGGACCAACACCATCAGCTCCATCCATTCCGAGGCCCGCGTCGCGAACTGCAGTTCCGATCCCCAACCCACCAACTACACCCTGAACGTCACCGCGGCCAACGGCGGCAGCGTCTCCGTCAACCCCACGGGAACCAGCTTCGCCTCCGGCACGGCCGTGAAGCTGAAGGCCACGGCGCAGAACGGCTTCGTGTTCACCGGATGGAGCGGTGGAGCTTCCGGCAACAAGGACACCCTCACCGTGGTGGTGAACGCGAACCTGAACATCACCGCGAACTTCAGCCAGATCAAGAAGTACAACCTGCAGATCAACAATCCCACCGGGGGAACCATCACGGCCACGCCTTCGGGGACCTCCTTCGATTCCGGCACCGTCGTGAAACTGAAGGCGACCCTGCAGACCGACTACCAGTTCACCAATTGGACGGGTTCGGTGTCCGGCAACAAGGACACCCTCACCCTGGTGATGAACGGCGACAAGCAGGTGTCGGCGATGTTCACCAAGATCAACGGCATCGTGGGGCGCCCAGTCCGCGGATCCCGCGTGGAACTCTCCGGCGACCAGCTGCGCGTCACCCTGGACCGGCGCGGGCCGGTGGAATTCAGCCTGATCTCCCTGGACGGGAAGGAAGTCCGCTCCCTGGGAACCATCGAGGTGGTCGGGCAGGAGCAGATCTTCGGTCTGCCTTCCGCCTCCACCGGCATGCGGTTCCTGCGCATGCGCGCCGAGGGGTGGGAATCGGTGGTGCCCATGGCCACCCTGTCTCGCTGATCCGCACGCATTCGCGGAAGGGATGGGAATGGATGGCCGCCATCGTTCCCTGAGTGATCAGCCGCCCTTCGATAGGATCAGCCGTTCCCTGAGTGGCGTCAACGGCGCCGTATCGAAGGGCGGTGGCGGGGCCTCGGCTGGGTGCCTCAAGCGCCAACTGCTGAGGGTCAGCCCAGCTTATCCTTGAAGGCCTCGTATCCGAAGGTCCGGTGCACCTCCAAGGTGCCGTTTTCCGTCCAAGTGGCGATGGACGGATGGCGGACGCCGTTGAAGAAGGTGGTCTTGACCATGGTGTAGTGGATCATGTCCAGGAGCACGATCCGGTCGCCGGGCACCAGCGGCCGATCGAACGAATAGTCGCCCAGCACGTCGCCGGCCAGGCAGGTGCCGCCGCCCAGCCTGTACAGATGCGGCTTTTCGCCGGGCTCGCCCGCGTCCAGGATGGCGGGGCGATAGGGCATCTCCAGGCAGTCGGGCATGTGTGCGCTCACGGAAACATCCAGGATCGCGAGGTCCATTCCGTTGCGCACCACGTCCAGGACGGAAGCCACCAGCTCGCCCGTGCGCCAGCCCACCGCCTCGCCGGGTTCCAGCACCACTTCCAGGTGGGGATGGCGGCGGCGGAAATCCACCAGGAGCCTCACCAGGCGGTCCACCTCGTAGTCTTCGCGCGTGATGTGGTGGCCGCCTCCGAAGTTCACCCATTTCATCGCCGGCAGGAATTTCCCGAACCTCTCCTCGAAGGCGCCCAGCAAGCCCTCGAAGGCGTCGGCGTTCTGCTCGCACAGCGCATGCACATGCAGGCCCTCGATCCCTTCCAGCTGGTCCGGACGGAATTCGTCAGCCACCACTCCCAGGCGCGAGAAGGGCGCGCAGGGGTTGTAAAGGTCGGTTTCCACCTGGCTGTACTGTGGGTTCACGCGGATGCCGGGAGATGGCCTGCGGGGGTGTGACAAGGTGCGGTCGCGGAACTTCGCCCACTGGGAGAAGCTGTTGAAGGTGATGTGCCCGGCCATGTCCAGGATCCGGTCGATCTCGTCGTCGGCGTATCCGGGGGCGTACACGTGGAGCTCGCCGCCCATCTCGGAACTGGCCAGGATGGCCTCGTTCAGGGAGCTCGCCGTCGCTCCGGCCAGGTATTGGCGCACCAGTGGAAACGACCTCCAGAAGGAATATCCCTTGAGGGCGCAGATGACCTTGGCGCCGGATTCCCGCTGCACCCGCTGGAGCAGTTCCAGGTTCGCGCGCAGCCGCGCCTGGTCCAGCACGTAGCAGGGGGAAGGAACGCGGGAGAAATCGGTGTGGATGGTCGGATACGGCATCGAGGCGACAAGGTACCTTCCCGCGCGGCGCCTTTCTACCATTGCCCTACATCATGATCGAACACTTGAAGGAGGCCGCCCGGGAAAGCGGCAGGATCCTCCGGGAGGGTTTCGGGCAGGTCCGCGAGCTTTCCGAGAAGGGACGCGCCACGGACCTGGTCACCGAATACGACAAGGCCTCCGAACGCTTCCTGCGGGAGTGGATCCAGGAGAGGTTCCCCGACCACGCCCAGATCGGGGAGGAGGAGGAGAACCAGGCCCGGCCCGACGCGGAATGGACCTGGATCTTCGATCCGCTGGACGGCACGGTGAGCTTCGCCTACGGGATCCCCTTCTTCGCCGTGTGCATCGGACTTCGCCATCGCGACACCACCGTGGCCGGAGTCGTGTACGAGCCCATCCGCGACGAGATGTTCTGGGCCCAGCGGGGTGGGGGAGCGTTCCTGAACGGACGGCCCATCCGCGTGACCGAGGCCACGGAACTGGAGCGCTCGCTGTTGGCCACGGGTTTTCCCTACAGCATCCGCGAAAACCCCAATCGCACGCTGGAGACCTTCGCCGCCGTGGTCCCGCACGCCCGCGGCATCCGGAGGATGGGAACGGCCGGCATCGACCTGGCCTACGTCGCCTGCGGGCGTCTGGACGGCTATTGGGAGTCCTTCCTGCAGCCTTGGGATTGCGCCGCGGGAGTGCTCCTGGTGGAGGAGGCCGGTGGCAAGGTGTCCGACTACCTGGGAAACCCCCACGACATCTTCGGGTTGCAGACGGTGGCCACCAACGGCCGCATCCATGGCCAGCTCCTGGACCGCATCCAGGAGGGACAGCGTGCCTGAGCAGACAAAAACCGTCCACTGCGTGGAATTCGAGGTGCGCGACCACGAATGCGATCTCCAGGGAGTGGTCAACAACGCGGTGTACCAGAATTACCTGGAGCACGCCCGCCACCGGTTCCTCCTGGACCACGGCGTCGATTTCGTGGCCCTGTCCAGGGAGGGCCGCCAGTTGGTGCTGGTGCGGGCGGAACTGGACTACCGCAGGTCGCTGCGGCCCCAGGACCGGTTTCGGGTGGAGACCCGCGTGGCCATGGAAGGGCGCCTTCGGATGGTGTTCCACCAGAGGGTCGTGGGTTGGACGGGAATCGTCCACCTGGAGGCCAGGATGGTCGGCGCCATGGTGGGCCCTTCGGGACGGCCCATGGCCGCCCCCGACGTCACCGCCGCGCTCTGTCCAACGTCGGAATCCCCATCTCGGTCATCCGTCGCGCCAGATCCCTGACCTGTTCGGCCTCCAGGACGGGATCGGCGATTTCCATGCGCAGCAACGCGGACATGAGATTGTTGCCCGCCGAGGTGTCGCGCAATCCGAACAGGTGCCCGACTTCGTGCGCGAGGATCCGGGCATGGCGCATCGAACTGGTGTCCGTGGCGGGGATCAGAAGGACGGGAGGGGCCTTTTCCTGGGTCAAGTCCACGAATCCGAAGGCGGGGGCGTCCAGATCCGGACGCAGGACCAGGTCGGTGATCGGGTGGTCCCACTTCCAGCCGCCGGAGGAGGTGGCGATGCGAAGCGCGCCACCGGGCAGATAGCCGGTCACCAGGAAGGTGTCCGAACGATCCCGGCGGGGGCTTTCCAGCACGTAGCGCATGGGGGTTCCCTGGCGATCCCTCCACACCAGCGGGTCGTTGTCGGCGAGCCTCAGGAGGGTGTCGCCGGCGCGGACCTCTTCCTTGGGGCTCCAGCCCACCCGTGATTTCTCCTGCAGGAGCACCACCTTGGGAAATTCCAGACCGCGCCGCAGCAGTTGTCCCACCAGCTTCACCTGTTCGGGGGCCGGGCTCTCGACCGTCCCGTTGCGCCAGAGGTCCAGCCTCTCGTTGCGGTTCAGGTCCCACTCCTTGCGGTCCAGGTAGATGGGCGATCCTTGGGTGAACGACAGCGACAGGCCCGAGCGCCCCAGCAGGCGGTTGATCTCCGTCTCCACCACCCGGGCCTTCCAGCGCAGGACCCGGGGGTCGGTTCCCACCGCCCGGATTTCCAGGTCCAGGCGCCGAAGCGGGACCCCTTCCACGGTCAATTCCCAAGGATCGCGACCCGACGACGTGGCCAGGCGGTGGTTGGTCTTCCCGACGGCGACGGGGGACAGAGTCAGGATTTGTCCGTCCAGCCGCACTCCCTCCTTGGGGCCGCGGTGCGCGCGCAGACCCTGCCACGAGAACTGGACGGTGTCCCCCAGTGGAACCACGATGTCCATTCCGGAGGGGGTGGGCGTGCAGACGCCGTCGCAACGCAGCGTCTGGAGGGTGGGAGCGGCGGAAAGAGCCAGTGCGATGGGGAGGAGGTGGATCATTGTCCCTTCAAACCTAGCATGAGTCCTCCGGCCACTTCCAGTTCCTGGCCGGTGATGTAGCCCGCCTGTTCGGAGGCGAGCCAGGCCACCGCCTCGGCGACGTCCAGCGCCCGGCCCGGTCTTCCCAGGGGAACGCGACGCGCGATGTCCTCGGGAAGGTCAACGGAGTTCTCCAGCTGCCCCGGCGAGACCATGTTCACGCGGATGCCGCGAGGTCCCAGTTCCATGGCCAGCGACCTCACCAGGACCAGGAGCCCCGTCTTGGACACCGAGTACGCGCCCGTGCGGGTGGATCCGGCCGCCTTGCCCGACCCCACGTAGCCCAGGGCCACGATCGAGCTGCCCGGAGGCATGCGGTCCACGAGAAGCCGCGTCAGGAAAAACGGCGCGTCCAGATTGGTGCGGAGGGTCTCCGTCCAGTCGGATACCGGCATCTCCATCAGGGGGCCGGTGCGGTAGATCCCCACGTTGTGCACCAGGAGATGCAGCGGACCATCCACCTGTTCTGACAATTTCCGGCATCCATCCTCGCTGGCGATCTCGGCCAGGGCGATCTCGGCCGTGGATCCCGCCTCCCGGCAGAGCCGGACGGTCTCGTCGGCCTGGTCCAGGGCGTTCTCCCTGCCGTGGACCACCACGTGGTATCCGTCGCGGGCGAGCCTCCGGGCGATGGCCCGTCCGGTGCGGACGCTGGAACCGGTGACCAGGGCGGTCTTGGTCGCGGAAGTCAACGGGACCTTTCGACCCGGACCCGCGTGTCCTTCGCCTGGGGCACCGCCCGGGGCTTGTGGATGCGCACGCGGACGGTTTCCACCATGGAGTGCCGGGCCAGCACGAACTTGGCGATCTCCTCGGCCATGGTCTCGATGAGTTGGAACTTGGCTTCCTTGACCAGTTCGTGGATGGATTCGGCCAAGGCGGCGTAGTCTACCGTGTCCTCGATGGATTCCGATCCGGCCGCCGGGCCGAAGTCCAGATCCAATTCCAGGTCGACGAAGACGGGCTGCTCCTCGACGCGTTCGAAGGGGAGGATGCCCACGATGCAGGGGATGGCCAGCGAGTCGAGTTCGATCGTTCCAAGCATGGGCACAAGATACCAGCCTGGATCCCCGGCGTGGTCGGTCTGGGACCAAAACAAAAAACCAGGCCTTGGCCTGGTTCTGCGTTCCGAGGATCCTCGACCTTGAGCCCCTTCCCAGGAGTCCGAGGTCGAGGAGGGTCGAACAGGATGGCGGTTGCATTCCCCGATTGCTTTCTATCCCCGCTGCCAGAGCCTATTCGACCGATGACGTGCCTGGGTAAACCCTTGTACGTCCCTCCTCTGAACAGAAGTTATCACCGGCCGAAACGATTGGCTAGTGGGTTTGTGAATTTTTTCTGGCAGTATTCTGTTTTGTGGTTGAATCCACCAGGAAGGTTCATCTCGGAGTGGTCCGAGAGACTGGAGTGGCTAACTTTTTGGTCTTGGTGGAATTCCGCAAAATTCATTCCGGATTTCGTCTGATCCGGATCGGGAATTGTCTCGTCGCATCGGCGACGAGTCTTGCCGGTTCCTGGGCGGCCGGATCCACCCTTTCGCGGGACAAGCCTTGGCTTTTGGCTGTTTCGGCCTTCCTGATCGCGGCTTTTGGTAACATCTACAACGACATCTGCGATCTTTCCGCCGACAAGGTGAATCGCCCCGATCGCGTCCTGGTCACGGGTGCGCTTGATTTGACCACCGCGCTGCGCCTTGCCGGGTGGTGCCTGGCCCTGGGTTTGATGATCGCCGCCTACGCCTACGTGGACGCTTTGATCATCGCCGTGACGGTGGCCACGGTCCTGTTCATCTACGATCGCGACCTCAAGTCCAAGCCCCTGGTGGGCAACGCCGCGGTGGCCGCCGTCTGCGCGGCCACGGTCGCCTATGGATCGCTCTGCGGTCCGGGTTGGAACCGTCAGGTTTCCGTGCTCATGGTCTGCGCCTTCTCCCTCACGCTGGTGCGGGAGCTCTTCAAGGACATCCAGGATGTGGAAGGAGATCGGGCCATGGGGGCGCGGACCTTTCCCATCCTGTTCGGGGAGCGCCGATCCGCCCAGCTGGCCTTGCTCCCGTTGGCGTTCACCATCTACTACGTGCTCTACCGGATCTTCAGTTCCACCCCCGACTGGATGGGCGCCTACATCGCGGGATTGGCCCTGACCACCGGGCTCGCCTGGACCGCCTTCTGGAGTCTGCATACTCATGGCTCCAAGGCTTGGGGAAGGCGTTCGGCCGAGGTGAAGCTGTGGATCATCCTGGGCGTGGTCTGGGTGCTCCTGTGGCGCATCCGCAGCTGACGATTCCCTGAATCCGATGTGACAAGATCCTGACAGGAAATCTCCGTTGCCAAGAGCGGTCGCGGCGATAGATTGTGGGTGAGGTTGCCCCCTTTCCCTTTCGCTTTCCCTATGTCCTCGGGAGCACCTCCTTTCCCTGGTTCGGAGGTTGCCCCCAATGCTTTTCGTGGTCATGTCGTGTCTGCTCGCATTGCCCGATCTATCCGGTTTCCACCTGCGCGTGACCAAAGCCGAGCGGAGGTTGTGGGTCATGAATGGCGAGGATACGATGGGTGTCTACTACGTGGCCTTGGGAGCCGGAGCGGGGGATTCGGGCTCCAAGTTGCGGATGGGGGACAACAAGACTCCGGAGGGGGTGTACACGATCCTTTCCCGCAATCCCAACAGTCCTTTCTACAAATCGTTCCTGATCGACTATCCCTCCAGTGACGATGCCAAACGGGGATTGGAATCGGGAGTGATCGACCGGAGGGAATACCTATCCATTCTGCAGGCCCACAGGGCCGGCCGACTTCCTCCGCAATCCACCAGGATGGGCGGGTCCATCTGCATCCATGGAGGACATGTCGCCTACGATTGGACCGCAGGCTGCATCGCTGTGACCGACCGAGGCATGGACTCCCTTTGGGGGAAGGTCAAGATCGGGACCAAGGTGGAGATCCTTCCCTGAGGCCTCGCTCGACACCTTCAGGCGATCGCAGTCAACCACTTCGGGCCGGATTCCCCGAAAGCCTGTCCTGAGCTTGGCGAAGGGCTTGCTGCGGGGTGGTTTATTTCGATCCTCCGCCCCTTGCCATCTGGGGAAGCCGGGTTATCTTTTTCCCCTCGTCGGGCTGTTAGCTCAGCTGGTTAGAGTACTACCTTGACATGGTAGGGGTCACTGGTTCGATTCCAGTACAGCCCATTCTCGATGACAAGAAACGGCCGGGATTCCTCCGCAGGGAGCGATTCCCGGCCGTTTTTGTTCTTGGTTCCGTTCAAAAAGGAAGACGCCGACGATGACCAGCGACGTCCCGAACATCGAGCCGATGGCCATGCCCACCATCGCTCCTGGTGCCCGCTCCGTGGTGCCTCGCTTCGATCGACCCGACGCGTTCGAGCTGGACCTGCGCAAGACCGTGGATGCCTATTTCCAGGATTCCGGGACTTCGCCGCGCGACAACGGTTCCATGTGGCTCAAGTCGGCCGTGTTCTTGGGAATGGCAGCGGGCCTCTACCTGACTCTCCTGCTGGCCGATCTCCCCGCGGTGGTCGTTGTGGTCCTGGTGGTCTTCCTGGCGCTGGTGGTGGCCGGGATCGGGTTCAACATCCAGCATGACGGTGGCCACCAGGCCTACTCGCGCCATCGGTGGATCAACCACCTGGCCGCCGGCACCCTGGATCTGATCGGTGCGAGCTCGTACGTGTGGCGATGGAAGCACGACGTGCTGCACCACATGTACGTGAACCTTGCCGGGCACGACACGGACATCGACCTGGGGCCCTTCGGCAGGGTGAGCCCCGACCATCCCCGGCGCGTCCTGCATCGGTTCCAGCACCTGTACATCTGGCCACTCTACGGGATCCTGGCCCTGAAGTGGCAGTGGTTCGACGATTTCCGCGACGTCCTGGTGGGCAGGCTCGGCCAACGGCGCATGCCGCGACCCAAGGGGGTGGAACTGGTCCAATTCCTGGCGGGACGCGCGGTGTTCTTCGCCCTGGTGCTGGTGGTTCCCGCGCGATTCCATCCTCTTCCCGCGGTGGTGGCCTGCTACCTGCTGGGCAGCGTGGTGCTGGGAACGACCTTGGCGGTGGTGTTCCAGCTGGCCCATGCGGTGGAGGATGCGGAATTTCCGCGGGTGGATGCTGATACGGGTCGGATGGCCATCGGATGGGCGCGCCACCAGGTGCGCACCACGGTGGATTTCAGCCGCGGGAACCCATTGGCCACCTGGTGGCTGGGTGGCCTGAACTACCAGATAGAACACCACCTGTTCCCGCGCATCTGCCATGTGCACTACCCGGCCCTCTCTCCGCTGGTCGAGGAGGTCTGCCGGTGCCACGGCGTGGCGTTCCACGACCACGGGAGCCTGTGGAAGGGGATCGCGTCCCACTACCGGTGGCTTCGCCGCATGGGAAGCCCCGCGCCCTGAAGGGATTCCCGCCCGGCTCTTTCTAGTTTTCGTTCCTTGTCCTCCGCGAAGATCGCGGAGGGTCGATCCAACATACAACACGGAGAACTGGCCATGGATACGCTCAAGCTCACACTGCCCGACGGATCGGAAAAGCAGGTGACCGCGGGCACTACCGGCCTGGACATCGCGATGTCCATCTCCCCCCGGCTGGCCGAAGCCGCCGTGGCCGTGGTGGTCGACGGAAAGCAGTGGGACCTCAAGCGGGCCCTTCCCGGGTCGGGGGCGTTCCGCATCCTGACCTCCAAGGACGCCGAATCCCTGGAGATCGTGCGCCACTCCAGCGCCCACCTCATGGCCCAGGCCATCGTGGAGCTCTTCCCCGGCACCAAGCTCGCCATCGGGCCGGTCATCGAGAACGGCTTCTACTACGACATCGATTCGCCCCACAAGTTCACGCCCGACGACTTCGCGGCCATCGAATCGAAGATGTCCGACCTTGCCGGTCGGAAATTGTCGATCGATCGTCACGACATCGACCGCCTGGAGGCCATCTCCCGCTGGGGCGAGCAGGCCGAGCCCTACAAGGTGGAGATGATGCAGGAGTGGACGGATTCCACCGTCAGCTACTACACCCAGGGAGACTTCTTCGATCTCTGCCGCGGCCCCCACGTGCCGCACACGGGATTCCTGAAGTACGTGAAGCTCCTTTCCGTGGCCGGCGCTTACTGGCGCGGCGACGAGAAGCGGGCCATGCTGCAGCGCATCTACGCCACCGCCTTCCACGACAAGAAGGCCCTGGAGGCCCACGTGACGGCCCTGGAAGAGGCCAAGAAGCGCGACCACCGGGTGATCGGCCGCAAGCTGGAGCTGTTCCACCTGCAGGACGACATGCCCGGCATGGTGTTCTGGCATCCGCAGGGCTGGGCGCTCTACCGCACCCTGCAGAACTACGTGCGCGAGAAGATCCAGGATGCCGGCTACGTGGAGGTGAACACCCCCAGCGTGGCCTCCAAGACGCTGTGGGAGAAGTCCGGACACTGGGACAAGTACCAGGACAACATGTTCGTGACGGAATCCGAAAAGCGCATCTACGCGATCAAGCCCATGAACTGCCCGGGCCACATCCAGATCTTCAACCAGGGGCTGCGCAGCTACCGCGAGCTGCCGCTCCGCATGGCCGAGTTCGGATCGTGCGTGCGCAACGAACCCTCCGGCACCCTCCACGGCATCATGCGCGTGCGGGCCTTCGTGCAGGACGACGCCCACATCTTCTGCACTCCGGAACAGATCGGACAGGAAGTGGCGGACTTCTGCAAGCTGCTGAAGGAGATGTACGCCGACTTCGGATTCCACGAAGTGATCGTGAAGTTCTCCACCCGTCCCGAAAAGCGCGTGGGAACGGACGAATCGTGGGATCGCGTGGAGAAGGCGCTGGCCGACGCCTGCCAGTTCGCGGGCCTGGATACCATCCTGAACCCCGGCGAAGGCGCCTTCTACGGACCCAAGTTGGAATTCACCCTCAAGGACTGCCTGGGTCGCCACTGGCAGTGCGGCACCATCCAGGTGGACCCCAACCTGCCCGAGCGGCTGGGGGCCCAGTACGTGGGCGAGGACGGCGCGCGCCACACGCCCATCATGCTGCACCGCGCCATCCTGGGATCGCTCGAGCGGTTCATCGGCATCCTCATCGAGAACTACGCGGGCGCCTTCCCCGCCTGGCTCGCGCCCGTGCAGGCCACCATCCTGCCGGTCTCCGAGAAGTACCTGGACGCCGCCCGCGCCACCGCCTCCCAGCTGCGCAAGGCCGGGATCCGCGTGACCGTGGACGAGCAGAACCAGAAGCTCGGCTACAAGATCCGCGAGGCGGAAGGCCAGCGCCTGCCGTTCATCCTGGTGGTGGGCGAAAAGGAGGCCGCTTCCGGGACGGTTTCCGTCCGCCAGCGGGGAGTGGGGGATCTGGGGGCCAAGTCGGTCGCCGAGTTCGTCGAGTTCGTCGCCGCTGAGGTTGCCGCCAAGCGCTGACGTCTGTTGCGGGGTTTTCCGCTGCGCGGGGCCTTCGACCTGATGGTCGGGGGCCTTTTCTTTTGCTCGCTGCACGGGCTTTGACACTGCGTGTCCGGCTTTGCACGGGGTGGCCGCGCCCCGTGTCCCGCGGCCCAAGGGGCACTGGCGCCCCTTGGGGAACCGCCACCAGGGGGCTCGGACTCTCCGGCCGTGGGGCTGGTCGCAGCTTCGCTGCGATGCGGGTGTTCACCCCCTCCGGCTCATTGCCGGAGGGGACTGGCCCACGGCCTGCGATGAACCTCGCCCCCTGGACCCCATCGCCCTTCAGCGGCATTTGATTGCCGGTTTGCCGACGCCGTTTCGCTGGTCGGGCGGGCTGCATTTGATTGCCGGTTCCCCGACATCGCTTCGCTGGTCGGGTGGGTTTGGTGGGCAGGATGGGTCGGTGGGAATGGCTGCCGTTGCCCGATGGGCGATGTAGGGGCGATTCACGAATCGCCCCTACATCGCAATGAACAGGGGCGGTGGCAGCGGCGGCGGCTCGCCGATGATGAGGTGTGTCCCCCGTCACGGAAACGACCTGGATTGTTGACACCAGGTTCGTGCGTGGCTCCATTCGTTGTCTAGGAGGGACCGGGGATGCACGATGCGGATCGCGATCGAGGGAACCGGGAGCGTCGATTCGGATCGAGGCTTTTTCGTTGGTGCCTTCTCCATGCGGCGGTGATCAACTTGGTGGGCTGCTTCCGGAAGGAGCCGGAGATTCCACCGGAGTATGCCTGTTCCTGTGTTTCAAAACCGAACGAGATCTCGGTTTCGGTTTCACAAGCGGGAGATTCCGGCCTGTTTGGAGGCTTGGTCCTTCGTTCGGTCGCGGGGAAGGAGATCCTTGCGGTGGACACGGGCGTTGGTACCGGCCTCGCCAGGAGGTATTTCGTTCCTACGGATGAGCGCATCCAGAGCGCGGAGCTGATGAGGTCGGATACCCTCCTGGCCTCTTTCGATGTCGTCCACTCGCCGGGCGGCGGTGGATGTTGCGAAGGCGTCCTGTTTGTCGACGTCGCCATCCCGGATTCGCTCGGCAATATCGGAGGACTCCGGGTCCGGTCCGAGGGGGGCAGATGAACGAGTACCTGCCGATGCCAAGCCCTTGGAAATGGGGGCCCACAAAGCTGATCCGGCTGGCTCTGGGCCTTCTCCTGTCTGTCCTGAGCTTGGTCTGTTTCTTCCTCGCGGTTTGGCTTCTGGTGTTCGGGTGCCTGTCCGGGGCGTCCTTCGCTGTTTTCGCGTTGGTGGTGGTGTGGCCCACGGGGGCGGCTAGCCCCCGGGTGTGGGCGATGCGAGGGGTGCTTGGGGTGGTCTGGGTGGTGGGGATGGTGGCAGCTTCCGGATACCTCGTGGAAGAGGTGAATGGCAAGATCCAGCGGTTGGCCGCGCTTCCCCGGACCAAAGGGAAGCTTGCGCAGTTCACCTTCCAGGACAAGCTGGGAATTTACGGCCTGAACCTCGCCATGGGGGCGGCCGCGCTCCCGCTCTATCCGGAAGTGTCCCGGGAAACCTTGCTCATGACCCTGGCTGCGCCAGAGGAAGGGGTGCGCCGCTTCGATTCGGAATTCCCGCTGGGTTCCCAACGGATCCGCGCCCTGGTGGGCGACTTCCGCAAGCGCAAGCCGGCGACTCCCGACTCCGTGGACAGGAATTGGGAGGGAAAGGTGGCCTGGCCGCTTTCCGAATACGCGATCGGCAAACCCGAGGCGCGCTGGGCGCTGGCCCTCAACCCTGCGCAGGTGCGCATCCGGACGCTGGCCGGCGAAAGGCACCGGCGATTGCACGTCTCGGTGGAGGTCCGGGTGGAATACCCCGCCTCCTGCCGGGTGGTGCTGGTGGGAAACCCTCGGCTTGCCGTCGAGGAAGGCCTGTTCTGGGTGCTGCAAGAGGAAGGTTGGCTGCACCCCTACACGGCCTCCTGGCAATTCATCCTGGACACGGACGACCCGCGGATCCAGTGAACCGAGGCATCTCTCCATGTCGGGCCACGTCCGATTTCAGGGGGAGGGCAAAAATCATGGAAGAAAACATTGCCCCGGATGGAATGTGTGCCAAGGCGACGGCGTACGGAGGAGGCGATGCCCGTGAAGCCATTGCTGGTGCGGCCTGCGAGCGGGCGAAGGGGGATTGTCCGCGCCAGGTAGAGCAAGGGAAGCTGAGGGGGGGGCGTGGGAAAACCTTCGGCCTGCGCTTTGGGGGCTCAAGACCCATCTTACCAGCACCACTCCAGGGACCTTTTTGGGGGGTGGGGCGGAAGAGGGAATTCTTCCGGGGTGATGGTCGGTTCTGGATCGCAAGGAGCACACGATGGATTCGATGGATTTCCGCCACTTCAGGGGGACACGCCTGGCCGCCTTGGTGGGAGCGCTGGTGGGCCTTTCGCAGGCCGCCGACCTTCCCACCGCCGCCACCATCGCCGCCGACATGGGATTGGGATGGAACATCGGGAACACCATGGAGACTCCCGGAGGCAAGCCCTACTGGTCCAACCACGTCCCCACCCAGGCGATGATCGACGCCGCCAAGGCCGCTGGGTTCCGCTCCATCCGCATCCCCTGCGGTTGGGACACCCATGCCAGCAACAACGTGATCAGCGAGGCCTGGCTCCAGGAAGTGAAGACGGTGGTGGACTACTGCATCAAGGACGGCCTGTACGTGGTGCTCAACAGCCACTGGGACAAGGGCTGGCTGGAGGAACACATCGATGTGGGGTCGCAGGCGTCGGTCAACGTGAAGCAGAAGGCCTACTGGACCCAGATCGCCAACTACTTCAAGGACTACGACCACCACCTCCTGTTCGCCAGCGCCAACGAGCCGGCGGTGCAGGACGCCTACGGGACCGCTTTCGGGGCCGACCGCGTGGGCGTGCTCAATTCCTACCACCAGACCATGATCGACGCGGTGCGCGCCACCGGCGGCAACAACGCCACGCGCACGCTGATCTTCCAGGGCCCACGCACGGACATCGAATTGATCCGCACGAACTACAGCGTCTATCCCACCGACAAGGTGGCGGGGCGCCTCATGTTCGAGGCGCACTTCTATCCGTACCAGTACACCCTCATGACCAAGGACGAGTCGTGGGGCAACCAGTTCTTCTACTGGGGCCAGGGCAACCATTCCACCACGGATGCCGCCCACAACCCCACCTGGGGCGAGGAGGTATTCGTCGATTCCCAGTTCAACGTCCTGAAGCGCAAGTTCGTCGACAAGGGGATTCCCGCGATCATCGGGGAATGGGGAGCCGGTTTGCGTACCACGTTGTCCGGTGCGAACCTGGATCTCCACAAGAAGGGGCGCGTCGCCTACTACAAGTACGTGGCCAAGTCCGCACGCGCCCATGGCGTGATTCCTTTCGCCTGGGACACCTACTACACCGGCGACATGAACTTCACCATCATCGACCGCGGCAACGCCAAGGTGTACGACCAGTCCCTGATGGACGCCATGAAATCGGGGTGGGGAGTGTCGGGGGTGGACGAACGTCCTTCGACTGTTTCCGGAAGGTTGGTGGTCCATGCCAGGGAGGGCGCGGTGAGCGGCACCTACACCGCCGCTTCCGCCGGGCCGGCCACGATCGCCCTGACCGACCTGCGCGGACGCACGCTGTGGTCCGGCACCATCCAGGCCACGGCGGGACTCAACGTCTTCGAGGTCCCCCAATCTCCCAAGGGAATCTCCATCCTGCGGGTGAAGCAGGGCGTCGACCAGGAAGTCGCCTCGATCGGCCTTCCCTGATCGGGAGAGGCGGGCGGCGACGGAAAGTTCACGAGGAGGTGACAGGATCCGACCGTCATCTGGAGGAGGCTGCCCTCAGTACCCGCTCAGGTCCAGTTTCCCGTTGTTGCGGGTCCAGCCGGTGACGCAATCGCATTCGTCGGTGTTCGAGTCCCAGGACGCATTGTCAGAATCGAAGACCTCCAGTGTGTCGCCCGTGCGCATGTACGTGGCCTTGGCGCTGTATTTTCCATCGCCCACCTGCACCGAGAGGGGCGTGAGTCCCTCCTTCAGGGTCCAACTCTGCAGCAGCCTTCCGGATTCCACCTCGTCGCCGGAGTGGAGCTCCACGAAGATGCTGTCCCAGTTGTAGGTCGAGGAAACCTGGATGGAGACCGTCAACGGATCCTTGGGGCGCGAGGGTTCCGTTCCGCACAGTTTGTTCTTGCATTCCTCGCTCTGGCAAGCAGACAGCCCCACGGCGGCAAGCAGGGCTCCCAGCGTGGGAGGGGTCAGAATTCGCATACGGCTTCTCCTCGAACGCGTCCCAGCAAGCCCTCGCCGATCGTTCCACGCAGGCCGAACTGGAAATATTGGGGAAACAGGAGTTTGACTCCCAAGGCGGGTTGGATGTCCGAATCAGGGGACTTGTTGGTTCCGTACCAGGTTCCCATGGTCATGTCCAGCGAGGCGACCAGTGCCAGACGGAATTCGGATCCGATCTCCGCCTGCACCCAGGGGACGAATCCCCAAAGCACTTCCTTGTATTGGGCCCGCCGGGTGGGAGTGGTCCTCACTTCCTTGGTGAAGACCCCCGGCCTCACCCAGCCGTCGAATCCCAGGGAGAGGGGCGAGGTTCGCACCGAGGCCCCCAGAAGCAGTCCGACATCGTGGGCGCTGGCGTGCAGGCCCGCGCGCCAGTGGCCTTTGGTGGAATTGCTTTGTGGGGCGGGCGCCCCGGAAGAGTCCAGGCCCAGCGCTTCCCGCAGTTCCTGTCGACGCTTGGATTCCGCGTCGCGAAGGGAGTCGAGCACCGGATCGTCGAACGTCGCCGGAGAGGAACGCGAAGGGGCGTTCGCGGTCGCGGAGGAATCGGCCGTCGGAGCATCCGGACGGGAAACGGAATGGCCGGCAGCCTGGCTCCAGGCGTGGGGGACCAGGAGGAGAATCAATCCCGCGAGGGATCTGGAACGGGTTTTCATCGGTGCGGACCAAAATACAGTCCAATGGACCGGATGGTCCAGTGTCGATCACTTCGGGCTTGCTGCGGGGTGGTTCATTCGATCCGCCAGTCCTCCACCCGGGGACGATGCCCCGGATGCGGATCCAGACACGCGTCGCGAAGCTGTCGCAGCGAGTCCGGTGGTGCTCCTCCGCACCGCTCCGCGAGATCGTCCAGCAGACACCCGAAAGCGCGGGCCTCCAGGGCGTACCAGCGAGCGCGCTCGAGGGAGTCGGTTGCATCCCACCGGTTGGCGGCGCCAAAATCCGTCAGGTAGGTCCGGGCCCCCGACACCAGGATGTTGTGCGCGTAGAGGTCGCCATGGGAGATCCCCTTGGCGGCCAGGTGGGCGCAGGCCAAGGCCACCGCGGAGGCGACTTGCCGGATCTCCTCCGGCGAAAACCGCAGGTGGGCGGGATAGGTGTCGCGGGTGCAGGAGCGGAAGTCCGGAGGATTTCCCAACACGGTGGATCCCTCCGGCAACAGCTCCATCGCCAAGCCGTGTCGTCCTTCCGGATGGCCCTCGATCCGTCCCAGAACCCCCGGCAGATGCGGATGGGTCCCGGCCGCGAGGCACGTCTCCATCTCGTCGTCCGGAGTGCCGTCGGAGGTTGTGGCTCCCTTGAACAGCTTCAGGGCGATCGGGCGATGCTCCCAGGTGGCGCGGAAGGTTTCCCCCGAGGCTCCCTGGCCCAGCAGGTCGCCCACGGACACGGCGTTCCAGGGGATGGGCGGTTGGGTGGAAGATTTTCCGCGGAACGATCCGGGATTGCCCGAGGTGGCCAGCCAGGCGAGTTTCGGAAGGGAAAACAACCAATCCGGGATGTGGTCCAGCCGGTTGGCCGCGATCCGCAGAAGTTCCAGCGCACCATGGTCGCGGAGGGATTCGGGGAGCGAGCAGAGGCGGTTCCCCGCCAGCATCAACTTCTGGAGCCGGGGCCGATCGCCCAGTGTTTCCGGGAGCGAGTCCACCTGGTTGTCGGTGAGGATGAGCCACCGCAGGCGCTTGGGCAGCGAGGTGGGGTCCACCGTGCGGATCCGGTTGGATTTGAATCCCACCATTTCCAGGTTGAGGCAGTCCCCAAGGACCTCCGGCAGGTGTTCGAAACGATTCCCCGAACAGAACAGGATCTCCAGGTTTTCCAGCCGCGGGAGGTCCAAGGGGAGGTGGGACAGGCGGTTTCCCGAAAGATCCAGGATCCGCAACGTGGGCGCGAGGTCCAGGAGCTCCGGAGGGAAGGTCTCCAGGCCTTCGCACAGGCGCACATGGGTCGCGCCCGATAGGCGTCCGGATCGGAGGGCTTGGAGTGAATTCATGGAAGTCGCGGGCAAACCTAGTTTTCAGCCACGAACGTCTGTGGGAACCAAAGGCCGTTGGCCAAAGAACGGGAGTGGATGGAATTGATGAACATCGACGAGGGACCGTGGACGTTGGTGAATGTGCCGGGTTGGGGAGGCTCCAGCCCATCGCATTGGCAGAGTCTTTGGGAAGCCGACCATCCCTCCATCGTGCGGGTGGTGCAGGCCAGCTGGGGGTTTCCAGTCCTGCAGACCTGGGTGGACCGCCTTTGCGAGGTGGTTTCGCGACAGACGCGGCCCGTGGTCCTGGTGGGGCACAGCCTGGGAGTGGCCACCATCGCCCACGCCGCCGCCCAAGGCGCATTGGGAAGCGTGGTAGGTGCGTTTTTGGTGGCCATGCCCGACGTGGAACGGACGGGGTTCCCTCCCGAGATCAAGGGGTTCAGCCCGCTGCCGCGGAAGAAACTTCCGTTTCCCAGCCTCATGGTGGGAAGCCAGGATGATCCCTACATCGCCTCACCCGTCCTGGCGCACTGGGCCGAGGTGTTCGGTTCCCGGTTCGTGGATGTCGGCAGACGCCACCACCTGGGCGATGCCGCGGGGCTGGGCGAATGGCTGGAAGGCAAGGAGATGCTTGCGGGTTTCCTGGCGGGATTGCCCGGGGCTCCCGCGGGGCATTGACGCCGATCGGTCGCGACGTCCGACTGTACTCCGCTTGCGGAGGAATTTGTGGGATTCCTCGCGGGAGTCGGTTGCGTCAATCGGTGCGTGAGCCTAGATTCCTCACCACCCATGGTGCGACCTGAACTCCACGATTATACGGATTTCCGACTCTATCTGCGCGATGTGTTGGCCTGGCATCGTCGGCGTGGCGACGAAGCCTTCCTGCAGCGCGAGCTGCTCAAGCGCCTGGGCGTGGCCTCCACGGGGTTCATTGTTCCTGTCCTAGGTTGAAACCCCCGTCTTTAGACGGGCAGCTTTCAG
>DAOPYN010000016.1:53160-67342 GCA_035352895.1 Fibrobacteria bacterium | reverse complement strand
GACAGATTCTGTCTTGGCGCAGTTGATTTGAAGGGTTTTTCAGCGTCCTGTTAGAGGGAAACACTCCACTCCGAATTGCCCACCGGGCCTTTGGATGATTCCCGCCGTGGAATCCATGGAGATTTGAGGAGGAAAGCGAATCGATCGCGCACCCGACCAGCGAAGCGAAGTCGGGCCACCGGCACTCCAATGCAACGCCTGCCGCTGCCGAAGCGAGGGGGTCCGGGGGGCTTGGTTATTGGAGCGGCCAGTGCCATGAAGATGCCGATCGCGACGCTGATGCCATTCCCCTAGTGCTGGAAGATCCGCATCTCCCGCAGGTCCAGCAAGCCACCATGGCCGCGTAAGTCCAAGCCCCCCGGTGGCGGATCCCCAAGGGGCGCCAGTGCCCCTTGGGCCGCGGGACACGGGGCGCGGCCGCCCCGTGCAAAGCCGACCCGCCAGGGTCAACAGTCTCGCGTAGCGAAGAAACGCAGGCCCGCCAGGGCCAAAGCCTCGCGCCACCCGCGCGCTAAGTGTTCTACTTTTTCGCCACTTGCCACCAACCACCCCCACAAGGGAGCTTTCGATGAAGGTCTACACGAACAAGGACGGGTCGCTGGCCCCCTTCAAGAACAAGACGATCGCCGTGATCGGCTACGGATCGCAGGGACACGCCCAGGCCCAGAACCTGCGCGACTCCGGCGTGAACGTGATCGTGGGACAGCGCAAGGGCTCCGACAACTACAAGCTGGCCGTCAAGCACGGCTTCAAGCCGGGCGTCACCCTGATGTCGGCCGCCGAAGCCGCCGCCAAGGCCGACTTCATCCAGATCCTGCTGCCGGACGAAGTCCAGGCCAAGATCTACGAATCCGACATCCTCCCCAGCCTGAAGAAGGGCAAGACCCTCATCTTCTCGCACGGATTCAACATCCACTTCAAGTACATCAAGGTCCCCAAGGACGTCGACGTGATCATGTCGGCTCCCAAGGGCCCCGGCCACATGGTCCGCGCCGAGTTCGAGAAGGGCGGCGGCGTGCCTGGCCTCATCGCCATCTTCCAGGACGCTTCCGGCAAGGCCAAGGCCAAGGCTCTGGCCCACGCCAAGGGCATCGGCAGCCTGCGTGGCGGCGTGTTCGAGACCTCCTTCAAGGACGAGACCGAAACCGATCTCTTCGGCGAACAGGCGGTCCTCTGCGGCGGCATCTCGGAACTGGTGAAGGCCGGATTCCAGACCCTCGTCGACGCCGGCTACCCTCCCGAGATGGCCTACTTCGAGTGCTTCCATGAAGTGAAGCTGATCGTCGACCTCATGTACCAGGGCGGCCTGTCGTACATGCGCTACAGCATTTCCAACACGGCCGAGTTCGGCGACTACACCACCGGCCCCAAGATCGTGACCGACGCCACGCGCAAGGCCATGAAGAAGGCGCTGACCGACATCCAGAAGGGCACCTTCGCCAAGAACTGGATGGACGAAGTCCACAAGAACGGCATGAAGAACTTCCGCGCCAAGCAAGCTTCCGAGCGCAAGCTCCAGCTCGAGGAAGTGGGCAAGAAGCTCCGCCGCAACATGAAGTGGTTCGAGGCCAAGGAGATCAACTGATCGAGATCCGTTCGTCCAGAGTGCCCCTCTGGCCGCGGGTGGAAAGTCGCCGTTCCCTGAGCGCCGCGGTGAGCCTGTCGAACCGTGCTTCGCGAAGCGAAGTGTATCGAAGGGCGGCGGCAGGGCGAACGAACCTCAAGTCAGAATTTGTCGCAGTCGGACCCTCGGCGGAAACGCCGGGGGTCTTTTCGTTCCCGCCGGTTGATAGATTTGCCGCGATGGGATTCCCGAGCAGCGTCGCACTCGCCATCGCCAGCCTGGCCTGCGGGGCGATCGCGGCTTCGCCGGAGCAGGCTCCGGTGCGTCTGGTGGTCCGCGACACCTTCCGCCACCGGGACACGCTGGCCCTGACCTCCACGACCCTGGACAGTCTCGCGTCGATCCACCCCTACCTTTCGCCGGACTCGCTGGCGACGCTGGATCCGGACACCGCCTGGGCCCGCCATCTCCGGTCGGATTCCAGCGGCCAGGTCCAAGCTTGCGAAAACTGCCAGGACGATTTCTTCCAGACGGCCGCCCTGTCGCTGTCGCGCAGGCACGCGGGGCACCAGACGGAACGCCGCCGGATGCAGGAAGCCTTCTACGAACTCGACCGCCTGCTTTCTTGCTTGGACGGCGGTGGGTCGGGGCATGTCCACCAGGTCTCGCGCATCCCTTTGTACGCCGAACACGCCCTGGAACGTGCGAACCGGACGGGATTCCAGGCCAGCGCGCCACGTCGTCGGGACAGCCTGGAAGCGTGGATCCGGATCGTGCGCCCGGAGCGCACCGAGGATCCGGACGCCCCCGAGACCCACCTGGACCACTGCCAGGAAAGTCTGCGGTACCGGCTCCCCGATGCCCCCTGGATCAGGGAGCAGGCGTTCCGGATGCTGGGAAGCTTCTGAGGAAGGCTCAGAGCCGCGCGATCACCGCGTCGCCCATTCCCGCGGTGTTCACCACCTGGGCTCCGGCCCAGGCGATGTCGCCGGTGGCGATGCCGTCGTCCAGCACCTTGGCCACGGCCGCCTCGATGCGGCGGGCGCTCTCCTCGCGGCCCAGGGCGTAGCGCAGGAGCATGGCTCCTGACAGAATCTGCGCCAAGGGGTTGGCGATGCCCTTGCCCGCGATGTCGGGGGCCGAACCGCCCGAAGGCTCGAACAATCCGAAGGTTCCTTCCGCGAGCGAGGCGGAAGGCAGCATGCCCAAGCTACCGGTGATCGCGCCGGCCTCGTCGGAGAGGATGTCGCCGAAGAGGTTGGGGCACAGCATCACATCGAACTGCTTGGGGCTGCGCACCAGCTGCATGGCGCCGTTGTCCACGTACATGTGCGACAGCTTCACGTCGGGAAACTCGTCCTTGTGGATGCGGGTGACCACTTCGCGCCAGAGAACGCTGGCCGCCAGCACATTGGCCTTGTCGATGGAGGTCACGTGGTTGCGGCGTGCACGCGCGGCCTTGAACGCCACCCGGGCGATCCGCTCGATCTCGTGCACGGAATAGACCATGTTGTCGAAGGCGCGGTCGCCCTCGCGCCCCTTGGGCTGCCCGAAGTAGACGTCGCCGGTGAGTTCGCGCACCACCAGGACGTCGAAGCCGTCGCCCACGATGTCGGCGCGCAGCGGGCAGGCGCCGGCCAGGGCCTTGTAGACGGTGGCGGGTCGCAGGTTCGCGTACAGCCCGAAGATCTTGCGCAAGGGCAGCAACGCACCCCGCTCGGGCTGGAGGTCGGGGGGAAGGCTTTCCCACTTGGGACCGCCCACGGACCCGAAGAAGATGGCCTCGGAATCCTTGCAGGTGTCGATGGTGGACTGCGGCAGGGGATGCTGGAACGCGTCGTAGGCGGACCCGCCCACCTTGGCCGGCTTCCAATCGAAGGAGAAGCCGTCCTTGGCGGCCACGGCCTCCATCACGCGCAGGGCCTGGGCCATCACCTCGGGACCGATCCCATCACCGGCCAGGACTGCGATCTTGTGGGTCTTCGACATCGTTCTTCCCCTTCTTCGGAACCTGGAAAGGGGCGTCCGTCCGGATCGCCCCGCGTTCTAGAGACAGGGAAAACTAGCCTCGGCCCGACGGAGCGGACCCATCCACCGGACGCATGGCAGGTATGCTCAGATCTTGAATCGCCCCAACAGGCGGTCGATGTCGAGGATCGCGCCGTCCATCTGGGACACCATCTGGCGAACCTGTTCGGATTCGGTCTGCAATTCCCCGCTGGTCGAGTTCAGCGAGAGCATCTCCCGATGCACGGAGTCGGCGCCGGTGGCCACACCCGCCAGGCCCTTGCGGACCTCCTTGATCTCGGACACGACCTCGGCCAGGCTGGAGGCGATCTCGCGGGTGCTCGCGGACTGTTCCTCCACGGAGGCCGCGATGGTGTTCTGCATGTCGGACGACTTGTGGATCACGGCGCGGATCGTCTCGATCCGCTCCACCGCGCTCGCGGTGGCCGAGCGGATCTTGTCGACCTTGGCCCGGATGTCCTCGGTGGCCGCGGCGGTCCCCTTGGCCAGCTCCTTCACTTCGCCCGCGACCACGGCGAAACCCTTGCCGGCCTCCCCGGCGCGGGCGGCCTCGATCGTGGCGTTCAAGGCCAGGAGCTTGGTCTGCTCGGAAATCTCCACGATGATCTCGATCACATCCTCGATCTCGCGGGAGGCGTTCGACAATTCCCCGACGAACCGGCTGGCCTGCTCGGCGGCGGCCATGGCTTCCCGTCCCGTGGTCATGGACAGGTTCGCCCCCTGGGAGATCTCGCCGACGCTCGCGTTCATCTCTTCCACCGCCGCCGCGATCCGCTCCAGGTTTCCACCGGAACGCTCCATGGCTCCGTGCGCCCCCTGGGCGCTCCCGGACATCCGGTCGGCCTCCTCTCCCACGGTCCGCGCCTGGGCGGCCAACCGGTTGGACAAGGCATCCATCTCTTGGGAGACCCGCCGCATCTCCCCGCCACCGGATTTCACCGGAAGCATCCGTTCCACGACATTCCCGACCATCTGCCGGGTCGCTTCCGCGAAGCGGTTGAATTCGACGGCCAGGCGATCCGTCTCGTCGACGCCGGTCGCGGAAACCCGCCGTGTCAGGTCTCCATCCCCTTCGGCCAGTTCCCGCATGAAACCCGCGGTCACCTCCAATGGCCTCAGGAGCCTTGCCGTCAGGACACCCAGGACCAACGCCAGGAAAGCGACTGCCAGCAAGGTCGCGAACAGAAGCTCATTGCGGGTTCGAGCCACCGGTGCGCGCATCTCGTCGATGGGAAAGACCAGGCCCAACGACCATGCCGTCCCGGTCTTGCCCACCACGACCGGTTGATATCGGATCAGGCTCATCGCTCCCAATCCCTTGGCGATCTTCTCCACCTGGGTTGGCCGCCCCAAGCGGATGGAATCCAGGAGGGATCGGCGCTCCGCGTCGGCCATGTCGTCCCCCAACCGCTTCATCAGCAACTCTGGCTTCGGATGCGCCAATCGCACGCCATTGTTGGATACGAGGATGGCGTACGATCCGGCGATGGGATGGACTTCGCCGACCACCGTCTGCAGTTGGGTGAAGGGAACATCCACTCCCGCCACGCCCACCACCTTCCCTCCCACCTGGATGGGCACCGCCATGGAAACCATCAGGATGGAGTCGATTCCCGGCAGGTAGCTGTAGCGGTAGGGTTCCACCATGCCTTCGTGTCCACTTCGGAACGCGTTCCAGTACCATGCGGCGGAAGAATCGATGGGAGTGTCCGCTCCCACGGGATCGTACCGGACGCGCCCTGTGCCGTCCTTGAACCATGTGGAACCCGGCTTCTTCCCAGGTGTGCCGACCTTCGCGGAGAAGAATCGTCCATGCTCCACGTTCACGTAGGCCGCGGACACGCCCTCCTCGAAGGCCATGGAACGGACCACGGAATCCAACACTTCCCGCTTCTGGCCATCGGGCAGGGAGGCGATTCCCTCCACCGACCTCGCCAAGGCGCGGGCGAACCCCACCTTGCGTTCCATCACAGCCTCCACCTCACGGGCACCGGCTTCCGACTGGCTGCGGATCTGGACTTCCAGTCCCTGCTCCTGGATGGATCGCAATTTGAAGATGGAAAAGCCCGCGGTCAGGCCAAAGGCGAAGAAGGCGACCAGGATCGAAGTCCAGATCAGTCGTGAACGAATGCTCCCCAAGACGATACGGGTAATGGACATGGCGCGGTCTCCATCGTTGGTATCCCGGGTTAGGCTACCATTTTCCGAAGACGGTGCAATGGCGCCATGACCGACGGCCGGTTCAGGCCTCGTCCAGAAGGACCGGAACCATCTCCAGATGGTCTGCGGAAGCGAGTACGTAGCGAACTCCGCGGGCCTCCCCGAACACCTCGCGGGGCCGTCCTTCCGTCCCCTTCTTCAAACTGTGCAGGTGGCCGAACACGCAAAGGCCCGCCTTGGCCTGCTCCAGGAGTTCGGAGACAGGGGACGGCTCCAGCATGGGTCCGATGGGTGGATAATGGGTCAGGCAGACCCTCCGCAGCCAGGGTCTGCGCGGAAGCGCCTGGATGCATCGCTCCAGGCGGGCCAACTCCCGGAGGAAGATTTTCTCGTTGCGCGCGTCGTCTTCCGGGGTCCGCCGGTCCGGACGCTTGTCGGTGCTTCCAGTCCAGGCCACCAGCGCGTCGCAATCGATCCGACGGGTCTCCCACAATCGCGTACCGAACAGAAGCCAGGCCCCGATCTCCAGGTGGTCGCCGGAAAGGGCCTTCACGGAAGGCGGCAGGTGGGCGCGGACCTCCGCGAGGGAATTCCACCAGCGCTCGTGGTTCCCGTCCAGGATCACCTTGGTCCCCGGCAGCCGGTGCAGGTATTCCAGATCCGTCTGGGCGTCGTCCAGCCGACCGGCCCAGGAGATGTCGCCGGGCAGCACCACCACGTCCTGGTCGGACACTAGGCGGCACCAGTTCCCGCGGATGCGTTCGACATGGTCGCGCCACACCTCCCCGAAGACGTGCATGGCCTTCTGCGGCGTGGCCAGGGTCAGATGCGGATCGGAGAGGGCCCAGAGTCTCATGGAGCGACAATAGTAGCCAGGGCTCGACAGAACGCGTTCGAAGAAGGTATGCTCTGCGGACAATGGGAGACAAAGAACCATGAGATCTCCGAGAACACTCCTCGCGCTCACCATCGTGGCGAGCCTCTTGGCACCCGTACTGCTTTCCGCGGCGGATCCGGGAACCAAGACCACGAAATCCAAGACCACCAAGTCGAAGAAGACACGGAAGACGCCTGCGCAGCGGATCGCCGATTCCCTGCGCACCCTCGATTCCCTGCGCGTGGTGGCGGCCAAGCTGGATTCCGCGAAGGCCGATTCCCTCCAGAAGATCGCCCACCGGCAGAGGCTGGACTCCCTGAGGAGGCTGGACTCCCTCCGCAGGGAGGATTCGCTCGCCGTGGCGCGACGGACATGGTTCGTGGCCAAGGTCCGCGACCAGAGCCAATCCCCGCTTCTCGCCCAGGCCCTGGAAGCGAAGCTGGGAATGGAACTGGAGCGGACCGGCAAGGCGCTGCGCTCGCCGGCAGCGGACCCGGCCACCAATTTCGAGGCATCCTGGAACGCGGCCCGCTCCTCCGGCGCGGGTTGGTTCCTCTACACCTCCATGCAGGTGAAGTCGGACGGATGGCGCGAGGTCTCCTCCTGGGTGTTCGACATGAACTCCCGACAGAAGACGGATTCCGTCAAGGGCGTCTTCCGCGCCGACCAGGCGCTCTCCCTGCGGCAGCTCACCCGCCGGTTCGTCCGCGCCCTTCGTCCCTCGTTGCGTGATTCGCAGTGCATCGCCGACTCCGCGCGCCAGGCCCTGCTGCCCTGGGGCGTGGCTCCCGTGCAAGCCGTGGGCGCGGATTCGCTCGTGGCCCGGGCGGTGGACGACTCCCTGATGCAGGGCCTGCGCCGGTCGCCGTGGGCGAAGTGGGCACCGTTCGAGTACCGCGCGACCTGCCGGAACCGACGCTGCCTGGATTCGTCGGCCGCCGCCTGGGGCGCCCAACTTGTGCTGCATGGGACGCTGAGCCGGCTCGCCGACTCCACCCTGGCCCTGAATCTTCTTCTCCTGCGCGCATCGGACGACAGCGTCCTGGACTCCACCCGCCTGCTGGACCGCTCCGGCGAGAGGCTGGCCGACCGGGCCATGGCGGCATTCCTGGCGCCGCCCGTATCGTGCGGCGAGAAATGCCGTTTCGATGTCCGTTCCACCTGGGCGGCGTCCATCCGACCCGACAGCATCCAGGCGGCCAACATTCCGGCGCTGTCGCAGGCGGTACGTACCGCGTTCGGAACGCGCATGGATAGACAGTTTCTGACTGTTCCTTGGGGTCGCAGGGCCGATTCCATGTCGCGGGCGTCCATGGCCGACAAGAAGCTGGAAATCGGCCTTTCCGGATCGGACTCGGCCTGGGTGGTCAACTACACGATCACCGACTTCCGTTCCTCCCGGCAGACCCGCGGCCTGCTCCGCCGCGGCGGACCTCGGGATCGGGTGTTCGCCTGGGCGGGGCGCCGACTGGCGGGCTTGGATTCGCTGGAATCCTGTCCCGGAGACTGCCGACGCGATTCCCTGGAGGAGGCTGGCGCGACCTGGGCCTTGGTGCCCGTGATCCACCGGGATTCCACCCATGGCCCGCTCCTGGCGGAGGGCCTGGCCGAACGTTTCCTGTCCCGCAAGAACCAGGGCCGGCTCCTTTCCCTTCCGGACTCGCTTCCCTGCGAAGGCTACGCCTGCCTGGATTCGGTGGCCAAAGCCAGATCCATCCAGCGTCTGATCCTGCCCACCATGGCTCGCCAAGGCAAGGACTCCACTTGGCAGGCGGGTCTCTGGATCCGCGACGCCCGCGGTGGGGTCTGGATGGATTCGCTCAAGCTGACCGACTCGGGCGCCCCCTTGGCCGCGGCCACGAGGATGGCCGAATCCGCCTGGGAACGGCTGACGCTGCGCGTGCGTTGCGACACGTGCGTCTCGCGCGACACCCTGGAATCGGCCATCGCCTTCGCCCTGCCACGCTGGAGCGGCGCCTACGACACCTTCGCCCGCTCGTTCCGGGACAGCTTCGCGGTGGTCGCCGGAACCGATTCCCGCTACCAGGTGCTGTTCCCCCGCCGCTTCGATTCCCTGCGCTCCGGGGCTTGCGACTCCCTGTGCATGGAAGAACTCCGATGCCGGACCGGGGCGAGCTTCCTGGTCCTATCCGAGGTGGTGGAACGGAAGGAGGGCTGGACGGTGCGCGCCAACATCCTGGACCTGGGAACCTGGCGGGTGGTCGCGACCTTCGAATCCTTCGACCGCTATCCTCCCACCTTGAAGCGGATTCGCGAAATCGCCCCCTGGGCTGCCCGGAGGTTGTTCGACAAGGACCAGTCCATGGCAGCTCCGGTCCAACCGGAGAAGAAACCCTGGGGAAAGATCCTGGCGCTCTTGATCCCGGCCGCGATCGGGACCGGATCGATGGTTTCGCACTGGTGAGATTCCCTCCAAAGGGAGGGAATCGCTCGCTCGAAGCTCAACGCCTTCCCTCGCGGAAGGCGTTTTTCGCATCCCCCGTGCACATCCAGATGGACGCGGCCACCAGCGCCGCGGAAACCACCACCAGATACCGGATGTCCGAAATCGGGTCCAGCAGGTAGCGGGGCTGACCGTTTTCCAGATACAGCGGGAAAAGCCTCCAGCCGAAGTAGGACACTCCCGGGGCCACGGCGCAGAAGGACGTCACCACCCAAGGCCAAGCGACGAAGGTGGCCAGGGGGATCCCCCATCGACGGATCTTCCCCCAGATCCAGATGGCCAGGATCAGGGCGCCGACCAACGAACTCCCGATCCAAGCGGCCTGTCCGATGGTGATGGCATCGTTGCCCACCACGAACCAAACCTTGTCGAACACCGGGTGGCGCACCTGCAATCGGGATCCTTCGTGGGTCAGCTGGTCCCACATCAGGTGGGTGAGCGTGCCGAGAATGGCACCGAACGCACTCCACCCCCAATGGAACGGACCGATCGGATAGGAGGAGACGATTCCGGGAAGACGCCGGATGCGCTGGAAGAACCAACCATGGAACAACCAGGAGGCCACCAGCGCGAACGGCGGGCAAAGGAGGAGCCCCCATCTCCCATGGGTGGAGGAACGATCCAGGATTCCCGGCGCCAGCACCCAGAAATCGGGAGCCATCGCCCCCAGGAACAGGGAGACCTTCCAACCTCCGGCACGGACGCGGGAGAGCAGCGGAAGGACAAGGGCGGGATGACTCAGCGTGAAAGGCATGGGCGGTTCAAACTACTAGACCGCCTCCGACACGTCGCACGAATTCCACTTCCTGGGCGAAGACCTTCGCGAACGCATCCAGATGCGCTCGCGTGGTCCCGGGCCCCAGGGAGATCCGAACCGCACAGTGGGCCTGCCATTCGGGGATTCCCATGGCCAACAAGACTTGGGACGGATCCGGCGAACCTGTCGAGCAGGCCGACCCCGAGGCGATGGAGAACCCCCGTTCGTCCATCCTGGCCAGGAGCGCGGAGCTGTCGGCTCCTTCCACGATCAGGCACAGGGTGTTGGAAAGTCGGTTGGCGTCCCGGGAAACCACCTGGAGCCCCGGGATCGCGCAAACCAGGGACTCCTGGAGCCCATCCCTCGGGTCGGGCTCCAGGACGCCGGATTTCCGGGAGCGCAGGATGGCCGCATGCATCGCCGCGGCTCCGGCCACGTCCACGGTCCCGCCTCGGCGCGAGCGCTGCTGGTTCCCTCCCTGGATCCATCGGGACCAAGGCGCCCCCCTCCGGATCCGCAGGGCTCCCGACCCCTTGGTGGATTGGAATTTGTGGCCGGACAGGGAAACGAATGCGGCGGGGACTTCCGTCAGGTCCACATCCATCTTGCCAAAACACTGGACCGAATCCAGATGGAGGGGAATCTTCGCCTCCGCCAATCGACGCGCCAAAGTCCCCGCGTCCGACACCGCACCGGTCTCGTTGTTGGCCCAGATCAGACTGGCCAGGGCGGTGGGGGCCTCCAAGCAAGCCCTCTCCACTTCATGGGGGTCCCAGGTTCCATCCGCACGCAAGGGAAGTCGCACCACCTCCCAGCCGTCCGCTTCCAACCGTTCCAGTACACCCTCGGTGGACGCATGTTCACCTCGGCTGGACACCACTCGTCCCCTTTTCCCCCGCGCCTGGAGACACCCCAGGATGGCTGTATGGATGCTTTCGGTGCCCCCGGAGGTCAGGATCCACTCGCTGGGACGGCTCCGGGTCCATTCCGCCAAGGCCTGGCAGGTCCCCTCCACGATCTCGCCCGCCCCCCGTCCCTCCCGATGCAGGGACGAGGAATTTCCCCAGAAGCGTTCGGAAGCTTCCCGATGCGCATCCATCGCCTCCGGGCAGGGAGGGGTGGTGGCATTCCAGTCCAGATAGACGCGTTCCATGGTCGGCGACCCACCGAGATAGCTAAAGCGCGTCCGTCCGTCGAACCACAATTCCCTCTTTGGGCTACCTTTCCGCCTTCCATGAGCCTCCATCGCATCGAAGTCGCCGTCCGTCCCGAACTCCGGGATTCCCTTGCCTCCCGCCTCGTCCTGCAGCTGTCCGAGGACGCAGGAATTCCCGTCGCCGCGCTGAAGACTCTGCGGGTCTACACGCTCGAGGGCGAGTTTTCCCCAAGCGAGCTGGATCGCGCGGGGCGCCGGCTGTTCTCCGACCCGGTCTCCGAGATCTGGACGCTGGACGCTCCCCTGGCCCCCCAGGTGCTGCCCGGTTTCTCGCACCTCTTCGAGATCGGGTTCCGCCCTGGTGTCACGGACAACATCGGCCACACCGCGAGCGAAGGACTTGCCGAGCTCCTGGAACGCGCGCTCAACGCGCAGAAGGTGTACGGCACCCTGCAGGTCCTGGTGAGCGGAATCGCCGATCACCAGGTGGAGGCGGTGGCCAACTGCCTGCACAACAGCCTGATCGAAGACTGCCTGACCATCTCCCGCCAGGAGTGGGACCGCGGCGCCAGAGTGGAAGCCAAGTCCCGCTCCGTGCGCGGAAACCACCTGCCGCGGGTGGAGAGCGTCCCTCTCCCCGACGACGACGCGACCTTGCTGGCCATTTCGCGCGAACGCACCCTGGCCCTCACGCTGGAGGAGATGCGCGCGATCCGCGACCACTACGAGCAGGAGCACGTGCGCGCCTACCGCGCCGGCCTGGGGCTGCCTCCCGACCCCATGGACATCGAGGTGGAGGTGATCGCCCAGACCTGGAGCGAGCACTGCAAGCACAAGATCTTCAACGCGAAGATCGTCTACGAGGAGAACGGGAACACCCGCGAAGTGAAGAGCCTGTTCAAGACCTGCGTGCGCGCCACCACCATGGAACTGATGCCGCGCCGCCCGGACCTCATCTCCGTGTTCACCGACAACGCGGGCGTGTTCCGCTTCGACGCGGACCACTTCGTGACCATCAAGGCCGAAACCCACAACAGTCCTTCCGCGCTGGACCCCTACGGCGGCGCCATGACGGGAATCGTCGGCGTCAACCGCGACATCCTGGGAACCGGCAAAGGGTGCCGTCCCATCTTCAACACGGACGTCTTCTGCTTCGCGCCCCCCGACTGGTCCAAGCCCCTGCCCCCCCGCCTGATGCACCCCAAGCGCCTGCTGCGCGGCGTGCACCGCGGCGTGAAGGATGGCGGCAACGAATCCGGCATTCCCACCGTGAACGGATCCATCGTGTTCCACGAGCGGTTTTTGGGCAAGCCTCTGGTGTTCTGCGGCACGGGCGGATTGATGCCGGCCACCCTCCCCAATCCCGACGGCGTCCTGGAAAATGCGGCCGACAAGGTCGTGAAGCCCGGCGATCGCATCGTGATGGTGGGTGGACGCATCGGCAAGGACGGCATCCACGGCGCCACCTTCAGCTCCGAAGCCCTCACGGAAGCCTCGCCCGTCTCGGCGGTGCAGATCGGCGACCCCATCACCCAGAAGAAGATGGTGGACTTCCTCCTGGAGGCCCGCGACCTGGGACTCTACAGCGCCCTCACCGACAACGGTGCGGGAGGGCTCTCCTCGTCCGTGGGCGAGATGGCCAAGGACTGCGGCGGCGCCTGCGTGGACCTGGAGAAGGCTCCGCTCAAGTACGCCGGATTGGATCCCTGGGAGATCTTCGTCTCCGAGGCCCAGGAGCGCATGACGGTGGCCGTGCCGTCCGCCAAGCTCGACGAATTCATGGCCCTGTCCAAGCTCCGCGGCGTGGAAAGCTCCGACCTGGGAGCGTTCGACGACTCCGGCGTGCTCACCCTGCGCTTCCGTCGCAAGGTCATCGGCGCCCTGGACATGCACTTCCTGCACGACGGGCTGCCGGAACTCGTCATCCCGGCCCGCTGGCAGGCACCGGTGCATCCGGAGCCCACCACAGCGCAGCTGGCGGGAGACGCCGCCTCCGATCTCCTCTCGCTCCTGTCTTCCTGGAACATCTGCTCCAAGGAACCCTGGGTGCGCCAGTACGACCACGAAGTGCAGGGACGTTCGGTGGTCAAACCCTTCACCGGCGCCAAGGACGACGGGCCCACCGACGCCGCGGTGATCCAGCCCGTGGGCGGCTCCCCCAAGGGGCTCGTGGTCTCCAACGGCCTGGCTCCGCGCTACGCGGACATCGACGCCGAGGCCATGACCGAAGCGTCCATCGACGAGGCCGTCCGCAACCTGGTCGCCTCCGGGGCGGATCCGGCGACCATCGTCGGTCTTGACAATTTCTGCTGGCCGGATCCCGTGGAGAGCACGTCCAATCCCGACGGCGCCTACAAGGCCGCCCAGCTGGTGCGTTCCAACGAGGCCCTGCGCCGCGTGTGCGTGGCCTACGGGATCCCCCTGGTGTCCGGCAAGGACTCCATGAAGAACGACTACGGAGCCGGTTCCGAACGCATCTCGGTTCCGCCCACCCTGCTGGTGACCGCCCTGGCCACCCTGCCGGACGTGGCCAAGGCCGTGACCATCGACGCCAAGGAAGCGGGAGACCTGGTCTACGTGGTGGGCACCACCCGCGACGAATGCGGCGCTTCCGAATGGTTCGCGCTGCATGGCTTCGTGGGCAATGCGGTGCCCCGCCTGCACGACATCGACCAGACCCTGGCCAGCTACCGGGCTCTCCACGCGGCCATGCAGATGGGCCTGGTGCGTTCGGCCCACGACTGCTCCGACGGCGGCCTGGGCGTGGCCCTGGCGGAAACCGCCATGGCAGGGCGCCTGGGCATGAAGGTGGATCTGGCCCGCGTCCCGCGCGAAGGCGTGGAAGACCCGCGCCGGATCCTGTGGAGCGAATCGCTGGGACGCCTGGTGGTCACCGTCCGCAAGAGCCAGACCAGCGCCTTCGAGAAGCTCATGCGCCCCAACGCCTTCGAGCGCATCGGCGAGATCACCGCCGACGGCCGCCTGGAGATCGCCAAGGGCGCCGACGCAGTGTTGACGGTTTCCGTCGACGAATGCGTCGCGGCCTGGAAACGGCCGTTCCAGGCCTGAGGCGCGTCTCGCGGCGCATACTCCCCTCCGACGCCCCCGTCGACGTATGTCCATATACGCCTCCGGGGGCGCGTCGGGTCGTCTGCATCCACGATCCACGCCTCAGG
>DAOPYN010000016.1:0-53060 GCA_035352895.1 Fibrobacteria bacterium | reverse complement strand
CGACCCCACGTCTCGCGACGCAACCTCGCATCGTTCCACAGATGACCATGCATCACCGGACGGGATCCGTCGGGTCGTCTGCATCCACGATCCACGCCTCAGGCGACCCCACGTCTCGCGACGCAACCTCGCATCGTTCCACAGATGACCATGCATCATCGGACGGGATCCGTCGGGTCGTCTGCATCCACGATCCACGCCTTAGGCGACCCCGCGTCTCGCGGCATTTCACGGTCGACCATTCTGTCAGCAAGGATGCGAGGCGAAGCCAATGCATCCAGGGCTGGCAGGGATGAGGCCGAGATCGGGGATGCGATCGACCCGACGGCGACGGGAAGGCGTCGCACCCAAATCATCCCGATCCATCAAAATGGATCGGGTCCCTGGGACGCCGACCGGAGCCGGAGGAAGAGCGCGCCCCGAGATCGGTCTCAGCCCAACGTGAAATGGAACGTCGCGCCCTTGCCCGGCTCGCCTTCCGCCCACACCTTGCCGCCGTGGCGCGACACGATCCTCTGCACGATCGCCAAGCCCACGCCGCTGCCGGAAAATTCCTGGGGGCCGTGCAACCGCTGGAAGGGACGGAACAGGTTGTGGGCCTGGGAGGGATCGAAACCGGCGCCGTTGTCGCGCACGAACCATTCCCTGCCGTCCTCCACCTCCGTGGTGCCGATCTCCACCACGGCGCCCTCCGTCCGGGCCGTGTACTTGATCGCGTTGCCGATCAGATTCTCCCAGAGGACCCTCACGAGGGACGGATCGGCTTCCACGAATCCGAGCCTCCCCAGCCGCCATTCCAAGCGGTGTTCGATGTTCCCTTGCGCGGCGATCACTTCCGCGACCACCGCGTCCAGATCCACCTGGACCGGCCGGAACGCGGTCATGGAGATCCGCGAAAGGCCCAGCAGGCTGTCGATGATTTCGCCCATGCGCACGCTGGCCAGGCGGATCCGGTGCAGATAGTCGCGATGTTCGGCGCCCAGGATGGGATGGAGTTCCTCCTCCAGGGCCGCGGCGAAGCCGGACACACCGCGCAGCGGAGTGCGCAGGTCGTGGGACACCGAGTACGAGAACGCCTCCAGCTCCCGGTTGGCCTGGACCAGCTCGATGGTCCGCTCCTGCACCCTCTGCTCCAACTCCTCGTGCGAACGCAGGAGAACCTCCCTCGCCTGGACCCGTTCGGTCA
This sequence comes from Fibrobacteria bacterium, assembly GCA_035352895.1. GTDB lineage: Bacteria > Fibrobacterota > Fibrobacteria > UBA5070 > UBA5070 > UBA5070. The sequence continues at coordinate 51,874 of DAOPYN010000016.1, read as the reverse complement.
CGTCGCGCACCAGGGCGCCGATGCGACGATTCCCGTCAAACAGGAGCGCCGTGAGGAAGACCTCCACGTGCACCGGACCGGGATCCCGCGATCGGCGGATGCGCCACTCGAAGGTCGCCGAGCCGTCGTCGAGCGCCGATTTGAAGTGCGAAGCGAATCGCGACGCGCTGTCCGGATCGCCGTCGTCGAAAAGATCGCCCACCCGCATCGCCGCCCGATCTCCGGAAACGCCTCCGAGCAGACGTCTTCCCTGTGCGTTGAGAAAATCGACTTCTCCGTCCTCGTCGAAGACCAGGACCGCGTCCGGAAGCACGTCCAGGAGATGCCGCAAGCTCTGCTGGGCCCTGTGGACATCGATGTTCGCGCGGCGGGCACGACGCCACGCCAAGGAAAGCAAGGCCGCCATGGCACCCAGAAGCGCCATCCCCGCCATGGCGCCGGCTGTGGACAAGGGGTATGCCTCCCAGACCGGCACGGGTTTGTCCAGGAGAACGCGCTCGGTTGGAAGTCGATCCAGGTCGACATCGAACCGTTCCAGGGCATCCCAGCGGAAGATGGGAACCGTGGAACTGTCCTCCTGCACCTTCAGCGAATCGGCGGGGACACCGGCAAGGACCTTCCGCAGAAGCCTTCCCGCCTGCCGGCCGTGCTGCAATCCCCGGTTGCAATCCCCTCCCAGGATTCCCGCCGACAGATAGGATGCCTGGTGGGTGAAGAAGGGCACCTTCGCCGAATCCACAAGGGCCTTGAGATCCAGATCGGGCTCGATGTAGACGTTGTCGCGATCCAGGAAGAGCTCCGACCAGTACACGACGTTCCCTTCGCCAAGCGAGAGGACCTTGCGCCGCAGCTCCGACCACTCGGGCGTGCCCGCCGAATCCAGGAAATGGAATCGCAGCTTCCCCGGCCGGGTCCTGGCCAGGGAATCCAGGCGCCGTCGATTCCCCGTTCCGGTCGCCGAAGCTTCCGTGACCACCCAGACATCGGTGGTCTTGGGAAACAGCTTGGAGATCATCGCCGCGGTCTGCACCATCCGGGTCCATTGGGTGATCCCGGTGATGTTCCTTTGGCCTTTGATCAATTCCGGCTTGAAATCGTTGATCCCGCAGAACACCAGCGGCACCCCCGGAAACAGGGAATCCCGCCACTTCATGGCAAAGAGCAATGCGTGGTCGTCGGAAGCGAACAAGACCCGTGGACGTCGCCCCGCGTACTTGGAGCGGAACTCCCGGGCGTAGGTGGAATCCAGATCCGGACTCGCGAAATGCTTGGAATCCAGGTATTCCACGGCGAATTGCTCGTTGTGCCCCATGGTGCTGCGGACTCCCTCCTGGACCTGGTCCGACCAGCCCAGCCCGGGATGGTAGGAGTTCAGGAACAGGACATCCGGACCGCGGATATCGGCGCACGCGGGAATGGCCGACAAGCAGACCGCGCAGGCGGCGGAACGGAATCGATCGAGCGGAATCATTGTCCTCCATTCTAGCAGTCGAGCGCCCGTACCGCCAGTCTCCGTTGGGTCGGGAGGCGCCGCGGAGGTACATTGGAGCCATGAGCGATGCCCATGAATGGCTGTTTTGCGTGGAGCGCTACCGCAACGCGGAGGTTTCCCACGACGCCGAAGACTACATGGTCGACGGATTCATTCTCCTGCGCCTGCCATTGCCGGACAACCTCGAACGCGCCGCGCTCGAACCGGAGATGAAGACCCTGATCGCCCAGCTCCAATCCCCGCAACAGCGGGAAGAGGTCCAGAAGAGCTTCCCCAAGTTCCATGGACTCCTGGAGGCGGGAGGGCTCTGGTGGGTCCATCTGATGCGCAAGGACCACCAGGAACGTCTGCCGAAGGATTTCCACACCAATTCGTTCACCGAGGAGGAACTGCTCGGGATCGAGCCCGCCCAGGACCCCGATCTTCTGCCCAAGGAAATGTGGTTCGATCGCGATGGCGACCCCATCGAAGGGCCACCCGACCGGTTGATGGCGCTCCTGTACGGCTGACCCGGCTCCCGGCCTCCATCGCCTTCTCGAGGAGGTACCTTTCCAGGCCTACAACCATTCCGTTCGCATCGAGGAACACCGATCCATGAGCAAGGTCCCAGTCCTGGTCATCGCCGGCTACGGCATCAACTCCGAAGTCGAACTCGTGGAGGGTTTCCAGTTGGCCGGAGCCGAGCCCCGCCGCGTCCACCTGTCCGACATCGTGGCAGGCAAGGTGCGTCTCTCCGACTACCGGATCATCGCCTTTCCCGGAGGATTCTCCTTCGGAGACCACATCGCCTCCGGTCGCGTGCTGGCCGTCAAGATCCAGGCCCACCTGGGAGAATCCCTGCGGGAGGCCGTGGCCGCGGGGACCTTGGTGCTGGGCATCTGCAACGGTTTCCAGGTGATCACCAAACTGGGCCTTCTCCCTCTGCTGTCCGGCGTTCCCGAGATCGGCGCAGAATTCCAGCAGGAAGCGACCCTCACCTTCAACGACTCGGGCAAGTTCGAGGATCGCTGGTGCCCGGTCGTGGCCAACCCCGCCTCGCCCTGCGTGTGGACCCGTGGGCTCGATCGCTTCGAACTGCCTGTCCGCCACGGCGAAGGCAAATGGATCCATCGCGACGAATCGGTCCGCCAGGCCATCCTGGGTCGGCACCTGGATTGCCTCCGGTACGGATCGTCCACCTATCCTGGAAATCCCAACGGATCGCAGGACGACATCGCGGGCGTCTGCGATCCCAGCGGACGGATCTTCGGCTTGATGCCCCACCCGGAAGTCTTCCTGCGCGGCACCCAGCACCCCCGCTGGGCGCGTGGCGAGATCGCCCCGCAATCCGAAGGTGTGGGCCTGACCATCCTGCGCAACGGCGTGGAGGCCGCTTCCCGAGGCTGACAACCGCCCTTCGGAAATGGCACAATAACGTGTCATGCGAAAACTTCAGGATCCCACCGTACTGGTGGTCGACGACGACCCTCTGGGACTCGAGGTCGCCTGCCAGGCATTGAGGCACATGGAACCTTCCTGGAACGTCGTGGGATTCGAACGACCGCACGATGCCCTGGATCTCGCCTGGGATCTGCGCCATTGCGTGGTGGTGACCGACTGGTGCATGCCGGACCTCGACGGGATCGAACTGGCCAAGCGCCTGCGACGGCGCGAGGCGGAGGACGGCCACGCCTACCATGTCCTGCTGGTGACGGCGAAGACCGGCATCGAAGACATGGAACAAGCCTTCGAGCACGGGAACGATTTCCTGGTCAAGCCCTACGATCCGCGCGAGATGCGCGCCCGGATCCGCGCGGGGCTCCGGCAACTGGGACGGCAGCGCAAGCTCCTGGACGACAACGCCGATCTCACCGTGCGTGCGGGCACCGACACTCTCACCGGAATCGCCAACCGACGCAGCGCCGAGGAAGCCGCCGCACGCGAATTCGACCGATGGAAACGCCGCAACCATCCCCTCTCGGCCATCCTGGTGGACATCGACCATTTCAAATCCATCAACGACACCTACGGTCACGCGGTCGGCGACGAAGCCCTTCGCGCAACCGCCCGGATCCTGTCGTCGGGCTTGCGCCCCTACGACACCCTGGCCCGTTGGGGCGGAGAGGAGTTTCTCCTCCTGTGCCCGCACTGCAGCTTCACCGACTCGCTGGGTCTGGCCGAGCGCCTGCGCAGGAATCTCCTCGGAGAGTCCGAGCTCCATCTCCCACAGGGAGTCCGCCTGACCGCGAGCTTCGGAGTGGCCTCCGCTTCTCCCAGCGCGTCGACCCTGGATCAGCTCATGCTGTCCACCGACCGGGCGCTCTATCTTGCCAAGCAACGCGGTCGCAACCTGGTTTGCGGTGCCACCGACGACCCGGAAATCCAGACCTTCGTCGCCTCCGGAGCCCCCCGGGAATCCCCCGGAAAGTCCTCCCGCGGGGTGTAGATTTCCTCCATGGACCAGACCCAAGACCTGCGAACGAACCTGACGGACCTGGTCGGACGACTCGCCGCCAGCGATCGACGCGAACTTCCCTCCCTGCGGGAGCTGGCCGCACAGTTCGACGTCTCCCCCAACACCATCAAGAAGATCCTGCTGGAGATCGATGGCCCAGTGCGGGTGTTCCCCGTCCACGGAAGGGGTTTCTTCATTCGACTGGAAGGCGAACCGGAACCCGGGGCCACGGACGAGGTCATGGTGGAGGAGGAAGAGCCCGCGTTGGACGAGTTCGTGGACGTGCGCATCGAGGTGGACGAGCGCTACAGCCCCGTCCCCGAGGAAGGGCGCGCCCTGCGTCGGGAATCGGCGCCGCGGCGCGACGCCGTGGTGGTGGTGGGACAGATCCTGCGGGCCACCGATCCCACCGGAGCTCCCTCCAACCGGTTCCTCCAATTCGTGCGCATCCGCGAGGAACTCCAGGCGCGGGGCTACCAGCTTTCCTGGGCGCCCCTGGGCTACGACGCCAAGGGGCGACTGGACGATTCCGAAGTCAAGTCCCTCCAGCTCCAGTTGGCTGGACTGGGCGAGCGCCTGGCGGGGATCCTCCTGCTGGATTGCGGGTACGATCGCGCCCAGCCGTTGTGGGAGATCACCACCGAAGCCACCGACCAACCCGTGGTGTGGTTCCAGACCTCCCCCATCTCGCCGGACGACCTCCCGGAGCTCCCTTCCAACGCCCATGTGCTGGAGCCCGACTGGGACTCCCTGGGAGAGGCCCTGGGCAAGCACCTGGTTGGCGAACATCTGCCACAGAAGGTGCTTCTCCTTCCCTCGCCGGGCGAAAAGGGACTGCCACCGCAGCTTGCCAGATTCCGCAAACACCTCCTGGACGCCTGGGGCCAGCGGTGGGTGGCCACGCTGGACTGGTTCGACGTGTTCCCCCACGGGCTTCCCCGCGATCCGGCCGATTCCAAGCGGGGGAAGCTGCGCCGTCTGCTTCTGGACACGGGAATCGCCCCCTTCGAGCTGGACCGCTACTTCCGCACCGCCCTCGGGGTCGGCGCTTCGCTTTGGGTGTGCGCCGACGACCTCCTGGCCCTGGCGGCCATCGACCACCTGGATTCGCGCCACACCCCCAACGAACCTCGCCCGGGCGTGCTGGGATTCGGCAACCACCCGTTCTCGCTGGCGCGCGGCCTGAGCACCGTGGATCCGGGCTGGCGCCACCTGGTGGACCAGGCGATCGCCCTGTTCACCCGGACGCCCGCCCTGAGCGTCCCTGCGGCCCCGCTGATCATCGCCGCCCCTTCGGAGTCGAAGTACGGAGGCAACATCCTGGCTCGACGGCAGGACTGGTTTTGAACAAGAAGCGTCCCCCCGCCACCAGGATCGAGCTTTCCCCGACCGACCGGGCCCGGGTGGAATCCGCCATGGCCGAATTCTGTCAAGAACGCGAAATCGAGATGTCCTCGCTCGGGATGACTCTCCTCGTGGACTTCCTCCAGGACCGGGTGGGCCACGTGTTCTACAATCGCGCCGTGGCCGACGCTTCCGCCCAGGCGCAAGCCCTCGCGGCCCGCCTGCAGGACGACCTGGACCTGTTGCGCAGGATCTGACCGGCCGCTCGGGGAGCGTACATCGGGCTTCAGTCCAGGGACAGCCGTTTCACCGTCTGGGCATCCAGGGGAAACCGGGCCAGGAGCTCCTTCCGGCTCCCCAACTGGAAACCCGAGAACTCGAACCCCGGGGCCACCACGCATCCCACCAGTGCCCAGCTGCCCGGGCTGACCACCTCGGAGGCGAACCAGACCCCAGCGGGAACCACCAGTTGGAAGACTCCCGACCCGGGCCCCAGCCGATGCGCCACCAGGCGACCGCGTTCCTCGACGTGGACCACCAGATCGCTTCCCGCGTGCCAGTTCCAGAGCTCCTCGGCGTCGATGCGGTGCAGATGGGACACCTGCGGATGCTCCAGCAGGAAGAGAATGGAAGTGAACGCCGACCGGTCCCCCAGGGATTCGTGACGGATTCTGTCCTCGGAGCGGTGGGTCTCGCGGTACCAGCCACCCTCCGGATGGGGAGACAAACCCAGGCGCTCGATCCAATCCTGCGACGAGCCCTGGTCGGAGCTCATGCGCGCTTCTCCGAAGTGCGATCTTCCAGGAACCATTCGATTCCCGCGGCGAACAGACCACCCACCGCGTAGCAGAGCAGATCCTTCAAGTCGGCCTGGCTTCCCAAAACGATCGCGGCGACGCTTCCCGGTCGCAGCCCCAGGAGATCTCCCAGGTGGATCGCCTGCAGGCCTTCCACGGCGAAGGCGAACAGCAGCACCCCGGGAAGCACGCGCCTCCAGGGCCAGCGGAAGAAGGTGCGGACGATCGCGTGCACCAGGAGCACGACCAGGACATCGCCCAGGTAGGGTCGGACGAAGTCGTCGTGGACCCTCGCGCCGATGAACACCTCCAGCGCAAACAGCGTCAAGGCGAAGACGGCCCACGGGAGGCGGAATCGGAACATGCGCCAAATCCTAGAAAACGCGCAGGTTGCCCCGCGACCGCAAGCGCAGGCTCCCGATGGTCACTTCACCTTCACGTACCAATACACGGCCACGTTCTTGGGGCGGGTCTCGGAATCGGTGCGAGGAGTGCCGTTGACCGTATCTGCAACAGGGGTTGTGATCGTAATGGAGCCAAAGGAGTTCACATCATTCTGGGTTGTTCCGGCAGCCAATCCGCCTCCCGTTCCTGCTCCATTTCCTGACCGCCAAAGAACGGAATATTTTTCACTTCCTCGGAAATTTTGGTGCCAGTGCCCTTGGAACGCGTCATTCTGGGTGGTTCCGGCCTTGCGGGTCCCGTCCGGATCCAGGCCGGTGGCGGCGCGTCCGGTCACGATGTAGTCCACGCCGCGGAGGAACTGGCCGCGAAGGTCGGGGATCTTCACCCCGTTCACGTCCGCCTGGCCCGCGGCCAGGATCCAGCTCTTGGCGCTGTTGGGCAGGTAGCCGTCGCTTTCCGGTTCGCTGAGGAAGGCGGCGATGGTGCCCTTGGGGATCTGGCGGGTCGTGTCCAGTCGAACGATCTCCGCGCGGAGTGCGGACACGGTATCGCTCCACCGGGTGGCGGAAAGCCGTTGGATCGCCGAGTCCTTGGTCCCCAGCGCCTTGACCAGGCTGTCCAGGCGGGAGGAGAGGTATTCGAAGTTCCCGTTCACCTCCGATGCCTTGGCCTGTTTTCCGGATTCCAGGCGGACGAATTCCGCCATGGAGGCTTGGGTGAGCAACGCGCAGAGGAGGATGGTTCGCATGGAAACCTTGGACTGGTCTTGGTGGGATCGGAATTGATGGATGGAAATGTGCAACAATTCCTGGCGAGGCGATCGGGTCTACCCCGAGAACTCCACCGCGATCGCGTCCAGCAGGAGCCATCCCTCTCCCACCAGCCTCACGGTGTTCCCGTCCGCGGCCACCTGCCCCGAAGCGATCCTTCGGGCGATGGCGGAAGAGGGAATCCCGCGCTCCGGGAATTCCGATCGCAATCGTCCCAGGTCCACCCCGCGTTCCTGGCGAAGCCCCAGGAACCACTCCTCCGTCCAACGTTCGTCCGCATCCAGCTCTTCCGCAACCACGCCTTGCACGGGGCACCCCGCGTCCACCCATTCCGACCAGGCGCCCAGGCCTCGGGGATTCCGCCACCGCAGGAATGGCTCGTATCCGTGGGCGGCGTTGCCGGCGGCCAACCAGGTGGATCGGGTATCCCAGTAGGCCTCGTTGTGGCGGCACTCCTGCCCGGGCGCGGCGAAATTGGACACCTCGTAGCGACGGATTCCGGCTTCGGCGAGGATGGCCACGCCCCGCAGGTACATGTCGGCGTACAGGTCCTCGTCGGCTTCCCGCAGCGTCCCCGCCTCGTGCTGCTTCCAGAATTCCGTGCCCGGCTCCAGGGTGAGGCCGTAGAAGGAAACATGGGACGGATTCCATGCCAGGAGCGTTTCCAGGGACGACAGGAACTGTTCCAAGCTTTGGCCCGGCAGGGCGAAGATCTGGTCGGCGCTCCATCGCAGACCCGACCCCGCCACCAGATCCAACGCCGCACGCGCCTGGTCCGCGTCGTGGGCCCGTCCCATCCGCTCCAGCAACGCGGGCTCGAAGGACTGCACGCCCAGCGAGACCCGATTCACCCCCGCCTGCCGGACGACCTCCAGCTTTCCCCGGGTCAGCGAGACGGGGTTGGCCTCCATGGACCATTCGCAACCTTCGGACAGACGGAAATTGCCCACAACGGAACCGCAGAGCCTCCGCAGCCCCTCCTCGGAGAGTGCCGAGGGGGTTCCTCCTCCGAAGAACACGGAAGACAAGGGCTCCGAGGCATCCCGGCCCCGGAGCCCCAGCTCCTTGTCGATCCGTCCCAGCCAGGCCTCCTCCTCGTTCCCTCGGCCCGCCCACGAGGCGAAGTCGCAGTAGGCGCACTTGGTCTCGCAGAAGGGGACGTGGACGTAGAGGGACGGATTCACCGCTCGCCCTTCGAGACGGCCTTCGGCCTCCTCAGGACGAACGGCTTCCATCTCAGCCGCGCTGGCGCAGGTAGGCGGGAGTCTCGATGTTGTCGTCCATGTCGTCCTCGAGGTCGGGCACGAAGATCCCGCGCGGACGATTGCTCAGGGGAGCCACGGCCACCTGGGAACCGGAAGGCTCGCGACGCGGAGTGCGACCGGTGGCGGGGGCCTGGGGAGCGACGGGCATCTGTCCGGAAGGACGCTGGGCACCGCCACGGGCGGCGATGGAACCGGTTCCCGCGCGCGCGCCCTCGGCCGGAGCCTGGGGCTGCCATGTGTTCCAGCCGGCCGTGGCGCTGGGAGCCGCGGGAGCCGGAGGCTGGTAGGTGGGCTGCATGGCGGGGGCGGGCGCCTGGTAGGCCGGCTGCGCGGGAGGAGCGGCGCGCCAGGTCTGCTGCGGAGCCTGGGGCTGCGCGTAGGTGGGCACCCCGTTGGTCTGCGGCAGATTCTGCATTTCGGGATCGAATCCGGTGGCGATCAGGGTCACGCGGAACTCGTCGGAGCTGTCGTCCTCGCTGTACCCGAAGATGATGTTCTCCTGGCCTTCCTCGCCGATGGCGGCGCGGAAGTATTCCATCACCTCGCCGACCTCGTGCGCCAGGATCTGTCCACCGGTGAAGTTCACCAGCATCCCGCGGGCGCCGCGGATGTCCACCGAGTCCAGAAGCGGGCAATGCAGGGCCTGTTCGGCGGCCATGCGCGCGCGGCCTTCGCCCTTGGCGCTGCCGGAGCCCATCAGGGCCTGTCCGGATTCGCGCATGATGGCGGACACGTCCGCGAAGTCGACGTTCATCTCGCCCGGACGCAGGATCATCTCGGAGATGCCGCGGGCGGCGTTGTGCAGGACCTCGTCGGCGGTGCGGAAGGCCTCGCGCATGGTCATGGTCTTGGATGCCACGGAAAGCAGCTTCTGGTTGGGGATCACGATCATGGTGTCGACGCAGGCGCTCAGCGCGGCCAGACCGTCGCGGGCGTTGCGCTTGCGGACCATTCCCTCCCAGTCGAACGGGCGGGTGACCACGGCCACGGTGAGGATGCCCAGCTCGCGGGCGATCTCGGCGACCACGGGAGCCGCGCCGGTCCCGGTGCCACCGCCCATGCCGGCGGCGATGAACACCATGTCGGCGCCCTTGAGCCTCTCGGCGACGATCTCCTGGCTCTCCTCGATGGACTGGCGACCGCGATCGGGATTGGCACCCGCGCCCAGGCCTCGGGTGGTGGCCGATCCGATCTGGATCTTCACCTCGGCGAGGTTGCGTTCCAGGACCTGGAGATCGGTGTTGATCGAGATGAACTCCACGCCGCGGAGACCCGCCTCGATCATGCGGTTGACCGCGTTCCCGCCGGCGCCGCCGACACCGACGACCTTGATTCGCGCGGGGCTCGACTCGCTGGTGCTTTCGAGAGCGAATTGCATGGTGTTCTCCTTGTTGGACGTTTTGGGGTTTTTTCTGGAATGATCGTCGGAAGTCAGAAGTAGCGGGAGACCCATCGGGTCATCCGCTGGAAGATGTCCTTGAGGGTGTCTCCACCCTGGGATCCCGTCCCCTGGACAGGACCTGTCTGGGCGTCGCCCCGGCCGTAGAGCACAAGCCCCACTCCGGTGGCGTGCTTGGGCGTGGATGCGGAATCGATCAGTCCCCCGAATCCGCGGGGGGTGCCCAGACGCACGGGCAGGCCGATCACGTGGCTGGCCAGCTCCGCCGATCCGTGCAGGAGCGATCCGCCCCCCGTGAGGACCAGTCCGGCTCCCAGCTGCACCTGGCCTCCCAGCGACCGCAGTTCGGCGGCCACGCCGCGGTAGATCTCGACCATGCGAGGCTCGATGATCGCGGCCAGCTCCAGGCGGGTGAGCTCTCTCTGGTCGAAGGCGCCCACACCGGGCACCACGAAGCACTCCTCGCGGGGTACCATCGCCTGCATCGACGACCCGAACTTCTTCTTGATCTCTTCCGCGCGCCCCTTGGGAACCTTGATCCCGTAGGCGACGTCGGTGGTCACCAGATCCCCTCCGATGGGGATGGAACTCGTGTGGCGGATGCACGATCCGCTGAAGATGGCGAGATCCGTCGTGCCGCCGCCGATGTCCACCATGGCGACGCCCATCTCCTTCTCGTCCTCGTCCAGGACGGCAACCGAGGAAGCCAGCGGCTCCAGGACGATGTCCGCCACGCGCAACCCGGCTCCTTCCACCGCCTGCAGGAGGCTCTGGACCTTGGCGACATCCCCGGTCACGATGTGGACTTCCCCTTCCAGTCGGACGCCGGTCATTCCCACCGGATCCAGGATCCCTGGCTGGTCGTCCACCACGAAGGTCTGGGGAACCACATGGAGCACCCGGCGTCCGGGAGTGAGGGGAACCGCCTGGGCGGCTTCCACGACGCGATCCACGTCCTCCTGGTGGATGATTCCGCCCTTGCGGCTGACGGCGATCACACCGCGGCTGTTCTTGGCCTGGATGTGCGCGCCGGCGATGCCGACGAACACCTCCTGGACATCCACGCCACTCATGAGCTCCGCCTCCTCCACGGCCTTGCGGATGCTTTCGATGGTCTTCTGGATGTTCATCACCACGCCACGGCGCAGCCCGGTGCAGTTCTCGGTGCCCACACCGATGATGTCGATCCGGCCGTCCGGCCCGATTTCGCCGATGATGGCGCACACCTTGGTGGTTCCGATGTCCAGCCCGGTGACGATTTTCCCTTGTTCGCGGGCTTTCATCAGGTTCCTCCTTGGGCACGGCGCAACGCCGCGCACGATCCATGCCGAAGATCGATTTCGGAAAACGTCCGCCAGTGCTCCCCCAGCTCCTGGCGAAGCACGCTCCACCTGGCCAGTCCCGTCTTCCATCCGGCCACGTCGACCAACGCCACGGGCTCCCCGGCTCCCTGCCGGATCTCGAGACTTCCCCCGCGCACGAGCCGGACTTCCAGATCCGCCCGCCCCGCCGCGTTCATGCCTTCCAGGGCGGAAAGCGCCCGCTTCCACGCGGCGGAATCCGATCGGGTCCTTCCAGGCTGGGCGGAGGCCAGCATCGGAAGGGACAGACTGCCGCGCGGATCCAGGATCACCCCATCGCGGGAAATCCATTTCCCGTCGGCGAGCCTCGCCACCGGATGGCGTTCGCGCAGCTCGATCTCGATCCCGTGGGGCCAGCTCCGGGAAATTTCCACTCCGGCGATCCAAGGATGCGCCTGAAGCCTCTTCTGCGCAGCGTCCAGATCCTGGGAAAGAAGATTCCTGCCGGCGACGAATCCGCTGAGCCGTGCGGCTTCTCGCGCACCCACCCGTCCTTCGGTGCGCACACGGATGGTCTGCAGTCCGGTCCACCGCGGCTCCTGGGCCTTGCGCCACAGCCACACCCCGGCTCCGATCGCCAGACCGGCCACGACCAGACCCAGGAGGATCCTGGGACTGGCTCCGCGCGCACGGGCCACGAGCCTCTCCCGACGCTCGGCGCGCTCGACCTGGCGGGTGGCTTCGATCAGACGGGCATTCGTCCCCTGGCGACGCGAGCGCGTGGCTCCCGTCGGGGGCGTGCGGATCATGGTGGGGCCGCTCACGGTTCCCCCCCGGCGAATTCGCGTGCCCAGGAACCGACATCCCCGGCTCCCGCGAACACCAGCACCCAATCGCCCTGCAGGGCGAGATCCGCCATCCTGCGGAAGGCCTCGGTCCTTCCGGAGACCAGTTCCAACCGGGAACCAGGCAACGCGCGCTCGGCGATCGCCGAGGATGGAAGGCCCTGTTCGGGAGTTTCCCTGGCCGGATAGACCGGTGCCACCAGGGCGAGGTCGGCCGCATCCAGGGCCTGCGCGAAGGCCCGGGCGAAGTGGGCGGTCCGCGAGTACAGGTGGGGTTGGAACACGATGGCGATGCGTCGTCCGCCCTGGCTTTCACGCAATGCCTGCAAGGTGGCGGAAAGCTCCGTGGGATGGTGGGCGTAGTCCTCCACCACGGGGCAGCCCCCACGGGAGCCCACGAAATCCAGGCGCCTGCGCGCACCGCGGAACCCCGCGAGCGCCTTGGCCGCGATGTCCGGATCCACCCCTTCGCCCACCGCGACGCCCAGGGCGGCCAGGGCGTTGAGTCGATTGTGGCGACCCGCGATGGCGAGCGACACCTTCGTCAGGAACCGTCCATCCAGGCGGACTTCGAAGGAATCCTCCCCGAGATCCACTCCACGCAGCCTGGCTCCATCGGAGAAACCATAGGTCATCGCCTCGGCCTCCAGGCCTGCGGCGAGTCCACGCGATCCGGCGTCGTCCTGGCAAAGGAACGCACGGCCATGGAACGGCAGCTTCGACAGGAATTGCCTGAATGTGCGATCCAGGTCGGCGAGGTCCTCGTAGCAGTCGAGGTGGTCCTCCTCGAGGTTGGTCACCACGGCGACGTCCGGATGGAACCGCAGGAAGGTGCGGTCGAATTCGTCGGTTTCCACCACCAAGGGTCCATTCGCCCCGGGCGCGATGGCGTCCTGCGGATCGGAGGGGACGCCTCCCGGGAGAACGCACGGATCGAGACCGGCCTCCCGCAGGATCCGTCCCAGCATGAGGGTGGTGGTGGTCTTCCCGTGCGTGCCGGCGATGCACAAGGCCCTGGACGAGCGCGTGACCTCTCCCAGCGCTTCTGCGCGGCGCACCACGGGTACGCAGGCCTTCAAGGCTGCGGCGATCTCGGGATGTTCCAGGGGCACGGCGCTGGTGCGGACCACCAGGCTCGCCGCGCAGGCCAACGACGGGTCGTGTCCGGCACGGGCGTCCACTCCCAGCGAGCGGAGCCAGGCCAGGTTGGACGATTCCTCGCGATCGGTTCCGGTGACCACGAAACCGCGCGCGGCGTGCCAGGCGGCCAACGGAGCCATGCCCGCGCCACCGATGCCGGTGAAATGGAGCCTGGGGAAACGATTCAGGGGGATCATGCGGGCCTCCCGGCCGCCCGCGCGGCATCGACCACGGCGCGGGCCAGATCGTGCGCGCAACGCGGACGACCGAATCCCTTCATCGCCTGGGCGGCATCCTCGCGGCGGCGCCACAGATTCTCCAGGGCATCCGCGGCAAGACCGGGCTTCCACTGGGATTCCAGGACCACGGTTGCGGCACCCGCCGCTTCGTATTCGCGGGCGTTGATCTCCTGGTGGTTTCCGGTGGCCGAAGGGAACGGGACCAGCACGGAGGGAAGGCCATGGAGGGCAAGTTCGCCCAGGGTGGAACCACCCGAGCGCGTCAAGGCGAGATCCGCCGCTCCGAAGGCGCCGTAGACGTCGGGCACGAAGGCCTCGACGCGGACCCCTTCCAGCGAGGCGGCCACCTGGCGGGCCTCGTCCAGGCCGGCAGCTCCGGTCTGCCAGAGGATCTTCCAACCCTTGGCGACCAGCGCCTGGCTTTCCTCGCACAGGATCCGGTTGACGCCGCGCGCCCCTTGGGATCCGCCGATCACCACCAGGAAGCGGTCGCCTTCGGAAAGTCCCAGCGCTTCCCTCATCTGCTGGCGGGTCCGTCCATCCAGGGGGCGGACGGGATTGCCCACGACCTCGCCGCGCGGAAGCCGGGCCGCTCCCGCGGGAGAACCTGCGAAGACGCGATCGGCCAAACGGGCCAGGATGCGGTTGGCCACGCCGGGATGGCTGTTGGCCTCGTGGACCACCAGGGGAAGTCCCAGCCTCCGGGAAGCGATGCCCGCAGGCAGGCAGACGTAGCCACCGGTCGCGAACACCACCTGGACGCCCTCTTCGGACAGAACCTGCTTGGCCTGCGAAACCGCCTGTCCAGCCACGAACGGCAGGGCCAGGTTGCGCCAGACGCGGGTGCGGTGCAACGGCACGGCCCTCACACCGCGGAAAGCGATTCCCGCCTGGCGTGCCCAGGTCTCCTCCGAGCTGGAAGGACGTCCAACCACCACGAGTTCGGCTCCGTGCTCCTCGCGCAGGACCTTCCCGACCGCCAGGGCGGGGAACACGTGTCCACCGGTCCCGCCGCAGGCCAATGCCACCTTCAGTCCCATGCGACCCTCCGTTGGGTGGTGGTGGAAGGCGCCCGCACCGCGCGGGCGAATGGATTGGAGTGGACCGGCTCCGGCTCGGTCTCCGACAGCCGCCGCGAAAGATTCAGGAGAAGCCCCAGGCCCAGCATGGAAAAGGACAGGTTCGAGCCACCGTAGCTCACGAAGGGCATGGGAAGGCCGGTGGTGGGGATCAGCCGCGTGCACACCATGGCATGGAGCACGGCGTACAGGCCCAGGGCCGTGGTGATCCCCACCGCCAGGAGCCGGAACTGGGGATTGCGCGAAAGGAGGGCGATGCGCGTCCCGCGCCAGACCAGGACAAGGAACAATCCCAGGATCACCAGGGTTCCGATCATGCCCATCTCCTCGCCCAGCACGGCGAAGATGGTGTCCGTGTAGGGTTCCGGCAGATGCATGAGCTTGGCGGTCCCTCGCCCGAGGCCCACCCCGGTGAGTCCGCCGTTGCCCAGGGCGATCAGTGCCTGGAGCGACTGCAGCGCGGATCCCAATGCGTTTTCTTCCGGATGGAAGAATGCCTTGATGCGCAACACCCGGTATGGCTGGGCCGCCATGATCAGCAATGATCCGATCAAAGCGGATGCTCCCAGGATCCCGATGTGCTTCCAGTTCATCCCCGAACTCACCAGGATCGCGAAGGCGACCATGGCCAAGGCGGCAGCGGTGGAGAAGTTCGGCTGCAGGAGGACCAGCCCGCACATCAACGCGGTCTTCCACAGGGCCGGAGCAAGGCCCGACCATTCATCGATGCGGGCGTCGCGTCGGGAAGCCATCCAGGCCAGATGGGCGATCAGCACCAATTTGGCGAACTCCGCCGGTTGCAGGGAAAACATGGCCACGCTGATCCAGCGTTTGGCCCCGTTGATGGCCCCCACGGACCTGGAGGCCACGGTGAAGGCCAAGGCTCCGATCGCCACCCAATACCCAAGGCGGGACAACGTCCCCAGCCAGGAGGGACGGATCAGGTAGGACACCAGGAAGAACACCAGACCCACACCCACGCGCAGGAGGTGTTCGCGCAGGACCCGATCCTCCGCCCAGCTCCAACGGATCACCCCGTAGCCGGACGAGGCGCTGTAGATCATGGCGGTCCCGATGGCCACCAATCCCAGCGCCGCGCCCAGGAGGATCCAGTCCGGCTGATCGGAGGACACGGACTTCATGCGTTGAGGAACTCCTCCGCGAACATCTCGCCGCGGCGGGTCACCCCGGGGGAACCGGCCTTGGGGAAGGTTCCGGGGCAGTACAGGATCTGTCCTCCGGCGGGAGTGCATTCCAGCGCGGAATGCGCCGCATGCGACAGGTCCGTCGCCTCGCGGACGTCCGACAGGCTCGACCATGCCTGCCGGATCCAGGCGGGGGTTCCCGGAAGCAGCACGATCCGTCCCGCTCCCTTGCAGACGTTGTCCAGAAGTTCGAATCCAGCGTGGAATCCTTCTCCGCCGGCGACCAGGGTCACCTTTTGGTCGAAGAACGACAGCGCCCTCGCCAAACCTTCGGAGGTGCAGCAGGCGCCGTCGTCGAAAAGGGTGGCCCCACGATGGAGACCGGCCCACTGGACGCTGTGCGCCGGACCTGTCCATCCGAATACGATCTCGCGCAGCGCGCGCGGCTCCACTCCCCAGGACAAGGCCGCGGCGATCGCCGGCAGCACCGCCTGCAGATGCCCGACGCCCGGGATGCGGAGGTTCTTCGCCGGTCCCAGCACATGGGCGCGCCCCTCGTCGGCGGCGATCACTAGCCCGTGGCGCAGGTAGGCGCCCTTCCACACCGGCTTGTCCAGCGACCAGGTCCATTCCAGCAGGGATTCCCCGGAAGCCTCGCGATGTTCCACCGGACGCACCCCGGCCACACCGGACAGGTCCACGCGGACATCGTCGGTCTCCACCAGGAACTCCACCGTCGCGCCCAACGGCCGGTTGGAGGATGCCTCGATGATTTCCGGAGCCCGGAATCCGGCCGGCACGGCTTCCGCCAGGCGGCGCAGGAGGTGGGATGCGGCGTACCGCAGGTCGTTGCCCGCCACCACAGCTACACGCGGGACGGAATATGTCTTCACGGGGACGCTCACGGAGGCGATCATCCTTGTTCCCTCGACAGAGTGGGATGTAGCGCGCCCAGGACGCGCTGCAGATTGGCTTGGCGGGCGAGGAGGCGCACCCCTGTCAGGTGCGGCGACGAGACCGTACGAGCCAAGATGTTGTGCGGGCTGGGATGCGATACGCCCAAGGCTGTTGCGGGAGCAAGGATCATGCTGTTTCTCCAGGCATGGGGACGTTTTCGATCGAGACCAGGCTCTTCACCAGGGTATCCAGACGCAATCCGTGCGAGGCCTTGACCAGGACGATGTCCCCTTCGCGGACCTCGGACAGGAGCTGACTTTCCAGTTCGGATTTGTCGGAGAAGTGGCGGATGCGGCGTGCGGACATTCCCGACGACTTGGCGGCGCGGGCGATGTCGCGGGCCCGTTCGCCCACGCACCACAGCTGGTCCAGGGCCATCTCCGCGGCGCAGCAGCCGATTCCGCGATGCATCTCGGCGGAGGCATCCCCGAGCTCCAGCATGTCGCCCAGCACCGCGATGCGCCGCCCCCGGCAGGCCATGTTGGCCAGGATGGAAAGCGCCGAACGCACGGAGGGCGGATTGGCGTTGTAGCAATCGTCGATCACCCGGATGGGCCCGACGTCCAGGACGTTCATCCTGCCGGCCACGGCGCGGAATCCCTCGAGCGCATCACGGATCTCGCCCTTCGCGATGCGCAGCTCCAAACCCACCGCGATGGCGGCCAGGGAGTTCATCACGTTGTGGACCCCAGGCACCCGCAGGCGGAAACGGGTCCGCCCGATGGAGAAGCTGCCGCAGCCGTCCTGGTCGAATTCCAACCCCGCGGGACGCACCTGTCCCCGGCGCAACCCGAACCCCACCGTACGGAACCGCGCGTTGGTCCGGACCTTCTGGAGCATCGGGTCGTCGGCGTTCAGCACGAGGGTTCCGCCTTGGCGCAGACCCGCCACCACCGTGAGCTCCTCCTCGCGGACGGTCTCCAGGGTGTGGAAGAATTCCATGTGCTCGTGGCCGATGTTGGTCAGGACCGCGATCGAGGGCGCCAGCGCCCTGGAGAGTCCGGCAAGCTCGCCGGGACTCGACGTTCCCAGCTCCACCACCGCGGTGCGGTGCTGGTCGGCGATGCGAAGCAGGGTGGTGGGCACCCCGACGTGGTTGTTGAGGTTTCCCTCGGTCTTCAACACCGGCCCCTTGGCGGCGAGGACCGCGGCCACCATTTCCTTGGTGGTGGTCTTCCCGTTGGATCCTGCGATCGCCACGCGCGGGATGCGGAAGCGTTGCGCATGGCGTCCCGCCACGCGCAGGAAGGCTTCGTGGACGTCGTCCACGGGAAGGTAGACGCCCACATCCCGGTATCCCTGCTCGAACCATTTGCGTTCCACCACGGCGGCGATCCCCCCTCTTTCGAATGCCTGGGGCACGAATGCGTGCCCGTCGAACCGATCCCCCTTGAGCACCCAGAACACATCGCCCTTGGCGATGGCCCTCGAATCGGTGCTCACGCGGATCTTGCGATCCCGTCGGGGAACGGGGCGACCGGAAGGCTCCGTCCCGAGCCACTGCACCAGCTCCATCCAATTCAGTTGCGGCATGTCTCGCCCTCCCGTCGCGCCAAGGCGCGTTCGAGCTCCTCGACATCGTCGAAATGCCGCTTCTCGGAACCCACGATCTGGTAGTCCTCGTGCCCCTTGCCCGCCACCACCAGGAAGTCGCCTTCCCGCAGATCGGCGGCGGCCCTGGCCAGGGCGGTTCGTCGATCCACTTCGCGCAGGACGGCGGCTCCGGCGGGAACCCCCGAGAAGATCCCGTCCAGGATGGACTCTGGATCCTCGGTGCGGGGGTTGTCGGAAGTGGCGACGGCCAGATCCGCAAGGCGCGCGGCGATCTCGCCCATCTGGGGGCGCTTGCCCCGATCCCGATCGCCTCCGCAGCCGAACACGCACACCAGCCTTCCCGGCACCAGGGGACGCAACCCCGAAAGGAGCCGTTCCAATGCGTCCGGCGTATGGGCGTAATCCACGGCGCCGCGCAGCCCACCCACCTTGACGAGTTGGCACCTGCCGGGAACCGTGGTGGCGAGGGCGGCCTCGCGGATGGCCCGCGGATCGATTCCCAACTCCAGGCAGGCGACGGCGACGCCCGCCAGGTTCCGGGCGAACACCTCCCCCACCAGCGGACTGGACAACGCCAACCGCTGTCCTCCGGGGCCGACCAGGACGAACGAATTGCCGTCCAGCCCGCAGCGGAGCGATTCGATCCTCCAGTCGGCGTCGGACGCGCCGAGGGAAATCCTGCGGCAGCGCGCACCCAGCCGGTCGGACAGGATCCGCCCCCAGGGATCGTCCACGTTGGAAACGGCGATCCCGTCCGGACGCAGGTGCCTGGTGAACAGGAGCGCCTTCGCCTCGAAGTACTCCTCCATGGAACCGTGGTAGTCCAGATGGTCGCGGGAGAGGTTGGTGAACACCGCCGCGCTCGCCAGCACCCCTCCGATCCGCCCCTGCGACAAGGCGTGGGAGGAGGTTTCCAGCACCAGGGACCTCGCGCCGGCCTGACGGGCCTCGGCCAGAAATCGCCACAGGTCCACCGGATCGGGAGTGGTCATGTTCGAAACCGCTTCCCCGAGGGGATGGCGCATCGCCACGGTGGAACTCATGGCCGGTGCGAGGCCGGCCGCCTTGAACACGGCCTCCGCGAGGTAGGCGGAGCTGGTCTTGCCGTTGGTTCCCGTCACGGCCAGCACTGGCCATCCTTCGTCCGGACACCCGGCCAGCAATCTGCACACCGGTCCGATCGCATCGGCCACCGAAGGCACCAGCACGCGGCCCGGAAGGGATGCCTGGTCGGGTCGATCCGTGAGGACCGCGCACGCTCCGGAGGCCAGGGCCGCGTCGGCCCAGTCGTTGCCGTCCTGCCGGGAGCCGCGCATGGCGAGGAACAGATCCCCCGCCCGCAGGCGCCGCGAATCGAGGACGGCCGAGACCACCTCGGGATCGGTGAATCCCGCGATCCGCATGATCCCGGATCGGGAAAGGAGTTCGGAGAGCTTCATCCCGGCGCCTCCGATCCGGCCTTCTCGATCGCCAGGGGGACGGAATCCGTCATCTGCTTGCGGCCGCGCGACAACCAGGTCTGCAGCGTTCCCCGGGAATCGACCGCTCCGGCTCCCCAGGGCCCGGTGGGGTCGTCCACGGCGAAGCGTGCGATCCGCGCGAAGGCGGGAGCGGCGGCGAGTCCTCCGGTGTGCCCGGCCCGCGTGGGATCGTCCAGGACCACCAAGCACACGACGGGCCTCCGGTCCAGGTCGATGATCCCCACGAACGAGGCCATGAACCGATCCTGGAAGTACTTGTTGGTGGCCACGTTCACCTTCTGCGAGGTTCCGGTCTTCCCCAGGATGCGCACCCCCGGAACGGTGGCGAGGGAACCCGTCCCGCTGTCCACCACCATGGCCATCGCCCGCAGCACCTGGGATGCCGTCTTACCCGAGACCGCCTGGCGGACGGGTCGGGGATCCATCCGCTCCACCGTGTCGCCATGCTCGTCCACCAGCGCCTTCACCAGGCGCGGACGCATCAGCACTCCCTTGTTGGCCAGCGCCGCGTACGCGGAAGCGAGCTGCATGGGGGTCACGCTCACTTCCTGTCCGATCGCCAGGGTGGGCAGGCTGCGCGCGGTCCAGTTGTCGACCGTGCGGAGGAGCCCCGCCTCCTCGCCCGGAAGCCCCAATCCGCTGGGAGTCCCGAAGCCGAGATCCCTGGCGGTCCGGTACAACCGTTCCTGCCCCAACCTCAGGGCGATCTGCGAAAAGCACACGTTGCTGGATTGCTGGAAGCACCACAAGGCGGAAAAGACGCCCGGATGGGGATGGGAATCCCGGATGTGCTGGGATCCGTCGCCGGGATCGAAGGACAGGCCCACGTTGAACCGGGAATCGAGGGTGATCTGCTGGTTTTCCAGCGCCGAAGCGAGGGTGATCGCCTTGAACGTGGAACCGGGCTCGTAGGTCCGGTGCACCAGTCCGGCATCCACCCTTCCGCGGGCCATGTCGGCCCGGCTGGCGGGAGCCGGAAGCGAAGCCGCGGCCACCACGTCGCCCGTGGCGGCTTCCATCACCAGCGCCACGCCGCCCTTCGCATCGTGATCCTTCACGGCCTCGGCGAGGATCTTCTCCACCTCGGACTGCAACCCCAGCCGGAGGGTCGTCACCACGGTGAGTCCCTGGCGGGGCCCCGAGCCTTCGCCTTCGAAGGAAGGCCAGGCGCCGCCACGCGCGGTGCGACGGGCCACCTTCCACCCCGGAACCGATCGGAGGTCCTTGTCGAAGGCGTATTCCAGGCCCATCAAGCCGGAACCGTCCCGTCCCACCATGCCGAGGATCGGAAGGGCCACGGGTCCCGACGGCCATTCGCGGCCGGACACGCCGTCGGCGGCCAGCACCGCGCCGTCGCAATCGACGATCGCCCCGCGCGGAGCGGACAGGAGTTGTCGCATTCTCGACTGCGCCTGGGCCTTCGCGCGGAGTCCGGGAGCCTGGACCACCTGGATCCAGAACAACCTCAGGGCGACCACGGCGAAGAGCATGGTGAATCCCAGCCGGATCAGCCGGATGCGCGTGTCGTTCAACGGACACCTCCGGACGGGGATGTATCCGGTTCGGCCAACCTGAACTGGCGTTCGGCGCGGCGATACCCGAGCGCGGCGGCCCGGGGGGCCACCGCTGCGGGCTGGCGCTCGGCGAGCACCCTGGCCTGGATGCGGACCAGGCTGTCCTCCAGACGGCGTTCCCGCTGGCGCGCGGAATCGATCGACTTCTCGAGGCTGACATGGCGGGTCTGCCGCCAGACGCAACCCACCATCACGGAACCCACCAGCGCCACCAGGACCAGCACGGCCAGCACGCCCAGCAGAGCCGCCCCGCGACGCTTCTCCACCACCCGAAGCTGCGCCGAGCGGGCGCGCGGATTGCGGGAAACCTCCTCGGGATCCGGCGACTGGCGGCGCACCACCCAGGAGCCGCACATGGCGGGACGGTTCCCGTAGATGTCGCGCGGCGCGTCGGCCTCGTCGCCGATCAGCCCCCGCAGCAGGTTCTTCGCGAGCCGATCCTCCACCGAGTGGTAGGTGAGCACCGCGATCCGGCCACCGTCGGCCAGCCGCGACCACGCGGACGGAAGTGCCTGACGGATTTCGTCAAGCTCGTGGTTCAAGAGCATCCGAAGCGCCATGGAAAGCCTGGCCATCTCGCGCGGGCGGTCGCGCATCCCCCGCGGGAACGCGGAAAGGAGCGCGACCTCGAGGTCGTCGGAAACGAGACTCCGATCGCGGGCGATCTCCACCAGTTTCCTGGCCACGGAACGCGACCGGGGCACATCGGCGCATTCGGAGAGCTCGCGCGCCAACTCGTCCGGATCGCATCCCAGAAGCATCTCGCGGAGATCGTCCGGAGATTCCTGGTCCATGCGAAGGTCCAAGGCCACCCCCGGACGGATGGTGAAACCGCGGGCGTCTTCGTCCAACTGGCGGCTGGAGACCCCGAAATCGAACAGGAACCCGTCGACACCCTCGGTTGCGGCCACCTCGGCGAGCCTGGAGAATTCGGTGTGGTGGGACGAAAAGCGCGGATCCGCGCCGAGCCGGGCCCTTGCGATCTCCAACGCCTGCCCGTCGCGATCGAGCCCCACGACGCGTCCTTCCCCACCCAGGCGGGAAAGGAACTCCTTGGAATGTCCCCCGTCGCCCAAGGTGCAATCGACGATGACGGAATCCGGCTTCCGCACGAGAAGTTCGGCGATGGTCGGAGCCAGCACTGGATCGTGGCGGATCAAGCGTCGGCCTCCGGCACCTGCAGCGTATCCAGGAACCCGTCGAAATCCGGCGTGTCCGTTCCCATGACCTCGGCCTCGAAGCGGGCGGGATGCATCAGGGAGATGCGGTCGCCTTCGCCGACGAACGCGACCTTCCCCTCCAGAGCCGCCCATTCCATCAGACGCGGCGGGATGGTGAGCCGGTTCTGCTCGTCGAGTTCGGAACTCGCGGCCATGGCGGTCATGCGACGGATTTTGGCGGCAAGTTCCGGAGTCCGCTCCTGGGCCTGGAGGGACTTGAGCACTCGCTGGAACGAGGGGGCATCGAACAGAAGAAGGGTCTTGGAGGGTCCGGGAACCACAACCACCTTGCCCTCGGCCTGGGCCGGGAGCTCGCGACGCAATTCGCGGGGAAGGTTGGTCCTTCCCTTGGCGTCGATCGCGACGGTGCTGTGTCCGTAAAACAACTTTCATTCCTCCAAATCAACCCGCTTTTACCCACGGGCACCCACAACTAATACCTATTCACCAAAGACCTCCGCAAGATCCCTCCTTTGGGAAGAGCAGAATCACGGAGCGACGGGGAATCCGCCCTCATTGCAAACACCATATATTGATGCCAAGCCCGCAAACCAACCACAACATAGGCGACTAAATCGTTTTACTTAACGATTCAGCAAACAGCTATTCACTCCATATCCACACACACATCCACATTCTGGGGATAAACACCTCCCCTCAGATTCGGTAGATTCGTTGACATGAATCCAACACGCGAGATCCTGGGCACCCATCAGAAGGCCCTTCTGGTGAACCTCTCACCGGAACGTTATGGCACCTTCGCCGAAATCGGAGCTGGCCAGGAGGTCGTGCGATGGTTCTTCAGGGTCGGAGGGGCCGCGGGAACCGTCTCGAAGTCCATGAGCGCCTACGACATGGCCGTCTCGGACGCCATCTATGGAAAGTGCGATCGCTACGTGGCCCGCCCCCGCCTCCAGAACATGCTGGACCTGGAATTCGAGCTGAACCTCTCCCGCCTGGACCAGGCACGTGGCGAATCCACAGCGTTCTTCGCCTTCGCGGACACCGTGGCCGCCCGGAATTTCCGGGGTACCAACGAGCAGCACGGTTGGATGGGGGTCAAGTTCCAAGCCAAGCCGAGGCAAGCCCCCTCCCAGATCACCATCCATGTCCGGATGCTGGACAACGAGGCCCTCCTGCAGCAGGAAGCCCTCGGCATCGTGGGCGTGAATCTGCTCCACGGGGCGTTCTTCCTGTCCGAAGAGCCTCGGCGGATCGTGGAATCCCTTCTGGACGGATTGTCCACCAATCGACTGGAAGTGGACATGGTGGAATTCCACGGACCCGCCTTCCAGGGAACGGACAACCGGCTCATGAGCCTGGAGCTGGTGCGCCTGGGGCTTTCCAAGGCGGCCATGTTCGCCCCGACCGGCGAGATCCTCCAACCCTCGGAGATCTTCCGCAAACGATCGGTCCTGGTCCAGCGAGGCAGCTTCCGCCCCGTCTGCACGGTCAATCTGGACATGATGGACTCCGCCCGCGCCCACCTGGTGTCGGAGCCGAACCACCCGGAGGATCCGCTGGAGATCTTCGAGATGACCATGTCCAACCTCGTGGATCCCTCCAGCCAGTCGATCGACCACCGCGACTTCCTGGCCCGGGCCGACCAGCTGGCCGCCTGCGGCAAGGTGGTGCTCATCTCCGACCACTCGGAGTACTTCCGTCTGGGTGCCTGGATCTCCCGGTTCACCCGGGAGAGGATCGCGGTGGTTCTGGGCGCCCAATCCTTCGAACAACTCTTCGACGAATCCTTCTACCTGGGTCTGGACGGCGGCATCCTGGAAGCCTTCGGAAGGCTGTTCAAGAACGACCTGAAGCTCTACGTGTACCCTTGGCTGGATCCCGTGTCCGGCCTCCTGCGCACGGCCGACAACATCCGTCTGACTGGGTCGCTCCGCTCCCTGCACGCCTACCTGCTGGATCGAGGTGTGGTGGAGAACATCCCGTGCCGCAAACCCGAGTGCCTGAAAGTCCATTCCCGGGAGGCCATCGCGCTCATCGATTCCGGCGATCCGGGATGGATCCCGATGGTCCCACCCCAGGTCGCTGAGGTGATCCGGCAGGGAGGCCATTTCGGCTGGAAGGAATGAACGGGCCGGTGCGGCAGTCGACATGCCGCCATCACGACGTGGATCCTACCTGACGGGAATCGACATCCGGCCCACGATCTGCCCCGGGATCGTCCGCACCTCCAGGACGACGGCTCCCGGCTCGGCGGCGGCCTTGCCGGAAACCGACCAGGTCCGGAATCCCGCAGATCTCCCCCCCTGCAAGGCCAGGCGGACCTCCGACAACTTCCGTCCATCCCTCCACCAGGAATGCACGACGGAATCCCGCATCCCCGAAGGCGCGAAGACCGGAGTCCACGCCCATAGGTCCCTTCCGCTGCGGCAGACGACCAATGTGTCCCTGGGCATGCGGTGGACCACCCCGGAAGCGAAGACCCCGTGCTCCACACGCAGGGGCACCGGAGCGATCCAGCCGGACATGGCCACCGCCCCCGCGGCTCCGGCGAAGGCGCCCAGGGAAAAAGAGACCCATCTCCTGGAGGCGCCCAAGGCCAGTCCGGCCGCGGATCCTGCGAGCCCACCCGCCAGCGCCAGGGCGTGGAGGGTGTGCATGCCGGTGGCCACGGGAACCAGGAAGGCCAGGGCGGCGAACTGGATCAGGGACTTGTGGAACACGGCAAGGCGCATCCGCTGGAGGATGCGCTGGTAGATCGGATCCACCAGGACCGTGACGGCCAGGAGGATCAGGATCGCGGTGAAGAGCGCATTGGGGGAATTCCAGGTGGTGGACCGGATCCAGAACGGGAGCACGAAGAACATGATCTCCTGGCTGGCGCTCTGGGCGGCCCACGTTGCGGCGAAGACCACGATCTGTTTGCGCCGCGCCGATTCGTCTCCCAGGCGACTCCGTGCGAACGCCAACCCGGCGATGAATAACCACATCGCCCCAAGGAGCCAGGCCAGCCTCTGGGCCTGCTCGTAGCGACGCACAATGAAGAACGCGCTCCACAGCCCGGATGCCAGAGAAAACCACGGGATCGCCAGAGCCACCGCGCGTTTCCAAGGCGAGGCGGCCTCGGTCACGGCGATCCCACCAGCAACCAGGTCCACACGTCGGCGAACACCGGTTGGCCATCCGCCCAACGCGGAGTGTTGGCGTCCAACGCCAGGCAGCTGTGGCGCGCCACGGGGACTTCGCGCTCCTCGGCGGGATCCAGATCGGTGGAAAGGATCCTCGATCGCCCCCACGGAGGATCACCGGATTCCACCCTGACCGCGCCTTCGGAGTCGCAGAACGCTCGAGCCACAGCCTCCCCGACTGGAAACGGCACCATCTCGTCCCGCTCGTGGAGGAACGCCATGCGCCTGGAACGCGGATGCCAGTCCGCCTCCAGGACCCAGGTGGAAAGCCTGCCATCCGGGCGGCACCAATCCGCCCACCCCATGGCGACGGCCCGTTCCACGGGATGGAGCCGGGCGGCCAACGCCGCGTAGCCGCCACCCAGGGAATGCCCGAACACGGCGATACGTTCCCAGGAAGGCTCCCCTTCCGACAGGAATCGCCCCCAATCTTCCTCCGGCGACACCGCCGCCAGCTTCCGGAGAGCCGCTACGAGTCTCCCGAGGAGGGCGTCGGAGGCGCCCACCTCGACCACCCCGGTGCGCGAGCCTCCGTCCCAGAAATCCATCCGCAGAGCGAAATGGAGAGACGGATCCTGTCCGGACAATTCGTTGACGGAGCGGTCGTTGGGATAGCGCAGCACCAGGCAATGGCTTCCCAGGTCGGCGGCCTGGTCGGCCAGGAGCCGGTAGTCGCGGGGCATCGCTCCGGTTCCCGGCAGGATCAGGACCAGCCGTCCTTGCCGGAGGTCGACCCGGGGAGCGCAGTGGTAGTGGGGGCCGGTCCATCCCGCGATCCCGGGATCTGCGTCGCGGGGCAGGAGGAATCCCCTGCCGGGCCGGGCCGAAGGATCTCTGGAGGGCTCCATCCGCCGCGCGTTCCTCCGGACCTAGAAGGCCGGGGAATCGTCTCCCGGATGGCTGATGCTTCCCTGGACGGCGACGGCCGAGGGTTCGCACTGGTTGGTCATTTCCTGTCCTTTTAGGTACAAGGGCGATGCGAATGGCATTCCGCCGACACGCCCGGAGGATTCCTCCGGGCGGATCGACAAGACCCGTCCCGCTGAGGATCGGGAAAGCGGAGGGGGAGGGATTCGAACCCACAAGTCCTTGCGGACGGCGGTTTTCAAGACCGCTGACTTAGCCGTTAGCCTACCCCTCCGTTGGAGGAGGAAGAAATGTAGTCCTACGCCTCGCCCGCCCAAGCCACGCAGAGTCCTCTCACCGAAGGCGCGCCGGCGGCCAGAAGCCTGGATGCGCAAGCGGAAAGCGTGGATCCGGTGGTCAGGACGTCGTCGACCAGAACCACGGGGACCCCTTTCCGGAAACTCCCGGTGGTCTCGAACGCTCCGGCCAGGTTGGTCGCTCTCTCCGTGGCCGAGAGACGGGTCTGGGTGGACGTTTCGCGAGTCCTTCGCATCCACTTCGACTCCACCGGCAGGCCACACCGACCAGCCCACTGCCGAGCGATCAGTTCGCTCTGGTTGTAGCCGCGTTCCCGAAGCCGGTGGGGATGCAAGGGCACGGGAACCAACACGGCGTCGGACGGAAGGAATCCATCCGGGAGGGATCCGTGGGCGAGGTCAACCAGCTGCGGCGCGGCCTTCCGGATCCCGGAATACTTCAACGCATGGACCAGTGCCCTCAGGGGAGGGGTCAACTCGGGACCGCAGGCCACCGCCTCCATCCCCTTGGGACACGTCGGTCGCGAAGGTGACGCCATGGCGGCGACGCGGCAGATTCCGCAGAGCACCCCTTGCCCCTCGGCTTGCCGACCGCACGAGCAACAGACCGGGGGCAACAGGAGTTCCCGCCCCCACCGAAGCAGCCGGACCATCGCGCCGGAGTTCAATCGTCTTCTCCGAGCCTCATGTGCAGCAGGAATCCCACCAGCATCATGCAGGTGATGACGAACGATCCCCCGTACGACAAGAACGGCAGAGGCAACCCCGTGACCGGCATCAGGCCCAGGGTCATGGCCACGTTGACCAGGGTGTGGAAGGAGAAGATGGTCACCGCCCCCACGATCACCAGATTGCGGAACCTGTCCGCCTCGTCGAAGCACATCTGGAGGCATCGGATCAGGAACGCGAGCAGCAGGCCCAGCACGACCACGCAACCCACGAAGCCGAACTGCTCGGCCAGGACCGCGAAGATGAAGTCGTTGTGCTCCTCGGGAAGGAACTGGAGATTGCTCTGGCTTCCCTGTCCGAACCCCTTGCCCCAGAGCCCCCCCGACCCGATGGCCACCTGGGATTGGAGCACCTGGTAACCGGCTCCACCCGGATCCCTCGCCGGCTCGAGGAAGGTGAGGATCCGCGAGCGTTGGTGTGGCTTGAGGACCTGGCTCCAGACGACCTGCGAAGCCAGACCGGAAAGGAGGATGGCGAACAGGAAGAAGGATGCCACCTTCCCTGACAGATTCCGGGTGTACCATCGCTGGTAGAGGATGAGCCAGGCGAAGATGTTGTAGATCGCCCAGGCCGTGAAATGGAAGGAAAGCCCCACGGAGATCAGGGGACTGGCCAGGATGAGAAGTTCCAGCACCGTGAATCCGCTCCAGAAGAGCAGGACCACGAAGACCGTGGCCAACGAAAGGGCGGTGGACAGGTTGGGCTGCTTCAGGATCAGGACGAAGGGGATGAAGAAGAAGACGAAGGGCACCACCGCCGGCTTGAGATTGTTCAGCCCCACCTTCCGTTCGGAGAACAATCGCGCCAGGGCGAGAAGGACCCCCAGTTTCGCGAATTCGCTCGGCTGGAAATGGAACCCACCCACCGCCAGCCATCGCTCCGCTCCCTTTGCCGAAGCGGAGACGAACAACAACGGAATCTGAAGGAGTCCCCACAGCACATAGGATGCCTGGAACCAGAAACGTCGAGAAACCAGGGTCACCCCGACCATGGCCGCGATCCCCACTCCATACCCCATCATCTGCTTCTTCCAGTATTCGGATTCCATGGGCGCGTTGGAAATCGAATACAGGAGGGTGATGCTGATCCCGGCCAGGGTGGCCACCAATCCGAACAGGACGATGTCGAATCGTGTCTTGATGTCCTGGTTCGCCCGCATCAGTCGCCTCCCTCGGCGGTCGCTGCGGCTCCGACGGGAAGCCAGCGCCGACGATCCAAACTGTCCGACGGATCGAGCCGACCGGTCTTCTTGAAATAGGTCTTCAGCAGGGCCGCGGCGATGGGGCCTGCCACCGAACCTCCGTGGCCGCCGTTTTCGATGATCACGCCAACGGCTATTTCCGGAGCATCCATGGGGGCTGCAGCCACGAACAGCGCGTGGGTCTTCTCTCCGTGCGGATTCTCCGCCGATCCGGTCTTGGCGCCTACCCGGATCCCCTTCAGGCGGGCGGAACGCCCGGTTCCACGCCGACCGTTCACAACGCTGTCCATTCCGCTGTGGATGGTCTGTATGGTCTGCTCGGACCAACCGAGCTTGCTCAGCGTGTCCAGGGAATACGTTCTGACCGTCTTTCCGTCGGATGGCTCCAGAATGGCTTGCATGAGATGCGGCCGCATCACCTTGCGACCATCGGCCACTCCACCGACCATGGTGGCCAACTGGAGAGGTGTGACCAACTCCCCCTGTCCGATGGCCAGGTTGAGGATCAGTCCCCGCGCCCATTTCCAACCCAACCTCTTGTTCCTGCGCTCGTGGATGGCGGAATCCACCAACAGACCCGATTTCTCGTTGGGGAGATCCACACCCGTCCTGGAACCGAGGCCCAGCGACGCACCCACCTTGTTGATCCAAGGCATGTCCACTTGAAGTCCCAGCTGGTAGTAGTAGACGTCGCAGGATTGGGTCAGCGCCTCGACCATGTTCATGCTGCCATGGTAGGGAGCCTTTTCCTGCCAGCATCGCTGGTATCTGGCTCCGAAATGGTATCCACCGCGGCACGCCACCGGGAAATGGTGGTTGGCGGTGACCTGGCCGGAAACCAGTCCAGCCAGGGAGGACACGATCTTGAAGGTGGAGCCGGGTTCGTAGGTCCCCTGGATGGCGCGGTTGTTCAAGGGACGCCGTGAATCCAAGGCCAGCTTCGCCCATTCCCTGGCCCTGCGGCGGCCGGGAAGAGCGAAGATGTTGGGATCGATACGCGGGGAGCTGCACATGGCCAGGATTTCCCCGGATCGCGGATCCAAGGCGACCACGGCTCCTCGCAGACTGTCTGGCAGGACGAATTCCGCGATCTTCTGCAGATCCAGATCGATGGTGGTCCGCACATGCCGTCCGGGAACCGGATCCTTGTTGGGCATGTCGTTCGGCGTGCCCACGATCCGTCCCTTCGCATCCACCTCGATCCAGCGGATGCCATCCTTGCCGCGAAGATCGTTCTCGTACTGTTGCTCCAAGCCCATCTGACCGATCAGATCCCCCATCCGATAGTCCTGCAACTTCAACGAATCCAGGCGTTCCTCGGGGATCTCGCCGATATAGCCAAGCAGGTGACCGGCAAGTGCCCCGTATGGATATTCCCGGCGCATGGCGACTTCCTGCAGGATGCCCGGCAATCGGTATTGGTTCTCGGCGAACAAGGCGATCTCCGATGGCGATGCGTCCTCCAGGAGCACCGGACGTTGGGATGGCGTCAGGCGTGCCTGGCGAAACAGGCGAACAAGGAACGACGAATCGAACAACGCCGACCCGTCGATGTCCTCGAATTTCAGGAGCAACTTCACCAGCTCCTTCTCCTGCCCGCGTACCACGGCTGGATCGATCACCAAGTTCCGCGACGGACGATTCTGCACCAAAGGCCGCCCTTCCCTGTCCAGCAGGAGACCACGCGGCGCCTGGACGGGATCCTCACGCAGACGGTTGGCCTCGGATTGGCGGAGGTGGGATTCGCCTTCCAGGATCTGCAGCTGGAAGAGTCGGACAATCAATGTCAGGAAAAGCACCACCAGGATCGCGATCATCGCCCAGGTGCGCTGGTTGCGCTCGATCTGCTCGGCTTGGCCCGTCGCACCGATCATGCGCCCGAATCCCTCACCAGTTGCGGACCGTGGACTTCGGAGGACGCAGGGCGAACACGATGGCTCCGATCAGCATCGTGTACAGGGCGGATGGGAGAGCCACCCGCAAAAGGAAACCGACGAGGTGCTCCATCCCGTGGCGGCTCGCCAGATGCCAGATCAGATCGTGAAGGAACGCGCCGACACCCAGCAAGGTCACGCGAAGGGGGTACCCCAGGTGGACACGGCGCTCGTGGAGCTGGCCGGTGCCGAATCCGATCAGAGTCAACGCGAAGGAAAACGCCCCCAGCGTACCAATGGAATAGGTATCCAGGATCAGACCGCAGAAGAACCCCATCCAGACCGCAGGCAAGGCTCCCGAACGCAAGGCGAACAGGACGAACGCCACCATGAACAGGGATGGCTGGACGCCGTACAGGGAAAACAACGGAACCACGGTGGCCTGCACCACCAAGGCAAGCGGAACGAGCATCCCCCGAAGGATCTCTTTCTTACGATCATCGGAAATCGTCATCGACCCACCGCCGTTTTTCCGGGAATGGTGGAGAGTAAGGAATCCGACATGACCCTCAGAGAGGGCGGACGAAGGAGGACGAACACGGCATGGACCGACCAAGGATCCTGGAATGGAGCAACCGAGGCGGTTCTCAGGACGTTCGCCGGTGTCTTCCGAACGGCTCCTACTCGACCTACGGGAAGCCCTCGAGGGAAGATTCCTCCAGCACCCCAGGTCATGAGCGTATCACCGGGCTTGATGTCTGAAGTCACGCTGAATTCCACGAAGACTCCACTACCATCGATGCTGTGGAGGATGCCTGGATTCAGGCTTCGTTTGGAAAGCACCGCGACCCGGCAGTCTGGGTCGGCCAACGACTGGACCTTCGAGTGGTTGTTGGTCGTTGAAATGATCCGTCCCACCAGACCCGTAGGAGTCAAGACGGCCATTCCTTCCGTGACACCGGAATCGGATCCGACATCGACGATCCACAATCCTCCCAAGCGCAACGGGTCGCGAGAAACCAATCTGGCCCCGACGACGGGGTAGCTCAAGGATGGTCGTATCCCCTCGAATTCGCGGAGGGTTTTCTGGAAATCGCTCAATTGCATCAAGGTGGCCTTGTCCTGCTGCAATCGAATGTTCTCCTTGCGGAGACGATCCAATTCTTCCTGCAATCCTCTCCGGAAAACAATCTTGGAAACGACGGCCTGCACAGGATAAAGCACGCTTCCCGTGAAAGCAAGCCTGAACTTGCTCTGGACCGTTTGTGGCTGGGAAGAGATCCACAAGGAGAAACCGGCTAAGACGAGAAGCGAGACCAGTTCCCTTCCTCGAAACGCCAAAGCAGCGAGCCATCGAAGAAGCAGCACGGATTCCCCTTCAGCGGGTGCTGTTGATCAGCACCTTCCGGTAATGGTCCAAATTTTCGACAATTTTTGCCGTCCCGACGCAGACACATTGCAATGGATTGTCGATCACGTTCACCGGCAAGTTCGTTTCCTGTCGAATGCGCTCATCCAGGTTCCGCAACTGGGAGCCGCCGCCCGTCATCACGATCCCCTTGTCGAGGATGTCCGCGGAGAGTTCCGGAGGTGTCTGCTCCAATGCGGATTTCACCGCCTGGACGATTGCGGATACGCACTCCTCCAAGGACTCCCGAATTTCCGTGGAGGTGATGCGCATCGTCCTGGGAATTCCAGCCGCGACATCGCGTCCCTTCACTTCCATCGACAACTCCTGGGGAAGCGGGAACGCCGAACCGATCTGGATCTTGATCTGTTCAGCGGTCGAAAGACCGACCAGGAGGTTGTAGTTCTTTTTCAGGTAGTTGACGATGGCCTCGTCCATCTCGTCGCCACCGATACGCACGGAAGTGTCGCAGACAATCCCGTACAACGCGATGACGGCGATCTCGGAGGTTCCTCCACCGATGTCGATCACCATGTTTCCTGAAGGTTCCTCGACGGGAATCCCCATCCCGATGGCGGCAGCCATTGGTTCGAACACCAGATAGACTTCTCTAGCACCCGCAAGTTGGGCAGATTCGATGACCGCACGTCGCTCCACTTCGGTGATTCCGGAGGGAACGCCGATGACAACTCTCGGTCGCCCGAACACCCCACGCCACAACGCGCTGTGACTGTGCAGCTTGTCGATGAAATGCTTGATCATTTCGCGGACAAGATCGAAGTCGGCGATGACGCCGTCCTTCATGGGTCGAATCGCCAGGATTTCCCCGGGAGTTCGCCCCAACATCCGTTTGGCTTCGGTTCCGAACGCCTGGACACGCCCCGTTCTGCGGTCCACAGCCACGACCGAAGGTTCGTCTATGACGACCCCTCGGCCCTGGACATGAACAAGGGTATTTGCGGTCCCGAGATCGATCCCGACGTCGTTGGAGAAGAGGGAGAAGAGACCCATGAAGGCTCCAGATGGTGGGAGGTTTCGCCTCGAGAAGTCCAAATATAACGACAAAAGGCGCCGATCGGCGCCTCAAGTCGCATGCTCCTCAGGTTTTCGACAGCTCAGAAACTGTAGCTGGCAGAAATCCGAGAAAGCACATGGTCGGGTTCGCGTCCCAGAAGAGAGCCGCCCGTGAACAGAATATCCTTTTCCATGACGGCATCGACCTTGAACTTGTCTTCGATGTTCACGCCGAATCCGAAAGAAACCAAGTCCTCGTCGTAGTTGTTGCTTTCGGGATTGGTGGTGAGAACGGAGTAGGTTCCACCAACACCGGTGCGATCCACCTGCTTGATGATCTTCTGACCGCCGACACGGATCACGAACCAGTCGGTCCAGATGTTGCGTTCGATACCGAAGCTGACCCGAAGACCATTCTCGTCGATGTTGACGGCCTTCGCGGATTCGCTGACGGTGTCCATCCCGGCTGCGAAGATCTCATCCGAAGTGTTGAAGTAATCAACACCCATCCAGAAGAATCCACGATCCAGAGAGACGTTCGCACCGGAACCAACGCGGAACTTGCTGAGAGTCCGGCTGGGAGCGTTGATCAACCGGAAGGAGGCGGCAGGGACCACCACCAACGGCCAGGGGCTGGCATCGATGAACATCCGCGCATCCCCACCAATGCTGGGGCTCAGATCCGTCTTGTACTCGATTGCCGATCCAGACTGGCTACCAGTACCATTGGAAATGGTCGTCGAAAGGAAGCCGATCGTGCCGTTGAGCTCAAGGGACATGCTCGATCCGAAGGGGAGATTCGCACCCAACGTGTAGGTGTTGACCACCGACTGCGCGGAAAACTTCCCATTGGTGCTATCCAAGTAGGCGAAATAGGTCTTCAAGCCGAAGAGATTCCCGGAATCGGAAGCGAAACCGAGGATTCCATCCCATTTGACCGCGTAATCGGAAACGTTGAAGGTTTGGACGTCAACCTGGCTCGGGTTCAACGAATTGACCTTGCGAATCATGACGTTCGAGGGCATGTAGCTCAGCCACTCGTCGTCACGGTTGAAGGCGCCACCGATCAAGACCTGGGGATAGCGCCCTGTCTGGGTTTCATCCTTGCCCAGGGACTTGGCGAAGATGGCTCCGAACCAAGTTCCCGAAGGGTCCGAATTGTACCGCTGCATGGCACCCCAAGGATTGTTGCTCGCGGATGTGTCCTTGCCATCATGCATCACACCCAGCTCACCAAGGAGGTAGTTGGGATAGAGGTTGGCATTGGCAGGGTTCAGCCAGATGTTGGCATCATCCTGAAAATAGGTGGCGTGCTTGCCCATGGCTTCGACACGGGCACTTGTGGCGAAGGCCGCCGAAGCGGCGGCCATCGAAATAGCAGTTGCCAAGACTGTGCGGTTCAACTTGGGTCTCCTCCGTTGAGGTCTGGATTGGGTGTGACCGGAATTTGTCTACACCCAGAGTATACCACTCGTTTTACTGCTTGTCCAGGACGAAAGCGTAAGTGACCGTCACATTTCCCTTTTCGATCTGGTCGAACTTCATGCGACGAGCCTTGTCCTTGATCTCGTCGTCCAAGGTTCCGTTGCCGGTGTTGGACGAAACGATGGAGATCTGGATGATGTCGCCAGATGGAGCGATCGTGAACTTGAGGGAAATCTTGCCACCCAGGTTCGGGTTGTCGCGCAGGTACTTCTCGTAGGTGTAGCGGAAGCCGCCGATGTGCTGACGGATCACGCGAAGGATGGATTCCGGGGAACGGGATCCAGCTTCGCCGCCCAACTCCACGTCGGAAGGCTTCGGAGGCGAAACGCGCCCACGAGTCGCGACACCTTTTCCGTTGCCACCGGCACCCAGAGCCATCTTGCCCTGACGAGTTCCACCATTGCCGGTACCGAAGCCTGCACGGCCACCGGTTCCGAGACCGATGCCGCCGATGCCGCCCATACGGTCACCGTCGCCACCAGCTCCGTGGCCGCCACGCTCGCCCTTCTTCATGGATCCACCGCCGCCAGCGAGGATCACGTCGATCATGTTCGCTTCGTTGGGGTCGACATCTTCGCCCATCAAGCCGTCAGAAGCGGTCATGAGCTTGTCCATCACGGACTCTTTCATAACCGACGAAGGCGAGGAGGGGGGCCAAGCAACCGTGCGAGTTTCGGTCGAACCACCCTCATTGGGGTTGGTCGGCTTCTGGTCCGAAGCTCCTCCAGCATCTTCCTTCGGCTCTGGCTTTTCTTCCTTTTTCTCCTCTTCAGGAGGTTTTTCTTGGACCAGCTCCAAAACCACATCGGGGAGCTGATCATCCTTCGGACGAGGCTTGGATCCAAGGACGACCATTCCAACCATGGCCAGAATCCCAACCACGAGGAAAATCGCCATCGCTCCGGCGCGAACTTTTCCCTGTCCTTCGCCAGGCTCACGCCATCCCATTTTCAGAGCCAAGTGCATGCGGCTGCGCGCTTTGTCCCAAAGAGTGGACTGAAGCGGTGTGTCCTCAACCACTTCGATGACGTGTCCACCCCAAGTGAAGCGGTAGGTCTCGTCACGATTGCCAGAGACTCCGTTGCGAACGGTTCCGTCTTCTTGCAAACATGCCCAAGCACCCGAACCGTCAATCATCACCAACTTCTCCGGGAACGGAGGAGGGACGACGACGTCGCTTTTGGGATGCGCACCAATTTTGAGACTGGTCGACCAGCTACCCCATTCACGGGTAACGCGGTTTTCCTTGATGAGCACGACTTTCCAGTGGTGGATCATGTCCGATACCTCAGTTCATGCCCTTGGCGGCAATCTTGATCTGACGAAAGCCAGCATTACCGGCGGAACGCATCACAGGCTTGAGCGTTGCGAACGGGAGGCGGCGATCCGCATGGAGCAGAATTTCTCCACGGAAAGGCCGGCTGGGGTTGATGCGAGCGATCGCTTCGCCATTTTCCTTCACCTTGTCAAGCGCCGTCTTCAACGGCTCGATGAAGAAACCTGACCAAACGCTGTCGGGAAAATCCGGGTATCCATCCTTAGGATTGATGATCACCGGGCAGATCACCTTACCATCGAGCAAAAGCTCGTTCTTGGAAAGAGAGATCACAGAAACTTCTTGAGGCTTCTCCGAAGTGATCAGAACTCGAGAGAGCTCGATATCCGCAGAGTTGGCCAGCGTGGCCGGATCTGCAGAGAAGCTCATCACCAAGTACACCACCAAGATCGTCATCAGATCGATCATCGGAGTGAGGTTCAGGTGGACTTCCTTCTGGGTTCCACCACCGCCTCGGCCAAACTTGCTTGCTTTTACCTGTTGACCGCCGCCGCCAGCACTCATGGAACGTACACTCCCTTCATCGCAAGCCCAGGGAACAACCGCAGATTTTGGAACTGAGGATTCTCAGTCACTGCAGGATCCGTGGCAATGAAACTCTTGGATTGGTCGATGATCTGAACAAGCTTCTCGAGAGGAAGGGAAGGAATGGGGTCTAATGCCATGCGCTCCTCCGTCGGGAACTTCTTCTTGATGTCGACCAAAATATTGTGGAACTTGCCAATCTGCTCTTCCGAGTAGTTGGACGAATCGACTCGATCCTTGCAATCCACGGAGAACTGCGGTGGTCCGAGAGGATCCTTGTTGTTCACATAGATCTTGATCGAATCCTTCGGCACCATAACCACCAGATCAAATGGAGGAGGAATCTTCACATCGACCATTTTATAAGGCGGAATGGGTGTGGGCAATTTCGCTTCCAGGACGACGACAGTAAAGAAGCTCGCCGTCAACATGAGGAAGGGAATCAGAGTGATCATCACATCCAAGAAGGGCGTCAGATTCAACGCCTCATCAAAATCGGCATCAACATTGAATTTTTTCTTGCCCATGGACTAACTCCGACCGAAGGGATTCGAATTCAGATGGATTTCCTGGAGAATATCTCCAGGACGGAAGGTTTTGAATTACTTGGCGTTCTCGTGAAGCTTGCCGAAAGCCTTGAGATTCACCCAATCCAGCGCCTCGGAGGAAGCGTGATCGATTTCTTCGATCAAGTGAGCGGCCTTGGCCGAAAGCCAAGAGTGGAACATCATGCAAATAACGGCGATGAACAAGCCCTGGAAAGTGTTGTGAAGAGCGTGGGAAATACCCGATGCCATCACGGTCTGCTTGGTGGCGGCGTCGACGTTACCAAGCCCCTTAAACATGGAGATCATACCCCAAACCGTTCCCACGAGTCCCATCAACACGGCAACGTTCGCGATGAGCGAGAGATAGCCCAACCGAACCGCAATCTTCGGAACGACTGTCAAGTAGGCGGCTTCGACATTTTGCTTAACGAGAGCCTCGTCGCAGCCATAACGCTCGACGGCGGCTTTCACGACTGCAGGAACCAAGCCCTTCTTCTGGTTGGCGCAAAGACGAAGGGCGTCATCAACGCGATCTTCCACGAGAAGCGCACGCACCTTCTTCATGAACACCTTGGTGTCCATGGAGTAGTCGCCAAAGTAGCGCCAGGCACGATCGACAACGATCGCGATGCCCACGAGCCCGACGGCGAGAGTGACAAACATGAGTGCGCCGCCGGCGAGATAGAATTCAGCCAATCCGTGCATGGAGGATACCTCAGAACTAGGGTTTTCTTGGATGTGATTCGGCCGGGAGAATATCTCCCGCTACCGTTCTTAAGGGCGAACCCAGCGAGTTTATTTCGCCGAATCCACCTTGACTGGAGGGCTAATATGGGAGGAGTCCCCCTGAAAATCAACCGGTTTCTGGATTGCCTGCTTGGCTGTATCCTTCACCGGAACCCACTTTTTCACGACGGCCTCCCCTTCCTTCTCAGGAGCGGATTCAACCGCCTTGATCAGGGGTTTCTTGGGGACAGAGACCTTTGCGTTCGGGTTCGACGTCTTTGGATCCGTACCGGCATCGGAAGAATCGATAACCAAGGTCAGGATTGGGGGACGCTTCAAGGAATCCAGGAGTCCGATCTCCACCCAACCAGTCCGTCCCTTTCGGTTGCGAATCTTGGTGAGAGGCTTACCCCACTGCAGCACCTCCACCACATCCCCCTTCTCCAGGACGAACAAAGGCTGTTCGTAGACCCGGCGAATGGGGTTGGGGAAGGCTTTGGTGACTCCCCGAGTGGTGACGATGGTCGCGGCAGAACAGAGAGCTGCCGAGAGAAGAATTCCAACGGAGAGCAATTTCTTCATGCTATTTCTTCTTCTTCTTGAGTTCCTGGATCGCGGTCATCAGATCCTGTTCGCTACGCTGGCCTTCGATAGCGATCGCCTTCAGGGAGCGGATCTTTTCCTCGTTGGATAGATCACCCTCGGCGATCTCCTTGATACGAGCCAAGGCGCGTTCCAGCTCACGGTCGACCTTCACCTGCGGGGTGGCAACCATGACCTTCTCCACGATCTGCGTCTGGAGGCTCTTGTCGTCGGGCGAAATCGCGGTGATTCGCGCCTTGAGGGAATCCACCACCGGTCCGACAACGCCAAGTTCAGCAGCCTTCTCGATACCGGGGACGTATCCCTTCTCGACGGAAAGCTTCTGGAAGGTGATCTGGTTGTCTTCCTTCTTGGCCTTGTGGAACTCGCACTCTTCGTTGTACTGGTCGGAGCCGTTCTTGGCCTTGGAGGGGCACGGCTCTTCCATGATCGCATCGCCAATGGATTCCAGGGCACGGCCAGTGATGAGGTACGTGCGAACCACGGCAGCCGGAGCGGCCTTGGTGGTGTCGTTGACGATGTTCGCCTTGCGGGTCAGAGCCACGAAAGACTCGTACTGCTTGGCGGCCTTCGCGGAAAGGATCGGCATGATGCCCTTGCCCCAACCGGCCCGGAACACGATCCGATCCTGGATTGCCTTCAGGGTGGTTCCCGACGGAGGTGCGATGTCCCGAGCATCGGTGAGGATCTTCATCTGGTTCTCCGCCTGCTGGTAGGCAGACTTCAAAGTCCATTCCTCGATCAGAAGCTTGATGGAATTGTCGAAATACTCGCCAGCCACCTTGTAAGCGGCTTCGCGGGCACTGGCCTGCTCGGCGATCTTCTTGATGTCGTTGGTGCCACCAATGGTGATCTTGTTCGCGGAATCCGTCCGCATCATACCCTGCTTGTAGTAAGCCTCGGCCGGGTAGGATGCATCGATTTGAACGGAGTTCTGGCCATCCAAGTAGTACTTGGTCAGCTTCGAATAGAGCTCGTCAGCCTTCTTCCAGTTCTTCTGCTCGTAGTGGAAGGTGGCGGCACGCAGATATGCCTTGGCGACCTTGGACTTGTCGTTGGGGTACTGCGTGGCGAACCGTTCGTAAGCATCGGCCGTTTGCGACTTGTTGCCCTGCTTCTCCTCGATGATGGGCACCGAGAACGCGGCTTCCGCAGCGTACTGGTGTGTGGGCCACTTGGTGATCACCGTGTTGTAGACGCGCACAGCCTCCGTCCAGTTCTTGGCCTTTTCATACGCCAAGCCGGCTGTGTAGAGGAAGGCCGGTGTCTGGGGATGTTCCGGATACCGAGTCATGTAGACTTCCAAGGTCTTCGCCTTGTCGTTCTGTCTGCCCGACGAATCGTACAAGCTGGCCGCCATCGCGATTCCCTTGAATGCGGTGGAGTCCTTGTCCTTGGGATACTTCGCGTAGATGGTTTCCAACAACACCTTGATTGCGCTTGCCGTATCCTTGCCATTGCGGAAGTTCTCCGCCGCAGCCGTCAGGGCGGAAATGGCAAGCGGAGAATTGGCGAAGTTGGTTTGGAAGTTCAGGTATTCCTGGGCAGCTTCCTTGAATCGCTTGCCGTTCTCGTAGGCGACCGCAGCGCGGAAGGCGGCGGAGTCGGCGATGTTGAGCGTCGGGTATTCCTTGGCCAAGCGCCTGAAGTGATACACAGCGGAATCCACCTTCTTGGCCTTTTCGGCATTCTCCGCCATGCGCCAAATCACTTCACCCACATTGGTGATCATGGAAGGCAGCAAGGAATCCTTCTTTGTGCGCATCTCCGTGATCACCTTCACGTACTCGGATTCCGCTTCCGGGAACTGCTTGTTCTCGGTGTAGGCATAGGCCAAGCGAGCCCGGGCATCCAAGGCGTATTTGTAGGTGGGGAACATGCTGATGAGTCGCTTTCCGGAAGGAATCGCTGCTGCCCAGTCCTTTCCGTTCACCTGGAAGGTGAAGAGGTTGTAGGACAGGTCCGCCACGTCCGGCGACTTGGGGAACTTGGTGACGTAGCTCTCCACGGCCTGCATGTAACGCTTTGTGATGGGAGCGTTGTAGGCCTTCACATTGTCGTTGCCCTGCTTCTCCACTTCAGCGGTGGCAGCCAGCTGCAACTCCACGACCGCGTTGTAACCAGCATCCACCGGCTGGGTCAGCTTCTTTTCCGCGGAGGTAGGCTCGCGGTACTTCTTCATGTCCAGCACGTTTTCGCCGGAGCACCAGAGGTAGGCGTCTGCAGCGGCCTCATGCTTGCCCACGTAGGACAACGCATCGGCCATGTAAATGTTGGCACGGTAGATGGGCCAGTTGCCTTCGCTCTTGTATTGTTCGATGAAGCGCTGGTAGTTGGCGATGGCCTTCTTGACCATATTGGTGTCCTTGCGCTCCTTGCCTGGGAAGTGCAATTGCATGGCCACTTCCAGCATGACATCGCGAACACGGACTTGGATCTGTTCCAGTTCCTTCTTGTCGATGTTGCGAGGCTTCTGCCACCAGGGAGAAGTCCGTCCGAACTTGGTGACCAACTGCTCGCGGGCTTCCTGGGCTTCCTCGATCTTCTTCTTCTTGTCCCAGACTTCGATCAACTTGATTTGGGCCAGAGGCGCCTTGTAGTAGTCGGGGTAGGTCTTGAGGAAGTACTCCAAGGCGGCAATCGCTTGGTCGTGCTGATCACGGTCGGCGTGCTTGACCGCCAATTCGTAGAAGAGGGTGTCCTCGTACCGGCGTCCACCCTTGGACGAGAAGTACTTCTTGCCATCCTTGTAGGACTCGGGGAATTCCGCGAAACAGGAACCCAGGTAAAGGATCGCTTCCGAACGGAGGTCGCCACGGAATGCTCCCTTGTCGGCACGTTCGATGTAATCGAAGAACGCATCGGCAGCGGTCTGGTAGCGCGCCTTCTGATAGAGGGCTTCAGCCTTGTGGTAGAGCGCCAAGCCGACGATGGACTCGTTGCCTGGTTGGCTGACGTCGACCTTGTTGTAGTATGCGATGGCCGAGTCGTACTTCTTGTCGACGAAGTAGAACTCGCCCAAGCGCAGATTCGAAGCCGTGAGCTGGCGGGAATTCGGAAAATTCCGGGAGATTTCCATCAAGAGAGGAAATGCATCCGTCGAACGCCCCATCAGGTCGTAGATGAAGGCCGTGCGATAGAGGACCACGTCGCGACGGGATCCTTTGGGGAGATCCTTGAGGTAACGCTGGTGGGCAGCCAATCCACGTGCGAAGGACGCCTGAACGGTCTTCGGTTCCGGGCCCCGCTTCTCGTTGGCCTTCCACCTGGACCATTCGCGTTCATAGCGCTCGCGA
Source organism: Fibrobacteria bacterium (assembly GCA_035352895.1). Classification (GTDB taxonomy): domain Bacteria; phylum Fibrobacterota; class Fibrobacteria; order UBA5070; family UBA5070; genus UBA5070. The sequence goes on along the minus strand of DAOPYN010000016.1, from coordinate 10,376 downwards.
TTGGCCAAGTTGTCGCGTTGATCCGCCTGATAGTTGATTTCCGCGATGTTGAAGAGAGCGTCTTCGCAACGCTTTGGGTCGCCACCCTTGCCGGTCACACAGGCTTCCTTGGCCACCTTTTCATACAGGGCAAGAGTGACCTGGGATTGCTTGATGCTTTCCGGGCACAGCGCCTTAAACTTGTCGATGTCGTCTTGGAACGGCTTGATCTTCGCGTTGATCGCGTTGACCTGAGCACGCATCGCCGACAGTTCCTGTTGGCAAGCGGCGCTGTTGGACTTCTGACACTCTTCCTTCTTTTCCATGCCCCGCTGGTTGATCTTGGAAAGCTCCACCATCAACTTGCCCTTTTCCGTCTCGGCTTTCTTCTGCGCGATACAGTCAGGATGGGTGGGCTGTGCCAAGGCCGCCGAAGCGATCATGGTGAGGAAAAGGCTTGCGATGCGAAGGTTCCAAGCGTTCATGGTTCCGTTCATCTAAAAAAAAGTGATCAGAAATTGAAGGGTGGCGAACCACCCTGTATCAGAATCTGTTAGAAGCTAGGCCCAGTCGGCTGAGTTTCGAGGCACTTCTGGGCAGTCGCCAACGCATAGGTGGCGTCTTTTTCCAAACGAGCCTTGTCCTTCTCGAACTTCTTCTGCTTGTTCATGATGTCCTGGAACTTGAAGTATTCCTCCTGGGCCGCCAGAATCCGATTGATGTTCGGCTGAACGGCAGCTCGCTTGTCCAGTACGCGTTCGGAAGGAAGCTGCAAGGTGAGCTGATAGACCTTCTCGGAGACTTCGGGGAGGTCGGCGGTGCCGGCCTTCCATTCGTCAGTCTTCTTCTGGATCTCTTCCTGTGTGAGGAAGCCCTTGCCCAGAAGCTGCTGGACGGTCTGGAAGCTGGTGACCGCAGTCTTGCAGTCCTTGCGCGACAACTGCGAATAACCCTTCACCAGCCAGCCTTCAGGAACCAGGATCGAAGTCGGGTCGTTCTTGGTGTAGTTGTCGATGCGCTTGACCGCATCGTCCCAGAACTTGGGCTGAGCGGTGGCATTGCGCACAAAGCACCAAGCAGCGGCCAGCTGAGCTTCGTCGTAGTACTGCGAGTTGGACGGGATCTGGTTGTACAGTTCCAACGCCTTGGAAAGCTGCGGAGTGGGCAACGAGTACAGAACGTGACCGAGCTTGACCGCGGCACCTTCCTGCAGGTCCTTCTCGGACTTGTTGCGAGGGTTGCGCGTCAGGATGGACTCGAAGTCCTGCTGAGCTTCCGGCAACTTTCCTTCCTGGGTATTGATCAGACCCAAGGTGTAGCGAGCATAGGCGTAGTTGGCATCGTCTTGTCCGATGGATTCCAGCAAGCCACGAGCCTCGGAGTTCTTGCCCTGGGCGAAGTAGGCCTGGCCCATGACGTAGTCGGCATCGGCCTTGATTTCATTGCCGCGATACTGGCTGGCGATGATGTTGTAGTTGGTCTGCGCATCGGCCCAGTTCCCATCCTTGTAGGCTATGTTGAGGAGCTGGAAGTAGAACTTGGGCGGGTACTTGTTCTCGGGATTGCCGAAGTTCTGGATACCGGTGTTGTACACCTTCTTGGCCACGGCATGCATCTGGAGGTTTTCCAAGCTCTTGCCCTGGTAGTAGGTGGCGATATCGGCCTTCTGGAAGGTGGGGTACTTCACCACGACCCGTCCGAACGCGTAGGCGGATTCGACGAAGCGGCGCTGGAGATACAGTTGCATGGCTTCGCGGAAGCGCTCTTCCGGCTCGCGGATCAGGCGCCAGTACCGCTTGGCTCCCAAGAATTCCTCGCGGGTGGGTCCAACACGGGTGGTGAGCTTGACGTTCCAGATCAAGCCACGCTTCTTGTCTTCCCACGAAATGCCGTCGTGCGACACATCGAGTTCGATTTCCAGATAGCGCAGAAGCGAAAGACGCTGGGCATTTCCGGCGAAGGTGATCATGGGGAACCCTTCACGCGTGATCTTGCCTCCCAAGGCGACGTTCGGCGAGAGGTAGTATTGCGCGCCCACCGCCCATGCGTTCTGCGGCTGATCGCCACCGAAGTCGATGATCGAGAATTCGGCGCGCCCCGCCAACGAACGACCAAGACCCAGCCAGTGAAGGCCGAAGTTCAAGTTGCGGGTGTTGTCGAATCCAGGCTGCTGGTAGGCGTTCTGCACCGCCGCGCCCAGCTTGAGAAATCCAGCCTTGGAATCCTGGAAGGGGTTGAGCAAAAGCCCCAGATCCATGGCGAATGGATTGCTCTTGTCGCCGAAGTTGTTGAAGTTCAGAACCTGGATGTTGGCGCCCAGCGTCGCCCAGTGAAGGACGCGGTAGCCGTAACCCAGCATGATGGCGTCCTTGCGCCAAGCCTTGGATGTCCCGGGAGCGGTCTGCTCGTCCGGAGCGTCCACCGTGGCGCCATTGATGAACATGGTGGCGCCGATGGTCTGCTTGAGGCCGATGGGAGCGACTCCGGACACATATTCCAAACCAGCCTGGCCGTTGACCGTGCTGTACATGCCAAGCATGATCTCGGTTTGATCGGCATCGGTGATGTTGCCCGGATTGATGAACAGCGGCGTGTTCTGTCCGAAATCACCGAAATAGTCGGTCTGCTGGTAACGGGTCTTGGAGTAGTCCAGAGCAAGCGCGTGGCCGGCCAGGAGAGTGGAAGCGGCAAAAACTGCGGTGCGAGCGGTCTTCACGTGGCGTCTCCCGATCACTTGTTCTTCTTGGAGGTTTTGGACTTGCTCTTGCCCGAGGAACTGGTGCCTGGGCTAGGTTCCGTGGCGGAAGTTCCCGCGGCATCCGGATTGGCAGGCTCCGTCACACTCGATGAAGAGCCGGCAGGGCTGGGAGCAGGTGCGCGTCGAACTCCATCCCAGAGTCCGATGTTCACTTCGCTCTCGCCGGCACTGAGCATCGGGGAGCCATCCTGCACATCGGCATTGAGGCTATAGGCCGAGAAGGAACGGAAGACCGGATCCATCGACTTGTTCGAGCGCTCAACCTTGGCGTAGGAGTTGAACGGGTAGTAGTTGTGCCAGATGTTGTTGGAGCGGATGTTGGACTGGACTTCCTTGTCGATGAACACGCCGTATTCATGGTTGCCCACCATGATGTTGTTGCGGAGGTTCACCATGCCGGTTCCCAGGGCACTGATCCCCGAATACCCGTTGCGCAGGATGACGTTGTTCTCCACCCAGACGTTCTGGGCATTGACGCCGTACATCAGGATGCCGGACCAACGATTCCCGAAGATCACGTTGTTCTTGATGTGGGGCTGGGAGATGTAGGCCCCGATCCCCGAACCGTGATTGTCGCGGATGATGTTGTCGTGGATCTTGGGAGTGGTGTTCTCGCATAGGATGCCATCGATCCCATTGCGAATGGTGAACCCGAAGATCTCGGCTTGAGCTTCGCCCAAGACCGTGGGGCCACTCCGCCCACCATCAATGATGGTGGTGTTTTTGTCTTCACCGGCCAGGATGATTCCCTGGGTCAGTTTGACATTCTCCTTGTAGACGCCTGGACGAACGAAGACGGTGTCTCCGAACTCCACTTGGCGGAGCGCCTCACGGATGGTGGGATACTGTGTCGGGACGACTACAGTCTTCGCAAGAGCAGTGGAGGTCGAAAATACCACAGCTCCCAAGGCAACGCCTAGGGATACGAAGTGCTTCATGGCGATTCCTGGCTGATAGGAAGGAAGAACGGGAGCACTGGAGTTAGAAAAACTGGTGTGCAAAATGGAAGGAGGCCACCTGAGGCGGCACCGAGGGAAAGTATGGCTCTACCCGTCCCCAGTCAAGCCGTTTTGTCCCGTTTCCAAGGAAACAGCCTCCAGCTCTACGGTTCCCACCGAAACTACCCCGGGTTTTCTTAACTTTCAGGGCTCGTCTATTCTCCAGTGAGGAAGGGATCCAGGAATGGAGATCGCGGTCATCGGAACTGGCTACGTGGGATTGGTCGCTGGCGCGTGCTTCGCGGAGAGCGGCAATACCGTGGTTTGCGTGGACCTGGATCCAGCCAAGGTGGATTCACTGTCCAAGGGGATCGCCACCATCTACGAGCCGGGCCTGGAGGAGATGCTTCGGCGGAATCTGCACGCGGGGCGCATCTCCTTCACCACCTCCACCCAACAGGCGGTGGAGGCTTCACAAGTGGTGTTCATCGCCGTCGGCACCCCCCAGGGCGAAGACGGTTCCGCGGATCTTTCCTACGTGTTGGCCGCCGCCAAGCAGATCGGGTTGGCCATGAACGGCCCCAAGATCGTGGTCGACAAGTCCACCGTGCCGGTCGGAACCGCCGAACGCGTCGCAGAGACCATCCGGGGAGTCACTCCCCACAGCGTTTCCGTGGTGTCCAATCCCGAGTTCCTGAAGGAAGGGAACGCACTGGACGACTTCCTCAAGCCCGACCGGGTGGTGATCGGCACCGACGATCCGGAGGCCCGCCAGGTGATGGAGGACCTCTACTCCCCTTTCGTTCGCACTGGAAAACCCATTCTGTTCATGGATCCCCGGTCCGCCGAGTTGGCCAAGTACGCCGCCAACACCCTCCTGGCGACCAAGATTTCCTTCATGAACGAGATCGCGAACCTCTGCGAAGCGGTTGGCGCCGACGTGGGCAAGGTCCGGGAAGGCATCGGCACCGATGCCCGCATCGGTCCCCACTTCTTGTTCCCGGGACCTGGCTACGGCGGCTCCTGTTTTCCCAAGGACGTCTCCGCACTGGGCAAGATCGCGTTGGACGCTGGTTTCGAGTTCAGGATCCTCCAGGCTGTCACCAGCGTGAACGAGCGCCAGCGGCGGGTGGTCCTGAAGAAGATCGAATCCGAATTCGGTGAGGACCTCACCGGAAAGACATTCGCCATCTGGGGGCTGGCATTCAAGCCGAAGACCGACGACATGCGCGAATCGCCCAGCCTCACTGTGATCCGAGGCCTCCTGGACCGCGGCGCGAAGGTGGTGGCGCACGATCCCGAAGCCATCAAGGAAGCCAAACGGATCTTCGGCGATGCGGTGGTCTTCACGGAGAACAACTACGAAGCCTGCACCGAAGCCGACGCATTGGTGATCCTCACCGAGTGGAGCACCTACCAGCGTCCGAATTTCGAGACCATCAAGCGGTTGCTGCGAAATCCCCTGGTGATCGATGCCAGGAACATCTACGCACCCGAGCGGATGCGACAGATGGGATTCACCTACCACTCGATCGGACGCACCACCGTCCGTCCCTGATGGTTCGCGAAGAGCTCCAGGCCCCCCTCCGACGCGCCGCGATAGTCATATCGGCGATCCTTCTGGCCACTGGAGGGTACGGGGTGCGAGCTGAACCGATCGTGGACTGCCGGCTCGACCGCGATTCGGCGATCGGTCGCGCCACGCCACGCGCCTTGGCGGCGACCCTCGACGTCCGATCGGTGGGGTACCTCGGGTTCGACGGCGAACCACATCGCGGCCAGATCGTCTGCGAACGCAGCGTTTGTCAGGAATTGGTCGATTGGTTCGCCAAGATGGAATCCACCGGATTTCCGTTCCGGTCGGTCTGCCCCATCTCCAAGTTCGGCGGCTCGGATTCCGCCTCGATGGCAGCCGACAACACCTACTGTTTCGCCAACCGCGGCATTTGGGGCTCCAGAGAACCCTCCTGGCATGCGCAGGGCCGCGCATTGGACATCAACCCCCTGGAAAACCCCGCATTCAAGCGCGGCAAGGTGATCCCTCCCAACGCCGTCCAGCGCCCCGGCACCCCGGGCACTCTTTCCGACACCTCGCTGGCGGTGAAGTCCCTCCGGGCCATCGGGTGGAAATGGGGCGCCCACTGGCGGCGCGTCCAGGACTGGCAGCACTTCCAGAAGGTGCGCTGACCAGAAACAAGAAGGATCCGGAGCGCCAAACGCTCCGGATCCAGGAATGGGGCATCCGGCGATGTCCGCGCCGGGCACCGGCACACCCTAGCCGGGAAGACCTTCGTGCTTCTGGGCCTGCGGCACAAGCTTGAGGAAGATTTCCTCCGCCGGCAGGATGTCCCCCGCCTTCAGACCCGTCTGGGAATCATCGGCGATCGGCGAAAGCAGGAGCTGCTTGTGCTGGTAGGTTCCGACGAATTCCAGGTTCATGGCCGGGATCCGGACCAGGAAATGGTCCTGCGCCTTCTTGAGGAGCCGGCGCTTGGACAGTCCCACCGCGCCTTCCCGCAGGTTCGCCTTGCGCTTTTCTCCCAGGGACACGAGCTCCCAGCCTTCGGCGCCCTTCGCGAGGCACACGGTGGCCTTGGCGGCTCCTCCGGCGAGCACGGGCACGTGGACGTTCCCGGTTTCCACCAGAAGGGAGTCCGCGTCGGCGCCTTCCGAAAAGGACTTCAACGCGTCCAGACGCACCATGTACTCCTTCATGGGCTGGCCGACCACGGCCTGTTTCTGGTCCGCCACGGAGAGCTCCACATCCTCGGCGCGGAATTCGCGGAGTGCCGCGAGCCCACGGGCCTTCCCCACCTCGAGGTCGGGAACGGAGGCGAAGTCGGTGCGATCGGCCTGGCGGGCCAGACGCACCTTTTCCAGTTCGGGTTGAGCGGCGACGGAAACCGTCACCAAGGCGGCCAACGCGAGGGCCAGACCGCGGACGCTGGGATCGATGATGTTGATCTTCATGGTTTCCTCGTCTCCTCAGTTGCGGGTGATGTTGTAGTAGTCGTTCCAGTGGGTGTAGCTACCCGACTGCGAGACGTAGGCCGCATAGGTGATCCAGCGCACGTCGCCGGCGCAGGGCGCCCACGGATCGCTGATCTGGACCATCTTCGTCCCGTCGGACAGGATCTGCGCACCGCGGACCACCATCATGTGGCCGCCGCCGCCGGTCCATGCCCACGAGAAGGCCACGGGCTTGTTGCCGCAGTTGAGCTGGTTCCACAGCTCGTCCCAGGAAAGCGCCGTGTTGGATGTGACCTGGCTGGAGAATCCGTACTTGGAGAATTCGGGCCAGCCACCGGTCACGCAATTGGGCAGCGGACAGGACGATCCGTTGCAGCAGTCGCCGCGACCGAACCTGTTGTTGGCCTGCGTGCACTGGGCCACGTTGGATCCCAGGTATTCCATGGCCATCTGACCCGAGGCCGCCCAGCACCACATGCCGGTCTGCTGGGGTCGCAGCGTCACCGCGCGGGACACGTAGGGACGGTAGGCGTTGTCCTGGAGGAAGTACATCATCTTCAGGCCGGGCCGTCCCACGAAGCACATCTTGCGCAGGTGGTTGTTCTTGATGAGGGCCGCCGCCGTCTGGGCGTTGGTCTGCGAAGCCCCGAAATCGAGGAGCCAGTTCGAGCAGTCGACGACCTTCCAGGTGCCGTTGATCTGCTTGGCCTGGGCGTTGTACGGATTCAGGTAGATCGCGTCCTCGCCCGGATAGGAGGCGGTGGGATAGGCGCCATTGACCTTGAAGTACATCATGGGCGCGTTGGGCCGGCCCACGAAGCACTGCTGGTTGAGTCCGTAGAACTTGATGATGTCGCGCGCCTTGGTGGCGTTTGTCTGGCCGGTGGCTCCCGAGCCGAAATCCATGAGCCACATGCCGCCGTCGACGACCTTCCAGGTGCCGTTGACCAGCGTTGCCTGTGTGTTGGCCGGGCTGAACCCGATGCAATCTTCCGCGGCAAGGACCGGCAGAGCCGCCAATGCGACCACGGCCAGGAGCGATTTGAACGATGTCTTCACGCATCCACCTCCTTCGGGGGGTAGAACTGGTTTTCGAGGGATTGTCAGAATCCGGCCTTTCTGTCCCTTCCGCCGTCGGAAGCGAAAGGAACGACCGGATTCCGCGATAGAATTTGCGCGAAAACCATGAACTGTCAAGAAGTTCCATGTTTCGGGATCGCTAAGAAAAAATAACCGGCAAGGACGCCGGAAACCCTATCTGAAGGATAGGATGATCGCGCATTCCGCCGGGCGGGCGGCGGAAAACGGTTCGGCGGCGACGGATTCCGTCATCGCCGCGGGCGACCTACCCGACGCTTCCTTCCAGACTCACGGAAAGGAGCTTCTGGGCTTCCACGGCGAACTCCATGGGAAGCTCGCGGAACACGTCCTTGCAGAATCCGTTGACGATCATGTTCACGGAATCCTCGGTGGACAGGCCGCGGCTGCGCAAGAAGAAGATCTGGTCCTCGCCGATGCGGCTGGTGGACGCCTCGTGCTCCACGCTTCCGGTGTCGTTGCGCACCTCGATGTAGGGTACGGTGTGGGCTCCGCAGCGGTCGCCGATCAGGAGGCTGTCGCACTGGCTGTAGTTGCGCGCGCCGGTGGCCCCGCGGTTGACCTTCACCAGGCCGCGATAGGTCTGCGACGACCTGCCCGCGCTGATGCCCTTGGACACGATGGTGCTCTTCGTGTCCCTGCCGATGTGGATCATCTTGGTGCCCGTGTCGGCCTGCTGGAGGTTGTTGGTCACGGCCACGGAGTGGAACTCGCCCACGGAGCGGTCGCCCTTGAGAACGCAGGAGGGATACTTCCAGGTGATGGCCGATCCCGTCTCCACCTGGGTCCAGCTGACCTTCGAGTTCTCCCCTTCGCACAGGGCGCGCTTGGTCACGAAGTTGTAGATGCCGCCCTTGCCTTCCTTGTCGCCGGGATACCAGTTCTGGACGGTGCTGTACTTGATGTAGGCGTCCTTGTGGACGACCAGTTCCACCACCGCCGCATGGAGCTGGTTCTCGTCGCGCATCGGGGCGGTGCAGCCTTCCAGGTAGCTCACCTGCGAGCCCACGTCCGCGATGATCAGGGTGCGTTCGAACTGGCCGGTCTTGGCCGCGTTGATGCGGAAGTAGGTGGACAGCTCCATGGGGCACTTCACCCCTTGCGGAATGTACACGAAGGACCCGTCGGAGAAGACCGCGCTGTTGAGGGCCGCGAAGTAGTTGTCGGAAACCGGCACCACGCTCCCGATGTAGCGCCGGACCAGGTCCGGATGGTGCTGGAGCGCCTCGGAGATGGAACAGAAAACGACGCCGATCTCGGAGAGCTTCTCGCGGAAGGTGGTCTTGACGCTCACGCTGTCGAACACGGCGTCCACGGCGACTCCCGCCAGCGCCGCGCGCTCCTGCAAGGGGATGCCGAGCTTCTCGAAGGTCTCCAGGATCTCGGGATCCACTTCGTCGAGGCTCTTGGGGCCGTCGGTCTTGGGGGCGGCCCAGTAGCTGGCCGCCTGGTAGTCGATGGCGGGATACCCCACCTTGGCCCAGCGGGGCTCCTCCATGGTCCGCCACTTGCGGAACGCCTTCAGACGCCAATCCAGCATCCACTCGGGCTCGTTCTTCTTCGCGGAAATGAACCGCACCGTGTCCTCGGAAAGACCAGGAGGAAGCTGTTCGGTGGCCACATCGGTGACGAACCCGTGCTTGTAGCCCTCGTCCAGATGGGCCTGCAAGGCATCTTGTTGGGTGGCTTCCGACATGATCGCTTCACTCCTGGTGGACATGGACCGGGATCCACGCCCCGGCATCCACGAATATAGAACCGATTTGGTTCTGTTTCCACTCCCCGGCGTCGGATGCGATTCCCGATTCTCACCGAAGGAAGAGCGATGGACCACCCTACGGAAGGTTGCGGATGTCGTGGTGGCCATCGGCATCGGGTTGCGAAAAACACCCATCGGCTGGCACGAGGGACAATCCGCGGGGTTGGCGCCCCGGATGCGGTCAAACCGCCGGAACCGCCTTGCGCACCCGTGCCGTTCCCAGCAGGGGATGGATCATCTGCAGCAGGGTGATCCCGGCGAGACTGTCCCGCAGCGCGTGGTTGATGATCCCCCAATTGATCCGCGTGGGACAACTGGCCTGCAAGCCGCATTCGCTGCCGCCCGCGTGCTCCTGGCACTCGGTGAGGGCGATGGGACCCTCCACGGCGGTGATGACCTCTTCCAGCGTGATGGCCGATGCCCCTCGGGAGAGCTGGTAACCTCCGTTCACCCCTCGGGAGCTGGTGAGGAGTCCGGCCTTGGTCAGAAGCTTGACGGTCTTGTTGACCATCGGGGCGGAAAGTCCCGTCCGCTGCGCCAGATCCGATACGGAGAACATGCCGCCCTGGCCCGCCTTGGCGAACTGGGTCATGAGGAGGATGCCGTAATCGGCTTGTTTGGTCAGGCGGATCATTCCGAACCAGAAAATAGAACTCATTTGGTACGGATTCCCGCGAGTTTCTGGTTTCGGGTCTGCCCAGGCCCTTCCACGAACAGGATGGCTCAGACAACAGAAGGTGGAGGTTTTCTTGGATCCCCCACCTTTCGGACTCTCCGGAAGCATTCCCAAACACCGCGAGGGGATGTATGGTTTGGAACGTGAAGTATGGCATCTTCTCCGACATCCACGGCAACCTCGAAGCCCTGACCGCCG
>DAOPYN010000015.1:0-67894 GCA_035352895.1 Fibrobacteria bacterium | reverse complement strand
TATTCTGACTCGCAACAAATTCAAGTCATTGAGACGCTGTCGCGACGAATGCGGGATAGGCCGCCTTTCACCCGAAGGGACGGTCGCTCATCCCCAAAACAAGGAGCATTCCCATGACCGCGCAGAACATGATCTCGGCGACCCTCGCCGACGATGTGAAAGCCGATGTGTTGCAGAAATTGTCCGATATCCGCGCCAAGCTCGACTTTCTGATCACGCTGGATCCCGACCAGATGAAGAGCCTCTTCAAGGCGTCCAACGGATACGCCCCGTTCGTGGAGAAGGCCTTCGCCGCCGCGAGCACGCATCCGGACATCCTCCCGCGCATCCTCTCGATGTCCGAATACGAGAAGGACGTGCAGCTGGTCCGCGCGCTCACGCCCATCTACGCCCAGGTCAACGAACTCGCCAACGCCCTGCGCGACACCCTGGTGGCCGCCTCCTCTGATGCCATGAACCAGTCCCTGGAAGTCTACGCGGCGGTGAAGCAACACGCCGGCAAGGTCCCGGGCCTGCCGGTCGTGGAATACGAAATGAGCGTCTTCTTCCAGAAGACCCGCAAGAAAGTCGCCGCCTGACCCAAACCCCCGACTCCCCCCAAGGCGCCCGCCCCTCGCAGGGAGCGGGCGCTTCCCATTTCCGGGGCACCCGACCCGCAAGGAGCCGCCGCTTCAGACTCACGGTGTGTCCAACCGAAGCCCTGGTCTGAAAAGGTCCCTGGCACTGGCGGTCACGAAAGGGCGCACCCTCACCCTCCCCCTCTCCCCACAGGGGAGAGGGACTCGGTGTTTGGTCCGCGTGACGTGCCGTGGCGGGACGGGCATGGCCGTTCCAGTCAAAGCCCCCCTTGGCGCGCGGGTCCCCAGGGGGCGCGCGCTTGTCCCCCGGGCCCGAGGAAGTACAGAAGGGGCGCCGGGCCCCATCGGCGAAGGCGATGGGGATGCAACGACCGGCCCTTCTGTAAATTGGTGCAGGTCGCAGTCCTGAAATCGATGTGTTGGGCGGAGGTCCTGTAAAACAGTTCGAAAGTTGAGAATGCCTCGCTTAAGTACACCAAAATAAGCTAAGATAATGGAATATAAGCATAGTCAACTATACTAAACCTGTGGTGGCTCATGGCGCTGATGGCAATATCCGAGCGAGAGGTGATGGATCGACTGCGCTTTGACAACCCCTGGTGGCAAGCGGGACGTACAGTCGAAGCCGAGTTCCGCTCCGCGCCACGGCGCGCCTATTTTCCGGCGTTCCATGCCCAGGTGAGCCAGTTGGAGGTCCATCGAAGCGTCCTGCTGATGGGGCCGCGACGCGTGGGAAAGACCTGGATGATGCTCCAATGCATCGATCAGCTGATGCAGGAGGGGGTCTCGGGTTCGCAGATTTTGTTCGCTTCGTTGGAAACTCCCATCTACACGGGACTTTCGCTGGAGGCCATCCTCAAACTGTTCCTGCGAATGCATCCCCAGGAGCCGAAATTTGTCTTCTTCGACGAAATCCAGTACTTGCCCGATTGGGAGCGGCACCTCAAGTCCCTGACGGACAGCTACCGCAAATTCCGATTCGTGGGGTCGGGATCGGCAGCGGCGGCATTGCGGAGAAAGAGCCAGGAATCGGGTGCCGGGCGATTCACCGATTTCCTGTTGCCCCCGCTCTCCTTTGCCGAATACCTGCGCTTTGCAGGGCGCGAGGCGGATCTGGTCCACGAGGTTCCGCCAAAAGATGTCCATCATGCTGCGGCACGCCACTGGGAGTGTCCCGACATCTGGCAATTGAACAGGGAATTCGTGCGATACCTGAACCTGGGGGGATTCCCCGAGGCCGTGATGACACCGGCGGTGGGAAACGAGGCGGGACGCTACATCCGCCAGGACATCATCGAGAAGGTGTTGCTGCGCGATCTTCCAAGCCTCTATGGAATCCAGGACGTGCAGGAGCTCAACAGGTTGTTCAACGTGCTGGCGTACAATTCGGGAAACGAAGTGAACCTCGAGTCCTTGTCCCGCGAATCCAGCGTCACCAAGATCACTCTGTCCCGCTACCTGGATTATTTGGAGGCCGCGTTCCTGATCCGGCGCATCGACCGCGTCGACCAGGATTTCGGGAGCTTCCAGCGAGCCACCCGATTCAAGGTGTACCTGACCAACCCCACCATGCGCGCCGCCCTGTTCGGCCCCATGGACGAATCCTCGCCGGCGATGGGGGCGATGGCCGAGACTGCCGTATTCTGTCAGTGGTTGCACAGCAGCACCTGGATCGACCGTTTGCGCTATGCTCGCTGGAGGGATCGCGAGGTCGACATGGTCGGGCTCGACCCGCAGGGCCAGGGGCCCGCATCGCTGGTTGAGGTGAAATGGAGCGACCATCCGCTGGAACACGGCGGTGATCTCAAAGGACTCCTGGAACTCGCCGCCAAGCGTCCTCTTTCCCGACCGCCCCTGGTCACCACCCTGACCCGCAGCGAGACACGCAGGTTCGGCGACTTGGAGATCGAATTCATCCCAACCAGCCTCCACTGCTACACGATCTCGCGCAACCTCCAAGAGCCCAGGCCCACCCCCAAGCCCGCCGCAGGTTAACGCCTTTCCAGGTCACCCTCCCCCTCTCCCCTCCCGGGGAGAGGGACTCGGAGTTCGGTCCGCAGGAAGTGTGGTCTTCGCGTTACGGATCCACCTCGAATGCTGCTCACGGCGAGCAAAGCGATGCCGTAAATTGGCAATCAAATTCCCCTCACCCGACCAGCGAAGCGAAGTCGGGGAGCTGGCAATCAAATGCCGCACCTGCAGCTCCTGCTGCTGGCCGAATTGAGGGGGTTCCAAGGGGGGCTTTTCTATTGGAACGGCCAGCGCCCATGAGAATGTCGATCGCGACCCTGATGCCGCCGCCGTCGCACTGTTTCCTCCGCATCCACCACCGGTCCGGCAAGCCGGCATGGCTGTTCCAGTCAAAGCCCCCCTTGGCGCGCGGGATTGCAAAGGGCCGCCGCGCAGCGGTCCTTTGCCCCGGGGATGTACAGAAGGGGCGGGAAGCGCCCTTCTGTAAACGAGCATCAGGGCGCCAGCCCTGAAAAAAAACGCAAGAAAAAGAAAAGGGCAGGCCCATGGACCCACCCCAAAAAGAAGGTGCAGGACGCAAGTCCTGCAAACAATCAAAGCGTCAGCACTGGCTATGCCCACATGACGTACAGTGCATGCACCCCTCCTCCCGGATGAACGTCGCCTCTCCGCAGTTGGGGCACAGGTCCGCGTGGATCTGCGAGCGCAGGTCCAGTTGCACTTGTTCCACCTTGGGGGCTTCCGCTTCCGCCTCGCCCGGTTCCGAGGCGATGGTGCCGCGCACCTTCAGGACTTCCTCGATGGCCAGGGCGATGGCGTCCGGGAGCGAGCGCACGGCGTTCTTGCCAAAGCCGTGCTGGCGGCTGCCGCCGATGCCGCGCAGCTGGTTTTGGATTTCCGCCAAGCGCTCCATGGGGGACAAGGGCGATGCGATGCGCAGCACCAGCGACATCAGGCGTCCCATGGCTTCGCCCAGGGCCGTGATGTCCGATCCCGCCTTGCCGGCGGTCAGGAAGATCTCCAGCGGATCGCCCTGCTCGTCGTCGTTGACCGTCACGAACACCGATCCCAGCGGGGACGGTTTTTGGACGGTCATGCCGCGGCTGACCTTGGGGCGCGGACGGATCTTGGGCTGGTTCCACAGGCCTTGCATCCGGTGGAGGTCCTTGTCCTTGGCGGCCTTGTCCTTGGCCTTCTGGTCTTCGGCCTCGGCTTCGGCCAGACCCTTCACGTCTTCCTTCTTGCGGTGCAGCACCTGCTCGTCGCGGCTGCCGTCGCGGTAGATGGTGCCGCCCTTGCAGCCCAGGCGGTACATCGTCTCGTAGAGCTTGCGGGTCTCGTCCACGGTGTATTCCGTGGGGACGTTGCAGGTCTTGGAGATCGCCGAATCGATCCACCGCTGGAGGGCGGCCTGGACCTGGACGTGTTCGTCGGGCGTGAGCTCCATGGCGTTGACAAACCACTCGGGCAGGGGCTTGCCGGGATTCTCGCGTTCCCAGTCTTCCACCACCGAGACGCGCTCCTCGTGCACGCCCAGGCGCGACTTGCGGAAGTAGCTCCACGAGAAGTAGGGCTCGATGCCGGTGGAGGTGTTCACCATGGTGCCGGTGGTGCCGGTGGGAGCCACCGTGAGCAGCGTGACGTTGCGCAGGCCCTTCTGGCGCACGGCTTCGCGCACGTGTTCCGGCATGCCCTGCATGTATCCAGACTGCAGAAGCTTGTCGGCCTGCAGAAGCGGGAAGGAGCCCTTCTCCGCGGCGTTGTCGCAACTGGCCAGGTAGGCTTCGGTGGAGATGAATTCGCCCAGCTTGTCGATGAACTTGAGGCTCTCGTCCGAACCGTAGCGGATCCGGCAGCGCACCAGAAGTTCCGCCAGGCCCATCAGGCCCAGTCCCACGCGGCGTTCGGCCTGCTGCTGGCGCTGGTTTTCTTCGAAGAAGTACGGGGTGGCGTCGATGACGTTGTCCAGAAAGCGCACCGAGTAGCGGACGGCCTGGCGGAGGTCGTCCCAGGCGACCTCGCCGGAACTTGTCGCGAAGCGTCCCAGGTTGATGGCGCCCAGGTTGCAGATGCCCCAGGCGGGGAGGGGTTGCTCGCCGCAGGGGTTGGTGCAGACCAGTTGGCTGAAGTACCAGGAATTGGACTGCTTGTTGGCGCGGTCAATGAAAAATACGCCCGGCTCGGCCGAGCTCCAGGCCGACGCGATGATCCGGTTCCAGACATCGCGCGCCTTGACCACCTTGTGGACCAGCACGGGGCGTCCGGCGGCCTTCCACTTCTCCAGGTCGCCGTCCCAATCGGAGTTGTAGGCCGGGTGCATGGGGTCGGGGAACACCAGGGGCCAGTCGGCGTCCTTCTCCAGGGCCTCCATGAAGGCGTCGGTGATGCCCACCGAGATGTTCGCGTTGGTGATCTTGCCGGCTTCGCGCTTGGCGTCGATGAAGTCCAGGACGTCCGGGTGCCACACGTTGGTGATCAGCATCAGGGCGCCGCGTCGGCTGCCGCCCTGTTCGATCAGACCCGTCACGAACGAATAGAGACCGCCCCACGACACCGATCCCGACGACCGTCCGTTGACGCCCTTGACGTAGGCGTGGCGGGGACGGAGGCTGGAGAGGTTGATCCCCACACCGCCGCCGCGGCTCATGATCTCCATCATCTGCTGGAGGGTTTCCACGATCCCCTTGCGGCTGTCCTTGGGGGAGGGGACCACGTAGCAGTTGAAGAAGGTCAGCTTCTGATCGGTACCGGCGGCGTTGAGGATGCGCCCGCCCGGCACGAAGCGCCATTGGTCCAGGAGCCACTTGAAGTTGTTCTCCCACTCCTGCTTGCGCTCGGGGGTCGCCTCCATGGCGGCGATGCCGCGCGCCACGCGGGCCATCATCTCCTGGGGGGTGGTCTCCAGGGGCTTGTCCACGTCTTCCAGGCCCTGCTCGGTGTGGGTGCCGTCGCGCAGTTCGATGGACACGCGGTCGCCCACCACCGAACGCACCGTGCCGATCTCCCGCTGGCGCGTCTTCTGGTTCACGCACACGATCACCGTGTCGCCCACGGCCAGGGACTTCTTGGTCATGTCCTTGAGGGCGTAGCGGTCCAGGAAGATCATCTCGCCCAGGTCGTTGAGCAAAGGCCGGGAAGAGGCGTGGCCGGAAACGGTCGGGTTGGAAATCACCATAGGAGGTTCTCCTGTGAAAGGGAGCTTTGCGGCTTTGTCAGACTGGTGCGGTGTTTTTTTGAGGAGCGGACGTAGGCCACTCGAAACGATGGAGGAATAAATAGGAGCACCGGAGGTCTGTCGTCAACGATTATTCGAGAGGAGAGGGGGGCTAAACCGGAAATTTTGGTTTGGCAAGATCCTATTCTCTGCAATCTGTGGTAGGGCTTGGATCTGGTGGCCCTAGATCTTGGGGTTGTGGGAGGTGGATTGGTTCACAGTTCATCCACATTGTATCCACACTGTGTCAACTGCGATTCATGTTTGAATGTGGGATCTGGTGCGATCTTTAACGAATTGCAAATCGATTCTTTTGGCAATAATGGTCAATAAAGAATCGATTGCAGGTATTGTGATAATGATTGTTGGAACGGCAACGTCTCTGGCCAACTCATTGAAAGATCAAGAGTTGGGTGGTGGAATGGTGGGGGGAGGATGCATTTTTTGGCCAGGACCAGATCCGCGGACGACCACGCCGCGGATGGATAGGAAGGGAAGTTGGACATGACCATCGGGGTTGGCATCATCGGGACGGGGACGGTTGGTTCGGGGGTCATCGAGCTTCTGACCACCAGGGAGGAATCCCTCGCTCGCCTCACGGGCGTCGGGGTGAAATTGGTTTCCATCTGCGCCAAGGAGTCCTCCGAGCTGGAGCCCTACGCGAAGGCGGGAATTTCCACCACCACCCAGGCCACCGACCTGATCGACAATCCTGCGGTGCAGATCGTGGTGGAGCTCGCCGGTGGGTACGATCTTCCCAAGTCCTGGGTGGAACGCGCCCTGAAGGCGGGGAAAGCCGTGGTCACCGCCAACAAGGCCATGATCGCCAAGCACGGCGGGTATCTGTTTCCGTTCGCCGCCCAGAACGGCACGGAAATCCGCTTCGAGGCCGCCGTGGGCGGAGCGATCCCCATCATCCGTTCCCTGCGCGATGCCTTTGTCGCATCCGACGCCAGGAGCCTGGCCTGCATCATCAACGGCACCTCCAACTACATCCTCAGCCGCATGGCGGAAGAGGGAATGGACTTTTCCGCGGCGCTTGCGGAAGCCCAGGCCGCCGGATACGCCGAAGCGGATCCCACCTTTGACGTGGAAGGCATCGACGCCGCCCACAAGGTGGCCATCCTCGCATCGCTTTGCTCCGGCCAGCGCGTGGATTTCCAGAAGATGCACGTGGAAGGGATCACCAAGATCTCCGCCACCGATGTCGCCGGCGCCCGGGAAATGGGCTGCAGCATCAAGTTGTTGGGTCTGGTGGAAATCCACGAGGATGGCATCGACGCCCGCGTGCATCCCTGCCTGGTGCCCCGCAAGCACCCCTTGGCGGGCGTGAACGGCGCCTTCAACGCGGTGTTCATCGACGGATCCACCTCCGGACCCAGCCTGCTCTACGGCAAGGGTGCCGGACGCCTTCCCACCGCCTCGGCGGTGGTCGCCGACATCATGGACGCCGCCAAGCGCATCAAGGACAAGACCGCGGTGGTGGATCTTTCGTGGATGGGCGCCAAGGAAGCGCAGATTCGGCCGCTGAGCATGGCCGAAGGACGGTACTACCTCCGCTTTCAGGTGGCCGACCGGCCCGGAGTGCTGGGACGGGTGGCCACCATCCTGGGCGAGAACAACGTTTCGGTGGCTTCCATGGTCCAGCGCGAAGGCAAGGGCACCACCTCCATGGTGATCGACACCCACCATGCGCGCGAGTCCGACGTGCAGAACGCGGTCTCGAAGATCACGGCCATGCACGACATCGTGCAGCCGGCGATCGTGCTGCGCCACTACGATCGAGGTGTGGTCGAGTGACCTCGCTGCGTGCCGCGGAACGAGCCGCCTTCGTCGCCGCCGACTTCTTCGGTGGGTGCTTGGCGGTGGCGGCCGTCTTCTGGTTGCGCTATCGCAGCGGGTTCCTTCCCGAAGAGGTGGACCTCGAGCTGGATATCGAGACGGTCTTCTCGCTGGTGGTCCTGCCGGTGGGGTGGATGCTGTGGTTCTTCCTCCACGGCATGTACCGCGATTGGTTCCTGGAGAGCCGGACCCGACAGATCCTGGTCCTGTTCGCCGCCTGCTCGATGGGCGCCTTGGGGTTGTTCCTCCTGATGGCCGGTTCCGATCTGGTGGCCCTGGCGGTGGATCCCAACCGCACCTGGGCGGGATTCCAGGCCCTGTTCACCCGCTCGCGGGTGGTGACGGTGGGTGGGTACGGACTTTCGATGCTCCTGTTCCCCGGCGCTCTGCGCCTGGCCGTCCAGGGCGTGACGCGCTCTCTGTTGCGCGCCGGCAAGGGGCTGGAACCCGCCATCCTGCTGGGGGCCAACGACCACGGTCGGGTGGTCCTGCGCAGGCTCCTTCAGAAGCCCATCCTGGGAATCCGGCCGGTGGCGTTCCTGGATCCCGACGCCAAGCGAACCGGCAAGCGTTTCGAGGGGCTGCGGATCGCCGGCAAGTATGCCGACCTCCCCAGGCTCCTGGACGAGACTGGTGCCCGACACGTGGTGATCTGCCATTCCACCTCGTCGCACAACGAGATCATCCGGATCCTGGCTCTTCTGGACGATCGCAAGGTGACCGTGTACGTGGTGCCGGATCTCTTCGACGTGTTGTCCGGACACCTGCGCACCACGGTCCTCCACCAGGCGGATCTGTTGGTTCTCCTCCAGCATCACCTGCCGGCCTGGCAGGCGGGACTGAAGCGCCTGATGGACCTGGCCTTTTCCGTGGTGATCCTGCTGGCGGCCCTCCCGGCGCTGCTTTTGGCCATGTTGGCGATCAAGCTGGACAGTCCCGGCCCCATCTTCTACAGCCAGGAACGCATCGGCCAGTACGGGCGGCGGTTCCGCGTCTGGAAGCTGCGCACCATGCGCACCGACGCCGAAAAATCCGGGCCCCAGTGGGCGGGCAAGGTGGACAACCGCATCACCAAGGTGGGCAAGTTCCTGCGGAAAACGCGCTTGGACGAGGTTCCCCAGCTCTGGTGCGTCTTCCGCGGCGACATGGCCCTGGTGGGCCCGCGGCCGGAACGCGAATTCTTCATCGAGAAGTTGCGCGACCAGGTGCCGCTGTACGTGCGCCGCCTGAAGATGAAACCCGGACTGACCGGCTGGGCGCAGGTGACCCTCGGCTACGACAATTCCATCGACGATGTGAAGAAGAAGGTCATGGCCGACCTCTGGTATTTCGAGAACCTTTCGTTGTCGCTGGACATCCAGATCCTGGTCCGCACGATCTGGGTGGTGCTCACCGGGAAGGGCGCCAACTGAGACTCCGCAAGCGGATCGTGTTGCCGTTCCTGGCGTTCGCGGCCGGACTGACGGTGGTGCTTGCCGGATGGGTGGTGCTGGCCCGGATCCGGCAGGTCCATCGCGAACACGAACTGGTCCTCTCCTGGGTGGATCTGGGGCGCAGGATCGAACGGATGGCCATGCTCGCCGAGGTCGACCGCTCCGGCTTTCCCGATTCCTGGGAGCTGATCCGCGCCGCCGACGATTTCACCGTGCGCATCCGTCTGGATTCGGCGGAAGCGCTGATCTGGCGGACCATCCAGGAAAAGAAGCCGCCGCTGGCCAGCGCGGATTCCCTGCGCATGGATCTGATCCGCGCCCGCGAACGACAAGGATTGGCCCTGGCCCATTGCCGCACCGCTCGCGAAGGCCTGGTGGGCCGGTGGGCGCTCCAAGGGTTCCCGGCCCGTTAGGGCCCAGGAACCCGACAACCATCGGGGCTTCCCGGCCCGTTAGGGCCTAGGAACCCGTAAACCAGCGGGATTTCCCCGAACGCCGAAGGGCCCCGCAGGCCAGGCTCAGGGCGCCATCACCCCGGAGATGCGTCGATTTCGGGCGGCCTGGTCCTTGTAGCGCACGTGCTGGTTCAGGTCCTTGGCGAAGAAATGCTCCCGGGAGCCGTCGTCCTTGGCCACGAAGTAGAGCCACCCTCCCGCGTCGTCGGGGAACATGGCCGCGCGCAGGGCGTCCTTGCCCGCGTTGGCGATGGGGCCGGGGATCAAGCCCGCGTACAGCCGGGTGTTGTACGGCGAATCGAAGGCCAGATCCGATTTGGTGAGCGAGCCGGTGAACTTGCCCAGCGCGTAGCGGACGGTGGGGTCGGCGCCCAGGGGAATGTCCTGCTGCAGCCGCAGCCAGAACACGCCCGCGATCCGCGGGGCCTCCGTGCGCACGGCCGCTTCGCGCTCCACGATGGAGGCCAGGGTGGCCACCCCGTGCAGTCCGTACGTCTTCCACACCGGCGAGGTCGCCGTGTCGCCGGCCTCCTGGATCACCTTCCGGAACCGCTTGTGGAGCGCGCGAGCGATGTCCATGGGCGATTCGCTGCCGTCGAACAGGTAGGTGTCCGGAAACAGGTAGCCTTCCATGCTGGAGGCGGGGATGCCCAGCTTCCGCGCGGAATCGGCGTTGTGGCAGATCTGCGCGAAGGCCGCGCTGTCGGAAAGTTCCGAGTGGGCGAGGAGCCCCGCGAACTCGACGCAGGTGCGGCCTTCCGGGAGGGTCACCTTCAGGCCGGATTCGCCGGGACCGGAGAGGATGTCCAAGGCGGTCCACACCGGAAGGGTGCGGTGGATCCGGAAGATGCCGGGGTGGAGCTTGCGGTCCAGACCCCGCGCCCGCGCGGCGGCCCGGAAGACGGGTTCCGACCACGACGGGATCCGTCCCTCCGCCACCAACCGCTTGGCGATCTGGCGGGTTCCTTCACCGGGGCGCACCCGCCAGGAATCCACCGGACCCGAGGCCACCGGGCGGAACAAGGCAAACCAGCAGGAGGCTGCGGTGGCGGCGAGGATCAGGCCCGTGACGACGACGAGCTTGCGCCTGGCCATCAGAAGAGGCTCGGGCCCTTGCGGACCGGGGCGGTGGAGTCGGTGGCGGTCTTGGGCTTCACCAGGGTGGCGGTGGGAATGGTCACCGAGACCGGTCCCTTGGCGGTGGTGGTGTCCAGATTCTGCCCGAACATGTGCGGGTTGCCGGCCACGCCAAACTCCATGCGCATCTCGGCGCAGGTACCGTCCGGTCTGGGCTTGCCGCAGGCGGTGTAGGTGGCCACCCGGGAGGGGCGGGGCCAGTCGACCGGGGGAATGGCCCGGTGGGCGGCCTTCATCACGTCCACCCAGATGGGAAGCGCCACCTTGCCGCCGGTGAATCCGGAACCCAGCTTCTTCTTCTGGTCGAATCCCATCCACACGCCGCAGGTGTACACGGGGGTGTAGGCGATGAACCAGGCGTCGGTGAAGTCGTTGGTGGTGCCCGTCTTCCCGCCGGCGGGGAAGGTGAATCCGGACGACACCACCGGATACCCGGTGCCGCGGCGGATGACGTCGCGCATCATGTCCATGAGCACGTAGGCGTTGGCGCTGTCCATCACCTTCGAGGATTTGGGCGAGGTACGCTCCAGGAGTCCACCGTCCTGGGTGTTGATGGAATCCCACAGGTGGGGCTCGTAGCGCACGCCCAGGTTGGCGAAACTGGAATACGCCGAGGTCATTTCCAGGAGGCTCACGTCCGCCGAACCCAAGGCCAGGGAATAGACCTTGGGCAAGGGGCTGCGGATGCCCGCGCGGCGGGCCAGATCCACCACGCCGTCCACGCCGTAGCGGATGGCCGTCTGCACCGCGGGCATGTTCTTGGACTGCATGAGCGCGCGTCGCAGGGTCACGTAGCCGTCGTAGGAGTTGTCGTAGTTGTGGGGGGTCCAGACCTTCCCCGATCCGTCGTCGATGGCGACGGTGTCGTCCAGCACGATGTCGGAAGGCAGGGCGCCCTTCTCGACGGCGGCACCGTACACGAAGGGTTTGAAGGTGGATCCGGCTTGGCGCAGCGACTGGGTGGCGCGGTTGAACTTGAAGTTGTCGAAGTTCTTTCCGCCCACCAGGGCGCGGATCTGGCCGGTCTTGTTCTCGATGAGGACAACCGCCGCCTGGACGGGGTAGTACTCGAGCTTGTCGGCGAGCTCCACCGAATCCTTCCAGGTGGTCTTGCCTTCCTCGTTCAGGTACAACCGAAACAGCGAGTCCAGCTTCACCGAGGCCAGCGAGTCGGATACCTTGTAGCGCTTGCCCAGTTTCAGCTTGGCCACCACGCGGCGGTTCACTTGCCGCTGCACGTCCCAGGTCCAGCGGTTCACGGACGAATCCGCCGCCATCTGGATGCGGCGATCCACCGGCAGGTGCACCACCAGGCCCTTGTGGTAGAGCGCGTCCTCACCCCATTCCTTCTCGATGTGGGCGCGGACGGCTTCCAGGAAGTACGCACCGTCGGAGTTGGCACGCTTGCGCGGGATGGACTTGACGGGCAGGGCCATGGTCTCGTGGGCCTTGGCCTCGTCGATGTAGCCCATCTGGGCCATCGAATAGAGCACGGTGTTGCGTCGCTTCTGGACCAGTTCCTTGGCCTTGTCGGGGCGGTAGCGCTCGGGGGATTGGATCATGCCGGCCAGCGTCGCGCATTCGACCAGATCCAGCTTCCACACGTCCTTGCCAAAATTCAATCGCGCCGCGGCCTGCATCCCGTAGGTGCCGCCGCCCAGGTAGATCTCGTTGAGGTAGAACGTCATCAGCTGGCGCTTGGTGTAGTAGCGCTCCAGGCGGACGGCGGTGATCGCCTCCTGGATCTTGCGCTTGATGGATTTCTCCTGCGTCAGGAACACGTTGCGCGCGAGCTGTTGGGTCAGGGTGGATCCACCCTGGCGTCGACCCTTCAGGATGGTGTTGATGGCCGCACCCATGGTGCGGTAGAGATTCATGCCCCAGTGGTCGTAGTACTGGCGGTCCTCGATGGCCATTACCGCCTGCTGCAACTGCAGGGGGATGGAATCCAGCGGCACCCAGTTGCGCCGTTCCACGAAGAACTCGCCGAAGGGCTTCCCGTCGCGGTCCAGCACCTGGGTGGACAGGGTCGGGGTGATGGAACGCAGGTCTTCCAGCGGCGGGACTTCCTTGGAGTAGGCCCAAAACAGGAGAGCGACGGCTCCCAATCCGAGCACCGAGGGAATGGCCAAGGTGACCAGGCAGGTGATGTACAATCGTGGCGAGAACTTGAGGTGGGCAAGGGCCATGCTCGGAAAGGTAGACCAGCTTCGCGACATCCGGCGCCCTTTGGCCCAATGGTTCCAGACGCCACGAAGGAGGCTAACTTTCCCACCATGCACGCGCCTGGACTGGATTTCGAGTCATTTTCGCCTTTGGTCGAGCCGGACGAACGCGGTCGATTCGGGGAATACGGTGGGAAGTTCGCCCCCGAGGTCCTGATGCCGGCCTTGGAAGAGTTGGAGGCGGCCTGGAGAGCGGCCCGGGTGGATCCGGAGTTCCTCTCCGCATTCAACGGTCTGTTGGCCGATTTCGTGGGGCGTCCCTCGCCGATCTACGAAGCCCAGAGGTTGTCCCGGGAATTGGGTGGAGCGCGCCTGGTGTTCAAGCGCGAGGATCTCAACCACACCGGCGCCCACAAGATCAACAACGCGCTGGGACAATGCCTGCTCGTCAAGAGGATGGGCAAGAAGCGGGTGATCGCCGAGACCGGAGCGGGACAGCACGGTGTGGCCACGGCCACCGCCTCGGCGCTTTTGGATCTGGAATGCGTCATCTACATGGGCCGGGTGGACACCGAGCGCCAAGCGGTGAATGTGGAGCGCATGAAGATGCTGGGCGCCACGGTGGTCCCTGTGGACCAGGGCACGCGCACCTTGAAGGACGCCGTCAACGAGGCGATGCGCGATTGGGTCACCAACGTGCGCGACACCCACTACGTGCTGGGAACCGCCTACGGGCCGCATCCGTTCCCGTGGATGGTCCGCGAATTCCAGCGGGTGATCGGCCGCGAAGCCCGCGCCCAGATCCTGGCGAAGTTCGGTGTGCTCCCGACCTGCGTCGCCGCCTGCGTGGGCGGAGGCTCCAACGCCATCGGCGTCATGTGGGATTTCCTCGCCGATCCCGTGCGGTTGGTGGGTGTGGAAGCCGGCGGAACCAGTCTTTCGGAAGGAGAGCACGCGGCCCGTTTCGCCACCGGTTCGGTGGGGATCTTCCAGGGTTCCAAGTCGTATCTGCTGCAAGACCAGGAAGGCCAGATCCTGGGAACCCATTCCGTGAGCGCGGGCCTGGACTACGCCTCGGTGGGAGCCGAGCACGCCTGGTTGCACGACCAGGGACGCGTGGAATACACCTTCGCCACCGACCAGGCCGCCCTGGACGCCTTCCATCGCCTGGCGCGGACCGAAGGCATCCTGCCGGCGCTGGAATCCAGCCACGCCGTGGCGTGGGCCATCGAACACGCCAAGGACTTTTCGCCTTCGGACATCGTCCTGGTGAACCTCTCCGGCCGCGGAGACAAGGATCTACACACCGTCATGGGAGCGTCCCGTGCTTGACCGGTTCCAAGCTCGTTTCGGAGCCAAGCTCGCGAAGGGCCAGAAGTTGTTCGTCGCCTACATCGGTGCCGGGGTGCCGGGCCTGGACGAGTCCGTCCAAGTGGCCCTGGAGCTTTCGCGCCTGGGCGTCGATTGCATCGAGTTCGGATTGCCGTTTTCCGACCCCTACGGCGACGGCAGCGTGAACCAGGCCGCCGCCGAGGAGGGGCTCCGCCAGGGAGTCACGGTGGGGGTGTATTTCGAGTTGATCCGGAAGATCCGTGCCAAGACCGACATTCCCCTGGTCGCCTTCGGGTATTCCAATCCGGTGTGGAAGTTCGGGGTGGATCGGTTCGCCCAGGAGGCCGCGCAGGCGGGCATCGACGCCATGCTCCTGGTGGACATCCCGGTGGAGGAATCCGACGAACTCGACGCCGCTTGTTCCAGGTACGGATTGGCCAACACCTTCCTGACCGCCCCCACCACGCCGCACAAGCGTCTGGAGGCCATCGCCGCGCGTGCGCGCGGATTCGTCTACCACGTCAGCCGCACCGGCGTGACCGGGGAGCAGTCCACGCTTTCCGCGAGTCTGGGCGACGAGGTCCGGGTGGTGAAGTCCATGGTTTCCCCTCCGGTGGTGGTCGGCTTCGGGATCAACACCCCCGACCAGGTCCGCGAGGTCTGCCGTGTCGCCGACGGAGCCGTCGTGGGATCGGCCATCGTCCGTCGTACCCTGCAGGCCAAGCTGCTTCCCGACATGCTCCAGGACATCGGGCAACTGGTGGGCCCCCTGGTGGAGGCGACTCGATGAGTGCCGATCTTGCCGCTTGCCGCAAGAAAATCGACGCCATCGACCAGGAATTGTTGCGACTGATGAACGAGCGCCAGCGCATCACGCTGGATGTGGTCCGCGCCAAGCGCGAAACCGGACTGCCGGTCCTGGACCAGGGCCGCGAGGAAGCCTTGCTTTCCAAGCTGGTGCATGGCAATCCCGGCCCCCTGTCCGCCGAGGGCATCCGACGCATCTGGCTGGCGATCATGTCCGAGAGCCGCATCTACCAGGCCCTGTCGGCGGATCCCTCCGAGGAACACCGATGAGCTTGCCCCGCCGCCTGGTGGTGGTGGGAGCGGGACTCCTGGGGGGGTCCCTCCTGGCCGCTTTGCAACTGCGCCGTTCGGAGACCCGTCTAGTCGCGGTCAGTTCCGACCGGACCCTCAAGGGTCTGGAAGCCCGGGACTGGTGCGACGAGCTGTTCGGCTACGATCGATTGGAAGATGCCTGCGAACAGGCCGACCTGGTCCTGTTGTGCTCGCCCCTGTCGTCCATCCACGCCCATCTGGAGCGATTGTCCGTGGCTCGTGGTCGCCTGGCTCCCAACGCCATCGTGATGGACGTGGGATCCACCAAGATGCGCGTCTGCCAGGCCGGTTTCGCCGGGTTCCCTCCCGAGAGCGACACCTGCGCGCGATTCGTGGGAGGCCATCCGATGGCCGGTTCGGAGAAGTCCGGACTGGGCGCCGCCGATCCTCTCCTCTACCAGTCGGCCCTGTGGGTGCTGTGTCCGCCGCCCGGGTTCGACGCGACCCGGCTGGACTCCGTACGTTCCCTCCTGGGCGCGGTGGGTGCCCGCGGCGCCGTGATGGATCCGCGACACCACGACGAGACGGTCGCTCGCGTGAGCCATGTCCCGCAGATCCTGTCTTCGGTCCTGTCCGGCTGGGTGGGATCGGAGGAGCGTCTCTCGCAGGGGTCCCTGGCCTTGGCCGCCGGCGGATTCCGCGACATGACGCGATTGGCCCAGTCCTCCTGGGACGTGTGGCGGGATATCCTGGCCACCAACCCCAAGCCCATCGCGCGGGGATTGCGGGAGGTCGCCCTGCGGGTGGAAGCTCTCGCCAAGCGGGCCCACGCCTGGTCGCAGGTGGAATCCAAGATCGCCAAGTCCGGCGATCCCGAAAGGATGCGCAAGTACCTGGAAGGCGGCCACACCCAGAGCATGGTGGAAGGGCTCTCGGAAGGCCCCGAGCCCCCCGTTCCTCTCCTGGAAAAGGCCGAGGAGGCCTTCCGGGAAGCGTTCGCGGAGGGCAAGGAGTTCCGCCAGAAGTTCCGCATGCCCCGCAAAGGCATCGCCCACGACCTTACCGAGTTCGTGGTGCGGCTGGAAGACCGGCCCGGACAACTTCTGGCCCTTCTGGAACCGTTGGCGAAGGCCGGAGTCAACGTGCAGGATCTGGAGATCCTGAAGGTGCGCGAAGGGGAGTCGGGGACGGTCCTCATGGGATTCGCGAGCTCCGACGAGGCGCAGAGGGCCAAGGACGTCCTGTCCAGCCTGTTTCTGGTGATGGACAAGTGAAACTCGAAGTGCGCCGCGCCAAGGCGCTCAAGGGCGAATTCCGTCTGCCGCCGGATCGCACCCAGGCGCAGCTTTCCACCCTCCTGGCCATGCTCGCTCCCGGGCGGACGTTGCTGCGAGGGTGGCAGTCCACCCCCGAATGGGAACACGTGCGGGAGTGGATGGGCGGGATCGGGTCGGCGGCCACGCTGGATGCCGAAGGGCTCGTGGTGGGACCGCCGAGCGATTTGCGCGAACGAACGGAATTCGTCATCGACCCCTTCCTGCCTTCCGGGTTCGCATCGGGTCTCTTCTGCCTGGCGGCGGGATTTTCGTCTCCGGACCGTCCGGTCACGGTGACCCACTCTCCGCAATCCGCGTCGTTGGTCGCGCCGTGGAAGGACGTGCTGCGCGAAGCCGGATGGGTGGCCCAGGCGAAGGAATCGGAGGGAATGCACCAGTGGGTGTTCCGTGGACGGACCCCGCCCCTGCGCGAACTGGTGTGCCGGGGGAACCGCGCCCGTCTGGCGTGGACCCTGGCGGCTCTCGCTTCCCGCGAGGGGTTGGAGTTCCAGGAGCCTTCGCAGGCGCCGGATCCACTCGAGGACAGCCTTCCCGCCTTTGGGCTCCAGGTGGAGGTCGTGCGGACAGAAGCCTCCCCCGAAGAAGAAGAAATGCGCCGTCGCATGCAGCGGATGCGCGGACCTGTCCGCAAGCTGGAGACGCGCAAGGTGCCCGCGGTGCTGTCGTTGCCGCCCGCGGATGTCCGGTTGCGCGGCGATCTGGATCTGGCGGGATGGTGCGCCACCACCGGGTGTTTGCGGCGGGGAACCGATGCCCTGTTGGTGGACGTCACCCTTCCCGCCTCGCGCGCCGGGCTCTTCGGATGCCTGCGTCGCATGGGCGCGGACGTGGAGATCATCCGGCGCAGCGAATCCAAGGGAATCCCCTCCGGCGACATCCGGGTCCGTCATGGCCGGATGGTGGGGCGCAAGTTCGATGCCCAGGACATCCCGGGACTTGGCCACTTCGCCGCCTTCCTGGCGGTGGCTGCCGTGAGTGCCGAGGCGGAAACCGTCCTGTCCGGGCTTTCCGAGTTGCGGGTGGAACACGACGATCGCCTGTCCGCACTGGCCGATGGCCTCCGCGCCTTCGGGGTGGGGGTGGGGTTGTTTCCGGATGGTCTGGTGCTGCGCGGCGAGGAACAGCCCGGTGCCGAGACCGCCGATGCCCGCGGTTGCGCGGATGTCGCCCTGGCGTTGCACGCCTTGGCTGGATCCTGCGCGGGGCGGACCGAACTGGAGGGTGCCGGGGCCATTCCGGTCGCCTGGCCACATCTGATGCGCGTCCTTGCGCCGGAGGAATCCTAGGTGGGCATGGAGGTCCGTCGCTTGGGCGTGGTGGCGTTCAAGCGCAATTCCCGACTGAAGGAAACCGCCAGTGCCCTCCGGGATTGGGCGAAATCGCATGGAGTGGAGCTCCTGTGGCATCGAAGCTCCATCGCCTGGATCCCCTCGGGGTGCACGGCCGCAACCGATGCCCAGTTCCTGCGCCGTTGCGATGCGGTATTGTCCATCGGGGGCGACGGCACCCTTCTCTCGGCGGCGCGACTGGTGGCCGCTCGTCCGATCCCCCTGGTGGGACTCAACTACGGAAGGCTGGGATTCCTTGCCGATCTCTCCGCGCAAGGCGGATTCGAGGTGCTGGAATCCCTGGTCAAAGGGGAAAACTTCGTGGAGGAGCGCACCGCCCTGGAAGCGGTGGTGCGTCGCGGGCGGCTGGTGGTGCATCGCGATCGATGCCTCAACGAATTCTTCCTGCGCGGACGTCGGGATCTGGCCATGGTCGAGATCGAGGTCCGATCCGGGGGACGGGTGGTCTGCGACTACTGGGCCGACGGCCTCCTGGTGGCCACGCCCACCGGCTCCACCGCCTATTCCCTGGCGGTGGGCGGGCCCATCGTGGAACATTCCGTCCGTTGCCTGATCCTCACTCCCGTGGCTCCGCACAGCCTGAGCGTGCGGCCGCTCCTCCTGGCCGACGATCGTCCGCTGGTGCTCAAGCCCCGGGAAGGCCAGCCTGCCCAGCTTCTGTCCGATGGACGGAATCCGTTCCCGCTCCATCGCCTGGACGAAGTCCACATCGCCCGGTCGGAGCGCCCCGTCCTCCTGTTGCGCCCCGATGGGGCGAGCTTCTCCGACGCCTTGCGCGACAAGCTCGGGTGGTCGGCATCGCCATCCCCGAAATCCAACCGCTCCTAGGTTTCCCCGGTGCGGAGGGAAAGCGCCCTCTCCAATCCAGAATCCAGGATGTATCCTTTCGGACGTGTCAGAGGATCGGATGTTTGGCTTTGAGCCTGGCACCAACCTGGTCTGGAACGCGCCACTTCGAACTCTCCATTGCGCCTTGCTGCTCGAGGGCGGGATCGAACTGGCGCGTGAGTTCTGGTTGGGCCACCCGTTGGAAACCTTGGATGGACCCGTCTCCGGTGTGGAGCTTTATCGGCACATCTGGAAAGAGCAGGCCTGGACCCCGCTGGAGTACCAGCTGCGCGTGATGGAATCGATGGAGGCGTTCTGCCTCCACCACGACATCGATTTCCTCAAGTTCATCCGGGAGAAGGTCTTCACCCTCCAATCCGGCGGGGTCCTCTCCGCACGCGGATCGTTGGCGTTGGTGGGAAACTTCCTGTTCCAGCTGGTGCGGACCCGGGACATCTACCGGACCATCCTGGAAGTGCTCAACGATTCCACGCGGATCCTGGCACCGATGACCACCACGAAGCTGATCGCCACGGACCTGCTGCCGGGATACCACCGGGGCTGGATGCTGCACATCCACGATCCCTCCTTCAGTGGCAACCTCCCCGGCTACGAAAGCGACGTGTGGTTCGGGACCCAACTGGAGAAGATTCCCCAAAGGCTTGGGCTGTCTCCGTATGCGTTCGTCTACTGCCATTCCGAGGCCAGGGAAATCTCCGTCATTCTCGGCAAGGTGCATCGAGGGGTCCATCCAAGCTGGCAGGGAGACCGCTGGGTCTTGGACGGAACGGCCATTTCCAAGCCCGACCGCTTCTACCGGTGGCTGTCGGATTGCGGCATCGCTCCTTCCCAGATCCATCCAGTCCCCGACCACGACATCCAGGTGGCGGTCCAGGATGTGGTCTGTCCCGTGCGCAAGCGAGTGGTCATCCGTGCGGGATGCGCCTACGGGGCGCTGGCCTACCTCGCCGAAATGCGCTGGAAGAGGGGAGGGGGCCAGCTGGTGGAGCAGGGAATTTCCGGCTTGATCCACAACGCCATGGCCGACGACCTGGATCCCATGGACCTGGCCTGCCAGCGCCACGAAGAATTGCTGATGCAATACAGGCACCGGCTCTGCTTCGTGTTCCATCACCAGGACGAGACCATCTCCTGCAATGGGGAGCATCTCCTGCGCGGGGTGCCGGCCAAGATCCTCCAGAAAGTCCTGATGGCCCATACCTTGACCGGGCGGACCAGTTTCGAGAATCGGGAGTTTCGACGGGACCCGGATCTGGGTCTGGATCCTCTCAACCCCAATCTGGAGAGCCGCATCAAGATCCTCTCCGAGCGATTGGATGAACGCCTGGTGGGGTTTCGGATCATCAAGAGCGGGCGCGGACGGTTCGATTTGGAAACGACCACTCTGGTGGAGTTCCAAGAAGCCTGAGTTAGGGAAGTCAAAACTTAAGTGATTCTTAAGTTTGAGTTATGTTCTGGCGAGCGTAACTTAGAAGTAGCATAAAACCGCCAGTTCCCAGCAAAGCGGATGGGCCGACTCTCACGAGTCGGCCCATTTTTTTTCACCATACCGCAAGTCCAAGAACTGGTTCAAGGATGAACCCCGTTTCTCCGTTGATGATTTGGCAACAGTTCAAAAACGCAAGAAGGCTCCGAACCGTTTCCGATTCGGAGCCTTCTGCTATGCGGTCGGGGAGATTTGAACTCCCACGAGGAACCCTCACTACCACCTCAAAGTAGCGCGTCTACCAATTCCGCCACGACCGCTAGGATTTCAGAGAACACGCAAGCGAAAACGCTTACGGCAAACCAGGAACGCTCGGAGCGCCCTGGGGGGCGACAGGAGCGTATGGAGTCTGCGGAGCACCAAGATCCTGAAGAACCTTGGCGCCGCCTTGGGCCCCCTTGAGGGCCTTGTGGACTTCGGAGCCGACTTCCTGCTTGCCGACATCCAAACGGGAAACCATCAGATTGATCAACAGAACCACCACGATCAAGCCCACTCCCCAGTACTTGGTGAGGGTGGAGATGAACGTCGCCGCACCAGCACTGGTGAAGGCTTGGTTCTGACTGACACCGCCGAACGCGCCACTGATCCCACCCGCCTTGTCGTTTTGCAGGAGAACCAATCCGATCAGGACCAAGCAGCCGATGACGTGAATGGCGATCAGGAGCCAGTACAGGTAGGTCATTAGAAACAGAAAGTTATTCCAATCAAACACATTCGGCAAGGGCCAAGCGGGTGGAAAATCGGGTTGAAGCCGATGGCCGGAATTCCCTTGTGGCATGAATGGACGCGGGAACGCTACTTTGATCGCATGAAGTTCCATTCCACCATCTGGGTGTCCTTGGTCCTTGCCGCTTCCTTGTGGGCGGGTGTCGAGTCCAAGTTCCAGCCAGGCCAACTGGCTCCACGATTCAACCTGGTCCGATTGGACGACCCCACCAAGAGGTTCAATCTGCGAGATCTGGCGGATTCGGCCAAATCCGCAGCCCAACCCGGGTTTGGCAAGACGGTGATCCTTTCCTTCTGGAGCACCACGTGCGTCAATTGCAAGGCGGAAATGCCGCGCCTCCAGAAATGGCTGGCAGGAAAAGCGGGGATCGAGTGGGTTCCCGTCCTGGTGGAAAACGTCGAACCCGAACTTGGCCTCCAATGGCTGAAATCCGCTCGGTTGACCACTCCCGGGGTTCTGGATCGCTACCAGGCGGTGGGTAAATCCTATGGGATCTGCCAGGCCCAAGTCTGCACGGTGCCCGCATTGGTCGTGGTTGGCCCAAACCAGCGGATCCGCATGGTGAAGTCCGGGTACAAGCCGACGGATTCCCTGGAAACGGAATTGGATCGGGCCCTGGCCCAGGTCGCGATTCCCTAGGATGCTCAAGGTCGCAGGGGAGGGGCCCCGCAAACGCAGCGGGCAGGGCGACCACGAACGGGCCTTGCGTGAAGCGCTGTCCGGAGCCGTGGCCAATCCCAGCCTGATCCAGAGGGTATGTCGCGACAACCGGTTGGTCCTGCACAATTTCGTGTGCCCGGTGGATCAGGAAATCGAATGCGACCATCCCGAATGTCATCGCAAATTCCTGGTCCGGCTGATTCCCGGACAGATCGTCTACCCTCGCTTTTGCTCCATGCATCGGCCTCGGCATCGCAGGGAGCCGCCTCCGGACTCCCGATAGCCTATGCCGTGCGAGCGGGGAACGTCTTCGGGAGTCCCGCCGCGACAAGCACAAACAGAAACGACGCTCCTGCCGCGAACACGAAATGCACATGGATGTGGCCAAGGGCCATGCCCGCCAAAGCGCCCATCAGCGGGGCGGCGGCGATCTGCCCCACCAGGATGCTGGCGGAAAGCTGGGCTTGGGCGGCGGTCCGATGCGAATCCGGAGCGCACCGCAGCACGATCCATCGCAGCGGACCCGCCAGCAGGCAGGAGAGCCCCATTCCGAAGAGGGGCCCGGCCAGCCAGAACAATTCCCGGGAGGCGGGGGCCAGTCCGAACGCGGTCAAGGAAATCGCTTGCGCGAGAAGTCCCGCCACCAGAAGCGGGCGGGGGCCGGTCTTTTCCAGCAGCCTGCCGGAACCCAGGGATCCCACGATGATCCCCAGCACGAAGGGGATCAGGAGCATGCTCGCGGCGCTCTTGTTGACATGAAGCGAGACCACCGCCAGATCCGGAAGCAAGGTGACGCCCATTTCCCCAAGGCCTGCCGCCAGGGCCAGTAGGAAGGCGCGTCGGAGGGAAGGGAGGCGCAGCAGGGACGGGTGCAGGTAGGGGAAGGGCGTCTTGGACTCCCACCAGACGAATCCCACCAAGCTGACGAAGGCACAAATCAGCAGGATCGCCGTGGAGGGGGCGAACACGCCAAGCCAGGCCTGGCCGGCCTTGAGCCGGGAGAGGCCCAAGGCGAGACTCGTCAGACCCAGCGAAAGGGCGGCCAGGCCCACCAGATCCAAGGGTGGGGGTGTGCCGCGGCGGTGCGAGGGGATGTTGGAGGTCGCCATCGCAAGGCAAGCCAGGAGCAGAGGGATCTGGAGCCAGAAGATCCAAGTCCAGTGGGCGAGGGATTGGACGATCCCCGCAAGAGGCGGGCCAATCAAGAACGCGATCCCGAACGTGGCACCCAGGAGGCCGAGCATCCGGCCCTGTCGCTCGGGCGGGGCTTGGGTGCCGATCACCGAAGCGGCGATGGGAAAGAGGCCGCCGGACCCGAACCCCTGGAGGACCCGGGCGGTCAACAGGGCGGCAAACGATGGATCCAAGGCGATCCAGAAGGTTCCCGCCAACATCAGCCCCAGGGAAATTCCAAAGGAGATCCGCTGGCCAACCCGGTCGCTGAGGGCGCCCAGTAGGGAGGTTCCCATGAGATTGGCCAACACGTAGGTGGTGACAATCCAACTGGATGTGGCCAGGGTGATCTGGTGCCGTTCCCGGAAGGCCGGGAGGATGGGGCCCAGAATGGCGATGTCCAGGGCGGCGACCAGGACGGATCCAAAAAGCGATAGAAGGAGTTTGGGATTCATATTCTTTTTCGCAAAATTAGCAGTCCAAGGCGTCCTGGACTCCTTGCGTGCACGTTATCGTGGTCTTTCCCTCAAATCAGGTCTCAAATTGCCGTTGGCTCCCTACATTGAAGCCTTCCAGATCTTCCGAGGAAGTGTTTCGGAGTGACTGCAGGAGGTTGGATGGGATTGGGGCGCCGAGTCGGGACGATGTTGATGGCAACGGGAATTTTCTGTTCCGCGTTCGCTGCCAAGGTCGTCCAACTGCAAAATCCATGGCTGGGTGTGCCCGTCCTGGAGGATGGCGTGCCCGAGATTTTCGGGCTCAATGGTCCCAATCCTTCCCCGTTGTTCCAATTGGATCCCACAGGTTGGTGGTCCTTCGACTTCGGGCTCAACCCACCAGGCGACTTCAGCATCCTCAACCGGCAAAACTACGGGGCGGGAGGCACCTGGCACGAGTACCTCTCCAACGGTTACGATACCTCCCTGACCGGCGCGGGGAAACGCCACAACCTGGATGCCCTGTTCGCCACCTACGACACCATCTGGATGGTTCCCTCTCCCCAACGTGGAGGACCTCCCCGTCTTCTTGTCCAACGTCCCAACCAGTTCACCGTGATGTTCTGGAATCCTTGGGAAAGCAAGTCCATGGGACATGCACCTTCCATGCGGACGGAAAGCCTGCCTTGGGAACAGATGGTCCCCGTCTTCGGCATGCCGGGATGGTATGCCACCACCACCAGGGGATTCACCCACCTGGACCTGCAGTTTCGCTCGCACCTGGGCACCTACCTCGGGGCTTCCGGGCAGACCACCGCCGCCGGACAGCCAGTCCGCTTCGACACCATGCTCGTGCGCAACGACACGATGTGGGTGTATTCCCAGGCAAGCACGGCCGCCGCCCCGGTGGCATCGAGTGTCCTGCCGCGGGCGAAGGTGGTGGAAGCCTTCAATCCATGGGATGGGGTCTTTCCGTTCGTGCTTCCCAGTTTCCAGTTCTCCGACGGAGCCGTCCTCGCCGGCACTCCCATCCGGGAGCGTTGCGGATGGTACCGAGCGGTCCGTTACGATGCCGTCCCCACTGGTCTGGTTCTCAAGGGAAACACCGCCACCTGGGGGCAGGGAGGGGCAGGCAGTTCCCTTCCCTTCGTCCTTTCGGCTCTGTTCCTGAGCGGCGACACCGTCCGGATCGGTCCGGACAGCCTGGGTTCCTGGCGGGTCGCGAGCCTTCCCACCAAGGTACGCGGCCAATGCTACGTCTCGCTTCTGGCCGGAGTCATCCGGGACTTCGATACCTCCCATCCGGCCTTCGAGCATTTTTCCGGCGAAGGCGCCAAGGGAATGGTCCAGGCGACGATCGGGCCGGACAGCAAACCCGTTCCCACCACCAGCGACATCTTCGGCAACCAGACCATTCCGCAGTGGTTCCGCGACGTGCCCGGGGTCAACTACACCACATGTCGCGACATTCCGCTGACCCTCTCCCCGGGAACTGGCCTGTATTCCTTCGAGGATTCCTACTACTTCCCCATCGACGACCTGGATCCCGCCGTGGATCCCCACAACATCAAGTTCGCCGCCGACGACGGCAAACTGCACAACTTCCATTTCTGCCTGGAATCGCACGCGATCTTCGACTACCACAAGGGGCAGAAGTTCGACTTCACGGGCGACGACGACGTCTGGGTCTACATCAACGGCAAGCTCGTCGTCGATCTGGGCGGCGTCCACGAAGCGCAGTCGGCTTCGGTCGATCTGGACCTTTTGGGATTGACGGAAGGCAAGACCTATCCGTTCGACTTCTTCTTCTGCGAGCGCCGGACGGTGCAATCGCACATGAAGATCACCACCTCGCTGAACCTCCGCAATCTGCCGGAATTCGATCTGAAGGAAACACGTTTGGGTCCGGGGCTTCGCCTGTTCGATCTCCTCACGCATCGCAAGCAGGGCGAAGGCTGCGCCACGACCAAATCGGATCTTCCCGCCGCAGGACGGTTCGTTCTTTCCGGAGCCAAGCTCTCCGCTCCCATCGTCTTGCCCACGGGTGTTTCCTACGGGGGAATCACCATCCGGGCCGATTCCGCCCAACTCCTGCTGGACACCAATTCCATCAAGGGCCTGGCACCCGGCATCTACAACATGCGGATCCAGTTCGCCCAGGACACCACCCAGTACCGCGACGTGGCCTTCGAGGTCGCGTATCGACCGCGGCCCGTCTTCGTGCTCCATGGACCGGTGGTGGTTTCTCCCGGACAGTATGTTCCGCTGGACCTGATCCAGATGGCGGGTCCTTCGGTCTGGGACAAGGCTGCTCCCTTCCGGCTCCGCTCCCAGCCGGGCCTGCCCGTGTTCGCCGATTCGCTCGGAGCGCGGCCACTCACGGAACTCGACACCGTGATGACCGCCTCGGGCGGCAAGGCTCGTCGTGTCTGGGTCCGAGGCGACCAGTTCGGCACCTTCGCCCTCACCGCATTGAGTTTCGAGGGGGATTCTTCCGACGTGCGTTCGCCCATCGTGGTGCGCACGCACGTGCTCCGGTGGGTGGATTCCCTGGGAACGGTGGTTTCTCCCTATGCGATCAGCGTGGATGTGAGATCTCCCATCCGGCTTTGGTTGGAAGTCGCCGATGCCGGAGTCCGCTGCGACACTTGCCGGGACGTGGTTCGGTTCCTGCCTTCCGATCCGGCTGTGCGGATCACCGCCACCAACGGCTTGCCGGTCACTTCCGTCGTTCTCGTGGGAGGGCGTACGTCGGTGGTCCTGACCTCCTCCCTGCCGCGCAGCTCCCTGAACCTCATGGCGGCGCTGTCCGATTCCGGTTCGGAAATCATCTGGGCTCCCCTGACCTGGAAGCCCTACCGGTTGGTGTGGACCGATTCCACCGGCAAGCCCCTCCCCGAACCCGTCGATTTCATCCGTGGCGAGGTCACCACTCGGGCCAAGGCCTGGATCGGCGCCTGGGGGTCGGCGGGGCAGTGCAACACCTGCGATTTCACCTTGAACTCCCTGTTGACGGATTCCGTGTTCCAGCTGGTCGATGCTCTCGGAAAGCCCAAGACCGAGGTTCCGATGGTCGCTGGCTATGCCAGGGTCGATCTGGCCCTTCTGCGTCCGGGCAACGCCATGATCGCCCTGGGTGGAACCCTGACGGATTCGGCGACTCGCATCGTGCAGGTGGACCCTTTCCGCCTGGTCTTCCTGGACAGCGCGGGCGGCCCCATGACACCGCTTTCCCTGGTCGGGGAAATCCTGAAGCCCAAGACGGTGCGCGTGGAGGTCTGGACCAAGACCGGGCGGTGCGATACCTGTTCCGGTTTGGCCAACCTGACGCCCTCCGCCGGATTGGCTCTATTGGACGGTGCGACCGTCTCCATCGTCGGTGGTCGGGGAACCGTGCGGTTCGTGGCCCAGTCGGAGGTCTTCAACGGCCGAATCGACGGAACACTTGCCAAGTATTGGGCCCAGGGAGCGGCCTCTCCCATCACCATGGTGGCCATGCCCCCCGATTCCGGATTGTGGACGGACCAGGATGGAGATGGTCGCGCCGATCACCTCCGCGTGTGGTTGCACCACGCATGGACTCCCCAGACCGCCATCCGCGCGGCTTGGCCGGACACCTCGGTGTGGATCGGGCCCGATCTGCCCGGAATCGTGGTGACCAACGATGGGATGATCCTGGATCTGGATGTTCCGGCGGGGTTGGCGGGAACGTCCGCCACGACAACCGACCTCGGACGTTGGCAGCGCGACAACACCGGCTGGAAACCGTTCCCGATCCGGGATGGCGTGGCTCCGGTGCCCACCAAGGCCATCCTCTACCGCGGTGGGACGTTCGACACTCTGCGGGTTTGGCCCAGCGAGCCCATCCAGAACGTGACCGCTCTGGGGGACTTGATCCGCCAACTCCAGACCGATGGAACCCTGCCGCCCTACCAGTTCGTGAACCAATGGAAGGATCCGGTCACCGGCGCCTTGGTCCTGGTCGCTCCCGCTGGTCTGCCTTCCGGGACACCGGCTCCCGGCGACTGGGTGAGGTTCTCCCCGTCCGGCCAGGTTGCCGATGGTTTTGGCAATCGCCCTGGACTGCATTCCAAGGCCGTCCAGGTCATCGGAACCGACCCCGCACCGCAATGGGCCGTCATGCAGGACGCCAACGGGGATGGGAAGGCCGATCGCGTGGTGATGAAGTTCCTGCGGCCCCTGTCGGCACTCGAGGATTGGCGCTTCCGCTGGCCGGATTCGCTGGGCGGGCTCGACAGCCGGTTCGCGCTGACCACCCAGGCCCGCACCGATTCCGGCGGTCGGATCGTGACCTTCGATCTTCTTCCTTTCCAGTATGGCCAGACAGCCTGTCCTACCAACGGGTGTTGGAACCTGGGCTCGATGATCGCCTCCTTCGGCGCCGATACCGTGACCACCAACTTCCCCATCCTGGATGGGGTTCCTCCCGCTCCGATCAAAGCCCGGATGCGCTATGCGTTCGATGATGGAGCCCCGGACACGATCTTCGCCGAGTTCAGCGAACCGGTCCGGACGGCTTCCGCTTCCCTGAGCTGGATCAGCTGGGGCGAAATGGTCCCCTGGCTTGCGGGCAATGCGGTGAATCCATCCAAGGCCACCCTGAGCCCCGATCTGCGTCAGGCCACCTTCCTGGTGGATACCTCGGTGTATCCCAAGAAAGGCGACGGCATTCGCATCAACCCCGTGGTCCGTGGTGGGCTGACCGATGCCAACGGCGTGGGCCCAGATGTGGTCGCTCCTTGGGTGATCCTGGACCTGGGGCCCTTGCCGGTCCGCCTCCTGGCGCTTCCGTACCACCCCGTCAAGGTCTGGAATGGAGTGGTTCCGCCAGCGACCGAACCTGCGCTGCAGGTCTTTGCCCGGCCAGGTCGGGGCGGCGGCGGGGTGTGGCGGGCTTTGGATGGAACACCGATGCCCGATACCACCAATCTGATCGGGGCCACGGTGACACTGAATGCGGCGTCCCGCGTCGCCGTCTACCTCTACGACAACATGGGCGTGTTCATCGCTCGCCGGGAGCTCGAGGAGGCGCGGCGTCTTGCACTGGAAGCGAAGATTCCCGTCGATTCGCGCGGGAATTTCCAGGTCTGGGTGGGCTGGGATGGCGTCGCCAACGGGCGGATGGCCCCCTCGGGAGTCTATCTGATGCGGGTGGTCGCTTGGCGGGAAGTCGAAAACCGCAACGTCTTCCGCCAGAAGATCATTCGCCTGGGCTGGGTCCGCCGCGACTGAGAAGGTGCTCCGCACCAAGAAGCCGGAAAACCGTTCGTTCCGAGGAGCGTAGCGTCTCGAAGCGAAGTCCTGAGCTCGACGAGGGGGGCGAACGGCTGTTCTCAACCCTCGATTGAAGCTTGGCTCTTCTCTCTTGATGGAGAGAGGGGATTCGGACCCCAGCTAGCGGACTGAAAATCACAAAAAGAAAGCCCCCCTCCTTTTGGAGGGGGGCTGACATCCCCATGGGGATTCGAACCCCAGCTAGCGGACTGAAAACCCGCTGTCCTAGGCCTCTAGACGATGGGGACTAGAGAGTTGGCAAATATAGGGGAATGGCTTGGTGATGTCAAGGGGACAGGAGTCATATATCATCCTGCCTTTCCCCGAAGGCGTCCCGAGGAAGGGTGCTGAGGATCAGCGAATTTCCTTGGATGCGGAAGGGGATCGTCACGCGATGCGACTGGCAACCGGTCTCCATTCGGCAGGCCTGCCATTGGGTTTCCTGGAACGTCAGGGTGATCGATCCGCTCAGATCGCCTTCTTGAGCCAGAATTCGCAGACTGGAGGGGTCGATCTCCGCCTTCCGGCTGGCCAGCCAGCCATCGAGGCATCGTCCAAGTGTTTCCGGATCCTCGGCAAGGGAGCTTTGGATGTCCTTGTCGTTGTAGGCAAAGGCGTGGTCTTGGTAGGGGCGCATGTGTTCCCGCGTTGGTGATCAGCACCCGGTGGTGGCGGAGGCCGACCATGGAGCGATGCGGTAGTGGTATCGGTGGTGTTCGGAAAACCCCAGGCGGTGGTACAGGCGGCAGGCCACCCGGTTTTCTTCCAGAACCTGCAGGTAGAGCTGTTTGGCTCCTTCGTTGTAGCAGTGGTCCAGAAGGGATTGGAAGAAGCGGGTTCCGATCCCTTGTCCGCGCAGGTCCTGACGGACCACGAGGTCGTAGAGGTGTCCTCGATCTCCATCCATGGCACAGAACCCGACTGCCAGGATCTCCTCGCCGCTTTCCCAACTGGCGAAGCGCGCATGGTCCACCCGGCCCAGGAGCGCGGCGTGCTGTTTGGCCTTGGTCGCGCATTCCCCGTCCCAGCGCGAGAGGTGATCCAGCCATCGATCGTCGGGGGTTAACCGGATGTGCAATTCCGGGGAGGTCGGCCGTGTACCGGTGGGGGCGATTGCCATCACTTTGGTGGGCGTCGCCACGGGCCATCCGCGCCGTTCCAACAGGGCATCCAACCCATCCGGCGCTCCTGCGCAGATCTTGAAGCAGGGCTCCACGCCGAGTTTCCGGTACCAGGATTCCACTTGGTCGATGGCGGATTCCAGGTCCGCTCCTGGATGGCCAAGGGCTAGGCAGGAGTTGGCTCTGCGGGTGAATCCATCGTTTCCGCGCAGGATCCAGGGCCCCAGGCTCTCCTGGATGCGACTGGGCCACGTACGGTGGGCGAGGAGTTCCAGGTCGGCGATCTGTTGGATCGAAGCGCTTTCCATGTGCGGGAAGATAGCTCGTCCCAAAGTCCAGAAATGAAAAGCGCCTCCTCCGGGAGTACCGGGGAGGCGCGCGTTCGAGGATCCGCCGCAAGGAGCGGACCGTACGGACTTACTTCACGCGGAATTCGATGCGACGATTCTTGGCGCGACCGTCATCGGTCTTGTTGTCGCCGATGGGCTGGGCAGGGCCGTATCCCTTGGAGGTCAGCTGCTTGGCGGGAACGCCGAGCTTGACCAGGTAGGCTTGCACTGCCTTGGCGCGGTTGGCCGAAAGGGTCTTGTTCTTCGCAGCGTTGCCGACGTTGTCGGTGAAGCCGGCGATCTCGATCTTGGAGGCAGGAGCCGCCTTGATCGCACGCGCAGCCTGCGCCAAGTTGGGGGCGCTGGAGGAGTCGATGTTGGCCTTGCCGGTCGCGAACAGGATCCCTTCCAGCGTGAGCTTGGCGCCCTTCTCGATCTTGATCTCCTGGCATCCGGTGGCATCCACCTTCACGCCAACGGCGGTTCCCGGGCACTTGTCCTGGAAGTCGGCGACGCCATCCTTGTCGGAGTCGACGGGGCAACCAGCGGCGTCCACCTTCACTCCGGCGGGAGTGCTGGCGCACTTGTCCTGGAAGTCGGCGACGCCATCCTTGTCGGAGTCGATGGGGCAGCCAGTGGCGTCCACCTTCGCACCGGCGGGAGTGCTGGCGCACTTGTCCT
This sequence comes from Fibrobacteria bacterium, assembly GCA_035352895.1. GTDB lineage: Bacteria > Fibrobacterota > Fibrobacteria > UBA5070 > UBA5070 > UBA5070. The sequence continues at coordinate 37,261 of DAOPYN010000015.1, read as the reverse complement.
GGAAGTCGGCGACGCCGTCCTTGTCGGAGTCGGCGGGGCAACCGGAGGCGTCCACCTTCACTCCGGCGGGAGTCTTGGCGCACTTGTCCATCGGATCCAAGACGCCATCAAGGTCGGAGTCCACCTTCACCACGGCGGCGGGCTTGACTTCCTGGACGATCTTCTGCACCGGAGCCACCTTGGGTGGTTCGGGAGCCTTGACGGAGTCCAGGCCAAAGCGCCAGGTCAGGCCGATGCCTGCACGGTAGAGGTCGTCGCGCTTGTCGAAGTAATCGCCGTCGGTGACGACGCCGTCGAGCTTGTCCCAATCCACGGCGTGGACGCGGGTCTCGGCGAAACCGGTGACGGACCAGCTCTTGTTGATCAGCCACTCCACACCCAACTCGAAGGGCAGGTAGAAGTTCCAGTCCAGATCATGATCCAGGTTGCCATAGTGCTTCACGGTTCCGAAGTCCGTCGAGACTCCGGAAGCCAGGTAGGGACGCACGTTGCCCAGGGCGGGGATCTTGGGTTGGAACAGGCCCTGGAGGCCGATGTTGGAGAAGTACTCGGTGCGGAACTCGCTGGATCCGTTGGAGATGTTGCCGAAGCCGCCGATCAGGCGGGCTCCAAGGCATTCGACGGGGCGGTATTCCGCATGGCCGCGGAAGTAAGGCATCGTGTTGTCGCCGAAGGTGCCATCGTAGTGCTGGGCTCCGACGGCCACCCCCACGCCCACGGTGTTCTTGAGCGACTCCGCGGCGTTCACAAGGGAAGTTCCAGCAAACATGAAGAGGAGAAGGGAGGAGGCTTTCATGGTTTTTGGTTCTTTTCGGTTTTGGGTCGATCGAGTCGACCTCGTTTGTGTGGGCTCGGCAAAACGCGTACCCAGTGCCTGTATGTAAAAATTGATGCTCATCTGTCGGTTTTCAATGGCACAAATTCCCTAAGGCTTAAATGGGAAATCCCTGAAAACCGGAGTGTCTCCCAAAAAACAGGGGGGCGGATGCTGTTCCCGGTGTACGGAAAAGGCCTATAGAATCGAGAATGCAAGGTTCTGATGGCGTAAAAAGTTTCCGTGATCGGCTTGCGGATCGCCCTGATCGACGTTGTCATTTCCACAACGATTCGCGTGGCGAGCTTTGGCGTTCCAACGTAAAGTTTGTCGAGTCCGCCGAGTTGCGGCCTGTGCGGAGCTGTCGACCACATGGAGAATTCGATGACCAGACGAACCCTTCCGAGCGGACCCCTCCCTCGTTGCCTCTGCCTGGTGCTTGGGTGCTGCACCGTCCTTTCCGCCCAAATGGCCAAGGGAGCCACCAAGTTCCTGGGAAACATCACCACCCGCGACGACAGCTACCTGGATGCGGTGAAGGCGGATTTTTCGCAGTACTGGAGCCAGATCACCGCCGAGAACGTCTGCAAATGGGGAATCGTGGAGGGCAACTCGCAGGGCCAGAAGAACTTCGCGCGTTGCGACAGCGTCTACCGGTTCTCGCGACGCGCGGGTATTCCCTTCAAGTTCCATACCCTGGTCTGGGGGAGCCAATACCCCGGATGGATGGACAACCTCCCGCGCGACAAGCAGCTGGCGGCGATCGAAAACTGGATGGATTCCGCCGCGGCCCGTTATCCGGACGCAGAACTGATCGATGTCGTGAACGAGCCCTACCATGCCTTCCCCAAGAACTGGGCCCCGGCTTTGGGCGACACCTCCTTTGCCAATCCGGTTTGGATCGCCAAGGCCTTCCAGATGGCCCGCCAGCGCTGGCCCAAGGCAACCCTGGTGCTCAACGACTACAACAACTTCCGGTGGGACGTGGACAAGTTCATTTCCATCGCCAAGGCAGTGAAGGCCGCTGCTCCCGGGAACATCGATGCCATCGGATGCCAAGCGCACGACCTTTCCGCGGCCTCACCGTCCAGCGGGTACGACTTCCCGGAGATGTCGGCCTCCGATCTGACCGCCGTGCTGGAGCGACTTGCCGGGGAAACCGGACTTCCCATCTACGTGTCGGAGCTGGATCTTTCCTACGAGGACGACGCCAAGCAGCTTGCGGCCTACAAGTCCCTATTCCCCGTGCTTTGGGAATCGAAGCATGTCGCCGGAGTGACCATTTGGGGATACGTGTACGGGAAGACCTGGGAGCAGGCCAAGTTCTCCGGGTTGCTGAAAAACGAGGTGGACCGTCCCGCCTTCACGTGGCTCAAGCAGTATGTGAAGGACAACCCGAATCCCCCGTCTCCCACCTCGACGATTCTCCGCAAGCCCGTGCAGTGGAGGGGAGAGCGTGATCCCCATTCCCTGGTCGTGCGCGTCGTGGACGGACGGCTGGTGATGGGAATCGAGCGCGGGAATGGATTCCATCCCGTGGAGCTGCTGAATAGGAATTGAGGTGATCCACCGCCGTCGAGGGAGGGACGATCCCCCCCCGAACGGCGACAGGACCGACGATCTACGCCGGCTTGACCACCAGGTTCACGATCTTGCCGGGGACCACGATCTCCTTCACGATGGTCTGGCCTTCCAGGAACTTCTGGACCTTCGGGTTCGCCTTGGCCAGGGCGAGAAGATCTTCCTTGGAGGCGGCCTTCGGAACGCGCGCGTTGTCGCGCAGTTTTCCGTTGACCTGGAAGGCGATCTCCACCGCGTCGTCCTCGGCCTTGCGGGGATCGCCCACGGGCCAGGGCTGGTAGGCCAGGCTGGTGGCGTTGCCCAGGAGGTTCCACAATTCCTCGGCCAGGTGCGGAGCGAACGGCGACAGAAGCTGGACCAGGGTGAGCGCCGCGATGCGGGGCACCGCGCCGGCCTCGAAGAGACCGTTCACATACACCATCAGCTGCGAGATGGCGGTGTTGAAGCGAAGTCCTTCGATGTCGGATTCCACCTTGAGGATGGTCTGGTGGCGCAGACGTTCCAGCTCCACCGACTCCGTTTCGGACAGGGGCTTGAGGAGGGTCTCTTCCGCTTCTTCGTCCACCAGAAGTCGCCAGGTGCGTTGCAGGAAGCGATAGACGCCTTCGATGCCGCCGGTCTGCCAGGGCTTGGCCTTGTCCAGCGGCCCCATGAACATCAAGTACATGCGCATGGCGTCGGCGCCGTGGCTTGCGATCACCTCGTCGGGCGTGACCACGTTGCCCAGCGTCTTGGACATCTTGGCCACGATCTGGTTGAGCTTCTCGCCGGTCTCCTTGTGGAAGTAGCCGCCGTCGCGCTCCACCATCAGGTTGGTGGCCACGGTGGCCTTGCGGGAGTCCTCGTAGGCGTGGGCCAGGATCATGCCCTGGTTGTAGAGCTTGTGGAAGGGCTCGGGGGTGTGCACCACGCCCAGGTCGAAGAGGACCTTGTGCCAGAAGCGGCTGTACAAGAGGTGCAGCACCGCGTGCTCGGCGCCGCCCACGTACAGGTCCACCGGGAGCCAGTACTTGGCCGCCTCGGAATCGATCAGGGTGGAGGTGTTGCGCGGATCGATGTAGCGGATGTAGTACCAGCACGATCCCGCCCACTGCGGCATGGTGTTGGTTTCGCGGCGTCCCTTGCGGCCGGTGGCGGGATCCGTCACGGAAAGCCATTCGGTGGCGTTGGCCAGGGGGCTTTCGCCGGTGCCGGAAGGCTCGAAGCGTTCCATCTGGGGAAGGCGGACGGGAAGCTCGGCGTCGGGAACCAGCGAGATGGAGCCATCTTCCCAATGGATGAGCGGGAACGGCTCGCCCCAGTAGCGCTGGCGCGAGAAGAGCCAGTCGCGCAGGCGGTAGTTGACCTTGGGCTCGCCCGCGCCCTTCTTTGCCAGGAACGCGGTGATCCTCTCGACAGCTTCCGTCAACCCCAGGCCGTCCAGCGAGATCTCGCTGTTGGAGCTGTTGATGTGCGGGCCGTCTTCCTCCCAGCACTCGTCGGGGTTGCCGCCGTCCAGGACGCGGATGATGGGCAGATCGAAGGTCTTGGCGAATTCCCAGTCGCGGGAGTCGTGGGCGGGCACGGCCATGATGGCGCCGGTGCCGTAGGTGGCCAGCACGTAGTCGGAGATCCACACCGGGATTTCCACGCCGTTCACCGGATTGACGGCCTTGGCGCCGGTCCACACGCCGGTCTTTCCCTTGGCGAGGTCGGTGCGTTCCAGGTCGGACTTGCGCGCGGCCTGCTCCTGGTAGGCCTTCACCGCGTCCCGTTGCGCAGGGGAGGTGATCTTGGCCACCAGCGCGTGTTCGGGGGCCAGCACCATGTAGGTGGCTCCGAACAAGGTATCCGGACGGGTGGTGTACACGCGGATCGTGTCGTCGCTTCCGACCACGCGGAAATCGACTTCGGCACCATGGCTCTTGCCGATCCAGTTGCGCTGCATCTCCTTGATGGCGTCCGGCCAGTCCACCAGGTCCAGGTCTTCCAGGAGGCGTTCGGCATACAGCGGGATGCGCAACATCCACTGGCGGAGCGGGCGCTTCACCACGGGGTGGTTGCCTTCCACGGAGCGACCTTCGGCGGTGACTTCCTCGTTGGCCAGGACGGCTTTCAGGGTCTCGCACCAGTTCACGGATACTTCCGCGGTGTAGGCCAGACGCTTGTCGGACACGTAGGCGGCAACCGCATCGCCTCCCTTCGCCTTCACCTCGGCGGGGATGGGAAGCTCGGCGATGGGACGCCCCTTGCGGGTCTCGGGATCGTACCAGGTCTCGTAGAGCTTGCAGAAGATCCACTGCGTCCAGCGGTAGTAGCCCGGGTCGGTGGTGTCCACTTCGCGGTCCCAGTCGTAGGAAAGACCCAGGGCCTGGATCTGCTTGCGGAAGGTGTCCACGTTCTTCTTGGTGGTGATCGCCGGATGGGTGCCCGTACGCAGCGCGTACTGCTCGGCGGGCAGGCCGAAGGCGTCCCACCCCATGGGGTGCAGGACGTTGAAGCCCTTCTGGCGCTTGTAGCGCGAGATGATGTCGGTGGCCGTGTAGCCTTCCGGGTGACCCACGTGCAGACCCGCTCCCGAAGGATAGGGGAACATGTCCAGGATGTAGGCCTTGGGCTTGGTGCGGTCCAGTTCCTGGATGCCGGGTGTGCGGAAGGTCTTGTTTCCCACCCAATGGGCCTGCCACTTGGGCTCGATGGACTGCGGATTGTAACGAGGCACGGTGGGCTCTCCGGTCGAAGTGGAAGGAAGGGTGGAAAATTAGCCAATCGGCAGTCCGGGGGATCCGTTTCCGCATGAAAGCCACCAGGGGAGGGTTCAAAAATGTGAATCTTTCCGCTGTGGAGTGGCGTCGGGGGAATCGGCTCCCCGGGGAAGCGAGCTTCCCGGAGCGCCGGTTGCGAGGCGACGACCATCCCTGGGGGAGGGTGCCATGTGGATTGTCGCAGGAGTGTCGGTGCTCGTTGGTTTCGCGGCCGAGCCGGTGTTCGACACCTTCGGGATCGAACGGTTCCTTCCCACCGCCGCGGGGACCCGGTTGTGGAATTCCCTCCACTGGGCCAACGGGAAGGCGCGCAACCTGAAGTACGCTTCCGATCCGTTCGATCCCACCGACTGGACGGAGGATCATTCCGGCAGCACGGACGGATTCTGGATCGATGGCACGGGAACGCTACGGCTTTCGGGCGGGTCGCCCCGATTCCACCTCAATTCCCTGAAGATCGGCGCAACGGGTTCCCAGTTCTTCCTGAACACCGAATTCACCACCTACTACCGGCACTGGGGAAACACCAAGACCGACTACGGCGGCCTGGTGGTGGGCGCGCGCAGCGGGCCCCTGGGGCATGCGTCTTCGGGTGGGGACGACTGCGACGCGACCACCTACTACGCGCGATTTCGCAACGACGGGAAATGGGATTTCGAGAAGGAGCTCAAGCATCCTTCCAGCGACTACTGGTCCGGTGGGGGATTCCACACGCAAAGCCCGCTCTGGGGCGGATCCCGTTCACCCACCGGGCGGTGGTTCGGGATGAAGTACCTGGTCTGGAACCGGCCCGACGGCAAGGGCGTGCACCTGGAGGCGTGGATCGATTCCGTGTCCGGGGGCGATGTGGCGAAGGCCGTCTGGAAGAAGGTGGGCGCGGTGGAAGACACCGGCACCTTCGCGGCGGCCGCCTCGGCGATCTCCGGATGCACCTACACGGACGAACGAACCATCATTTCGCAGGGTCATGGCACATTCCTGTGGCGCACGGACGGAGACACCGCCGAGTACAAATACACCTCGCTGCGCGAGATCGTGCCGCCTTCGGATCCCTCGGGAATTTCGCGGAGCCAGACCTCGGCCAGACGCGGCTCCGGGCTGTGGACCGCCACGGGCAGGTCTGGAGTGGATGTTCGGGGACGGACGGTGCGCTGAGATCCCGGTGCTTGCGACCGACGCCTTCGCGTTGACGCATCGATTGCCCGGAAACCCGCACGGGATCGGGTCCGCAGGACCAACAACCCTGTCGGGGTCTTCCTTGACGTTTCCCGACAGGACCGGGAATTAACTATCCTGCGCAATGCCCCTTCGCCACTATGGATCGGCCACGAGCCTGGATCCTCAATTCACCTTGGAGTCGCACATGTTCAAGTTCTCAACCCTCCTCGTTTCCGCCATGGCGTTTTCGGCCATGGCCGAAGATCCCGTTTCGTTGGACGGAAGGATCGGCATCGGGATCGCCGGCGGCGCCCAGCGATACAACGGATCCTACGGCAACAACATCATGCCCTATGGCCGGGCGCACGTGGAATACCACATCAACGAGACCTTCGCCGCCCGCCTCATCGGCGGATACGGGGAGATCTCGGACGGCACCAACGCATTCCGGACCAAGAACTTCGGGAACGTCGGCGTCCAGGGCGTCTACCAGCCCACCTTCGGATACTTCGAATCGCTTCGCCCCTACCTCGCGGCGGGCGTTTCGTCGGATTTCGGAACGGCCAACTCCTACGGGATCAAGGTCCAGGACCTGGCGGGGAACGTCTACGTCCCCGTCGAGCTGGGGTTGGAGCTGCTGTTCGGACAGCGCATTTCCGGCACCGTCTTCCTGGAGAACCGCGCCTACGCGAAGCTTTGGGACAAGCTCGACGGCATCCAGACCGGCGAAGACTTCTACCACAAGCGGGACGATCTCATCCGCGCGGGCCTTGGCTTGACCTGGCGATTCGGCGGCGGTGAACAAGAGCTGCGCGCCATCCTTCCTCCGCAGGCGACGCAGTTCATCGATTCCGTGCGGGATGCCGATTCCGATGGCGTTTCGGACAACCTCGACAACTGCCAGAACACCCCGATGGGCGTTTCGGTCGATGGAACGGGTTGCCCGATCGACTCCGACAAGGATGGCGTGGCCGATCACCTGGACAAGTGCTCGGAAACCCCGGCCGGCGTCTCGGTCGACGAGTCGGGTTGCCCGGTCGATTCCGACAAGGATGGCGTGGCCGATCACCTGGACAAGTGCCCGGGATCGCCCGAAGGTGAAAAGGTCGATTCGACCGGTTGCGTCGAGATCAAGTTCGAGAAGGGAACCAAGCTGACCTTGTCGGGCATCCTGTTCGCGACCGGCAAGGCGGACATCGACTCCTCGAGCAATCCGGTCCTGGTCCACGCGGCGGAGGCCTTGAAGTCTTCTCCGAAGTCGAAGGTCGAGATCGCCGGCTTCACCGACAACGCAGGCAAGGCCAAGACGAACAACGTACTTTCCGCAAAGCGCGCCAAGGCGGTGCAGGCCTATCTGGTCAAGCTCGGCGTTCCCGCCAAGCAGCTGACCTCCAAGGGATACGGTCCTGCCCAACCGGTCGCCGATAACGCGACCGAGGAAGGTCGCGCCAAGAATCGTCGCATCGAATTCCGCGTGAAGTAGGTTCGTACGATACGCCCTTGGGCGGATCCTCGAACTCGCGCCCCCCCTTTCGGGAAAAGCTCTCGTCAGGGGGCGGCCACCTTGGCGCGGGCGTCCTGCAGGACCAGCCCCGCCAGGGCCATCCCGAAGGCCGCGGTCACGTGGACGGCGCTTCCGTTGATCACGAGCTTGGTCTCGCACCAGTCCTTGCGGTCGGAATCGGCGTCGTGCGGGCAGAAGCATTGGTGCGTCCCGCAGGCGACCGACGTGGTTTCCGTGGGCGGGAGCGGATCCTCTTCGCTGTAGACCACCTGGAAATCCCCGGAAAACCCCCGCTTGCGCAGGCCCTTGCGGACGATGCGCGCGAACGGATCCTTGCGCGCGTTCCACACGGAGGTGGTGCGCACGGCGGTGGAATCCACGCGGCAGGCGGCTCCCATGGACGACACCAACGTGGCGCCCACCTCCCAGGCGTGCTCGATCAGGTCCAGCTTGTGGGTGTAGCTGTCGATGGCGTCCACCACGTAGTCGTAGGAGGGCAGTTCGAACCGGTCCCGGGTGGCCTTCTCGTACACCGCCTGGTGGGCTTCCACCTGGCAGCGCGGATGGATGGACCGAAGCCGCTGGGCCAGCAGGTCCACCTTCGACTGCCCGACGGTTCCTGTTGTCGCCTGGAGCTGGCGGTTGACGTTGGTGACGCAGACGGTGTCGGAGTCCACCACCGTCACCGCGCCCAGTCCGTTGCGCACGAGGGCTTCGGCGCACCAGCTGCCCACCCCCCCCACTCCGAAGACGATGGCGCGGGAACCCTGGAGTCGCCGGACCACGGAGGAGCCCACGAGCAGTTCCAGGCGATGGAAGACGGGATTGGAAGCCATGTTCGGAGCGCAATGTACCTCCGTGGCGGAGGATCGCCGGGGCTTTCCTACCTTCGCTCCGTGCCCACGAAAAAAACGATTTCAAGCTCCACCCCAGGTTCGGCCGCCGTTTCGGGCGTGCGCTCCACCCTTCTTCCCAACGGCGTGGCCGTGGTGACCGAACGGATGGAGGGATTGCGTTCCCAATCCGTGGGAGTCTGGTTGGGCCTCGGGTCCCGCCACGATCCCGTGGGCAAGGCGGGCTTGGCCCATCTCTACGAGCACATGGTGTTCAAGGGCACAGGCAGGCGTTCGGCTTTGCGGGTGTCCAGGGAGCTGGAGGAAGTGGGCGGCCACCTCAACGCGTTCACCAGCCGCGAGCAGACCTGCTTCTACGCCAAGGTGCTGGATCGCGACCAGGATCGGGCGGTCGATCTGGTGTGCGACCTGGTGACCGGAGCCAAGCTCGGGAAGAAGGATCTGGAACTCGAACGCCAGGTGGTCCTGGAAGAGATACGCGGTTGTGACGACGATCCGGAGGAGCTGGTGGGGGAGTTGTTCGCCAATGCCCTTTGGAATCGCCAGGCCCTGGGCGAGCCCATCGCGGGCACGCTGGACTCCGTTTCCAAGCTCTCGGTGGACGATCTGCTGGAGCATCGGCGCCGTTCCCTGTCCGGCGACGTGCCGCTTCTGGTGACCGCATCGGGGAACGTGGACCACGATCGGCTGGTTTCCACCGCCGCCAAGGCCCTGGAATCGAGGGCGTTCGGGGAGAGGATCCTCCAGAAGGTGGAACGCGTGGGAGCCCGGCAGGTCTCGCGGATCGTGGTGGAAAAGGACGTTTCGCAGGTGAACCTGATCCTCTCGAGGCGCAGTCCGGGCGCCCACCATCCCGATCGCCATGCGGTGAGCCTGGTGAACCTGATCCTGGGGGGCGGGATGTCCAGTCGCCTGAACCAGGAGATCCGCGAGAAGCGCGGATTGGCCTACAGCGTCTATTCCTTCGCCGATTTCCTGCTGGGGACCGGGGCCTTGGGCGTTTCGCTGGGAACCGAGCCCGCCCAGGCCGCCAAGGCCGTGAAGGTGGTGGGCGAGGAGATCCGCAAACTCCGCGAGGAAGGGGTTTCCAAGAAGGAGCTCCGTTTCGCCAAGGACCACGCGGCGGGTGCGGCGGTCCTCGCCCTGGAAAGCTCCAGCGCCCGCATGCAGCATTTGGGGAAATGCCTGCTCTTGTACGGCAGGACCATCGCTTTGGAAGAAATCATGGACAACATCGAGAGCGTCCAGCCGGAGCATGTCCAACGGGTGTTGCATGAGCAATTCCCGGATGTGCGGGAAGAGAACGGTTGGACCCTCTCGGCGGTGGTCCCGCAGGGCTTCCGAGGAAACTTGCTCGACTGACGCTGCGGTGACGGGAACGTCCTGGATGGATTGAACCGTTTCAGGAAAAACGCGACTAGATTTTTCCATCATGCTGAATTTCGAATTCTCCAATCCAACTCGTCTGGTTTTCGGGCGGGATACCATCGCGCGGCTTTCCGACCTGGTCCCCAAGGGGGCTCGCGTTCTTCTCACCTACGGAGGGGGCTCCATCTTCAGAAACGGTGTGCACGCCTCGGTGCGCGCCGCGTTGGACGATGCCTTCGTGGTGGAGTTCGGAGGGATCGAGCCCAACCCCCGCTACGAAACGCTGATGAAGGCGGTGCGGCTGGTGCGCGAGAAGGAGATCGATTTCCTCCTGCCTGTGGGCGGAGGATCGGTCCTGGACGGGACCAAGTTCATCGCCGCGGCCGTGAAGTACGACGGTCCCGACGCCTGGGAGATCCTGCGGTCCAACGGTGGTTGCGTGAAGGCGGCGTTGCCTCTCGGAGCCGTGCTCACCTTGCCCGCCACCGGGTCGGAGGCAAACGGGTCGGCGGTGATCAGCCGCGACGAGACCACCGAGAAGCTCGGTTTCTGGTCCGAGCTGGTGTATCCGCGGTTTTCCATCCTGGATCCCGCCACCACCTTCACGCTCGATGCCCGCCAGACGGGAAACGGCGTCGTGGACGCCTTCGTGCACACCACCGAGCAGTACGTGACGGTGCACAAGGATTCGGTCCTGCAGGACCGGTTCGCCGAGGGGATCCTCTCCACCCTGATCGAGGAAGGGCCCAAGGTCCTCGCCAGTCCCTCCGACTACGCTTCCCGCGCCAACGTGATGTGGGCGGCCACCATGGCTCTCCAGGGAGCGATGGGTGCCGGTCTTCCCGGCGACTGGGCCTCGCACGGAATTGGACACGAATTGACCGCATTCTACGGATTGGACCATGCGCGCACCCTGGCGGTGGTCCTGCCCGGCGTGTGGCGCCACCAGCTGGAGATGAAGAAGGAGCGCTTGGCCAAGTACGGCGCGCGCGTCTGGGGACTCACGGGCGAGCCCGCCTGGGTCGCCTCGCGGGCCATCGAGCTCACCGAGGCGTTCTTCGAATCCATGGGCGTTCCCACCCGGCTCTCCGACCACGGGATCGACGCGGTGCAGGCGGGAGCCAAGGTGCGGGCGCGGTTCGCGCAACGGGGGACCAGGCAGGGCGAGAACGGTTCGCTGTCCCCCGAGGATATCGAGAAGATCATCGTTTCCCGCGCCTGAGGTGCGTCGAAGGGCGAAGCCGCGGGGTGGTTCGTGATCGAAGTTCGCTGGCCAAGAAAAATACCCCGCAGCGAAGCTGCGGGGTGGTTGATAGACCTATTTCCCGGCCAGACGGATCGCCAGGGCCTGGGTGGCCACCGTGACCACCAGGCCCAGCGCGAAGGCGTGGAAGACCGACAAGACGGGCAGGGCCAGGGCCAGGGTGGCGAAGAAGCTCGCGAGTCCCGCAAGAGCTGGAAGGAAGCCTCTCAACATCCGCGTGACCGCCGCGGAGCCCTCCTGGGCCTGGGTGAAGGCCACCAGGATGGTGGTGGCGATGGGGAAAGGTGCGAGCAGTCCGCTCCAGTTGGGACCCAACCGGTGCGCGAGCGTGGCGATGGTTCCCACCAGGGCCGCCGCGGAGATCATCCGGGCGGGCAGATCCCAGGTGGGGCGCTCGCGCGGCGTATGGTGGGTGGAATGAACGATCGGGGGAAGCAGGAGGCGCGCGGTCCACAGGGCGCACAGCGCGCCCGCCAGCCGCGCGGCGACGCCCATGTCCCAAGGCGACATGGCCCAGGCGGAGGCGAGGTAGGACGTCCAGGATCCGGGAAGCGCGGCCCACCAGGACCATTTTTGACAGATCCTGGCATACACGTTGGAGAACACGGCCAAGGCCACGATCCCCGACAGGGCCGACCGCGCGGAATGGGCCGCGAAAACCGGTCCCTGTTCCAGGGCCACCACCAGGAGGAGCGGGCCCGCCACGAAGGGAAGCGCGGCGATCCATCCGCCAACGGTGTTCCCCCAGCGCCGAGCGGCGAGCGACGCCAGTCCCACCAGGATGGGAGCCAGCAGGAATCGCAGCGCCATGGTGCTCACGTTCTCGAAATCTCCCACCGGACATGCTCCCGCAGCCGATCCAGGTTGGGGAAATCCAGCCCGAAATCCCGACGGATTCCGTCCACCGAGAACAGGAACGGTTCCTCGCCGTAGCCCTTGTCCTCCAGGACCACGTCCACCTCGCGGCCGAGGAGTTCCCCGGCCAGGGCCGCCACTTCCGCCCACGAACGCCACTGGGAGGACAATGCGTAGTGGACGGTGGGAGTCCTGGAGTCGCACGACAGGAGCGCCAGATACACCTCGGCGATGTCCCGGGCGTGGAGAAACTGGGTGCCGTCGTGCTTCACGAGATGGATGGGCTCGCCGCGCGTCGCCGCGCGGGCGATCCGGGCGAAACGCCGGTCCGGCTGGCTGCGGGCCAGCGCCACCACCGGTTCCCCGAAGATGTAGCCCGGCCGCACCACGTGGGCTTGGATCCCGTTTCCGTGGGCGAATGCGCGCAGATAGGATTCCGTGGCGGCCTTGGTGGCTCCGTAGAAGTCCATGGGGCGCGGGACCATGTCCTCGCGGTTCAACGGGGCCATTTCGCCGCAGGCCGCGGTGGAACTGGTGTAGATGATCTTCTTGACGCCCGCGTCCACCGCCGCCTGGAACAGGCGGACGGAGGCTTCGGTGTCGTTTCGCAGCATGTCCGGCCCCGTGTCCCCCCAGCCCAGCGCGACATGGACCAGGACGTCGGCTCCTTCCAGAGCGGCGGTCCACGACGAGGGGTCGGCCAGGTCTCCGCGTCGGAGCACGATGCCGGGGACCGATCCCAGGGCGGGAACCTTGTCCGGATCGCGCCCCGTGGCCACCACCTGGTGGCCCGCCTGGGCCAGGCGGACGGAGACATGGCTTCCGATGAACCCCGTGGCACCCGTGACGACGATTCTCATTCCATCCCTTTCAGTTGACGAAGGCGACGAAACCCAGGGAAAGCTCGAATCGGCTGCCATCCGATTCGCGCCCCGGGCCCAGCAGGAGATTCCGGTGGGGGGAGCTCGGGGAAACCCACATCAGTTCGCTGCGCAGCGAGAAGGTTCCTTTCAGAGGAGCCAACGCACCCAAGCCCACGCCGAATTCCGTCCAGCTGGCGTCGCCCAGGCGCGAATGCCTCTGGGATGCATGCCGCCAGATCCCGGGGATGTAGACGTCCGCTCCGGCGCCCTGCAGGATCACCGCCCCCACTCCCAGGTCCCAGCGCATCTCGGAAATCGTGGTATCCATCCCGAGTCCACGCCGGCTCTCCTCCGAGCGGCCCCAGGTGCCGGTCAGCAGGATGCGCGGGATGGGACGCACCACCACCTGCCCGTCGATCCACAGCCGCGGATCGGACATGGGGGACTGGGACCAGGTCAAGCGTCCTCCGGCGCCCAGACGGCCGGCCGGGCCTTCGACGGTTTCCGTCACGGTCTGGGGGGCGGAAGACAGGGGCAACGCGATCAGGAGGAGATTCATGGGATTCCGATCGATTCCAGGATGCGCAGGTAGCTGGACCAGCGGTCGGGGTGGACACCGCCCCGCTCCACGGCCATGGACACGGCGCAACCGGGTTCCTGGCGATGGAGGCAGTCGTTGAAGCGGCACTTTCCGAAATAGGGATCGAAATCCGGGAAGTACAGCTGCAGTTCCCCGGCGGACAGTCGATGGAGCGCCAGCTCCCGGATGCCGGGCGTGTCCACGATGCGTCCTCCCGAGGAGAGCCTGAACACGCCGCTGCGTGTGGTGGTGTGGCGGCCCCGTCCGTCCTTGCGGCGGACTTCGCCGATCTCCACTTCGGCCGACGGGACCAGGGCCCGCACCAGGGAGCTCTTTCCCACGCCGGAGCTGCCGGCGAAGGCCGCCCAGCGCGTCCCGATCCGGTTTCGCAGCTCGGTGATCCCTTCCCCGGTGGTGGCGGATCCGGCGATCACCGCGATTCCCATGCGACGGTAGGTTTCCAGGTCCGGAAGCGGTGCCAGATCCGCCTTGTTCATGAAGAGCATGGGCTCGACTCCGCCCAGTTGGGCGGTCACCAGGAAACGATCCACCAGGCGTGGATGGAAGGAGGGCCGGTCGCAGGAAGCCACGATGACCAGAAGGTCCAAGTTGGATGCCACGACGATGTCCAGGTGGTCGCGGGCATCGGGCCCCGGCCGGGACAGGCGGGTACGCCGAGGTTCGATGGAGGTCAGGAGCCAACCGGAACCGGGCAGGGCATGGAATTGAACGCGGTCGCCCACGGCCAGCAGCGATTCCCGCGTGAGCCGCAACCGGGGGGAATAGGCGCATTCCACCACGCTTTCCGGGGCATCCACAGGCTCCACCTGGCAGGTGCGGCGGCTGACGCCCACCACGATGCCCTCGCGGGCCTCCCCCAGCACGTCGGGGAGCTTGTCGACCTGGACCTTTCCCTGTCGGCCTCTGAGGTCGCGCTTTCGCTTGATCCCGCCCAACGGGTCTTCGGAAAAGCCCTCCCTCCAGATCATCTCCGCGTCCACTCTCCGGGAACGCGCAAGCCTGCGCCCACCACTGCGCTCGAATTCCGTCTCGTCCACGCTCAGGAGACGCTCCTCATCGGGCGAGCGATCGGATGGAGCGATCTTTCAGGTCGGTCAGAAGGTCCAGCAGGTGGGACTTGGCGGGAGCCTCCGGCAGGTGGACCAACTCCCGCGCGGCCAGATCCAGTTCGTCGCCGATCATCTCCAGGCATTGGGCGAGGACGCCTTCCTCGTGGAGGATGGACAACAGCGCCTGGGTGGGCAGCGCGGCAAGGTCGGTCAGGGATCTTCCAGTGAGTTCGCGTCGCACCAGGGCCGGGAAATTCACCAGCCCGTTGGCGAGGTCCAGACGGGCGGGCTTGTCCAGGTCGGCCACGCCTCCCAGATCCAGGAGGTCGTCGCACATCTGGAAGGCCATCCCGAAGTGGTATCCCAACCTTCCGGCGGCCTCGATCTCCGTGGGGACCAGTCCGGCGGAAAAGGCGCCACAGCGGCAGCAGGTTTCCAGGAGCGATGCGGTCTTGAGGTGGATGACTTCGCGGTAGAGGGCCCAGGTGGGTGCGGTGTGCCGGGACAGGTCCAGTTCGGCGACTTCGCCGGCCACCAACTGGCAGGATGCCTTGTTGATGGCTTCCACGACGTCTGGAAGCCGGGTGCGGATGGCGAGCTTCATGGATCGCGCGAACACGTAGTCGCCCACCAGCACGGCCATCTTGTTGCCCCAGCGATGGGGGGCGGAGGCCTCTCCTCGACGCAGTTCGGATTCGTCGATCACGTCGTCGTGTGCCAGGGAAGCGACGTGGAGGAGCTCGATCGCCGCGGCGCACAGTCGTGCGGCCTGGACGTCCGGGGAAGTGCCCAGACGCGAAGTCAGCAATAGGAGGGTGGAACGGACGCGCTTCCCTTGGCGCGACGAAAGCCAACGAAGCCGCTCGGGAAGCTCCCCGGGAGCGTCATCGGCCTGCTGTACCACGAGTTCCCAGGATTTGTCCAGATCCTCCCGGATGAGGGATCTGGCAAAATCCAGTGCTTGGGAGCTCTGGTCCGGAAGATTGATGGAGGTCGTTGCCTTGGGCACAGTCCTGCAAAAGTACTCGTTCTCGATCGGTTGGGCGGGGCTTGCACCATGCAGTTGGTGTTACCATATTCCCGAGGTCGGTCTCCACCGGATGGAGGAACCGTCCGGTTTGACCGAAATGGAAGGAGATCCCATGAAACCCTCGCGCCTTTCTCTCCTGACCTTGCTTGGTCTGGGAGGCCTTGCGCTGGCCGTGGAACCGCAGAACCTGGAAGACTACGTGGTGCGCCGCGGGCAGACGGTCAGCTACATCGCCTTCATCAAGTACGGTGCCTTCAACGATTCCATCGCCGGGGTGCTCCGCAAGGACAATCCCCAGATCCAGGACCTGGACAAGATCCAGGTGGGGCAGGTGATCAAGCTGCGCAAGGAGGCCAAGGCCCCGGTGGTGGCGGAAAAGGAACCCGCGCGTCGGGTCCAGTTGGCCAGCCGCAAGGCCGTGGTCACCATGGTCCAGGGTTCCGGCGAGATCCGCAGGTTCAAGGGCAAGCGCGAACCTCTCCAGGCCAATCGGTTCCTCGCCACCGGCGACACCGTGGTCACCCTCACCGACGGATTCGCCGAATTGATCATCGACAACCAGAGCATCCTCCGCCTTGCTTCCGGCACCGAGGTGCGTCTGACGGCCATCCAGGAGCCGACCAAGACCACCGACAAGGATGCCAGGGGTCTGGTGACCACCTTCTTCCTCGCCCGTGGCAAGACCTGGACCAAGGTCCAGAAATGGGCTGGCAGCCTGGTCCGCTACCAGGTCCAGATGCCCAAGGCGGTCGCTGGTGTCCACGGCACCGTCTTCGAGAACGAGGTCAAGGACGATTCCGCCGCCGTGGTGGCGGTGTACCAGGGCGAAGTGGGGGTTTCCGGTGGTGCTCCGGCTCCGGCTCCCAAGAAGGGCTGGGCTCCCAAGAAGGTGGCCGGTCCCAAGGAAGTCACCGTGGCCGAATGGGTGCAGGTCCTGAAGGATGGCCAGAAGCTCGAGGTTTCCAGCGCCGGAATTGCCGGTGCTCCCGCTCCGTTCACCGTGGATCCCAATTCCGAATGGGTGAAACTGAACCAGGAACGCGATTGTCTCTGCGATTGACGCGAACATGAGCCTGCTGTCCAAGGCGAGGATCCTCCTGGGAGGGCTCGCCTGCCTGGTTTTGCTTGTGGTGGCCGTCCGCCCGTTGCGGGACATCAATCGTACGTGGCAGGATGCGCTTTCCCGCAAGGCACCGGCACTTTCAGCCACCGGCAAGGTCGTCGTCGTGGCGATCGACGACGAGATCATCGCCAAGATGGGACCCTGGCCCTGGGATCGGGCCTCCACCTCGGCCCTGTTCCGGACCGTCGCCGACCTGGAACCCAAGGTGATCGGGTTCGATGGCTACTTCCCGCGCCGCCAGGTGGGTTCGCCTGGCGACACCGCCTTCGTCCGGACCTTGCAGGACCTGGGACGCACCGGCCTTAAGGTGATCCTTCCCTTTCAGCTAGTGGGGGACGACGCGGTGGATTCCACTCCGCCCGAACCCCTGCCCGGATATCTGGCCACCTCCACTTTCCAGCTTCTGCTGGACAAGCCCGGCCTGGAGCGCTCCAGCATGCCCGGTGCCCTGAGGGTGGTGCATTCCGACTCGATGTACCAGATCCATTCGGGTCCGTCCGGCTTCATCAACAACCTTTCCGACCACGAAGACGGAATCTGTCGGTCCATGATCCACGCGATGCGCCTGGGCGGGGAATACGTCCCTTCCTTCGCCGTGGCGCTGGTGGCCGCCTACGGCGACGCCACCCTGGGCGACGTCAGCCTGGAACCCCAGCGGATCCAGGTCCTGCGCACCGAGATCCCCATCGACGACAACGGGTCGGTCTACATCCGCTACATGGGACAGAGCCCCGCCGTTCCCACCATTCCCGCGGGCGACCTCCTGGAAAACCCCACCAAGTACGCCGAGATGGTCAAGGGCAGGATCGTCCTGATCGGAGTCACCTCCACCAGCGGCATCAATCCGGAAGCGGGGGATTTCGTCCGCACCCCTCTGATCCCGCGATACCCCGGAGTGGAGCTCTGGGCGGTGGTGGTGGACAACATCCTTTCCAACCGCGTGCCGCGCACCACCCCATGGATGCGTCTGTGGGAGCTTGGTCTTTCGTTGTTCCTGGCGGGAGGCAGCTGGGCCTACATCCGCAGGTTCGGTGCCGACGGCCGTTTCTGGGGAATCCTCGGAAGCGCGGTGCCTGCGGTGTTCCTGGTGCAGGTGATCCTCGATCGGGCGGCTTCGGTCCAGTCGGCGGTCGATCTTCCCCTCCTGGGCTTGGTGTTCGCGATCGCCGGTGTGCGGCTGTTCCGTCCGGATCCCGTGGTCTCGCCTCCCACCATGCTCTCTCCGGCCAGCATCGCCGGACAGGCCACCGCGGCGATCTCCTCCAGCGGGTTGCCCGTGACGGATCCGGCCCGACCGGACATCGACGGAGTGGTTCGGATCGGGCGCTACGAAATCGTCGGCGAGCTTGGACGGGGCGCCATGGGGGTGGTCCAGAAGGGCTTCGACCGGTCCCTGGAACGCCATGTGGCCATCAAGGTCCTTTCCGCCGTGCGCCGCCTGGGCGAGCACATGGACGAGAACCTGAGCCGGTTCCAACGCGAGGCGAAGGCCATCGCGCAGCTCAACCACCCTTCCATCGTCACCATCTTCGAGTACGGCGAGTGGCAGGGCTGCTCCTTCATCGCCATGGAACTTCTGGACGGTCCGAGCCTGGACAAGCTCCTGCAGGAACATCGCCTGCCATGGAAGGCCGTCCGCGCCTGGGGGTTGCAGCTGTTGGAGGCGCTCTCCTACGCCCACACGCGTGGAGTGGTGCACCGGGACATCAAGCCGGCCAACGTGATGGCGGTCGATCAGGGACGGCGCGTGAAATTGACCGACTTCGGATTGGCTCTCCATTCGGACAGTTCGCTCACCCAGGAGGGACAGATCCTGGGGACGCCGTACTACATGGCGCCCGAACTCATCGACGGCAAGAAGGGCGACGCCCATTCCGACCAATACGCGCTGGGTGTGCTCTTCTACGAGATGATCTCGCGTCGTCGCCCCTTCGAGGGCGAAGAGGTCCGCCAGATCATGCTCCAGATCCTGATGCATCCTCCGGTGCCCCTGGGGTCCATCGCCGGACACGACGTTCCCCACGAAGCGGTGGTCTGCGTGGAGCGATTGATGGCCAAGCAAGCCTCCGACCGCTTTCCGGATCTGGAAGCGGCCATCGAGGTCTGGAAGCGGCTTCCGACCTAGGATTCCGCGCGGGGGATCCGAGGCGTTCAGAATTTCGGTGGCGTCAAGAGTGTCTTGGGGTTTGATTCGAGAATTTCATCCGTTACCTCTACATTCGCCAAGACACCCTCAAGGAGTGGAAGAAGCTGGGACGTACGGGAATCGAGAGTCTCAAGAAGCCGTTTGGGGTTTTGCAGGGGGCATAGGGACCCTCGCTTGGGGTCCACCGGGCTATCGGATCCAAGCCCTCTCAGAACCTAGATTGGGACCATGGTAGCTCGTTCGAAGTCGTTCAATACCACTGGCCCGTGCCGTCCCGAGATGCATTACATGCTGGCTCCCGAGGCGCGGCTACCCAGTCGCGACCTGCAGCGCCTGATCGACGAAGAGTTGTACTGGGTGCTCCATGCGCCGCGCCAGACCGGCAAAACAAGCTTTCTGATGTCGTGGATGCGGTCGCTGAACGCCTCCGAACAGGTGGTGGCCTGCTACGTGAGTGTGGAGCGCTGCCAGGGGATGGAAGAGGTCGAGATGTCGATGCCCGCCATCTGCACCGCCATCCGGCAGTACGCGGGCGACTTCGGGGTCCCTGTACCGGATGCGCCCAGGGCCGGTGATGATCCAGGCAGCATCCTGACGTCGACTGTCAAACAATGGTCGGAGCTGTGCGCCCCAAAGCCCCTTGTGATCCTTTTCGACGAAGTGGATACCCTTTCTGGCCAGACCCTCATCAGCTTTCTGCGCCAGTTGCGCGGGGGCTTCGCTTCGCGGGGAGTGGGAAAATTCCCCACCTCGGTGGCGCTGGTGGGGATGCGCGACCTCAAGGACTACCTGGTCCACAGCAAGGATGGGGTGGCGGTGAACCCGGGAAGTCCCTTCACCACCGAAGGCAGGGATGCCGGAGGTGGAGCTGTGGCGAAGCCGCAGCCCGAAGGGAACCAGTCCTGGATGGACTGGTTCAACATCAAGAAGGATTCCTACACCTTGCGGAATTTCACGGAAGGTGAAGTCCGCGAGTTGCTTTCCCAACACACGACGGCAACGGGCCAAGTCTTCACGGACGAGTCGATCTCCGAGGTGTTTCGCCTCACGGGTGGACAGCCCTGGTTGGTGAATACCCTGGCGGATCTGTGCGTCACCAGGCTGGTGACGGACGGTTCCGCAATCACCGCCGACCACATCGAGGCCGCAAAGGAAGAGCTGATCAAGAGCCGCGCCGTACACATCGACAGTCTCGCCGAGCGGCTGCGCGACCCGAAGGTCAAGCGCATCGTGCAGCCCATCCTGGCGGGGGATTCGGACCCCACCCTGGCCGATGGCGACGATTTCCGTCTATGTCTGGATCTGGGACTGGTGGCGTTGGACAACGGCGTGCCGAGCATCGCCAATCCCATCTACCGGGAAGTGCTGATCCGCACGCTCAACTATGGACAGCAATTGGCCATCCCCGCCCCCGAGTTCCGCTGGACCAAGGACGACGGCGACTTGGATCTGGAAGCCCTGTTCGATGAATTCGCCGATTTTTGGCGGGAGAACGGCGACCTTTGGGAGCAGAAAGCCGACTACACCGAGGTGTTTCCGCAGTTGTTGCTGATGGCTTTTTTCCAGCGGATCCTGAACGGCGGAGCTCGGCTCACGCGCGAGGCGGCAGTGGGACGCGAACGGATGGACATGCTGATCGAGTGGAAAGGTCGCAAGCACATCATCGAGATCAAGCTGGTACACCCTCGCCATGGCCGGGAAGCGACCCTGAAGAAGGGTTTGAAACAGATTGCCCAATACGCCGACAAGGTGGGGCGCGACTCCACGCAAACGCTTGTGATCTTCGACCGCACTCCCGCCGGTAGGGCCTTGCCGTGGGAAGAACGCTTGCGCCGCGAGCAACACGCGGACGTGGTGGTGAGGTGGTTGTAGGGTGAAGGGGGGCGGATAGCTTTCGCTGCGCGGGGCTTTTCTCTTTCTAAGGACTTGCGTCCTGTGCTCCTTTACAGAAGGACGCTTCCCGCTCCTCCTGTACCTCCTCGGGGCAAAGGACCGTACTGCCACGGCCCTTTGCAATCCCGGGCACCAGGGGGCTCGGACTCTCCGGCCGTGGGGCTTTGCGCAGCTTCGCTGCGATGCGGGTGTTCACCCCCTCCGGCGCAGGCCGGAGGGGCCTGGCCCACGGCCTGCGATGAACCTCGCCCCCTGGACCCCACAATTCGGCAATAGCATTCACTGCATTCGATTGCCAATTCACGGCATTGCTTCGCTCGCCGTGGGGCGGCATTTGGTTGCCGGTTCCCCGACGCCGCTTCGCTGGTCGGGTGGAGCGCGCTGGTTCTGTTGAGAAAGGGCAGAAGGTCCGTCTCGCGCAGCCTGCTAGGCTCCGGCCACCCACTCCTGCGCCGCCACCAAGGCGGCCTGGGCCTGGAGGGACTTGCGCAGCCCCTTGTCCTTCTTGCGGGAGCCTTGGGGAAAGGTCGGTTCGGGCAGGAGCCCGAAATTCATGTTCATGGGCTGGAAACCCGGAGCCTCGGGGCCACGTGGGGTGGTCAAGAACCGCACCAGGCTCCCCAGCGCCGTCTGGTCGGGAAGTGGCCTGGGCGTTCCCGACCGGATGCGGTGGTGCATCTGGGTGGCGGCGTACCATCCGGTGGCCAAGGCCTCCGTATAGCCTTCCGCACCGGTGATCTGGCCGGCCAGGAACACGTTCGGATGCGCGCCGAGCGAGAAATCCCGCGCAAGCACCGCCGGACTTTCCACGAACGAATTGCGGTGCATGGATCCCAGCCGGACGAATTCGGCGTTGGCAAGCGCCGGGATCATGGAGAACAGTCGTTTCTGCTCGGGCCACTTCAGCCGGGTCTGGCATCCCACCAGGTTGTAGAGGGTCCCCGCATCGTTTTCGGCGCGCAGCTGGAGGGCCGCCCAGGGGCGGCGTCCGGTCTTGGGATTGTCCAGGCCGATGGGGCGCATGGGGCCGTGGCGGAGGGTTTCCAGGCCACGACGGGCCATTTCCTCGATGGGCAGGCAGCCTTCGAACAGTTCCTTGGGCTCGAACGGCTTGGGCTCCACGCGATCGGCTTCCACCAGACCCGCCACGAAGGCCTCGTAGGTGGGCCGGTCCAGCGGGCAGTTGATGAAATCGGCGCCGTCTCCCTTGTCCCAGCGGTTTGCCTTCCAGCATTGGTCCCAGTCCAGGGAATCGGCGGCCACGATGGGAGCGATGGCGTCGAAGAACGACATCCGCGAGCCACCCACCAGCTCGGCGAGCCGTGCATGGATGGCATCGGAAGCCAAGGGGCCGGCGGCCACCAGGGTCCAGCGGTCGGGATCGATGGAGGTGGCTTCTTCGCGTCGGATGGTCACGTTGGGCATCGCCTCCAGCGCGGATTCCACCAGATGGGAAAAGCGATCGCGGTCGATGGCCAGCGATTCGCCGGCCGGGACCCGGGCCTGGAACGCCAGGGGAAGGAGGCTGGAGCCCAGGATGGACAATTCTTCCTTGGCCAGGCCGTGGGCCGAAGCCAGTCCCAGACCCTTGAAGCTGTTGGAGCAGACCAGCTCGGCCAGCCGGTCGGTGGAATGCGCGGGAGTGGGCACGGAGGGACGCATCTCCCAGAGTTCCACCTGGTGGCCGTGCTTGGCGAGCGTGAGGGCGGCTTCGCAACCGGCCAGGCCGCCTCCGATGATCTGGATGGGTCTGTTTTCCATGTCGAGGCGAACGATGTAGCAATCCCCCGCGGTCCGGACGTATTATTCGCCACCATGAGCCTACAGAGAGAATCCCTTCTGGACCCGGTCGAAGCCTCCATCGAGGCCATCCGCCAGGGGAAGATGTGCGTGGTCGTCGACGACGAGGACCGCGAGAACGAAGGCGATCTGGTGATCGCCGCCGACGCCTGCACTCCCGATGCCATCAACTTCATGGCCACCCACGGCCGTGGCCTGATCTGCTGCAGCCTCACGGAAGACCGTGTGAAGGCGCTGCAGATTCCCATGATGACCCGGCACAACACCGCGCCGTTGCAGACGGCGTTCACCGTGTCGGTGGAGGCCCGCCGGGGCACCACCACGGGGATCTCCGCGGCGGATCGCTCCCAGACGGTGCGGACCCTGGTGGATCCCGCCACCACCTGGGACGACCTGGTGGTTCCGGGTCACATGTTCCCGCTGGTGGCACGCGATGGCGGCGTGCTGGTGCGCGCCGGGCAGACGGAAGCCTCGGTGGACCTGGCCCGCATCGCCCGGCGTGCTCCCGCGGGGGTGATCTGCGAGATCATGGCCGACGACGGCACCATGATGCGTCTGGCCGAGTTGCGCACCTACGCGGACCGGTTCGGCCTGCCCATCTGCTCCACCGCCGATCTGATCGAATACCGGCGTCGCACCGAGATCCTGGTGAAGATGGAATCCGAGGAGACCGTCCACTGGGAAGGGCGCGACCTGCGGGTTTCCCGTTGGCGCGACGGTGTGCGCGGGTACCGCCATGTGGCCGTGGTGGCCGGGGCGGTGGATTCCCTCTCGGAGGTTCCCGTCCGCGTCCAGGCCGAATCCCAGGCCGGATGGGGACTGGGGTCGGCGGTGGGGGAGCTCATGCAGATCCACGCCGCCCTGGACCGGGTGAGCCAGGCGGGAGGCGTGTTCCTGCTTCTGCAGACCCTGCCCGGCCCGGGAGGCAACGTCCCGGGACTTCCTCCCATCGCGGTGGAGTCCGAGTCCGGAGGCCTCGTTCCCGACAACCAGACCTTCGGCATCGGTGCGCAGATCCTGTCGCAGTTGGGCGTGCGCCGTCTCCGTCTCCTGACCAACCGCCCCCGCAAGATCACCGGATTGCACGGCTACGGTCTCTCCGTGGAAGGGTTCGAGCCGTACACCACGCGGGCGACGGATGGGATCGGCGATTTCCTGGAGCGATTCCAGCAGCTTCTGGCCTGATCCCGCGGACCCGGCACCATCCATGCGAACCACATCCTGAGGCGAACCTTGGTACCCATCGGCAGATACAGCACGCTCACGGTGGTCTCGATCACCGACTTCGGGGTGTACCTGGACGGCCAGGAACACGGGAAGATCCTGCTTCCGGGCAATTCCGTCCCGCGCGGGACGGAAATCGGCCACGAGCTCGAGGTGTTCGTCTACTTCGATTCCGAGGAACGGATCATCGCCACCACCTCCCACCCGCGCGGCGAGGTCGGGGATTTCGTCCTCCTGCGCTGCACGGCCACCACCGAGGTGGGGAGCTTCGTGGACTGGGGGCTCGCACGCGAGTTGTTCGTGCCCTTCCGCGAGCAGAAGGTGCGGTTGGTGCCCGGCGAATGGTACGTGGTGCGCATCTACGTGGACGATCGGACCGGACGTCTGGCGGGCAGCACCAAGCTCCAGCAGTTCCTGGACAAGAGCCCCGATGCCTTCGAGCCCAACCAGGAAGTATCCCTCCTGATCCTATACCGGATGGATCTGGGGTACGTGGCCCTGATCGACCAGCGCTACCAGGGGATGCTCTACCACACCGATGTGTTCCGCCCCCTGCGCAAGGGCGACCGGTGCCGCGGATGGATCCGCAACATCCGCGACGACGGGAAGATCGATCTGGCCCTGCAGCCCCGGGGTGTCCTGGCCATCGACGAGGGAGCCGAACAGATCCTGACCTACCTCCGCGAGCACGGCGGGTCCATGGAGCTCACCGACCAGAGCCCCCCCGAGGACATCCGCGATGCCTTCGGGATGAGCAAGAAGCAGTTCAAGAGGGCGCTGGGATCGCTCTTTCGGCAGGAGAAGATCACCATGTCGTGGGCCAAGGTCACCTTGCTGCCTCCCAAGCCGTGAACCCATCCGTCTCCGATCGGTCCGCTGTGGGACAGGATCCGTCCACCGACCGGTGGCGTCCGTTCTGCTACCGGTGCTGGCGCACCCGCATCCTCTGCCTGTGCAACCACGTGCGGACGGTGGAAAACCGCGTCGAGATCCTGTTTCTGCAGCATCCCAACGAGCGCAAGATGCCTTTCAACACCGCGCGGTTGGCCCACCTGAGCCTCTCCCGATCCCGGTTGGTCCATGGACTGCGGTTCGACGGGACCAAGGTGGTCCAGGACCTCCTGGAGCGGCGCGAACGAGTGGGAATCCTGTTCCCCTCGCCCCGCGCCAAGCAGCTGGACCAGGCTCCGCCGGACCTGGAAACCCTCGTGATCATCGACGGAACCTGGCGGGAAGCCCGGAAGATGATCTACCTCTCGCCGAGCCTCCTGGAATTCCCCCACTACGCGTTCGTTCCCGAACGGCCCAGCAACTACCGGATCCGCAAGGAGCCCAAGGACGAATTCATCTCCACCATCGAGGCCACGGTGACCGCGCTGCGGGCCATCGACCGGGATCCTTCGCGGTACCAGGAGCTTCTGGATCTGTTCGACCGGATGGTGGACCGCCAATTGGACTTCCAGCGGATCAACAACCGTCCCGGTCGCCGCAAGCACTGCCGCGAGGATGCGTTCAACATGGCCTTCCTGGAAGCCCTCCTGTTCCGGAGGACGCCCGTCGAACGTCTCGCGATGCTCTCGGGATTCACCGACGACCAGTGCGTCGGGATCCGGAACATCGCCAGGGAACTTTTCGGGATCGAGGACGTCCGCTCCCCGGAGCCCCTCAGATTCCCAGCAGCGTCCTGCTGACCAGGAACAGCGAGAGGACCGCGAGCGTTCCCACCGTGGTCCATCCCACCACGTTCGAGACCCGGCCATTCACGTGCTTGCCCATGATTTCGGGGTCGTTCACCAGGAGCATCATGCAGACCAGGATCACGGGAAGCAGGAGGCCGTTGATCACCTGCGAGAGAAGCGAGATGCGGATGAGCGGAATTCCCGGGATCAGGACGATCGCCACGCCCACCGCCAGGATGGTGGTGAACAGGCCGTAGAACTGCGGCGCCTGGCGGATGGTCTTGTCGATGCCGGCCTCGAATCCGAAGGCCTCGCAGATGTAGAAGGAGGTGGTGACGGGAAGGATGGTCGCGGCGAACACCGAGGCCACGAACAGTCCACCTGCGAACACGAACGATGCGGCCTCTCCCGCCAGGGGAGCCAGCGCCCGGGCGGCGTCGGAGGCCTTCTCGATCTGGATGCCGTGCACATGCAGCGTGCTGGCGCAGGCCACCATGATGAAGAAGGCCACCACCACGGTGAGCAGGCATCCCACCACCACGTCGGCCAGGGTGAGCTTCCAGTCCTCCAGCTTCAGGCCCTTCTCGATCACCGAGGACTGCATGTAGAACTGCATCCAAGGAGCGACCGTGGTGCCCACCAGCCCGATCACCATCGAGATGTAGGACGTGTCCGTCTGGAGCTTGGGGTGCACGATGGCCAGGCCCACCGCGCCCCAGTCGGGTTTGGCCAGGACCGCCGACACCACGTAGGTGAGGAGAAACGCCGAGAAGATCAGGAAGATCCGTTCCGCCAGCTTGTAGGTCCCCTTGGTCACCAGGAACCAGACCGCCACCGCCGCCAGCGGCACCGAGATGTACTTGGACACCCCGAAGATCTCCATGGCTCCCGCCACGCCGGCGAATTCCGTCATGGTGTTCCCGATGTCCACGAAGAGCATTCCCGTGAAGATCAGGAAGGTGAGCTTCACGCCGGCGTTCTCGCGGATGAGGTCGGCGAGCCCCTTGCCGGTCACGACCCCCATGCGGGCGTTCATTTCCTGGACCACCAGGAGCACCAGGAAGGCCGGCCCCAGGGTCCACAGCAGATGGTAGCCGTAGCGGGCGCCGGCCACGGAGTAGGTGGTGATCCCGCCGGCGTCGTTGTCCACCGAACCGGTCACGATCCCGGGTCCCAGCACGGCCAGGAACGCGATCAACGTGGCCCACCAGCCTGGCTTGCGCAGCCTCATCCGCGCAACCTCCTGCCGCCGGCCTTGATGAGGTCGTCCAGGATGTCGTCGATGGTGACGACTCCGACCAGCAACCCGTCGGCGTCCAGCACGGGGACCACCAGCGACCGGTAGCGTTCCAGGATCTCCACGACCTCCGAGATCGGGTCCACGTCGCGCACGCACACGAGGCGTTCCATTCCCAGCTCGGCCAGGGGAGTGGTCGGTTCGGCCATCACCAGGTCGGTCAGGGGGACCACGACGGAGAGACGGGATTTGTCGTCGAGGCCGAACACCGCCATGGCGTGCTTGGGTGCGGGACGGTCCTTCCGGAGAGCCGTCAATGTGGCTTCGGCGGTGGCGGTGGCGGGCATGGACACGTAATCCTTGGACATGAGCGCGCCCACCTGGTTGCCGCCGTATTCCAGGAGCTCGCGGACTTCCGCGGAAGCCTCTCCTTCCATCTCCTGGAGGATGTCCTCGGCCTGCTTGGCCGGGAGGTCGTCGATGATGTCGGCGACCTCGTCGGCGTCCATCTGCTCCAGGACGTCGGCGGCCTTCTCCACGCCCATCCGCGAAAGGATGCTGACCTGGGCTTCCGGCTCCATCTCTTCGATCACCTCGGCGACACTGTCCTCGCCGAGGGCGTCCAAGATGGCCACCTGGGTCGCCGCGTCCAGGTCCTCGATGATGTCGGCCAGTTCCGATGGGTGGAGGGTCTTGAGTCGCTCGGCGCTGGAGGCGAGCCTCATGGCGCCTGTCTTGGAAGGGACGAAGGCCTGGACTTCGCTCCAGGGGATGTACATGGGCAGGAGCTTGCCGGAGAAGATGCGTCGGGCCAGGAGTTCGGCGCCGAGCCTGCGCAGCAGGGCGGTGAAGCTGACGTCCACCGCAACCAGGAACAGACCGTCGCGGACCTGGGCCAATCGCACGTCGTTGACACGCACCACCTTGGCACCGTCCAGATCGACGATCTGCCGGTCCAGGATGTGCTTGCGGATCTGGATGAGATCCTCGGTGCCTTCCAGGGAAGGGGCGCCTTCCGATCGCGAACGCAGGGTGTATTTGCCGGAATCGATCTTGACCAGCTCGAGGTCTTCCCAGGGGATCCGGTGGATTCCCTGGGCGAGCTTGACGGTCACGCAGGCCACCTTGGGGGTGTCGTCGGTGGTGGCCCAGACTTCGCGCAGCTTAACCCTGCTGCCGTCGGGGAGCTCCAGCGGAGTCTCCAGGAGGTAGCTTAGGAAGAAGCTCCGGGTTCCCATCGTCGCAGCCAACTGGAACCCTCCATGATCGATGTCTCCATTGACAACCAGGATCCGATCCGAACCCGCCCCGGATCGAAGGGAATGCAATGTAACACCGTCCGCCCCGGAAGGTCAACGGAGATTTGGAAGATGCATCAGAAAGGAAACGATTTGCCCACGCTGGTCTGCACGCGCAGGAGCCGGATGCCTCGAGCGATGTCGGCATCGTCGTATGTCCCGGGGGCGGAATAGGTCGCGAAGGCCAGGGGATCCACGATGGATTCCTCGTTCGCGGTTCTCTGGATGGGCAGATGGAAGCTCGTCAGGGAGAGCGTCGACCGGACCGATACATGCCATCCGGGTTTGAAGGTCCATCCCGCTTCGAGCAGGAGATCCCAGAACGGCTCCACGGCGAACTGCGTGGAGACCGCCTTGTCGCCGGATGCGGCCGTGGTGGGCTCCAGGGAGCGCGAGGGTAGCGTGAAATCGGTCTGGTGGTTGTCGGGCGTCCGCAGTTTCCGCTGGATGGACTGATCCACGCTTCCGGCGAAGGGGTAGTTCCAGGCGCCCCCGATCGCCAATGTGAGGCCGGAATTGCCGGTGAATCCGATCAGGACGGATGTCTGGATGGATTGGAGGCTGACATCGCTCTTCCAGGTGCGGGTCTCGTGGAAGGCATCCGTGGTGCTGTCCCAGGTGCAAGTGGCGGAGAACTGGTTGGATTCCACCCCCGATTCCACGGAAGTCCAGAGGGACCGGGTCCACCATTTGGAGATGCGCAACGCGCCCGCCAGGCTCGCGTCGGGAGCGGTCTCGTTCGTCCAGGCCGGGGATCCCATCAGCTGGTCGCCCAGGAACGGCTCGGTGAGACCACCGCGCACGGAGAGCCCCAGCGCCCATTTCTTGCGGAACTCGCCGCTGTTGGCCAGTCGATCGGCGATCAAAGGAACCAGCTCGCTGCTGGTTTCTTCCAGGGACGGGGCACCGGTTTCGGTCACCGAGATCTGGATCTCGCCGGTCTGCACATGGATCATCCGGGCGCTGAGCGTGTAGCGGGTACCCACCCGTCCGAGATCCCCCACGACGATCCGGTCCACCGAAAGGAGCTTGCCCAGTTCCACTTCGCATTCGGATTTCTCGCAGGCGCCGCTCTTCTGGAAGCCCTGCTCGGCCAGGATCTTGTCCATCTGGCTTCGTTCCATCACGCGGAACGCTCCGGATCGGACCAGTTCCGAGGCCAGATGGGAGGTGATGGCCTCGGCGGCGCCAGCTTCCACTCCGGGGGCTCGGAGATCCATCACCGCGATGTAGGGCAGCTTCTTCGGGGCCGGGGATGCGGCTCCAAGCATGCAAGCGAGAAGAGCGGAAAGGGACATGGTTTCCGTGGTTCAAAAAAATGGGAGAGGATGGATGACCCCAAAAAGATAGACCACCCCGATCTTCCCGGAGGTCCGAGTGGGGGGCCGGGCGTCGGAGTGGATGGTCGTCGAAAGCCGTATAGATTAATCGCACATGCCTGAAGCCCCAAAGAGGCTTTCCTCGTCAACGACCGGTCTTCGCCGAAGAAAGGAAGCGTCCATGCGTCGAACCAAACTCATTTCGATCCTGTCCCTCCTGCTGGCGGTTTCCGTCTCCTGTGCGGACAAGACCTCCCGGCCGGAGCGTTCCAGTCTGCATCTGGGCGAAGGTCCCACGGTCCCGAAGGTTTCCGAAGCCGCCATGGCCCTGTCCAACGCCTTCGCCGACGTGGTGGACCACGTGGAGCCGGTGGTGGTGAGCGTCTACACGTCCAAGACCGTGACCGTGCAGGGACAAGGCATGATGCCCTTTCCCTTCTTCTTCGGCTTTCCCGGCGAGATGGACGAAATGCCCGGACCCCAGGAGCGTCGCAAGCAGGAAGGTGGCGGTTCGGGATTCATCATCGACGAACGCGGCTACGTGATGACCAACGCCCATGTGGTGAAGGACCAGGACGAGATCATCGTGGAGCTGTACGATCGATCCCGCTTCGACGCCAAGGTGGTGGGGGTGGACGAGAAGGCGGATGTCGCCGTCTTGAAGATCGAGCCGGGCAAGACCAAGCTCCAGGCGGCTGCCTTCGGGAATTCCGACCAGGTCCGGATCGGGCAGTGGGTGCTGGCCTTGGGCAATCCCTACATGTTCAAGAACACCGTCACCGCGGGAATCGTTTCCGCCAAGGGGCGCACCGAACTCCAGGGCGAGGGCTACGCCGACCACATCCAGACCGACGCGGCCGTCAATCCCGGCAACTCCGGCGGGCCGCTGGTCAACCTGAAGGGCGAGGTGGTCGGCATCAATTCCAGCATCTGGACCCGCTCTGGTGGCTACCAGGGCATCTCGTTTGCCATTCCCATCAACATGGCGCGCCGCATCGCCGAGGATCTGATCTGCGACGGAGCCGTGTCGCGTGGATGGCTGGGGCTGTCCATCGAGGACGTGGATCCGGATCTGGCCGAGGCTCTCCGGCTGCCCAACCGGGATGGTGCGAAGGTGGTCCAGGTCTCTCCGGGATCGCCGGCCCAGAAGGCCGGGGTGAAATCCGGCGACGTGGTCCTGAAGCTGGGGGATGCGGTGGTGAAGGGATCCGCCGATCTGCGCAACCGCGTCGCCCAGGAGCGTCCGAACACGAAGGTGAAGCTTCGGGTGCTGCGCGACGGCAAGGAGATCGATCTCGAGGTGGTGCTGGGACGGGTCGGAGGAGAGCTCGCGGCCATGCCGGTGGAAGGGCCCGATGGCACGTTCACCCTGCCCAGCCTGGGGCTGCGGTTGGGCGAGCTGGACCAGAAGGCGCGGACGGAAAACGGCTTGCCTTCCAATGTGAGCGGGGCGGCCATCGTGGCCGTGACACCGGGCTCGCCGGCCCACGAGAAGGGCCTGCGTGCCGGAATGGTGCTGGTGGAGATCCTGGATGCCAGTCGGAATTCTACCGTTGTGACTTCTGCTTCGGCCGCCTCCGCCCGACTGGGTCAGATCAAGCCCGGCGAAATCGTGGCGTTGAAGGTGGTCAGCAGGGACCAGGTCCGGTTGATCGGATTGCGAGCGCGGGAGACGAAGAAATGAGATCCAGGATCCTTGTGGCGACGGTGGCCTTCGGCGTCTTGACGCTGGCCTCCTGTGGAGCGAGCTCCCAACGCGGGGAGGGTTGCGACGATTGCGTGGGTTGGCAGCAGGAGCAGTCGCCGTACGTGAGGGAGCTCGCGGCCCAGGACAAGGTCCTGAAGACCTTGTCCGAGGAGATCCGCGACCAGAAGAAGGTGGTCGCCGCGGCGCCACAGGACACGCTGGCCGCCCGCAAGTTGGCGGATCTGGAGTCCCGCCGGGAGCGGGAGGAAGCGGTGCGTCTGGACATCAAGCGCTCGGCCGACCAGCGGACGGACAATTTCCGTGCCGACCAGAACGTCGGAGCCAAGACCAAGCAGGACGGCAAGGACCTACGGTAGGCCGCAGACCTTTTCAATGCAGCCTGTGTTCGCTTGAACGAAAAAGGCCCACCTAATGAGGAGGGCCTTTTTCTTGTTCTATGGAGCCTTTGGGGAATCGAGCCGCAGACCTTTTCATTGCAGTCAGCCTGTGTTCACTTGAACGAGAAAGGCCCACCTTAGTAGGAGGGCCTTTCTTCTTATGGGCCATGGACAATATAATATCGGTCACTTAGTGTAGTATTTATGCGGCCTTGATGCCATCTCTGTGCATCTTGAAAAAGCACAGAGTACGCAAAAGGTACGCACTTGAAAGGGGTGCATTCCTGCGGTAGGAAACGAACAAAAGCGGGATGGAGGGGGGAGGACCCACGAAGGGCGTCACTAGGCTTTCGGACCTGAGGCTGGGATGCATGCGGTTGGAGGGGTACCGGGCCTCCACCTTCAAATTCTTCCCACTGAAGGGAAGACATGGGTGCTGCGGGTCACCATTGGGGAAGTTGCTGGAGGCAAACAAAGGCGGCGTGAGATTGGCTTGGGTGGATACCCTGCCATTTCCCTCGCGCAGGCCAGGGAGAAAGCCCGAAGCCTTCGAGACGATGTTGTCAAGGGAATCGATCCTGTGCAGGCGAAGCTTGAAGCTCGCGCTGCGAACTTCGCCTCACGTGCGTCGACCATGACGTTCGAGATGGCGGCGAAGGCGTTGATCGAATCGAAGTCTTCGGAATGGGAGAACAAAGTGCACCTGGATCAGTGGTGTCCACTCTGAAAACCTACGCATTTCCGGTTGTGGGCCACCTCCAGATTCGGGAAATCGACACTCCGCACGTTCTGAAGATCCTTGAGCCGATCTGGACCACCAGAACCGAAACCGCCTCCAGGTTGCGTGGGCGGATCGAGTCGATCCTGGATTGGGCTATCGTTCGAAAAAACCGGGAGGGTTTGAACCCTGCCAGGTGGAAAGGCCACCTGGACTCCATCCTTCCGAAGCCATCGGAGGTCGCGAAATCAAAGAATCATCCGGCTCTTCCGTACGTGCGGGTGGCGGAATTCCTGCGTGATTTGAGTCAGCGACCTGGCTTGAGTTCTCGTGCCCTGGAATTCCTGATCCTGACAGCCACTCGGACGAGTGTAACCTTGGATACGAAGTGGAATGAGTTCGATCTTAAGTCTGGGATCTGGACAATTCCTGCCGACCGGATGAAGATGGGGCGGGAGCACAGGGTGCCCCTCAGCGAGCCGGTTATCCAACTCTTGGAAGAGCTGCCAAGGCTGTCAGGAGTCGGCGGCGAATTCGTGTTTCCCTCGGCGGTACGATCAGGGAGTGCGATGTCGAACATGTCCATGATCCTTGTTGTCCGGCGGATGCACGAGGATCTTTCCCGCCGCGATGCAGGGGGCTATATCGACCCTCGCCTGGGGCGTCCGATCACCCCCCCATGGTTTTCATTCGACCTTTCGGGACTGGGCTGCGGAGCTCACTGAATTCCAGAACGAGATCGTGGAGATGGCCCTTGCTCACACCATCAAGAACAAAGCGGAAGCCGCGTACAGACGTGGAGATTTGTTGGAAAAGCGCAAGGCTTTGATGGAGCAGCGGGCCAAATACTGTCAATGTGGGGCGGACGCCTAAAAACGGAGTCGCCTCGTATGGGTTTCTGTCGTCGAGGTCGTCGTTCCTTCCGTTCTTGGCAGATTGGCGGAGCCAGAAAAATCTCTTTCCCGCTGTAAGTTGATTTTTTTCTTGGACTTGCGTAGATTCCAAGTAGAACCCCTAACTCCTGGCATGCGCAAAGTGCTTGGAACCCCTCCCCGTCTTGGTTAACTTGCCCCGCTATTCACCTCTTGGGTTGGGTAGCACCTCCCCGCACCATCGAGCCTTCTTCAGGACTCTATTCCCGTGAAATTTCTTCCAATTCTCCTTGTCGGCCTTTTCGCCTTGTCTTGTCACGCCGCCCCAGTGAGCGCTGAGGATGCGTTGATCCGCAAGGTGATCGTGCGAACTGGCATTGTGGAAAATGTCCGCACCCAGATGCGCAGGCAAATGGAAGCGACTCGTGCGGCTCATCCAGAACTGCCTTTGCAGACCTGGAAGAAAGTCGAACTCGAAATTCAGTCCACCCAGATGGAGGACGAGATGGTTCAGGTTTGGCGGAAATCCTTCACGGTCGCTGAACTAACCGAGATCGACAAGTTCATGTCGACGGAAACGGGCAAGAAGTTTTTCCAGACTTCGCAAGTCTTGGTGTCACGCACTGCTGCAGTTGCAGCACTAACGGGCGTTCGCATTTACGGAGTGCTCCAAAAAGAGCATCCAGACAAATTTCCGCAGGACCTCAAGTCGGAAGACCAGGTCCGAAAAGTGTTCGAAAGCATGAAGCACGGCGCGTCTGCCGGGGGAGCTTCGCGATGATGGTTGGAATCGCTGCAGCACTGATGACGTTGGCTGGAATGTGGAACGGTGGCTTGACTCGTGCGGAGGTGGACGTTTCGTCCGGCCAGGAATTCGTACAGGTAGACGCTTCTGGCGGAGTGCATGTCCTGACCGCAGCACGCACGGCTACCAGGGGGAACCCAGATACGGCCAAGGCACGCGTTGCAAAGCTCCCATTGGATATCGGAGAGGCATTGATCGATGGGCCTGTGTTCTTTCAGAGGACAGGCATCATGGTCGGTGGAAAGCTTTTCACCCTTTCCAAGACGACTCTTGGATGGCGGCAGTGGAATGCCAATTTTGACGGTACAGGAAAGGTGAGCTCCGTTACGCGCTTTGATTCTCCAAGCCGGATCACCTTACCTGTGCAGGCCGGAGTCGCTTCGCCTGTTGTGGTTCAGGCACGAGGCGCGCAAGTGTATTCCAGTTCGGTAGGTGCATACGATTCCATACAAACGTTGAGTGGCGTTGCGATGGGTGCGGCCTTCCCTGTTGATGTGTCGGCATTGATCGCTCGCGGGGATAGCCTTGTCGCCGTGCTCACGGATGGTCGCGGATATCTCTCGATTCGGAGTGGCTCAACCTTCGGAACATGGAGCCAAGTGGCTCCAGCCATCGGAAGCCCTGTGGAACTGATCTCTTCGGACTGGATCGCTGTTGCAGGATCGATCCGTTTGGCAGTGATTACCGCTTCTGGAGCCGTGAAGGTTTCCAGCGCCACAGCTTGGGTGGATGTTTCGTTACCGGATGCTGCCGAACAGATCGCGTTGCCATCCGATGCTGGTCAATTCGTTGTGCGTGCGCGTCTTCGCACCGGCTACATCGTTGAGGCTGGTTTGGGTGCAACCAAACTGCGCTGGATTTTTCGGTCACCCTTGCAAAAGCTTGGATTTACCAGAACATCAGGTGGTTCCCGTGATGCTGAAAGCGCCGGGATGGCACCTGCCGGATTTGGGGTGGTTCAGAGAGCTTGGGCGCGATTGTGGGGCGTTTTCCATCATCGGGGAACGGTCGCGTTGGGAGATCTGGAAGTGGATCCCGAGGTGTATTCGGCGACGAACAATCGTCAGCTGTTGGTTCGGTTGGCCTCTGCGGGAACAATGCCCGTTACGATCACGTTGGATGTGATCCGTGATTCCGCCTCCGGGAGCAGACAGGCAAATATTGTCTCCAACCAGAATCTTCCTGTCGGTGTCAACGACTGGCATTGGAACGGAGTTGGTGCAGCTTCTGGAAAGTATTGGGTGCGTGCCCGTGTACAGTCCTCATCGGATTCGCTGATTCTGTGGAAATCATTCGTTGTCGATGTGGATCGTCCAACTGGTGCTCCAAGGTTCTTGTGGTCGGGCACTCTCGCAAGCGGCGCGGCCCGCGTATCGGATGCCACACCGCTGACAGTGGTGACGTCAAGCATTCGTGACCTTCCGGATACAGCTGCTGCTTGGCAGGGGACTGTTCGTTGGACAAACACGGTTGGTGGCACATGGGAGTGGCCGTTTGTTAAAGCGGCAACCCTGAAGTTCGATGGCAAGGATGCTGGAGGAGCGCGTCTTCCAGATGGTCAGTACTCGATCAGTGTTACAGCAGCAGATAGAGCATCAAACTCTTCCGACTGGGTCGGTCCATGGAAACTGGCTCGTGGCCCAGGTGATACCGTAGTGACCTCGACGTTCCAGATCAAATCGTTCTTGGCACGAGTGGATGGCTCGGTCTCACCGTTTCCACTACGAGCTGGAACGGATTACATGGCGACCGTCACCGTACGCATTCGTGACTTGGATGCGGGGACGCTCTCGCTTCGTCAGCCGGGCGGCAATGTGTTGGCATGCCCTGATCGGACGTACACCTCCATAACCATTCCACGTGGAGTGGACACCACGCTGGTGCTGAAATGTTCGATGCGTCCGCAATCAAATGGTTGGGTATCGGGCAAGAATGATTTGACCCTCGTTGTCAAGAATGCGCAAGGTGACTCGATCAAGGTGGCGGTGCCAGTCGTGATCGATTCGATTGCGACGGTGATCTCTTCGCCAACCGAAGGTGCGAACGTTTCCGGGACTGTTTCCGTGCGCGGTGTGGCGACTTCAACTGATCTAGGCGCGGGTTTTCAACAATACCGGGCTTGGTGGGTCCGAGGCATCGTCCAGCTCCCAGCGAAGGCAAAAAATGTCCAGGAGTTGCTGGGAGGTCGCACGTGGACGCCGATGCCAGTGCCTCTTTCCGCTCAACAGCCAATCGATCATGCCGGACTGTCTAGTGGAAGCACGGATGGCCGTTGGCCACGTTCTAACACAGGAATCCAGGATCAAGCCACGGATGGCTTGCTGGCGTGGTTCGATCCTCAAGCCAAGGACACAGGAAGCTACACGTTAGTTGTCGCGACCGAAGGCGCGAGCGGATTGATCTCCTACGACTCGAAGCGAGTCAAATGGGCGCCTGGGCGCTCCGGCGGAATTGCTCTCAAGGTCGTGGATTCTAGCCGGGTGATTTTTCCGGGCAATCCACTTCGAACCATCAACCTGCAAAACGCCAGTACCACCGATGATTCGTTGGTGTGGGGACTTTCGGCGACGAGTGGGACATTGGATGTTTCCGGTGTTTTAGTTCCAAGCGATTCTCTTGGACGTGCCAGTGCGGGAGTCACTTTGGATGTGAGGTCCATGCGCCTAACCAGCTCCACCTTGCGCTTTGTACAGACTGGCCGCACGGGATTTGGGGCGGTACTGGATTCAGGCTGGTATGCATGGCAAGTACAAGCGTGGAACGCATCGACCGGAACGTTGATCGATACCCAGCTGATATTCCGTGTCTTGCCCGATACATCCGTTCGAAGCCAAATCTTGACCGTGAGTCCTACCAAAACACGTTACCTCGCAAGTCTTGGTGCCGCGCCAAGGGTGTCGGTGAGTGTGTCACTTCCACGGTTGGGTTTGTATCGGTTGCTCGTGCGTGCAGCGAACCAGGATTCGTTGGTCATGCTTGCGGATTCCATCAAAACTCTAGCGGGAACATGGTCGTGGAACTTCCGTGTGGGCGGCAAGCTACCCGTTGGTGATTCGCTGGGATTCTTTGCTGTGCTTCGGGACCTTGCCCGATCGGGTGCACCTGTGGTGGCCTCGTCCAGCTTCACCTTGATCTCCGAGCAGAAGGAACTGGATACCTCCGTCATCGTTCTTTCTGATTCCCTGAACGACCCGCTGTGGACTCCTCAAGCCTCGACGGAATTCAAATTCCGAGCACTGGCGAGGGGATCCCTAGCCTACTTCCCCGAGCGTCGGGTAGACTTCGCCCCACAGGTGGAAGGCACGCAAGTCGTTCGGAAGTTCCTAACAGGACGCTGAAAAACCCTTCAAATCAACTGCGCCAAGACAGAATCTGTC
>DAOPYN010000014.1:20423-68160 GCA_035352895.1 Fibrobacteria bacterium | reverse complement strand
CCGACACAGCCAAGGTGACGCGGCCCAGTCCGCGACCCTTCAGGTCATCCAGAAGGGCGCTCCAGCTCTCGGTGGATTCGCTGTCGCCAACCAGCCACCCCATGAAGTGGCGCATCCGGTTGGCATCGACCCCAATGGCCACCAATACTGCTTGTTTGCTGGTCTCACCGCCACGACGCACCGGAACGTACAATGCGTCCAGGTACAGGATTTCAACCGCAGGAACGGGCTGCTTGCGCCACTCGTCGATGGACGGCAAGAGCTTGTCGGTCATCTCCGATATGTCCGAAGCCGAAAGCTTGGCGCCGGTCAATTCGCGCATCTCCGAGGCCACGGCTCGGGTCGACATACCGCGCAACCAACTGCGCTGGCAGATGACTTCGATGGCCTGGTTCATTCCGCCACGCAGCAAGGCAAGGAGCGACGAGTTGAACCCACCCTTACGCAAGACCGGCTTCTCGATCGACAACGACCCCAAAGGGCTCGGAAGGGCCACGGTCTTGCTGCCGTTGCGCCAAGGCCCCTTCCCGTTGCGCTCATAGGTGGTACGGCCAAGGAAAGTGGCAAGCTCCGCCTGGAGGGCGTGGTCGAGCATCCCCTCGATTTCACTCCGGAACAGACCACCGGCAACAGCCTGGAAGTCGGAACCCAGAGCCTCCTGAAGGACGGTCTGAACGTGGTCACGAGCTGCGGATCGGATGGCAAGGTGTATCTTCTTCATGGACGTAGGGCTCGCAGTGAGTGTGGTGGTTTTGCGATTTCCACAACCTACGTCCACTTCTCCTTTCTACACCCGCAAAGGGTACGCAACCCTCTCCTCAGCCCGCGAGGAGCCATGCGCCGCAGAAAGATGCGATGGAGGAAATCATTGTTTCTGATAGCGTCGCCGATCCTGATCTAGTGAAGATGGTTGAAAAAATGCAACAGAAAGGTGTGAAGCTTTCCATTTCTTATTCTCCCGTAGTTGCTGCGAGTGCAAACTCGTTTCTGCTAGAAGGTGGTCTCAAGGTGGATCCTGAACGGCCTGAGGAATCAAATCGCGAAATAATAAAGCGGTTGTTGCCGCATGGGATGCAGCGAAAGATGTCTCTTTGGAATGTCGGAAAGGAGTATCGAGAAATCAATGGCGGAGAGCCGGAATTGATCTCCTATCGTTTCCATTTTATTCGAGTGGAGAAGCGGAGGATCATGCGCGATGAGAGAAGTTATTTCGATGTGGAAGTTCTTCCTGACGGACAGGTTAAGCGCATGGAACTCCGATGGCCTTTGATTTCGTATCGCAAGATTATTGGAAGGAAACCGGTCGAGCTCGATTTTGCGATGAATGCATTGCAGGAAGAGCTGGACTCCAATTTCACTGAATTCCAAAACAGAAATCTTCAAAGGACAATGAACGCTAGAGCGCACCATGTGAAAGGCGTTGCAAAAGCGTGGTGCAAAGATGTATCTGAAAATGGGTTGGATTTAATCCCGTGCCTATCGTTTCAAATCCAAGCAAAGCTGTCTGATCGAGATTCCGTGGCAGGTGTGGTTGACCAGCCGATGATTACCAAGGAATAGGCTGGCAAAAAATGGTTGCAGGTCTCCTGGGATTTCCGCAGCATAGGACTGCCCAGGAGACCACCATCGACAGATGGCGATGCATTGGATGGATGTGGAGCCTGATTCGTGCGCAGGATTGTGTTCCACGGAAAATATTGCGTTTCGCTTCTGCGTGGAATGCTAAAGCCTGGCAGTGGAGACAACCATTCAACAATGGCGCTTCGAACTGAGGTCGTGGACGGCGGTGGTGTGACCGCCCAGGTCCGGGATCAGAAGCACCAATCCAAGCCGATCTGCCAGGAGGGCTCCAGGAAGGCGGCTTCGCTGTGGGAGATCTTGCTGTCTTCGTCCTCCGAGGAGGTCCATCCCGGACCCGCCTCCACGCCGGCGTAGAAGGCGGCCTTGCCCGAGCTGGAGTGGATGCGGATGCCTGCGCCCAGGAGCAGGCCGAAGCTCAACTCCCCCGTGCTTCGAGTTCGCGGGGAACGGACCAGCCCGTACCTGTCGGAAGGATTGGACCAGGTCTTGCGTTCCATCTGGACGAGCGTATCGTAGGTGGAATCGTTCCAGGCCCCGGAGACTTGTGCGGTGGCGGAGCCGACCAGGGTCAGGTTTCCGGGCCCAGCGAACCAGATCTCCCGACCGATGCGGCCGGCCAAGCCGAACTTGGCGATGGAGGATTCCAGGCTGTCGTGGCTGTCTTCGGATTTCTTCCAGGTTCCACCGATCCCGATCGTCCATTGACGGGTCGTGGTGTCCTTGTCCCGGAAGCCGACCTGCAGGATCATCCCTTCGTCGCGGAGTCTGGCGCCGAGCATCACCGGGCCTGGCTTGCGATCGGTTCGCTTGGCCTCCACCGCGTGGTCCTCGGGGAGTTCCACGATGGGGCGCGTTTCCTTCGTGGGGTACCAGGGCGTCCGGGCGGCTCGGGAAGATCCCGCCTCCTTCGCGATCGGACTCGTGGCCTGTGGAGCGCGCATGGGATCCGATCCGGCCGTGTCCGCGGCATGGATGGGCTCCTGGCCTGCAAGGAAGGCGGCCGACAAGGCGACAAGCGGGAGAAGGGGCATCGGGAGTGTTCCTGGATCAGGATGGAAATGGGGTCAACTTCCCCGAAACTACAATCCGGGAATTGTCCGATTCGGGAAGTGTCTCCCCCGCCGATCAGATCCCGTTGTCGGACAGGAATTGGAGAGTCAAGCGGGCCAGATCGGCAGGGGCTTCCCTGGGCACGATGTGGGCCACGTTCGGCAGGACCTGGAAACGGGCACCTGGCCAGAGCCGTGCGGTCCGCTCCACCATCCAGGGGGGAGTGTACAGATCCTCCTCGCCGGCCAGGAACAGGGCGGGAATGGACATCCGCGCGATGTCCAGGGGGTCCATGGCAAACCCGATCAGCGCATCCAGCATGGGCCCGGCGCTGGCGGCGTCCATGCGGTCGATCGCACCCGCGGACATCTTGCCCACGTGGGGTTCCACCTCCACCATGGAGGCTTCGCCGAAGAGGGATCCCATCTGCGCGGACATCATCAGTTCCACGCCTCCGATATCCAGGAGACGGCGTCGGAATTTGTCGTAGACGCGGGTCTTCGCGCTTTCCAGCAAGCGGGTGCCGTGGCAGACCAGGCCGCCGACGCGTCCCGGGTGGGAAAGCGCCATGGTGGCGCCCACCATCCCTCCGTGGCACAGACCCAGGACCGGAGCGGCATCGATCCCCAGGTGGTCCAGCAGGATGCAACGGCGCTGCTCGCGAAGGAACGCCGCCACCGGATCCCAGAAGGCGGCATCGCCGAAGAGTCCGTTGAGCAGGAGCAACGGCGCGCCTTCGCCCTCGAGGCGGTAGAACAGCGACGCTCCATCGGAGGTGGTGAAGGTGGCCATGATGGCCAAGCTAGTCCCCGGAGCCGGGGCCTGGAAAGCCTCCGGTGGCGGAGGGAATCCTGTCGCCGGAAAAACGCTATCTATTGGGTGTACGGAGCGACCGAACGGAGGAACGATGGTCCCCACCCAGGATGCGCCGCTTTGGAAGCTCGGATTGGCCATGGCCGCCATCTGCGCAGGATGCGGGAGCGACGACGCCGCCAGCTCCGGCGCGCGGGCCACGGATTCCCTCCGACAGGCCATGGAAGGTCCGTCGGACACGTCGGGCGCCAGGGGGAACGTCCTTCTGCGCGATCTCCATCCGGGGGACGTGGGCATGGACACGGATCCTTCGGTCCTCTTCGCCAGCGGTTTCGAGGACGGATTCGCGACTTGGGGGTGGCACACCACCGCGTCCGACCGGTTGTCGGTGGAGACGTCCTCGAGCCTTGCCCACGGCGGAACCAGGTACCTGCGCGCCACGGTGACCCGCGCCCATCTCGCCAAGGACACCTACGTGTCCAGCCAGGCCCAGGCGCCCTTGCGAAGGCCCGTGCGCGAGATCTTCTTCCGGTTCCATGCCAGGTTCGAGGGGGCCACGGCCATTCCCCACCACTGGGTGCGGGTCGCGGCCGGGACCGCGGATTTCCAATCGGACGGATTGGCCAACACGGTGCCGTCCGGCGACAAGGGGTTCTGGTTCGATCTGGACGGTCGGTCCGGCGACATCTTCGCCTTCTACGCCTACTGGCACAAGATGAGGTCCGGACGCTGCAACGACGGCACCGCCGTCGCCGGCTGCGCGGGAGACCAGGGAACCACCTACCACTACGGGAACAACTTCGTGCCCGCCGGACAGATTCCGTTCCAACGCGATCGGTGGTTCTGCCTGGAGGTGCGCGCGACCGCCAACACGGTGGGGAAGTCCGACGGATCGCTGGCCCTCTGGAAGGACGACACCCTGGTGGGCGAGTACAAGCCGGGTTCCCCGCGCGGTCGCTGGTTGCGCGACAATTTCTTCACCTTCGGCGATTACTTCCGGCCCGACCAGGATTTCGAAGGGTTCGATTTCCGCACCAGCGATTCCGTCCTGTTCCGGCGGGTGGTGCTGGACGCGTACTACCAGGAAAACACCCTTCCCGCCTCGGCGCCCGACGCGCAGACCATCCTCTACGACGACGTGGTGGTGGCCACCTCGCGGGTGGGTTGCCGCAAGTAGACGGCGTGCGGGAAAGCGGTGGAAAGCGGGTCGGTGGAATTTTCGCGGAGAAGTGACACAAGGAGCCGCCTTCGGTGTCTTTATTGGGGAAACCAAACCTCCGAAGGAACACGACTCGATGAACCGTCCATCCCTTGCCACCCCGGGAATCCTGGTGGGGGCCGCCGCGATCGTCCTTGCCCAGGAAAGCGTCCGTCCTTCTCCGCGATCGGTGGTGGTGCGCTCGCGGGCGCCGCTTGGCATGCAGGTGCGGTTCGGGGGGCGCGACGTTCCCGTGGACGATTCAGGCAGGTTCGTGGCCCGGGGGGAGTTCGACAGCGCGACCGTGGCCACCGGCACCGTCCCCCTGTGCCTGTTCCGGTCGGGCGGACAGGAAATGTGCGTGGATTTGTCGCCCAAGGGGTTCGACACCCTGGATCTCGCGCCGCTTTCCGTGGATACGCAGGTCCAGGTGGTGGAGCGGGTCGTGGACGCGGCTGTGGTGGACACGGTCCGGGATTCCGTCGACGTGGTGGCCGCGCCGACCGGTGCGGTCCTGCTGGACCGGACCCAGGCCGGCGGAACGGTGACGGTTTCCGGCCGACGAAGGCCGCGGTCCGGAGGCACCGAACGGGTGACCGTCCAGTCCATCCTGCGCAGGCCCGCCTTGGGCGAGCCGGACGTGATCAGGGCGGTGCAGGCCCTTCCGGGGGTGGTGCAGTCGTCGGATTTCTCCACCAAGATCTATGTGCGGGGGTCGGCGGCCGACCAGAACCTGATCCTCTGGGACGGAGCTCCGGTCTACTCCCCGGCGCACTTCATGGGTCTGTTCAGCACCTTCCTGGCCGACGCGACGGGGAACGTGGAATTCCACAAGG
The DNA here is from genome assembly GCA_035352895.1 of Fibrobacteria bacterium. Classification (GTDB taxonomy): domain Bacteria; phylum Fibrobacterota; class Fibrobacteria; order UBA5070; family UBA5070; genus UBA5070. The sequence goes on along the minus strand of DAOPYN010000014.1, from coordinate 62,682 downwards.
GGGGATTCGATCCCCGGTACGGAAACCGGTTGTCGTCGGTGCTCCGCGTGGATCCGCGCATCGGCGGGACGGGATTCCCCGACTCGCTGCGCTGGCTGGAAGGGAAGATCGACCGGTGGACGCGCTCCGACAGCGCGGACACTTCCGACAGATTCCGTACCCATGGTTCGTTGCGGCTCACCACGGCTTCCGGAAGCCTCGCCCTGGAGGGACGGAAATCGGAATGGTACTGGTCCGTGGCGGGGAGGCGGACATGGATCGACCAGGCGCTCGATCTGGCCCGCGATTGGGATCTGATGACATTCCAGCTCGACTACGTGTTCCACGACCTGCAGGGAAACCTGACGCGCACCTGGGGGAAGGATACCGCGCGCGTGTCCTTCTACGAAGGGCGCGACCGGTTGGTCATGGGGCCCATGAGCTACGAGTGGGGGAACTTCGTGGTGCCCGTGGTGGTGCACAAGACCCTGCCGGGGGATTTCTGGTGGAGACCCTCCGCTTCGTTCAGCGATTTCGACCAGAAGATGGCGATCGTCGGCATCCAATCGCAGACGAACGCATTCAGGAGCTGGAAGGTGGGCGAAGAGCTGGGTTGGACCCCGCAGGGACCCGTGTCGGCCTTGGTGGGCCACGAGCACGAGAAGCAGCGGTTCGAGTACGAGCACAGCGATCTCGCCCGCTCCGATTCCCGGGGAGACACCTCCGGATCCTGGCTCCACGCGGGATGGGTCCAGGGAGCATGGGAGCACTCGGCGGCCTTCGGGGTGCGAGGAGGTGGGCGCCTGTCCTGGTACGAGGGGATCGACGCGACCGAGCTCGAGCCGCGGCTGACCTTCTGGTGGAAGCCGACCCCCGCCTGGCGCCTGGAAGCGCACAGGGGACGGTACGCGCAGTTCCTGACCAGTCTCCACGGCATCAACGACGAGGAGATGAACGACATCTGGTACGCCTACCAGCGCCCCATGCGCCCCTCCACGCAATGCCTCACCGCGCTGTCGGTGGAGCGTTCCCGGATCCCGGGGGGATTGACGGTCCGCGCCGAATCCTACTACAAGGACATTTCCCGTCTGCCGCAGATCGTGATGGGCGACCCCGACAAGGATCCCAATCCGGTGCGGCCCGACGGGAACAAGGTGACCCGCTCCGTGGCGGATTTCGATGGCTGGTCGCTGGGCGCCGAGCTGGCCGTGTCCCGCGACCAGGGCGTGGTGTCCGGCACGGTGAGCTACGGATGGTCGAAATCCGTCATGGAACAATCCGCCGATCCTTTGGCGGCGGGAACGAAACCGATCAGCCCGTTCGCGCCTTCGTGGGACCAGCGCCACACCTTCAAGACGGATCTCGCGCTGCAATGGATCGGGCAGCCTTCCTGCGCGATCTGGGGCGCTTCCAAGAAGGGGCGATTCCTGCGTTCCAGCCTTTCCCTGCAGTACAAATCGGGACATCCAACCACCGAGCCCAGCGGCTACTGGGACCTCCACGAGCCGATGCAGGGCGTGGACGGCGCCCAGACCGCCCACGACCGGTCGCTGTACCCGGAAGCCAACACCCTGGTCCAGGCAGGAGGCTTCAACCAGTCCAACCAGAAGGACTACTTCCGGCTGGACGTGACTCCGGTCGACTTCGGCAGGGAAAATGCCTGGCGCGTCTACTGGAGCGTCCTGAACGCGACCGACCACCAGAACGAATTCCAGACCACCTGGAACACCTTCGGCCCGGTGCCTCGCCGGGAAACAGCCTACCAGTTCCCGCGCCTGGCCTTCTTCGTCGGCTGGGAAAAGGAGTTCTGATCCATGCGCATGACCGTACCAGCGATCGCCGCCCTTGCCCTGGCCTCCCTGCAGGCCTGCAACGGTCCGTGGAACATGGAGCCCGAAGACCCGCCGCCGTCGTCGCTTCGGGTTTCGGCGATGCCCCTGGCGGGGCGGACCTTCGACACCATCTGGGTGGAACGCATCCAACCCATCGACCTCGCCCGCCGCGGCCTGGAGTTCGTGAAGCCGGGTTCGTGGCTTAGGATCGTGCAGGAAGATGGAAGCCGCAGGGACACCATCGTCTTCCGTCCGGCTTCCGGCACGCCCCGGGCGTGGACCACCGATTCCAAGGTGGTCGCCGCGTACGGAGCGAAGCTGTTCCTGCAGGGACGGATCGTCTGGAATTCCGCACCGGACTTCCCCGCCGGGGACCGCACCGCGGAAAGCGAGATTTCCGCCTCGGCGACCCTACCCGCGCGCTACGCGCTGCGCAAGGAGGCGCTGGCTCCCCTGGACGCGCTGTTCGCCACCCTTTCCTCGGGAGGCGATCCCGGATCGGCCTCGGAGCTTCTGGCCGCGCTCTTGCGGGAGGATTCCGCCCGGGTGCGCAGGCATTCGGTCGGCTTGGCGACCTGCGACAGTTTCCGGCAGGGAAGGATGGTCTTCCGTCGCATCCGCAGCGGCGACACCCTGTGGGCGGTGCAGGACGATCGCGTCGTCGAAGGCACCCGCGGGTCGGAGATCAAGAGATCCCTGCGGCCCATCCTGGTGGCGCAGGACGTGGATCGCGGACACTGGGGAGGCTTGGTCTCCAGCGTCGGGTTCGAGCCCGGCCGCGCGTTCGTCCTGGGGCCGATCCAGCGGGTGGAATTCGAGATCCGCGGCGATTGGAACGTGGGCTACGACGACTCCGTGAGGATGTTCCAGCCCGGGAACAGCGTGATGCTTTCCGTGGATGCGCCCGACCAGCCCGGCATGTCGGGGTATCCCGACACCATGTCGCTTCCCCTGATGGTCCTGGCGCACACCGGACGGAACATGGTGCGGACCATGGCGGTGGAACGTTCCTACGTCGCCTACCACCAGGCCATGATGGAAAACGAGTCCGGAGCCTGGAACTACAGCAGTATCCACGGGGCCAACGGGTATTTCGTCGGTGCCGCCGCGGACAGCTTCGAGATCCATCTCCGCGCCGTGCGCGACACCTTCGCGATGGACGCCCTGCGACGCACCTGGTGCAAGGAGATCGCCGACCTGGCGCCCCATGAGCGCGCCCAATGGACCTACGGGGTGGACTGCGCGGCCAGGTAGGCCGGTCCACCGATCGGACTTCGTCCCTTGACCTCGTCCTCGATCCTGTACTAGAGTTTCCTTCCAGCGAATCCTCCACGCCCATTCCCATCGGATGGGACCTCCTCTCCCCGGTCAGTTCCTGGCCACCTCAAGGATCGATCTTCTTGGAACTCCTGAAGGCGATGATCGCCCCGCCCTGCCTTCCCGCCACCCTTTTCCTGGGTGCGATCTGCGGGTATTGGGTTCTGGTGGTGGTGGGTTGGATGGACCACTCGGGCCTGGATTTGGATGCGGATTGGGACGGACTCCTGTCCTGGCTGGGTTGGAAGGACGTACCCGTGGCCGTATGCCTTTCCGTCGTGTCCCTGGTCTGGTGGTCCGCCACCATGCTCGCCTGGCATGCGTTCGAGCCTTCCCAGGCCTGGGTGCTGTGGGCTTCCCTGATCGCGTTCCCTATCTCCATCTTCGTCTCGCGAGTGCTCGTGAAGCCCTTCGGCTGGTTCTTCTCCGCGCTCTCCGCCGATGAACCGCACGAGCCCACCACGGAGCGCTTCGCGATCCTGATGACGCCGCTGCGTGTGGGGCAGATCGGCCAGGCCGAGATCGCCACCAGGGGATCGTCGCTTCTGCTGAACGTGATCCTCGAACGCGGCGAAGACCTTCCCAAGGGCGCCCGCGTCGTTGTCGCCGAGCGCCGTGAAGACGGCGTGCACATCGTCATCCCATCCTCTTCCCCGGAGATTCCCTGATGCCAGAATTCGACTTCATGACCCAGCTGGTGATCGCGCTGGTCCTCGTAGGACTCTTCTTCCTGTTCGGCATCGCCGTGCTGATCGTCAAGTGCTACCGCAAGCCCGAACAGGGCAAGGCCATGGTCCGCAACGGAATCGGGGGATCCAAGGTGGCCTTCTCGGGGATCATGGTGCTCCCCGTGCTCCATCGCATCGAGGAGATGGACATTTCCGTGAAGCGGGTGGAGATCGCCCGCGGGGGCAAGGAAGGCCTGATCTGCAAGGACAACCTCCGCGCCGACATCAAGGTCGCGTTCTTCGTGCGCGTCAACAAGACGCCCGAGGATGTCCTGAAGGTGGCCCAATCCCTGGGTTGCATCCGCGGTTCCAGCCCGGAGGCACTGGTCGAACTGTTCGACGCGAAGTTCTCCGAAGCCCTGAAGACCGTCGGCAAGCAGTTCAACTTCGTCGACCTGTACAACTCCCGCGAATCGTTCAAGCACGAGATCCTGAAGATCATCGGCACCGACCTCAACGGCTACGTGCTCGACGACGCGGCGATCGATTTCCTGGAGCAGACCGCTCTGGAACTCCTGAATCCGCAGAACATCCTCGACTCCGAGGGCATCAAGAAGATCACCGAACTCACCGCCCAGCAGCTGATCCTGGCCAACCACATCCAGCGGGACAAGGAGAAGACCATCACCCGCCAGAACGTCGAGGCCCGCGAAGCGGTCCTGGAGCTGGAAAGGCAGCTCGCGGAGAAGGAGGCCAAGCAGAAGCGCGAGGTCGAGGTCGTCCAGGTGCGCGAACAGGCCGAGGCGGCCAGGACGCGCGAGGAGGAACGCCTGCGCGTGCAGGCCGTGACCATCCGCACCGACGAGGAGATCGCCGTCGCCACCGAGAACAAGGAACGCCAGATCCTGGTGGCCCGTCGCAACAAGGAGCGCACCGACGCGGTCGAATGCGAGCGGGTGGAGAAGGATCGCATGCTCGAAGCCAACGAGCGCGAGCGGGTGGTCTCGCTGGCCCAGATCGAGAAGGAGAAGTCCCTGGAGGAGGAGAAGCGCAAGATCCAGGACGTGATCCGCTCCAGGGTCGTGGTGCAGCGTGCCGTGGTGGAAGAGGAAGAGAAGATCAAGGACACCAGGGTGGTGGCCGAGGCCGAGCGCGTGCGCAAGGCCGCCATCATCGAGGCCGAGAAGGCCGCCCAGGTCCAGGCGACCAAGGAGGTCCAGGCCGCCAAGGCTTCGCGCGACAGCGCGGAGCTGGCTTCCCAGCAGCGTCTGATCGAAGCCGACGCGGAGCTTGCCGCCTCCGAGAAGCTCGCCGAGGCCAAGCGGCGCCTGGCCGAGGGCCAGAAGTCCGAACTTTCCGTGGCCGGACTCGCCGAAGCGATGGTCATCGAGGCGCGCAGCCAGGCCCTGGAGAAGCAGGGAACCGCCGAGGCCGTCGTGCTGGAACGCAAGGCCGCGGCCGAAGCCAAGGGAATGGCCGACAAGGCCGCCTCCTTGCAGATCCAAGGCCAGATGGAAGCCGACGTCCTGGAGAAGAAGGCCTTCGCCGAGGCGCGCGGAATCGCCGAGAAGGCGGGATCCATGAAGCTTCTGGACATGGCCACGCGCGACCACGAGGAGTTCCGTCTGCGCCTGGACAAGGAACGCCAAGTGGACCTCGCCGGCCTGGAAGTGCAGAAGGACATCGCCAAGTCGCAGGCGGAGATCGTGCAGCAGGGCCTGAAGTCGGCCCGCATCGAGATCATCGGCGGGGAGAGCGTCTTCTTCGACAAGCTCCTCGGTGCCATCACCCAGGGCAAGTCCGTGGATCGGATCGTGGGCGGAAGCTCGGTCCTGACCGAAGTCAAGGACGCGTTCTTCAAGCCCGACGGCAGGGAATTCAAGGAGAAGCTCTCGACGTTCATGGGGCAGTTCGGCATCCAGTCGGAGGATCTGCGCAACTTGACGGTTTCCGGTCTTCTCCTGAAGATGATCGCCAAGGCCGACGACTCCGCGTTGCAGGAAACCCTACGCGGGCTCCTGCAGCAGGCGCAAGCGGCGAACCTCGCCGACCAACCCGCCCGCAAGCTGATCTGATCCGGCGATGGAGGAGGCCACAGGGAAACCCTCCGACGCCGCGCCCACGGCGGTCGGAGGCAATTGGGATGTGCTTCGGTCCAGGCTCGAGAAAAAGCGTGGCGAGCTGGAATCCTTCCTGGCGGATTTCGACCAGAGGCGCAGGGCGCTCTTCGGGGCCGCCGAGTGGAAGCTCGACCGCACCGTCCACATCTCCACCCCCAACCAGTGCATTCCCCGCGATCTCACCCAGTTCGGCGGATCGCTCCTTCTGGGGTACAATGTCCAGTTCGGTCTGAAGACGGAAACTTCGCTTTCCGACGTCTTCTCCTTCTACGTGGGCCAGGAGGATGGGACGTTCCGCGAGGCCGGGGTGGAACTGTTGTCCGACCAGCGGTTCCAGGAAGACTTCCGCAACCTGTACCGCTACTACCGCCAGAGCCAGTTCGCCCGCTTCCTGCGCAATCGCGGATACCTGTACATGGTGTTCCAGGTGGGCGCGCGGACGGACGACATCAAGGCCTTCAAGTGGAAGGTCGGAACCGACGGCCTCGTCTACGAGGGCGATCGGGCGGCTTCCGAGGTCCAGCATCCTCCCACCCACGAATTCGAATGGATCCGCACCCGTCGCGAGCAGCACCGCGAGGGATTGCATCCCCACATCTCCATCGAAGACCGGGTTTTCGTCGAGACGCTCGGCGGGGACCTCACGATCAAGGTCGAGGACAACACCCGGACCGGCAAGGGGATCCTGTCCGAACCCGTGGAGCATCGCGACCAGACCCTGGACGACGCGGAGATCCACTACGCCATCCTCGGCGAGATCGTCGCGCTGAGGATCCGCCCCTTCCAGGAAGCCCAGGCTCGACATTTCCTGTACTTCTGCAAGACCCGCCAGGCGATCCGCATGGATTCGCTCGCGCACTCCTGCGTGATCCTGCCCCAGCAGCAGGGAATCCTGCTGCCCGACGGATGGGCACTGCAGACGGGAGAGCATCGGCGCTTCGAGACCGTCGAAGCGGATTTCCAGTACGATCGGCGCACCTTGAGCGGAACCGGCGAGGACCATCTGTTCTCGTTCTACAAGGCGGAAACCGGCGAATACACGCTGCTTTCCTACAGCGTGACCGACCAGAAGACCCAGCAACCGATCTCCTGCCATGGATGGAGCCTGTTTCCTTCCGGGGATCTGTTCGCCTTCCGGGCCCAGCCGGAACCGCAGTCCAGCCATGCCATCCAGTTGTGGAAGACCCCCTTCGGTCCGCCGTCCACGCAGGCCGGAGGACAGGATCCCTGGCTGGAGAGGATCGGCAACCAGGACTGCGTGCGGTTTCTGGCCAAGGGGCGGCAGCTTGCCAAGCTCCTGGGCAAGGATCCCGGTTTCGCCGGGCTCTTTGGGGAGCTCGTGCGGGATGCCCACAACCTCGCCGACGCCCACTTCTGGATCAAGGAGAAGGAAGCCGGCGAAATCGGACGGATCCTGAGCGAGATCGCCGCCACCGCCGAATCGGCGATCGGGGAATACGCCAAGGTCGAGAAGAGCCGTCAGGCGGCCGATGTCGCTCGACAGGAATTGGAAACCTCCCTGGCCCCGGATCTGGCCGAGCGTCCGATCTTCTCCGGGCTGGCGGATTGCCTGGACGCGATGCGTCGTCTGCGCTCGGGGCGGGGACGGATCCTCGAGGTGATGGATTGGCCCTTCTCCGACAAGGCCGCGTGCGCACAGGTGGAACGGTCCATCCAGGCGGCCCAGGATCGCGTGGGGGTGATCTGCACGGAACTGCTCCTGGCCGATGGCGCCCTGGAGCCTTGGCGCAAGGGGTCGGTGGAGGTGACCGGCGCCCTGGATGGATTGCGGCAATCGCGGGAGGCGGCCGCTTTGGAGGAGAAGTTGGATCTCCAGGCGCGCCAACTGGAATTCCTCCTGGAGTCCATCGGCACCCTCAAGGAGATCGACGCGGTCCAATCGACCGCCATCTCCGAACGGATCGCGGTGATCCTCGCCGAGCAGAACCAGGTGCGCAGCGCCCTGCGCCAGCGCCGGGAAAGCCTGGGACGCCAGGAAGGCGCGGCGGAATTCACCGCCCAGAAGAGACTGCTTTCGCAGGCCCTGGCCAGCGCGTTGGATCTCGCGGCCAAGCCTGAAGATTGCCAGACCTCCCAGGTCCGGCTCCTCGCCCGGCTGGAGGAGCTCGAGGGCCGGTTTTCCGACGTCCCCGAATTCCTCGATTCCCTCGCCGACATCCGCGACGAGATGGTCGCCAGTCTGGATGCCCGGCGACTCTCGCTCCTGGAAGCCCGTGGCCGCAAGTGCGAGCAATTGCGCAAGTCGGCCGAACGCGTCCTCCAGGGACTCGCCCAGAGGGCAGCGAACCTGAACGACCAGGCGGAAGCCCGGGCCTTCTTCGCTTCCGAACCCCTGGTTGAGAAGGTGCGCAACCTGGCCGAACAGCTGCGTGGCCTGGAGGATTCCGCCGGTGCCGAAGAGCTGGTCGGGAAGCTGCGCTCGCTTCTGGAGGATGCGCTGCGTCGCATCCGCGATCGGTCGGATCTGGTGGTGGACGGCGGCCAGGGACTGCGTCTTGGCAGGCATGTCTTCGCCATCCAGAAATCCCGTCCGGAAATCGTCGCCCTGGCCGGCGCGGAAGGCCTGGACATCCACATCTCCGGGACCCGGTACCGCCAGCGCGTCGACGATCCCGAAGTCCAGTCGCTCAAGGACGTCTGGGAACTGGAGAGTTCCGGAGAGTCGCCCCGGGCACAACGCGGGGAGGTCCTCGCCTGGAGGTTGTGGGAATCCGTCGAGAGCGGCAGTCCGACAGGCCTCTCCGAACTCTTCGGAATGACCGACGAAGTCCTGCGGGTGCGGCTGCAGGATGTGATGGAAGCATCCCCCCTGGAATCTTGGCAGAGGGGTGTCCACGACGAGGATGCGCTCCAGGTCCTGCGCGCGGCGCTGGCATCCTGGAAGGAACATGGACCCATGCGCTTCGCGGCGCTGGCCCGGGCCATCGCCCTGGAGTTCTGGTCGGCGATCGTGGACGATTCCTGGCGCCTGCGCATCGAGTCGGCGTTCGTCGCCGCCGCCAGGATGCAGGTCGCCTTCGGGGCGTCCTCCCGCCAGAGCGCGGTCCGGACCGCGGCCCTGCGTTCCTGCGAAGATGCCGTCGCCGCCTTCCTCAAGCCCCGAGGCCTCGGCGAGGGTTCGTCCCCGCAGGAGGTGTCCGAGTTCATCGCCGAATCCCTCGAAGCCGGGTGCTTCCCCTGCCTGTCGATGACCGCCCAGGAAATCCATGCGCAATTCGTCAAACGGATGGAATCCGCAGGAGCCCTCGCGGGCTTCCGGGAAGGGATGGAGGCCCTCAAGGGCCTTTTCGGCCAGCAGGACCGCCTTGCGCTGGATTGGTTGCGCGCTTCGAGCACGGGATCGGGCGAGGCCATGGAGGAGGCCGCGGCCTTCCTCTGCTGCGGCGAGCCGACGAATGTCCGTTGGCTTCCGGCCGAGACGCCCAAGGAATTGTCCCTGCGATCGGGGCATCCCCTGGCGCCGGAAGGAAAGTCCACCTTCAGGTTCTCCGATTTCCTCTCCCGGATGCGCCACCACCAGGCAGCCGTGGCGCCTCGCGTCGTGGCCTTCCAGAAATGCCGACGGCGGATCCTGGATGCTTCCCGGCGAGAGCTGGCCATCGACGGCTTCCAGCCCAAGGTGCTTTCCTCGTTCGTCCGCAACCGGCTGGCCGACGAGGTCTATCTTCCCCTGATCGGCGACAACCTCGCCAAGCAGATCGGTGCGATGGGAGAGGAAAAACGCTCCGATCGGATGGGATTGCTGCTTCTGATCTCGCCTCCAGGCTACGGCAAGACCACCCTGGTGGAATATCTCTGCGAGTCGCTCGGACTCATGTTCGTCAAGATCAACGGCCCTTCGCTTGGAAGATCCACCACCGGGATCGATCCCGCCCAGGCCAAGGACGGCGCCGCCAGACAGGAATTGGAAAGGCTGTCCCTGGCCTTGGAGATGGGGGACAACGTCCTGATCCTGATCGACGACATCCAGCACTGCCATCCCGAGTTCCTGCAGAAGTTCATTTCCCTCTGCGACGGACAGCGCCGCATGGACGGAACCTTCCGCCGCCAGATGCGCACCTGGGATCTGCGTGGAAGACGCGTGGCCGTGGTGATGGCCGGAAACCCCTACACGGAAAGCGGAGAGGCCTTCCGCGTGCCCGACATGCTCGCCAACCGTGCGGATACCTTCAATCTGGGCGACCTGGCGGGCTCCCACGCGGCCGCCTTCCAGGACAGCTATCTCGAGAACTGCCTGATGGTGCAACCGGTCCTTTCCCGGATCTTCGGTCGCCATCCCAAGGACTTCGCGTCGTTGCTGCGTCAGGTCGCCATGCCCGGCACGGAGGTGACCTGGGAAGGACGGCACTCCGCCTCCGACATGGAGGAGGCCACCGCCGTGGTGCGTCACCTGATGCGGGTCAGGGATGCGGTCATCTCGGTGAATCGGGCCTACATCGCCTCCGCGTCCTGTCCCGACGAGTACCGGACCGAACCGGCGTTCAAGTTGCAGGGATCGTACCGCAACATGAACAAGCTTGCCGAGAAGGTCTCGCCGATCATGACCACCCAGGAAGTGGACGCCTTGCTGCTGGAACACTACCAGTCCGAATCGCAGGCATTGGCCCGCGAATCGGAAGTCAGCCTGCTGCAGGTGCGGCGCCTCCTGGGATTGTCCACCCCGGCCGACAACGCGCGCTGGGAGCAGATCATGGAAACGTGGCGTTCCAAGCGCGGCAACCGCGGGGCGGGCAAGCAGGCTTTGGCGGAGATCGCGGGGATGCGCATCGCGCTGGAACGTCTCGGGGCAGCGTTGTCTCCCAAGTAGGAAGGCCGTGCCGGACTATTTACGTTTCCGGTCATGTTCCATTTCCCTGGTTTTCCTGGCGGGCGGTTCCCCGCCCGGGCCGGTCTGTTCGCAGGCCTGGGTTCGGTCGGACTCGTCCTGTCGGGGTGTGCGGGATCCTCGGAGGTCTCCAGCGTCACGACCCAACGGATCACCACCACCAAGAACCGGATCCTGACCTACCATCATCGCGCCGACATTCCCTGGGGGATGGTTCCGGTGGTGCCTCCCGATTCCGTGGAGGTCGGCGCATCGGTGTCGTTGCAGGTGGGAACCCTGGCGATGGCCGAGGTCGACGATGAGGGGATCGGGACCTGGTCGCCGCCCTCCCTGCAGGGTTCCGGCGAGTTGGCGGTGATCGGCGGGTGGTTCCGGGGAACGATCGGTGGCCACAACGGAGCGGCGCCATCGGGATGGGTCTCGATCGGATTGATGGAACGCGGCGAAGCCCGCACGCATGCCTTCTGCGATGCCGCCATCGGGATGGCCATGGCCCGCTCGACGGTGGAGTACCGATCGGATCGTCTCATCGAGGAGGGAAACCTCAGTTGGCGCGATACCACCTATGGTAGCGAACGGCATCGGCGTTGGAACGGATTCGCCCGGTTGTCGCTGGGACTCCTGCCGGAGGAAGCCGGGCCATGGGCCACGGTGCAGCTGATCCCCAGCTGGTCCCTGGCCAAGTGGCCCAACGGAGGTGTCGAAAAGACCACCACCACGACCACCACCTACATGGATTCCACCCGGACGGTCGACTTGTCCCGCGAACGGTCCGACAACGGCTCCACCGAGGAGAAAATCTCCCTCGTGAACGTGGGAATCGGCTGGATGCAGCGCTACGGCTCGCAATCCCTGGTGGTGGGGGCGCGCTACTCCATCAAGGATCTCAAGCAGCTGCAGATGATCGTCCAGTTCACCTCGGAACTTTGACCGGACCCGCCGTGCCCACGATCCTCGGACATGCCTTCCTGCCGCTGGGTGCGGCCGTCGCCGCCGATCGTCGCTACGTGAGCCGACCGTTGGCGATCACGTGCCTGATCGCATCCATGCTCCCGGACCTGGATTCCCTGGGCTACTTCGCGGGGGTTCCCTATGGATCGGCATGGGGCCATCGCGGGGCCACCCACTCCCTCCTGGCCGTGGCCGTGGTGGCAGGGACGGCGTTCGTCGCCGCTCCACGATTGAAATCGAGCCGCTGGATCGCGGGCTCGGCGGTGGGGCTCTCCATGGCCTCCCACGGCATCCTGGACGCCCTCACCAGCGGCGGCAAGGGTGTGGCCTTCCTCTGGCCGTTCGACTCCACGCGGTTCTTCCTGCCCTGGCATCCCATCCGGGTCTCGCCCATGGGCATGGGAATCTTTAGCGGGAGGGGAGTCGTGGTGGTCGCCTCGGAACTCCTGTGGGTGGGGCTGCCCGCGCTCGCGATGGCCTTGGGATGGTGGCTGGAGAGGCGGCGTGGAAGGAAAGTGGACCGTCCGTGAATACTTCTCGATGCGGACGGAATTTGATATCTCGTGCAATCGCCTGCGCGGCCTTGCTCAGCGGCTGCGGGATGGAAATGCAGGAGACCTCGCGGACCATTTCGGTGGACAACATGCTGGTTTCCTACCGCCATCGGTCGGGGTTGCCTTGGGGAGCCGTTCCTGTCTGCCCTGCGAAGTCCGATGGGCTCGTCGGCCAGTTGAGCGTCCAAGCCCGCATCAGAAGCGGATGCGGGTGAAGTCGTTGCTCTGCTGAGTAAGAATACCCGTTCCAAGTTGGCCAACTTCATCGAAACCCTGGCCATAGAGCGAGCCGTTCTGGAACAGATAGAAGCATGTTCCGACCCCTGCGAACGCGCTGGATACATGTGATTGGACAAGACCTGGGCGCAAAAGTTCCATGGGCTCAATTTCTCCGCCAGTGTTGGTGCCTGTCGCATAGACGTCGCCAGATCGGGAGGTGAAAAGCACAATGGTTTCTCCCATGGAGATCTGTTGGATGCCAAGCCCATCGAAGCTGGACAGGTGGATGGGAGTGGGCACGGGAAGGCGGTCGCCGGTGCCGAGAATTCCATATCTGTTCTGTCCATAGCCCCACACCGTGCCATCTTTTTTCAGGAACAGAAGTCCGTCCTGATTGGTATCGGTTTGGTACGGAGGTAGTGTTTCCACAGAGTCGGTGACAAATTCCAGAGGTGGCAATGTCTCTGTCGTCAGCGACACGTCATGGCGCATGGACCAAAGGGATCCATCGTTGCGTAGGATCCAGGAGCGGTTGATTCCCGCGATCATGCCACGGACATGGTTCGCAATTTGAATCAATTGGTTGGTGCGACGGTTGGCGGAGTATGGGCCTGTGATCCAAAGGGTTGAATCGGTCTTCAAGACAAGAGTTGAAGTCATGCTGGTGACCTTGGCGATGTCCCGCGCAATCAGAACCGGAACGCTTCTGTTTTGGAAGGTGCCATCTCCCAACTGTCCACTGCTGTTGAGTCCAATGCCCCAAAGGGTGTGGTCAGATTTGATCCAATGGGAATAGCCATCAAATGAGTGGGCCTGGATCACGCTGTCGGCTATTTTGCTCGGGCGAACAAAGAATTCCCTCACTTGTGATTGGTTGCCAATCATGTCCGGAGGAGGAGTGAGTGGCGAAATCCGATGATCTTTGTTGAATCCGGTCCCCCACAAGGAGCCGTCGCTCAGCCGAAACAAGGTGGATGGCCAGCCTCCGATCACTTCCACCGGCAAGGCGAGCTGGTATTTCTGCACAGTGGTTGCACTGCTGACACGATCTGTCGCAAACCCCTTGGCTTTCAATGTGAGCGTGGTGTCGATCAGCAGGCTGTCCTTGAATTTTGGCGAAAGCTCCGTGGGGTCGGTTCCATCCAGGGTGAAGCGGATGATGGCCCCTGGTGTGGCGCATGCGAGTTTCACCCAGAAACTGCCGGAACGCAGCCGACTCACGGTGTCGGAGATTCCTAAGGACCGCACGGTGTCTTGACGTCGGGTCACGGTGGCAAGATCCGAGAGACGCACCCCGCGCACGTTCTTCACCTCCAAGGCGATCACCTGCGGAATGCCGTTGGCGGGAAGGCCGATCCTCGCCATCCAAACGGAATCCGGCATCACTTGGGCTGGTTTTCCGCCGATCTTGACGCTCGCCGTATCGATGCCGGAAAGATCGAACAAGCGCACCTTCACCCAGAGGCCGGTGGAATCGAAGGGAAGGACGGTCCCGGTCCGGAGGTTGGGATTGAGCCAGGTCGCCGAAGGAGGAAGCGAGCTGGGCACCGGGGCTCGGGTGAGCATGAAGACGGAATCCGAGGTGTTGCCGGCGTGATCCCAGGCACGAACGGGGATCCGGGTGATTTCGCCGGGTTGTCCCAGCGTGACGGTTCGCTTCCACTGGCCACCTTCCGCGCGAGCGCGATGTCCCGCGATGTCCACCGAGTCCACCCCGGAAGGATCCGAGGCACTCACCACGACGTCCACCTGCGAAATGTCGAAGGGGATCTGTGTGCCGGGCACGGGGCTGACCCACTGTGCCGTGGGGCCCGTGGTGTCGGCCTTGCGGCCGAAGATCGCATTGTCGGTGCGGGTCAGGCCCACCGAATTCCACGCCTTGACCGGAATCGTGACCAGCTTGCCGGTGCCCTGGACCGAGACCAGGCGTTGGCAGGTGTTCTGGGCGTCGCAGGTGGCGCGTGCGTTGTCGATCCATACGGAGTCCAGTGTTCCGGTTCCGGGATCTGCCTTCCAGCTGACCATCACTTTTGAGGTGTCGAAAGCGATCCAGCTGTTCTGGGCGGGCTCCACCAATTCCAGCGCAGGCGACTTGGGGTCGTTGCGGCGCACCAGAATCTGCGTGCGGGCTTCGTTCCCGGCGCTGTCCGTGGCCACGATGACTATCACCCGGCTGGTGGATTGCCTTGGGACAAGGACTCGCACACTCCAATCGCTGCCAGCAACTGCTGTTGCGGATTTGCCATCGATCATCACGGACTGGATCCCCGATGGGTCCTGCGCGCGCACCTGGATGTTCAGCAGGGAGTCGAGGTAATCGGTGACCAACGAGGAGTCCCGGGGGAAGACTAATTCCAATCTGGGACCTTGGTGGTCCAACGCCGCAGCCACCTGTAGGCGGGTGGTGAACGTCTGGATGTTCCCGAGGCTATCGTCCACCGTGACTCCCAGGAGGTAGAATCCAAGGGACGCGTTCGGACGACAGCTGAAGGCGGGGTGCTTGTCCAGATCCAAGCTGGCGGGTTGGGTGCGGGTGGCCGGAAGATCCGACAATACGAAGTGGTCGATGCGGTCGCCGGAATCGTTGGTGATGGAAAAGGTCAGCGATCGGATCCCTTTTCTCCCGAGGATCGTGCCCTGCAATCCCACTCCAGGCTCGCCCAGGTGCAGGGTGTCCAGTTGCAAAGGTCTTGCCAGGGAAAAGGGATTGAGGCTTTGGGTGTCCACATCCATCGACGCCAGCGCGCGTCGCGCGCCCTGGTAATCCAGGCGGAGGTTCCATTTTTTGACCACTTCCGCCAGGGTCAGCCCGGATTTGGCGGCGAGAGTCAGAATCTGGCGATTGACGCTCGCGGTATCCAGTCCGGAAGGTGATGTGCGTCGGTAAGCTGCCGTGCCAGGGTGGCCTTGGTAGACCAGGTCGGCTGCCAAGCGGACCAAGGCAGACCGCTTCCCGTTCGCGGAAGTGTCCGGGAAGGATTTTGGGCTTGCCTTGCGGGTGCTGTCGAGCAAGCGAAGCAGGCTCAAAGCCAGGGAATCTGCGCCGCTGCGAACGATCCTGGTGGCGGAAAGTTCCATGTAATACACCTGCTTGGCGTAGGAGACCCCGGTGTGAAGCCCCATGCGGAAGGAGTGGATCGCCAAGGAATCCTTCCCCAGAGGACGGAGATCGGGAAAGAACACGGCGGTGAGTCCCGGTGTCCCTCTTTGGAAGCCGAGGCCTGAGCCGGTTCCGGAATCTGCGGGAGAGCGGTACCAGATGCTGTCGGGGATGGCGGTGCTGTCGGGGACGTAGAAGTGCACGTAGTACTTGCCCTGGCCGGAAGGCGTTTCCTCTTCGATCACGGTGGGCTTTTGGCAGGAGTACAACCCCGCCAAGAGTAGCGCGAATGCAGGTGCAATGCGGGAAAACCAAGTGCAGGTAGCCATGGCGGGAGTCCTTGGGGTGAGAAAACATTGGGTGGAAGACGGTGTCATGTATGGGGGAATGTATCGCGGAGGCCCCCGCCTTGTCTGTGACGAAGATCACACTCCGTGCATCTCAGGGTCCGAGAAGTGTTTTGGCGTAAAAAAGCCCCGCCAGGGTTTGGCGAGGCCTGAAAATGCCGCATTGCGGCGAGGCATGATTCTCTTCGGGTCACCTCCCCCGCAGCTTGCTACGTGTCCCGGACATCGTTGGCTAAGAAAATACCCCGCAGCAAACTGCGGGGTGGTTCATTCAGCGCACGACTTGGAACGACTGGGTGGCCACCTGGCCCTTGGCGTCGACGAGGCTCGCGAAGTAGGTGCCGTTGGCCAGATCCAGCGGCATGGCGGAGCTGGCCGCGAAGGAAGCGATGGCCTTGCCGTCCAGCGACAGGATCTGGACCTTGGACCACTGGGAGGCGTGTTCCAGGTTCAGCTTGCCCTGCTTCCAGGAAAGGCCCAGCCAGCGGGAGCCCTTGGCGGCGTCGCGCACGCCGATCTCCAGGCCGTTGCCGATGCCGAGTTTCATGGGGCGTTCCTCGCCGGAGAGCCAGATGTTGATGTTGCGCAAGCGGATGGTCAGGACCGGAATGGGGAGGTAGGCGACCGCGCAGGTGGGGCAAGCCACATTCGTGCTGAAGTTCCAGCCAGGCTGCTGGTAGCTGGTCTTGGGGGCGATTTGGATGTTCTTGACGTTGGCCAGGACGCTGTCGAAGGTGGGAAAGGTGGCCATGGGCTCGGTCCAACGGGAGGGGAATCCGGTCAGGGCATCGTTGATCCAGGTGGGCTTCATGAAGTCCGCGCGGCGATAGGCGAGGGTGGCCCAGTCGTGGCCGGTGCGTGAAGCGAGGTGGCTTTTCACCACGGAGTCAAGTTCGGTGGTGCGCTTCTTGGATGCCTCGTACACCGCACCGGCGTTGGAGAGGGTATCGTTGTACTGCGGGGATCCGAAGGAGACCGTGAGCTGGTCGCGGATGGGACCGTTGGTCGCCCAATCGAAGGTGAGGCTGTCGAACTTCGACAGGTTGCGGATGCCCCAGGCCGAGTTCATCGGGATCAGGATGCCCACGTTGGCGGTGTAGCCCTGGATGTAGGAGCCGACTCCCGCGGGATTGGGGTATTGGTTGGTGTCGGAAGCGAAGATGATGTCGGCCTGCAGGACGTTCCCCGTGTCCACGCTCAGGTTCACCGTCGACATCGAGTTCTTGAAGACATCCACCGCGTAGACGGTCTTGATGTCCACCATGCTGCCGGTGGGAACGTCGAAGGGAAGCTTTTCGGCGAAGGCGGACGTCGCAAGACCCGCGATGGCCAGGCTGGGAAGCAGGATGGATTTCATGGAACGCCTCTCGTGTCGAGAATGGACTTTAGGGGTTGCCTTCGCAAGGCCCCCGGTAATGGGAAAAGCCCAAAACTAGTCGTCCTCGAAAAAAAAGGGGGCAGGCATGGCGGGGTCACCCCCCGTCGGCCTCCCGGGTCCAGCGGAACCAGCCCAGATGCCCGGCCACGGCGGAGTACACGAAGATCCCCACTTGCAGGGGCAGGCACCACGGATAGTCCCAAAGGGTCTTCCAACGGCGGAAACGATGGGCGCCCACGGCCAGGAACAGGAGGTCGAAGGGCGTCTTGGCCAGCCAGACCCCCCACCAAAGCGCTCCGGGGACCAATTCCAGGAGCCAGGGGATCCATCCCAGGAGCAGCCAGCACCACCAGAGGAACACTCCCACCAGGAGAGCCACGTAGAAGGGGTTTTCGTAGCGGCTGCCGTTGGAGGCCCAGCGGGCCCGCTGGTTGAGTGCCTGGCGCCAGGAGTTGGCCGGATGCGTGGGAACGGAAATGCTCGGATCCAATGCGTAGGCGGGCCTGGCTCCGGCAGCCACCATGCGGTGGACGAGCATGTCGTCGTCGCCGGAAACGAGTCCCTCCAGGCCGTGGAATCCGCCGCAACGACGGTAGACGCTCGCACGGTAGGCCAGCGAAGGCGCCGAGGCCAGGAAGGGTTTCCCCAAGGCGAATCCGGCTGCTTCCGCGGCCACGAAGGCGAGCATTTCCAACCGTTGGTAGCGATGCACCGCCCGCCCGTCGCCCAGGCAGTGCTTGGGTCCCTGGACCAGATCCACCTCGCCGGCGAAGCAGGACACCAGGGAGGAGATCCAATGGGGTGGTGGTTGGCAATCGGCGTCGGTGGTGATCAGGATCACACCGGTCGCGGAATCCAATCCACGGGCCAAGGCGCGCTTCTTGGGCGATGGGACCGCGGGTTCGGAGCGTTCCACCTGGACCAGGCGGATGCGGGGATCCTTCCGCGACCAGTCCTGCACGATCCGGGCGGTGTCGTCGTCGGAACGGTCGTCCACGCAGACCAGCTCCCATGCGCCCTGGTAGTCCTGGAGATGCAGCGCCCGGAGGGTTTCCTCGGCGCAGGATTCCTCGTTGTGCATGGGGATCACCACCGTCACCGAAGGGCGCTCGACCCCACAGGGTGGATGCCGCAACCGGATCAGGCCCCAAGCGAGCACCAGCAGGAATCCAATGTAGACCGCGGTGGTCCCCAGGACGAAGATGGAAAAGACGAAGGTGGCGATGAGGACCTCGAAAAATGGAGGAGTGTGACGGCCGTCACAGACAAGGGCACCCGGGAAAACCTAGATCCCCTCAAAAGCCCGAGGATGGCCCCATAGGGGAGCGTTCTTGCGGAAACTGCAATTCGGAGGCGCGTTTCATGAGCCACAACATCCACAAGCCTTGCCAAGGCACCGATCAGGGCGGTAGACTCCCCTCCGATACCCCCCCTTCGAATGGAGGACGCGTGAACCTTGAACCCGCAATCGCCTTGGGCGCATCGCATCCCAGAGCGCACCACATCTTGGCTTGTACGGTCTCGTCGCCGCACCTGACAGGGGTGCGGCTCCTCGCCCGCCGACTCCAATCTGCAGCGCGTTCTGGGCGCGCTACATCCCCTTCTATCGCGGGATCAAGGTTGAAGACAGCGATTTCACTCGCGCTGGCGATCCTGGCCGGTGCACCGACGTCTTGGGCAGAGGACTGCACCGAGGGCGTGGATTGGACCAAGCGCGTGGTGTGCGCCAAGGGCATCGGGGGGGTGAATCCCAAGCAGCCCAAGTCGGCGGCGCGTCCTGGTGCCATCCGCACGGCCCAGGTCCTGGCTCTCCGCCAGGCCTTGGAGCTTGTCAAAGGGATCCCGATCACCTCCACCACAACCGTCGCCAACGGCATGGCCGCCGACGACAACGTGCGCACCAAGGTGGAAGGTTTCGTGAAGGGCTTCCGCTTCGGCGAGCCGCACTACATGGACGACCTGACCATCGAGATGTTCGTCGAGCTGCCTCTGGACGGGATCGGCGAGATCGTCCTACCCTCGGCGGTGGCCGCCAAGCCGAGCGTGACGGCATGGAGCTTCGGCGCGGACGGGAAGGGTTCGGCTCCGACCGGATTGAAATCGACCGTATACACGGGACTGGTGGTGGACGCGCGGGGACTGGGAGTCCTGCCGGCCCTGGCGCCGCGCATTCTGGAAGGCGGGGGCAAGGAGCTCTACGGCACCGCCAACGTGGAGCAATCCTGGGCGGCCAAGCACGGCCTGGCCGGATATGCCAAGACGGTGGAAGGAGCGATGGCCCTGAAGGACCGGGTGGGAGACAATCCTTGCGTATTGAAGGCCGTTTCTGCTTCGGGTGCGGCGAAGACCGACCTGGTCGTGGGGGCCGAGGACGCGCTTCTTCTCAAGGGGGCCGCCCAGAACCTGAAGTTCCTTGCCGAGGCCCGTGTGGTCTTCGTGGTCGATTGAACAGGGAGGAAGCCATGCACCATCACCGAAGTCTGATGATCGCCGGGTGCGCGGTCCTGGCGCTTTCCGGTTGCGGCCCCAAGCGGCAGGCGGCCGGGGCCATGGACGACGCCGGCGTGCACGCCCAGCGCGGCAAGCAGTACATGGAATCCCGCGATCTGGTCCGCGCCCGGGATGAATTCCGTCTGGCTCTGGAGCTGGATGCCAAGCATGCGCCGGCCCTGGCGGGTCTGGCCGTGGTGGAAGCGCGCGAAGGAAGGTTCGAGGAGGCGTCCAAGCGGGCGGAGGCCGCCGTGAGCGCTTCGCGGGACGTTCCCGACGGATTCGTCGCGCGAGCCGTGGTGCTGGCCGAGTCCAACCGGGGCAAGGATTCCGACTCCTGGCTATCCGCCGCCGAGGACGAGTTCGAGAAGGCGCTCAAGCGGGGCGAGAAGAACCCGGAGACCTGGCTTCGGCGGGCGGAAGTCCGCCAGGCGGCCCTGCACCTGAAGGAAGCGGGGGAAGCCTACCGCAAGGTCCTGGAGATCGACGGGGCCTTCACCCAGGCGGCCAACGCGGGATGGGCGCGCTTGCAGAAGATCGAACGCGCCGGACCGGTCACCAAGGTGGGCAAGCGCATCGCGCTTTCCGACACTCTCACCCGATCCGACGCGGCGGTGCTCTACATCGCCGAGCTCCAGCTGGACCGGATCCTGTCCCGCAATCGCGGCGAGAAGACCGATACCGCCTTCCGCGCTCCGTCGGATCCCCGCAATTCTGTCGCCAAGGACAGCACGAGTTCCGTGGCCGCCGACGTGGCCGGCCATTGGGCGAAGAATTTCATCCAGGACGCGGTGAAGCTGGGGATGCGAGGTCTCCAGGTGGGGGCCGACGGCCATTTCCGGCCGAACCAGGCGCTGAACCGGGCCGAATTCGCCCTCCTGGCGGAGGATGCCCTGATGGCCGCCCTGGGCGACCAGACCCTGGCCACCAAGTACATCGGATCTCCGGCGCGGTTTTCGGACGTCTCCGCAGGCAGTCCCTACTTCAACGCCATCTGCGACGCGGTGGACCACAACGTGATGCAGCCAAACGGCGACGGATCCTTCGGGGCCTTGGCTCCCGTCAGCGGAGCCGACGCCCTCCTGACCATCCGCATGATCAAGGATCTGCGCAAATGAACGTTCGAATCCTCGCCATCCTGTTGGTCCTTGCGGGCATCCTCCGGGCCCAGGCTCCCTCCGACGTGCGGGTGGAAGCCACCGGATTCGGGCCTTCCGTGGAAGCCGCCACTCGATCGGCGCAACGCGCGGCCGTGGAGAAGGGGATCGGGCAGGTGATCCAGAGCCAGACGGAACTGGAGAACTACCAGCTCAAGAAGGACCTGGTGCTGACGCGCACGGAAGGCGCGGTCAAGTCCTTCGAGACCAAGAAACGGGAACAGGGGCCCGACGGAGCCTGGGAAGTGACCATCGATGCGGTGGTTTCCAAGGCGCAGATCCGGTCGGACCTCCTGGCGATGGCCATCCTCCGCTCGGCGGTGGGCAATCCCCGGGTCTCCATCCTGGTGAAGGAATCCCTGCTGGGGGTCCCGCGCCTGGATGGCGCGGTGGAGCACCAGGTGACCCAGGCCTTCCTGGATCGGGAGTTCAAGGTGATGAATCCTTCGGGCGCGATGCGCACCGAACGGGCCCGCGAGATGACCCTGGCGCAGGACGGCGACACCAAGGTGGCTTCCGCCTTGGGCCAGGAGATGGGCGCCGAGGTGGTGATCGTGGGCACGGCCCAATCCCAGGAAGCGGACATGAGCCGGAATCCCATGTTCAAGAATTCGGGGATGAAGTCGGTCTCCGGCACGGTGGTCCTGAAGGCCATCGACGTGCAGACCCGCGAGATCCTGGCGACGGCCACCGCCGACGAGGCCGTCGTGCACCCCAACCCTTCGGCCGCGGGAACCCAGGCCCTGGAGAAGGCCGCGAAGAAGGCGCTGGAAACGGCCAGGACGGGCATCATCGACCAGTTGGTGAGGGTGTGGCAGAACAAGGCCAACAACGGGATGCAACTGAAGGTGACCGTGAAGGCGATCCCCAATTTCGCCGCCTCGCAGATCGTGGAGGAAGACCTCAGGTCCCAGGCCGTGTCGGCCGAGACCACCCGGTTCGCCGACAGGACCCTCTCCATGGACGTGGTCTGGCGCGGCACGATGGCCGATTTCTGTCAGGCCATGGACGGGCGCAGGATCAACAAGGACCGCAACACCCTGAACGTGGTGTCGCGGGAAGGCAACGCGGTGGTCCTCGAGGTGAAATGATCCGGACCATCCGGGGCGTCTCTACGACGTTTTCCACGTCCCGACGTTGCCCGTGATCCGGAAGACGGTCCCGTTACGGCATCGGCGTTTTCGCCACCACCATGCCGTCGCGCAGTTTGGGCATGGATCGCGTGTCGCCCGTGTACAATTTTCGTCCATCCAGGGATCGCACCTCGATCGCGCCGGTCCATCCCTGCAGGCGTCCATCCACCACCATCGCCGTGGTGGGTCGCAGGACGAAAGGACCACCATGCGGAACGGATCGAACGGATACGCCGGATTTGGGCGTGTTGGCGTCCAGCAGCGCCGCGTATTTGGGGGCGGCCTTGCGCAACGCGTCGCCGCTCAAGGCCGATTGCGCGTAGTTCTCCAGGTGTCCCCACGATCCGTATTTGCTTTCGCGTCCGCTCACGTAGGAGAATGCCGCGTACAGGTCGCAATCCAGCGAATCGTGCAGTTGCAGATTCTTCAGGTAGAGTTCGTACATGCCCGGATCGATCTGGGCGTCCCACACCGCCTGGTTGTACGGCCAGTCGCCCTGGTTGTGCGGCTGGGCATGCTGTCCGCCTTCGTAGACAAGGAATTTGCCGATCTTGTAGGACTTGAGGATCCGTACGGTCTCCAGGGTCCATAGCCTGGTGGTGTAGGTGAAGCCGATCCCGATGGCTTCGACGACGTCGGATGCCTTGACCGTGTCCGGCTTCTTCATCCACTGGTCGTGGAAGTAGTTGTTGAGGAGCGAGTCATGGGCGCGCGGGATCACCGATTGGGGGATCGGAGCGTCCTCGCCGAATTCGAAGCCCATGTACCCGGCCACGGAGAACGCGTCGGGGCGGACCTTCATGGTGTCGACCAGGTAGCCCAGGATCCGACGGGAATTGTCCATCCATGCGTGCTGGCCGGTGGCCACCGTGACCAGACGCGACCTCTGGCCGGACCAGATGGGCTCCCAGATGCGGAACAACCTGCCCATCATCCACGCGTCCTTTTCGGGATGGCAGTACGATTCGGCGTCCTGGCAGACTCGCAGTGCCACCTTGCGCAGGCTGTCGCGCAGGGCCGGAGCGGCTTGGAGTTCTTCGGTGTCGGTTCCCCAGGGGATGTTCGCGCCGTTGTGGCCCACCCAGTGCGCCTGATCGAATCCCCAGTTCCAGATCTCGTTGGAGTACTCCAGGTAGGTGCGCAGATCTTGTCGCAAACTGTCGCGGAAGAGCACCGCGAGCTTCTGGAGGTAGTCGTCGTCGGCGGCGTGCGGCGTGCAGATCCAGGCGTGCGCCCCCAGCTGGTTGGCCAGCGCGATGGCGTGTTCCCACGGCATGCCCTTACCTTCGCCAAAGGTGCGGTAGCCGGGGACGGGGCGGTCCGACCACTTCACCTGCCGCGATCCGTTGGTGTTGGTCCAGTCCATGAACCGCAGGGCATGGAACGGTTTGAGGCCGCGCACGAAGTCGGGATCGAACAGGGGGGCGCCGCCGGGAGTGGAGACGTATTCGACCGGAGTCAGGTGCAGATCGCGAACGGGGTCGGATGCCGACGAAGAATCCAGGCTCATCCAGGCGTGTTCGCAGGTTCCGTCGAAATGGACGAGCGTGCCGGAAGCCGAGGTCCGCGCGGAGGCCCCGCCGTTCCAGCTGACTTTTCCTTTGCCTTGGAAGGATAGGGCGTAGTCGCCGGCGCGACAATTGTTGACCATGGTGGTCATCTTGGTGGGAACCGAGCCGACCATCTGCGGAGCGTGGGTGGGCCAGCCGTCGGGACGCATCGCCAGGGAGCTGGCGGTCTGGTCGTCCCAGGGACCGCCATCGTGGAAGGCGATCCATTCGCTGGAGGTCAGCATGGGATCCAGATAGGGGACGCGATCCCAGTAGCTCGCCCCCTGGATGTTCATGGCGATGGGCAGGCTGGGCAGGGGGCCGGTCCAGGCGTGGAGGGCCAGGGAGGACACGGCGAGGGTCGAGCATGTCGCGCGCGCGGCGCGGCCGATAATCCGGGTGTTCATGGGAATCTCCTGTCTGGATTTCAAGGGCAACTGGATCGCAGATTCTGTCTCCAGGATGTGCCGACGAGCGAATCGAGTTTGTCGGCCAAGGGCGGATCCATCGGGCACAGCGAGAGCCCGTAGATCTCCAGGTGTTTCAGGGGTAGGCGGGCCATCGACGCGGGAAGACGGGAAAGGGAGGAGCTGGACAGGCGCAGGTCGGAAAGGGAGGCCATGGAGCCGAGGGAATCGGGCAGTGCCACCAGCGGGTTCTTGTCCAGCTGCAGGATGCGCAGGGATGGAAGCCGTTCGAAGGAGTCGGGAAGCGAGGCGAGGCCATTGGTTTCGGCCCAGAGCTCGGCCAGGGAATCCAGATGGTGGAAGCCGTCGGGGAGGGCGCGGATCCGGTTTTGGAACATCCCGAGGGTGGCCAGTCGACGGAGCTTGACCAGGTTTCGGGGAAGGGAGTCGAGCCGGTTGTAGGCCACGTCGAGGTACCAGAGCCGGCCGAGATCCCCGAGCCATTCCGGGAGCTTGCCCAGGCCGCACGAATCGAGATCCAGGATCCGCAGGGAATCCATGCCTCGCACCGCTCCGGGAAGCGAGTCCAGCGGATTGCGCGAGAGGTCCAGCACATCGATGGTCTTCAGGGCTCCGATGTTCCCGGGAAGCGTCCGGAGCCGGTTGCCGGAGAGGTTCAGTTCCAGGAGGAAGTTCAGGGAGCCCAGCGCGGGCTGGATCTCCTGCAATCCCCGTCCGGCAAGATCCAGGCGGGCCCGGCGACCGCGGATCATGGAAGTGACGGAATCTGTGGGAACATGCGCCAGCCCGGAGAGGTCCAGGAATCGCCGAAGCGCCAGGGAGTCCAGGGAGCCATCGGCGGGCCAGGTGGTTTCGATGGATTGGTCGGCCACCTCGATCCTGCCTTGGTTTCCGGCGGGAAGGGCCACCGGGCCGTCGAAACCTTCGCAACGGATCCGCGCCGCGCCGGGTGGCAGGCCTCGGAAACGGATCGTGCCGTCCGCGCCGGCCTGCAGCCTCCGTCCCAGGCCGGGCAGCGAGGCGCTTGTGCCGGGGCGCAGTCCCGAGACAACCAACTCGGAAAGAGGCGACACCACCACTTTCGCCGCGCGGGAGGTGCCGCCGGAGAGGCTCTGGAAGGCGCCAGCGGTGTCGCCGGAGCGCACTTCGATCCAGACATGCCGTGCCGATTCTCCCAGGCGCACCACGCCGGCTTCGTCCGTCAGCGCTTCCAGCGGAGCGGTGGTGGATGTGTCGTCGTCGTCGCGACGCAGCACGTGGGCGTTGGCGACCGGACGGCCGTGGGCGTCCACCACCGACACCTGGATGGTGTTGGTGGTCTCCGATCCGGTGCCGCCCGCGAGGCGATCGTCCTGGCCGCACGCAAACAGCAAAAGCGTGGCAGCCAAGCCTGGAAGGGTCTTGTGGCCGTTCATGGCGCGTCTCCGTCAAAATCCGACAGAGGGAAGGTCTGCAGGTTCACCTGGTACACCACATCCGGCTTGCGGGCCTCGGCGGAAAGCTGGATCAGGCTGTCGCGCACGGCGGCCAGCCGTTCGCGCACCAGGGGCATGTCTTCCCGATCGAAGCTCAAGGTGAGGGTGGAAATGTCGCGCCGGTCCGGTGCATGGCGCTCCAGGGCTTCCTTGGCCAGGTCCATCATCCGGGCCTGGTAGGCTCGCACGGCGGCCTTGGCGCCTTCCGGCGGGCTCGCCACGAACGATTCCACCAGCGCCCATCCCTTGGCCTTGCGCTTGACCAGGCCGAGCTCTTCCAGCAGATCGATGGAAGCGGACACTTCGGAGGCTGGCACGGAGGGCCGGAGGAGCTGCGAGATCCGTTCCGGAGTGGCTCGCGGGCCGAGCAGGGCCAGCAAGGAGCGGATGGGGGCGTGGTACCAGCGGCCGTAGTAGGCCAGTTGGCGCTCGCCCAAGGTGGTTCGCTCGGGCGATTTGAGGCTCATCACGCGTTCGAAGGCCTCGGCGCGCTCGGCGGTTTCCTTGGCCTTGGCGAAGGCGACCAAGGCGGTGAAATAGGTGGACTCTCGCTCGCCCAGTCTGCACAGGCGACAAAACGGCTCCAGGGAGCGCTGCGACAGGTGTTCGCGGCCTTGCAGGACCTTCGCGATCCATCCGGCGTCCACCCCGGTGCGCAAGGCCATCTGCCGATAGGAGAAAAACCGGTCGGATTCCTTGCGCGCCAAGTAGTGGTCGCGCAGGTAGGCCCGGTAGTCCAGGTAGCCGAAGATGTCGGGATTCGATGGGCTCTCCATGAATCCACGATACCATCCTGAAGCGACCTTTCGAAGGGATGAGGACGAGATTTCCGGTGAGATTACCTCAACACACGGAATCCCATGGAAACGAGATTCTTGGTTATTCCAGCCTGGAATCGAGGGAGCAAGGACCTCAACGCTCGCAAGAGCCACCACGCCGCAGTGGAGCTCGCTGTGGAGGTTACCTTTGCCGACCATGGCTACCCTATCGCAAACAATCGGCACGCGCACGCGCGCGGTGGGAAACAACGTCTGCTTCGGGATCGACCCGATCCTGGAAAGGATCCCTCTGGAGGGCAGCCCCGACCAGGTGGTGGAACGATTCGGGCTCGGATTCCTGGAGGCCTGCCAGAAGCGCGGCGTCATGCCCGCGGCGGTCAAACCCAATGCCGCCTACTACGAAGCCTTGGGACCCAAAGCGGTGGATTCCCTGCAGAAGGTCTGCGCGGCGTGGCGCGAGGCCGGAGTGTTCGTGGTGCTGGACGCCAAGCGCGGGGACATCGGGAAGTCTTCGGGCGCCTACGCCCAAGCCGCCTTCGGGCCGTTTCGCGCCAGCGCCGTGACGGTGGCGCCCTACATGGGCCGGGATTCCGTGGAGCCTTTCCTGGCCAGCGCGGAGGCCGCCGCGTTCCTGCTTCTGCGCACCTCCAACCCCGGCGCCCGCGACTTCCAGGATCTGGTGATCGACGGCGAACCGCTCTACCTCCATGTGGCGCGCAAAGCCCTTTCCTGGGCGGGTTCGGAGAAATTGGGATTCGTGGTGGGGGCCACCGCCCCGCAGGAGTTGGAATCCATCGCCTCGTGGTTCGTCCGCGAAGGACGCCAAGCATCATTCTTGATTCCGGGCGTGTCGGTGCCGGGCGTGGCCGGTGGCCAAGGCGGCGGCATCGACGAGGTGGTGCGCCGTCTGCGCGCGGGCGGATCCGATCCATGGATCCACCTGGTGAATGCGAGCTCGGGGCTCAACTTCGCCTGGGAGCGTGACGGAAACCGTCAAGCCTGGGCCCAGGCCGGCGCTTGCGCCCTCGAGGAACTCGCCGCCGTCGCGGGTCTTTGAGGTCCGGATCGGGTAGATTGCGGGGATGACCCAACGTCTTCCCGTGCTGTTCATGGGGCATGGCAGCCCCATGAACGCCATCGACGACAACTCCTGGTCGCGCGCCTTGAGATCGCTCGGGCCCGGCCTGGCGACGCTTCCCCTGCGGGCGGCGGTGGTGGTTTCCGCCCACTGGTGGACCCGGGGAACCCTGGTGCAGGCCTCGCCGCGCCCGGAAACCATCCACGACTTCGGGGGATTCCCGCGGGAGCTCTTCGAGGTGCGCTACGAAGCCCCGGGCGATCCGGACCTGGCCTCGCGCCTGGCCGCGGACCTGGGCGGAAGCGCCACCGAGGAATGGGGGCTGGACCACGGGGCCTGGTCGCTGCTGGTACATCTGTTTCCCGACGCGAAGGTTCCCGTGGTCCAGGTGTCGCTGGATGCCGGACTTGCGCCCTCGGGTCACCTGGAGCTGGGCGCGCGGCTGGGAGCCTGGAGGGAACGCGGCGTCCTGGTGGTGGCCTCGGGGAACGCCACCCACAACCTCCACGACGCCATGGGGCGGATGTCGCGGCCGGATCCGGCAACTCCCGACTGGGCCTCCAGCTTCGACCGGGATCTGGCCTCGGCCCTGGAGCGGAGGGATTCCGGTTGGCTGTTGGGTGCCCTGGACACACCGGAGGGGAGGATGTCCCATCCTTCGCCGGACCATTGGCTGCCATGGCTCTGGGCGTTCGGCGCGACGGATCCCTCCGATCGGCTGGACTTCCCCGTGACGGGTTTCGATCTGGGATCGCTCTCCATGCGCAGCGCGCGCTGGACCTCCCCGTAGGGTGCTACGTTTCGGAGAAGGCGTCGGAACGAAATCACAGCCAGGAGATCGAAGATGGAGACCAACGAACCGTCCAACATGAACAAGGCCTCGGACAAGAAGCTCCCCGCGGGGATCTGCGCGGTCCTGGTCGGCGCTTTCGGAGTGCACAAGTTCATCCTGGGCTACCAGCGAGAAGGGATCATCATGCTCCTGGTCACCATCCTCACCTGCGGCATCGGCGGCGGGGTGATGGGGGTGATCGGCCTGGTGGAGGGGATCATCTACCTCACCAAGACAGACGAAGAATTCGATGCCATGTATGTGACCGGCCGCAAACCCTGGTTCTAGGTCCAAGGTCGTTTCCAGGGGATCGGGTTAGGTATCTTGGCGAGGCCATGATCGAACTCGACGCCATCCGATCCCTCAGCCAGGACCAGGCACTGGAACGCGCCAAGGCGGCCAAGGTCGCCTTGGGCAAGCGTGTGACCATCCTGGGCCACCACTACCAAGCCGATCCCATCGTGGAGCTCTCCGACATCACCGGCGACTCGCTGGAACTGTCGCGCAAGGCCGCCGGGGTGGAGTCGGAGTTCATCGTGTTCTGCGGCGTGCATTTCATGGCGGAATCCGCCGACATGCTCACCGCCGCCCACCAGAAGGTGATCCTCCCGGACCTGGCCGCAGGCTGCTCGATGGCCGACATGGCCACGCACGAGGAGTTGGAATCGGCGTTGGAGGTCCTGGAAGGGGAGTGGGGGCTGTCGATCCTTCCCGTCACCTACGTCAATTCGTCCGCCGCGGTCAAACGGGTGGTGGGCCGCCATGGCGGCGTGGTCTGCACCAGCTCCAACGCCTCGGCGGTGGTGACCTGGGCCTTGGCCCAAGGCAAGGTGGTCCTGTTCGCACCCGACCAGCACCTGGGGCGCAACACCTCCTTCAAGTTGGGCGTCGGGCTGGACGAAATGCCCCTTTGGGACCCGAAGGTGCATGACGGAGGTGCCGGGCGGGAGGCCTACCGCAAGGCGAGAGTCATCCTCTGGAAGGGGCATTGCTCCGTCCACACGCGGATGCACAAGTCCGACGTGGACCACTGGCGCTCCACCGATCCCGACCGCAAGGTGCTGGTGCATCCCGAATGCGTTTTCGACGTGGTGCGTGCCGCCGATCTGGCCGGCTCCACCTCCTTCATCCTCAAGACCCTGCAGGAAGCCCAGATCGGATCCAAGTGGGCCGTGGGGACCGAGGTGAACTTGGTCCAACGCCTGGCCAAGATCCACAAGGACAAGGACATCGTGCCGCTTTCCCAGGTGCAGTGCCTGTGCAGCACCATGTTCCGCATCGATCCCTGGCATCTGTGCTGGGTGTTGGAGAATCTCCGCGAGGGCCTGGTGGTCAACCAGGTGTCCGTGGACGCCGACACCCGCCACTGGGCCACCGTGGCCCTCCAGAGGATGCTGGACCTTTCGAAATAGCCTCCGACCCCGGATCCGTGGTATCCTGAGGGGAGTTACCTTCCAATTCCTTCAACGATCCGGAGCCGAATCGGGTTTGAGATCACCGCAAGCAAAACCGATCCTTGCAAGGACGGCGGTCCTGTTGGCAGGGCTGGTGGGAATCCATTCCTGCCAGGATGTCTACCTGGACGAGAACGCCACCTCCGCCTGGGTTCTGCGGACATCGTCGGACAGCGCCGTGGTTCCCGACAGCGTGTCGTGGCATGGACCATGGGAGGCGGGTACGGGCCGAACGGTCCGCGGAGTCTCCGAGGGGCGCATCCAGTTGGATCTGCGCCAGGACCTGGGCTACGACACCCTGGAATTGACCTTCGACCAGATGGGGGTCCGCCAGAAGTCCGTCTGGTGCGTGGCTTCCGACGATTCCGGATGGTTGAAGGTCGTGCGGGAACGCGAAGACTCCCTGGGCAGCGCGTTGCTCGGTGCATTCTGGAGGCATCGCACCGTCGATCCCCGCAACCTCGAGCCGGCCACCCCCATGGGGTTGCAGACCTTCCTCGCCAGGCGACTCCTTGCGGGCGATTCCTCGTTCCGCCCCTTTCCCGGCAGGATTCCCGCCCGGTTGGCCGTGGACACGGTGCGCGCCGACGTCTATGTGGCCGCCTGCAAGAGCGGCTGGCCGCTGTTCCGAGTGCTCGACACCTGGAACCTGGGAACGGATTCCTGCGCCCTGCGCAAGGGCGTGGAGTCGCTGGTCCGGTCGGGTAGACTGGCCGCCGGGGACACGGTCGCCTTGTTCCTGGCTCCTGTCCGCGTGCGCAAGGATCTGTCCCTTGGGGATTTCCTCCAGGGGGATTCGATCCGGCCCGTCGGGAGCTTCCAATGGGCGAGCGGCCTGGACATCCAGGTGGAGGCTTCGGTGCGGTTGCGCAACGATCCGCCCGACGCCATCGAGGTCGCCGTGGTGTCGGCTCCCGGAGCCGCGGACACCGTCTGGGACGCTTCCCGTGGCCTGGTCCTCCGTGCCGGCGCCAACACCGCCGTCGGGTTGGATACCCTGCTGGTGCGCCTGAAGGATCGCCGAGGCCGCTACCAGATGGAGACCCGCGCCACCTTCAACGTCCTGCCGCGACCGCGGGAGGTTTCCCGCGACACCGTGGCACCGATTCTGGCGCATCGGACGGTTTCCGACTCGGTGGATTGGTCGGTGCGTTCGATCCGGGTGGAATGGCAGGTGAAGGACCAGGGCGCGGGCGACTCGATCTGGATCGGGAACGTGCCGACGGCTCTTTCGCCCACCGGCTTCTACAGCCACGACATGGCGCTTTCGGTGGGGGCGAACCTCGCCGTCTTCAAGGCCAAGGACAGCGCGGGCAATCGCGCCTGGGACACCATCCGGATCGTGCGCCGGGCGGATGTCGAGCCTCCCCGCTGCGTGCGGATCCCGGATTCCGCGAAGCGGACGGTGCCCTTCGATACCAGCACCACGATGGTCGCCTGGAAGGTGGAGGACAACCGCGGCGTGGCCGCCTGCAGGATCCAGGGCCGGTCCGCGCTGCAGTCGTCCGCCGGGCAGGCGTGGAACTGCGGTGGCCGGGTGGATCTCTCCGTGGGAACCAACGTGGTGGACCTGTGGGTGCAGGACAGCTCGGGCAACGAGCGCGTGGACACCATCCGGATCGATCGGTTGAAGGACGCCTCCACTCCCACCGCGCGGCCCCTGGCCGGCCAGGGATCCCGCGAAGTGTCCTTCGATTCCACTTCGGTGTGGGTGGGCTGGGACGTGGCCGACAGCTACGGCCTGGCCTTCTGCCGCATCGACGGGGTGGATCTGCTGCAGCCTGCTTCGGGAGGAGGATGGATCTGCCGCACGCGTGTCGCTCTCTCGGTGGGACGGAATCCGTCCTATCTGCGGCTGGAAGACAGCACCGGCAACGCCAAGGTGGATTCCATCGTGGTGGTCCGCCGATCCGACACCGAGCTCCCTCGGATCGTCGCGCTGGATGGGCTCGGGTCGCGGAAGCTGGATTTCGATTCCCTCCACGCGACGGTCGCCTGGAAGGGAACGGACAACCATCGGTTGGCCTCCTGCCGCATCGACGGGTCTCCCCGTCCCTTGTCGGCCGGCGGCACCTGCTCCCTGCAGGTGGTGCTCGCGGTGGGTGGCAACCTCCATCGCGTGGAAATCACCGACAGCACAGGGAACCTGGCCAGGGACAGCGCGTTGCTCGAACGGTCGACCGACACCGCTCCTCCGCGCCTGGTGCTGATCGGAAGCGACACCGTGCATGCCGCCTTCGGAGACAGCGTCGTGGCGGTACGTTGGCTCGCCACCGACAACCACATGGTCAAGACGGTCCAGAACAGGACGTGGAAGGTGGTCATGATCGGGGACACGGCGGAGCTCACGCTGAGGCCGCCGGTGGGTGTCAGGTCCTACATGATCACGGCCTTCGATTCCACCGGCAACAAGACCGATGGCCAGGTGGTGGTGGTCCGCGACGCGCAGGCCCCCCGCCATCGTGCCGATTCCGTGTTCGACGGCACGCCGGTTCCCGACACCCTGGATGCCTTGGGCGGATCCGACAGCATCGAGATCTCGCGCGACAGGGTCACCTGGACGAGGGTGGACGGGGTGGCCATGCTGGACGCTGCGGGGACCTGGTACGCCCGATCCTGGCCCGGGAAGGCGGAGTCCTTCGTGGTGCTGCGGCAGGCTCAGGTGACGGAAAACGTCTTCGCGGGGGTATCCACCTCGTTCTTCCTGCGCGGGGATTCGCTGTTCGCCTCGGGGAAAAACGACGTGGGCCAGTTGGCCACGGGAACGCGAGGCCCCGCGCCCGTGACGCGGCCGGTGTTCGCGCGCAAGGGCGTGAAGAAGGTGGTGGCGGGGGAGAAGTTCTCCCTGCTCCTGCTGAACACCGGGGAGGTCCTGGGCGCCGGGGAAGGCCCTCTGCCGCGCTCCCCGCAGCCGCCGGGCAAGGCTCCGTTGTGGAATGTCGCCACGGGGATCGTGGACATCGCCGCCGGAAGGGACTTTCTCCTCGTCTTGGACGAGGCGGGGAATGTCCTGGCGGCCGGCGCCAACGACAGCGGGCAGCTGGGCACCGGCGACAGCACCGCGAGCAACGCGCTGGTCAAGGTGGCATCGAAGGTCGCGGGGATCGGCGCGGGTTGGGCGCATTCGATCCGGTTGGATTCGGCAGGCAAGGTGTGGGCGGTGGGAAGCGGCAAGTGGGGTCAGTTGGGTTCGCTTGCCGGGAGGGACGCCGCGGGTTGGCATCTGGTGGACAGCACGGCGGACGCCGTGTTCTCCAGCCTGGGCGATGTCACCCTGTTCCGGGGGAAGGACCGGATGATCCGTGGGTTGGGGGCCAACGACCAGGGGCAGATTTCCGGTGGTCTTCCCGCCAGCGTGACCACGCCGCAGATCCTCTATTCCATGGGCGGCGCCTGGGCGGGCGGTGGCAGCTCCCATGTGCTGGTGCTTCTGGACAACAACGACCTGAAAGTGGCCGGGAGCAACCAGTACGGGCAGATCGGCATCGGGGTCGGCGCCAACGCATGGGGATTCCAATTCTTGACGGGCGGAATCGGTCGGGCCGCCGCCGGACGGGACCATTCCCTGATCCTGACGGACTCCGGGGAACCCCAAGGCATGGGAGCCAACATCGAGGGCGAACTGGGATCGGGCGACCAGATCCAGCGGCGAGTCCCCACCCGGATCGCCTACTAGCTCAGCCGCCCAGCTCCTCCCAACGGGAATAGGCGGCGGCGATCTCCGCTTCCAGCTGCCCCAGCCGCGCGTTGGACTTGGCGATCTCCTCGGGAGCCTTGCGGTAGAACGCGGGGTCGGCCATGGCCTCCCCCAGGGAGGCCTGCTCGGCCTCCAGCTTCTCGATCAGTCCGGGCAGGGCTTCCAGCTCGCGGGACTCCTTGTAGGACAATTTCCGTGCACCACCCTGCGGTGCGGCGACGGGCTCCGGCGCGGGTTCGGAGACCTTCGTCCTGGCCTGGGAGGCCGCTTCCTGCGCCTGCCGCTGGTCCATCTCGCGCCGCCAATCGGACCAGCCTCCCACGTGTTCGGTCACCTGCCCGTCGGGTGCGATGGCCAGGACCGAGGTTGCCACGTTGTCCAGGAATTCCCGATCGTGGCTCACCAGCAGCACGGTGCCGTCGAACTCCACCAGGAGGCTTTCCAGCAGATCCAGGGTTTCCATGTCCAGGTCGTTGGTGGGCTCGTCCAGCACCAGGACGTTGGCCGAACGGGTGAACAGGCGGGCCAGGAGCAGGCGGTTGCGCTCTCCACCGGAAAGGGAGCCGGCCTTCTGCATGGCCGCTTCGCGCGAGAAGAGGAAATCCTGCAGGTAGGTCACCACGTGGCGCTGCACTCCACCGATGGTCACCGATTCGCGGCCCTCGGCGATGTTGTCCCGGACGGTGGCTTCCGGGTCGATCTGCGAGCGCATCTGGTCGAAGTAAAGGATTTCCAGGTTGGTGCCCGTCACCACCGATCCGGTGGTGGGGGCGAGCTCTCCCAGGAGCACGCGCAGGAGGGTGGTCTTCCCGGATCCGTTGGGCCCCAGGATGGCCACCTTGTCGCCGCGGGCGACGATGGTGTCCACGTTCTTCAGCAAAGGACGGTCGCCCCAGGAAAATCCCACGTTCTTGGCTTCCAGGACCTTGCGGCCGGATCGTTCCGCATCGGCGATCTGCATCTGCACGGAGCCCTGGCGCGTGCGCCGAGCGGCGCGTTCCTCGCGCATCTTCCGCAGGGCCCGCACCCGCCCTTCGTTGCGGGCGACGCGGGCCTTGGGATTCTTCCGCGCCCAGGCTTCCTCCTGGGCCATCTTCTTGTCGAAATCCGCCCAGGTCTTTTCCTCGGCTTCCAGCATGGCCTGCTTGCGCGCGAGGAAGGTGTCCCAATCGCAGGCCCAGTCGTACATGCGTCCGCGGTCCAGTTCCAGGATGCGGGTGGAGAGCCGCCGCAGGAAGGCGCGGTCGTGGGTGACGAACAGGAGCGCCACCCCGCTGGAAAGGAGCACGTCCTCCATCCAGGCGATGGAATCGATGTCCAGATGGTTGGTGGGTTCGTCCAGGAGCAGAAGCGTGGGCTCGGAGGCCAGGGCGCGTGCCAGGAGCACACGTCGCTTCTGCCCGCCGGAAAGAGAAGAGAATTCCATGTGCGAAGGGAGGCCCGCCTTGGCGATCCACCGCTCCGCCTCCAGTTCGATCTTCCAGTCCCCGTCCTGGACATGGTGCGAGGCCCCTTCCGCCACGATGTCGGCCACGGTTCCGGGAAGGTCGGGGATTTCCTGGGGCAGGTAGGCGATCCGCGTGGCACTGTCGCGGACGATGTCTCCGGAGTCGGGCTCGTGCTCGCCCAGCACCAGACGCATCAAGGTGCTCTTTCCCGTACCGTTGCGGCCGGTGAGGCAGACGCGTTCCCCCTGTTCCAGGGAAAAGCGGATGGAATCCATCAGGGGTGCCCCGCCGAAGCGGAAGCTCACGTCTCGAAAGGAAAGGATGGCCATGGAGGGCGGCAAACATACCTTCCCGACGAGACCTCTGCCTGGCCCATGGAGGGTGGAGGTGACAGGAAAGACGGACCGATCGATCGCTTTTTTGCCGATCCGGGGGTAAATTGCTTCTTTCTGTACCCATTCCTTGATGTGCACCCATCCGGAATTCCCGGTGTGGCCCGTGCCATCGATCCTGACGCCGCCTAGCTGGCGGCTTTTCCGATTCCGAACCTCTCGTGCCCTTCAACGAAGGATCCGTCGTGTCCCCATCCGGCTTCTCGCTGCTCCGATCCACCTTGTTGCTGGGCGCGTTGACAATTCCCACCCATGCCGCCAAGACGGTGGTTCTCCAAAGCCCTTGGACGGGTTCGGAACGGCCCACGTCGTACTTGTACCTCTACACGGCCGGAGGTGCATCCTACTCCGCCCAGCAGATGTACATCAACCAGCCGGTTTGGACGTACACCTTCGCGAGCAACACTCCAGGTGGATTCTACTTCAGCAATTCCTATTCCTCCAGCAACTACTACTACAGCATGGATGGATTGGGATCGTCGGTGGCCTCCTCCGCGTACTTCAACCTGGATGCGCAGTTCGCCACCAAGGACACGGTGTGGATCGTGGCGGACACCAACGCGGCCCTGCCCCGCAAGCCCACCCTGACCACCACCAATCCCGTTTCCCGCAAGATGGTGGTCCTGTTCCGTTCGCCCTGGACCAACACGATCAACTTCCAGTCCGGGAATCTCGGGTTTGTTCCGGGGACCAGGCCGTTCGCCAGCAACTACTACTGGTCTTCCGCGACCCTGGCCGATTTCGGGTCGCTGACCCTGGGAATCCGCGATCAAAACATGTCGTACAACTTCGGGCCCACGGGGCCGGTCTACTCGTCCACCACGACGCTTGCGCTGGATTCGATGGCGACGAGGAACGATACCATCTGGGTCGTCGCCGGCGCGTCGGGAGCGCCGGTGGTCCGGGCTTCGGAGCCGCCCTCGCTGGTGGTCCTCTTCAAGAATCCATGGGCGACCACCAATCCCGGCGTCCAACCCGGTGTTTCGGTGGACGGACTCTCCACCTGGACCCCGATGTCGTCGGCGTCGGGATTGACCGGGTGGTCCGTGGCCACCCTGCCCTACACCGCGACGATGGTCTCGTTCCGGGACAGCAGTTCGAGTGGATTCAACTACCTGTACTCCTACGGGTTTTCCACCTCCCGGTACCAATTCCGGATCGACACCTCCATGGCCAAGAACGATACCGTGTGGGTGGTGCCTTCGGCCAGCGGAACCCATTCCTTCTCGAGCGCTCCTCCCACGACCCGTTCGTTCACCTTGATGTTGCGCAACCCCTGGGATTCGACCAATCCCGGGTTGCCTCCCTACGGACGCGTCGAAGGCCTCCAGTGGAACGCCTTCACCTCCGCGCCACGTGGCTGGTACTCCATGGCCGCCTCGATGGACGGCACACGGTTGCAGGTCGCCATCCGCAACAGCACCGGCACATCCTACCTCGGATCCTACGGGTTGACCACCAGTTCCACCGCCTACCTGACCCTGGACACGGCGATGGCCCGGAACGACACGATCTGGCTGATCCCCCAATCGACGTTGGGGGTCATCGCGGGTTCCAGCGAACCCGTGCCGCGCCAAGGAGTCGTCATGCTTCTCAATCCGTGGGAAGCGACGTACCCCGGCCAGGCCCCATGGCTCCAGGTCGAATCCCAGGGCCAGACGCCTATGGCGGCGGTTTCCGGGAAGCCGGGCTGGTACAGCTCTCCCTTCCAGGTCTTCGGAAGCGCGCTCCTCCAGTTCTACGATTCCTACAAGTCCTACACCAAGACGCGGCTGGTGCTGGACACCGCCCTGGCCAAGAACGACACGGTCTGGGTCGTCTACCCCGGGACGGGCGCCTCGACGCCGCAGGTCTTCACTTCCGAGCCCGTGGCGCGGACCGCGACCATCCTGTTCAAGAGCCCCTGGGATTCCACCGCGCCGTTCTATCCTGGATCCATGCAGGTGGAAGGAGGGGCGTGGACTCCCCTGACGCCGGTCTCCTCCATGCCGGGCTGGTACCAGGGAACCGCATCGTTCATCGCTTCGCTGACCGTGGGCATCCGCGATTCCAAGGGAACCTCCTACGTCGCCTTCAGCGGCACCTCCACGTACACGGGATCATCGATTGTCCTGGATACCGCCTTTAGGAGAAACGACACCGTCTGGATCGTCGGCGGAGCCGGAAACTCCACCACGACGGGAGTCTTCACCTCCTCGCCGGTGACCAGGCCCCTGACCATTGTCCTGCAGAATCCGTGGGAGACGACCTCCCCCAACGCGGCCCCGTCCCTCCTGGTCAACGGCATGAATTGGCAAGCCTTCTCCCCGTATCTCGGCCAGGCCGGATGGTACGCCACTTCCGTCGACTTCTACGGGTCGCTGCAGGTGCAGATCAGCAACGCCGCCCGCACTTCGTACCTCTACTACGGCGGAACCACCGCCAGTTCCATCTCCATGGTACTGGATACCGCCTACGCCAAGAACGACACGATCTGGCTGCTTCCGATTGGTGGCACGGTCCGGGCGTATTCCGTCGATCCCGATCCCCAACCGCTGGTGGTGATGCTCGACAATCCCTGGAAGGGCGCGTATTACGCCGGCGTGATCCCCCAGATGCAGTTGGGAGGGGCGGGATGGACACAGATGGTTCCCGTCCCGGGCGATTCCGGATGGTTCTCGGCCAAGGGGGTCTACGTGTCGGATCTCCGGCTGGGGATCCGTCTGGCCTCCGGGTACAGCTACCTGGGCCCGCGCGGGACCACCAGTCAGGTCACCGATTTCGCCCTGGATTCTCTGGTTCGCCGCAACGACACCGTCTGGATATCCTCCGGAACCGGTGGCAAGCCGCCGCGGATCCGCACCGTGGATCCCAAGCACGCGAAGGTCGCGATGATCTTCAATCCTTGGGACGGGGTGTTTCCCCTCCAGCGGCCGGTGGCGTTCTTCGGCGGTGCCTCCAAGGGTGCGTCCTTGGCGCCGTCGATCGACCATTGCGGCTGGTACGAGCTTGAACTAACCGCCTTCCCCAGCGATCTGCTCCTGCGATCCAGCCGCACCGGGGATGCCTTCGGTGCCGGAGGGGTGGGCAGCACCACGGGAATCGACCTCACGGGCCAGCTTGTCGACACCGTGTGGATTTCGCCGGCGGCGTCGGGAGTGCGGATCTCGCACCTGGCATCCAGCCAGCGGGGAGTCTGCGCGACGGCCTTGATCGCAGCCACCGTCCGCGATTTCCGGCTGGCCGCCATCGCTCCTCCCTCGAGCGGCAGCATGACCAACCTGGTCACCGACCAGATCGGCCCGGACCGAAAACCTGTGATCCGCAGGGGCAGTTCCGGCCTTCCCATGCAGCAGGTCTGGTTCCGGGATTCCTCCGCGGTGAACGCAACCACCTGTCGCGACCTGGTCATGACCCTGGACACCGCCACGGGCGTGTACCGGATGTCCTACCCCAGTTTCTATCCAGTGGACGACTTCACCACTCTTCCCGATGGTTCGATCAATCCCTACAACGACAAGAGCTCCATCAGCTACGGGAACAACTACGGATTCTGCCTCGAGAGCCACGGCCAGTTCCGCCATAGCAAAGGCAGGGTGGATTCCATCGCGGGCCAGGACGACATCTTCCAGTACATCAACGGGAAGCGGGTGACCAACCTGGGTGGGACACACTCCACGCTTTCGAGCATCGTGGGCATGGACACGCTGGGACTGGTGGACGGCAACGTCTATCCGTGGGACCTGTTCTTCTGCGACCGCATGAGTTCGTATTCCGTCCTCGGCTGGGCCATGCCGGGGCTTCTGGCCAATCCGCTGGCGCGCGTGGATTCCGCCGCGTCGGGAAGCGTCTGGACGCTCCGCGCCAACTCGGTGACCACGGTCGGGCAGGGATGCGATCGCACGGAAACCATCCTTCCCGTGCGTGGTTGGGTGGGAATCAAAGGACTCTACGACTCCGTCTGGACCACCTTGGCCGCCGGCGTGCACCACGGAGGCATCCAGGTGCTGGACAGCGCCGGCGTCCAGGTGGACACCGCCGCCATCACCGGTCTCCCCTACGGGATCTACCAGGTCAGGCTGCGGGCAAGCAACGATACCCTGGTCTTCCGCGACATCATCTTCCAGGTGGAAGCTCCCTCGAACCTGCACCCCTACTCTCCGGCGGCCCGTTGCGATCTGCGGTCGGGCACCATCCGCAGCGGCGTGGGGTGCATCGATCTGGGCGACCTCGACGGCGACACTCTGCGGATCTCGCGCAACACCACCAGGATGTCGACCGAGGGGCTCGTCCTCTGCGGCGGGACGGCCACGGTGGTGGCGGGAACGGACATCGCCTATCTGCAGGACAATTCGGGAAGCATGTCAAGCAGCGATCCGACCGACCAGCGCGGGAACATCGTGCGGGACGCCATCGAGCTCCACAGCCAGATCGCCCCCAGTTCCTACGCGGCCTATCTCCCCTTCGAATCGAACTTCACCTCCACCCAGCTCTACAACATCACCGATCCGGTGGAACGCGACGACATCAAGGCGTCGATCACCCTCGGGAGCGGAGGCGGGACGAACTACTCCGGAGTGTTGGGATGGGCCCGCGTGCTGCTGGAAGGAGCCAAATCCTTCAACGGCCAGACCATGGCCGCATCCCCCAACACGAACAAGGCGATCATCGTGATCTCCGACGGCCAGCCGGGCGACGAGACGGCATCCAACAACGTGCTCCTGCCCGGTGCCACCACGACCTACCAAGGAATCACCTGGACGCTGCCCGCCGACACTTCCGTGCCCGTGTTCGGATTCATGATCACCCAGTCCTCCTCCGCCATGACCACGGGACGGATCCTCTACGACATCACCCAGAAGACGGGCGGACAATTCATCGTGATCCCGCCGAACGATCCCGACAGTCTCCGATCGGCGATGATGACGGTCCTGGGCAGCATCGTGGCCAAGGCCAAGCCGGACACCCTCCGGATCACCAACCTCACCAACGGCCAGGTCTCCCGTGGTCTGTCGAGTGGACGCGAAGGCAACGGGTGGCGGTTCCGGCTGGACTCCCTGGTGGGCCTGGAGCCAGGAGCCAACCAGATCCAGATGCGTGGAGTCTTCACCACCGTCCATGGCGACTCCGTGGTGAACGCCAAATGGACGGTGATGGTGACCGATTCCGCCGACGAATTCGTGGTCGGTGGCCGCGACACCACCCTGATGCTCTCGTGCAGCGCACCCACCCAGCTGAAGGTGCGTCCCGCCACCGACACCACGCGCCACTTCGCCGATGCGCGCGACGCTTCGCTGTCCTTCTGGCTGGACACTCGCTACGACAAGCTCTTGCAGAGCACCGTCCAGTTCTGGACGGACGCATCCAACGACTCCGGGCGAAGGACACTGGGTACGGCCACCACTCCGGACGCCATCCGGGCCTATTCCA
Organism: Fibrobacteria bacterium; assembly: GCA_035352895.1. Taxonomy (GTDB): domain Bacteria; phylum Fibrobacterota; class Fibrobacteria; order UBA5070; family UBA5070; genus UBA5070. Next base: position 22,049 of record DAOPYN010000014.1, on the reverse strand, counting down.
ACGGAACCGTTTCCTGGACGGGAGCCGTTGTCAACCGAACGGACATCGTCGTGCAGACGGACATGGGTTGGGACACGCTGCGAGCCGTGTACCGCACGCCGCGCGATTGGCGCGACACCGCGGTGGGATTCCTGCCCGTGTTCCGCAACTGGCCGGTGTCGGTGCGATTCTCGCCGGATACGGTGAAGGGTGCGAAGGGCGATCTGGTCGTGATCGTGCGCGACGCCAACGTCGTGGAGGATACCGTGCAGGTCAAGGTGTTCCAGAATCGGCGCGACTCCGTCTGGGTGGTCCTCCGGCGCGACAGCACCAGCCAGTTCGTCGGCAGGGTGCCGTTCGTCCAGGGGGCTGCGGTGGTCCTGGACGACAGCCTTCTCCAGGCGGGTCCGATCCGGCTCATGCCGCTGGATTCCGTGTTCGCGCTCTACCAGAGCAAACGCGACACCGCCATCCTGCGCCGTCCGGAACCTCGCTTGCGTTTCGTGGATGGTTCCGGGCGTCCGGTGGACTCGTTGCCAGCCAGGACCCTGTCGATCGGCGGGAAGGACACCGTGAGGGTGGGCGTGTTCGTGGATACCATCCCGATCACCAACACCATCGAAGACATCGACGTCGTCGTTCCCTCCTGGCTTTCCCTCCGCACCCTGGCGGGCAGTCTCTCCAGCGGTCGGTTCCGCCTGTCGTCCGGGAAGACATCCTTCGTGCTGGTCGCGACCGGCCCCGGAACCAACGGCGACGCCAGAGTGGTCCGGTCGGCTGGACCGGACACGCTCCACCGCCGCGTGGACGTGGGCGGGCTCCGGCTGCGCTTCGTGGACGGTTCCGGGCGTCTCCTGGATACCGCCAGCGTGGATCGCGACGTCTTCTCCGACACCCTGATCCGCGTCGAAGTCTGGGATGGAAACGGATTGTGCCAGGCCTGCGATGGATGGATGACGAATTCCGTCTCCGATGCGGCGCTTCGGTTCGCGGATTCCAACGGCGTGAGGAGGGATTCGGTGCGCATCTTCGAAGGCCGCGCCGCCTTCCGGTTGGGTTCCGACCGTCCCGTGTCCGGCGCTGTGGTGGACCTGGCATCCACCGCCCTGGGCGCCAAGGGCGTGGTCTCTCCCGTCGAGTTCCGTCCCTTCCGGCTGCGTTACGTGGATGGATCGGGGAACATGACGGACTCCGCGTGGGTGGACCGCGACATGCTGTCGGACACTCTTGTGCGTGTGGAAGTGTGGGGTCGTTCGGGTCTCTGCTCCACCTGCTCCGGCAATCTGGGCGTTTCGACCACGGATGCGGTCCGGATCGGCGATTCGTCGGGACGTGCGACGGACTCGGTGCGCATCGTCGGAGGGCGCGCGGTGTTCCGGTTGGGTTCCGACCGTCCCGTGTCCGGTGCGAAGGTGACGTTGGGATCCTCGCTTCTGGTCGCCAGCGGCGTGGTCTCTCCCATCGATTTCCGTCCCTTCCGGCTGCGATACGTGGATGGATCGGGGAACGTGACGGACTCCGCGTGGGTGGATCGCGACATGCTGTCGGACACTCTTGTGCGTGTGGAAGTCTGGGGTCGCTCGGGTCTCTGTTCCACCTGCTCCGGCAATCTGGGCGTTTCGACCACGGATGCGGTCCGGATCGGCG
>DAOPYN010000014.1:0-20323 GCA_035352895.1 Fibrobacteria bacterium | reverse complement strand
TGTCCGGTGCGAAGGTGACGTTGGGATCCTCGCTTCTGGTCGCCAGCGGCGTGGTTTCTCCCATCGATTTCCGTCCCTTCCGGCTGCGTTACGTGGATGGATCGGGGACGGTGGTGGACTCGGCGCGGGTGGATCGCGACATGCTGTCGGACACCCTTCTGCACGTGGAAGTGTGGGGCCGCTCGGGTCTGTGCTCCACCTGTTCGGGCATGCTGGGCGTGGCGCCTTCGACCGGGATCCGGATCACGGATTCCTCGGGGCGCGTGACGGACTCCATCCGTCTTTCCGGCGGGCGTGGCATGGTGGGAATCGGATCCTTGCGTCCCGTTTCCGGAGGTGAGGTGACTCTCTCCAGTGCCCTCCTGGGTTCGTCCGCGAAGGTGTCTCCGGTGGACTTCCATGCGTTGCGTGTGCGGTACGTGCGTCCGGACGGTTCCGTGTCCGACTCCTTCGCCTGCGACACCCTGGCTCGACGCGTGGTGCGAGTGCGGATGGAAGTCTGGGGTTCCTCCGGACGCGTGGATTGGAACGGGCGGATGCGCATCGACTCGGCCGGCTCCACGGTGGTCGTCTCCGACACCTCGGGACGCTCCGGCACCGAGTTTACGGTGACCGATGGCATAGGTGTCTTCCAGTTGCGTTCGGATGCTCCGGCGGTTTCCCGTCCGCGCCTGGCCATCGATTCGCTGGCCCTGGCGACCGGCTTCGGTCCTGTTTCCTGGAGGGTGCCCGCACCGGATTCCGTCGTCTACCTGGATGTGGACGGCGACGGTGGCCTGGATCGCGTGAAGGTGCGGTTCGTCCTTCCCTGGAATCCCGACAACGCCTTGGTGTTCCGCTGGCCGGATTCGGCGAGCGTGCTGGACCTGGCCAAGGCCTCGCGGAAGGTTTCGGACGACTCGCTGTCCGTGGAATGGTCCTTCGACAAGTCGCCAGCTCCGCGGGTCACCGCTTGGCGGGCCGCGTCGGTTCCTGCGACCTTCGCCTGGAATGCGTCGTCGAAGGCGAATCCCGTTCCGACCCTGGAACGGATCGCCCCCATCGCCATCCGAGCCCGCATCGCCCGGGGAACGGACAAGGACACCCTGCTCGTGTGGGCTTCCGAGCCGCTGGACGCCTCCGGTGTTTCCGGTGGCGACGACCTCGTCCGTCGCACCCATCCTTCGTCGCTAGGGGTGGTCTCGGCCTCTCCGCGGTGGGATAGCGCTCGGCGTGTCCTGTGCCTGCCCTTGGATCGCTCGAAGATCGACTCCCTCGTGAGGCCGACGGATTCCGTCCGGTTCGCGCCGGGAGGCGAGATCCGCGACGGGCGCGGGTCGGCGGTGGGCGACGCATCGCCTTCCGTGGAGGTGGAAGGTCTGGACCTGGGACCGATCTCGGCGGTGGTGTTGGATGCCGACGCGGACGGACGTGCGGATCGCGTGGTCCTGCGCTTCGAGCGGGCGCCCAGGGTCGTGGAGGGCTACCGGTTCTCCTGGCCGGGGCGCGACGGCAAGCTCCAGAAGCGCGATGCGCGGGCCCGGGATGCCCGTACGGACTCCTCCGGAAGGGTGGTCGAATTCGGCCTGGCCCCCTGGGAATTCGGCGCCACCCAGTGCGACTCGGTGGGCTGCCGCGATCTGGGATCGATGTGGACGGCCCGCTGGGGAGACACACTGGAAGCCCGATTCGATCTGGCCGACGGAGTCCTGCCGGTGATCCTCAAGGCGCAGTTGCGGCTGCGTCGGACGGCTTCCGATCCGGACACCTTGCGTGCCGAGCTGTCGGAGAAGGTGAAGATCGGGGAGCGCGGCGATTGGCTTCGGTTCGGGAAACCTTCCCGGGACTCCGCGGGTCAGGAGGTCGAACGCCTGCGTCAACGCTCCAGGGAGGACCGGATCCTGGAACTTCTGCTGGACTCCACCTTCACGGGTGGCCCGGGGGATTCCGTTCGCCTGTCGGCCTGGCCCAAGGGCGGGGTCGAGGATGGTGCCGGAAACCGGCCAGGCAGGTTCCTGCACTGGACTCCGCTGGAAGTGGGACCGGCCAGGGCCAAGCTGGTGGCCATGGTCTGGCCCGATGTGGCCCGGTACAAGGGCTGGAAGGTGCCGCCTTCGGAGCCGCCCTTGTCCGTGTTCGTCCGGCCATCTTCGAAAGCCCCCTGGAAGACTCCTTTGGGGAACTCGCCCCGGCAGGAAACATCCCATTACACCGGAATCCTCCTGAGGACCAACAAGTCCCTGGAGGGAGCGTCCCTGTATCTGTACGACAACATGGGTGTCGCCATGGCCTTCGTGGATCTGGCCGATGTGCAGAAAGCTTTGAAGGAGAGCCGCGTGGAGTCCTCCCTGCGAGGCGACGTGGACCTCTGGATCGCCTGGAACGGCCTCACTCGGCAAGGCGTCATGGCGCCGTCGGGGGTCTACCTGGCACGGGTGGTGGGTTGGGTGGTCGTCGACGGACGTCGGGAAGTGGTCAACCAGGTCTACAACCTGGGCTGGCACAACCCCTACACCCCGGTGCCTCCGCCGGATCTGGATTTCCTGCCCCAGTACGACTGGTCGGGCTGGTGATGACAAACGCCCCGTCGGAGAGGACCTCCGGCGGGGCGTTTTCGTGGATGGATCGCCGATCGCGTTTCCACAGGCAGATTCGCGATACGTATCGATGCAAGCGCCAAACCAATGTAGGGACGCCCCACCGGGGCGTCCCTACATTGGTTTGGGCTCGAGTACGGATTTTCCCGAGGAGCCATCCAGATGTGGTCTCGCCGAGGAAATGTCGTTACCTTCTTTCCAGTCCTTTTCGGTCGATGGCCTCTGAAGGCCCACCGGCTCCTTCGCTCCCTTCCCATATCACCGATCCTACGAGCCTCACCGTCCTGCGGGCGTGCGGCAGCGATGATCGGACGAAGCTGGTGACGATGCTCGTTTCCCGATCCCCACGATGCGCTCCCCCCAATTCCCAAAGGAACCCCAAACGATGAAGAAGCTCTCCCTCCTCTGTACCGCCGCCCTGCTGCTGGTCGGTTGCGAAACCTCCACGCTGGCTCTGGGCGACGAATCTATCAACGAGAAGTCCGGCAGTTCCGACTATGGAACCGTCAAGACCGCCACTTTGAGCTCGGACAAGAGCACCGGTGTCACGGTAAAAGCCGGCTCTTCCGACGGTGGGAGCAGCACTTCGGGTTCCCAGGGATCCTCCACGCCCATCGAGGCCAAGCCGGGGCAGATCACCGCCGCGGAATGGAACGACCTGTCCAACTGGGACTTCTGGCTCAACCTCAACGGCAATGCGGACTTCTCCAAGTACGCCACCTACTGGTCGTACAACCTGAACAACCGGGTGTCCGTGCACGCGACCCTGCAAGGCGCTCCCCAGGTGGATGCCTTGGTGGAACTCCTGGATGGCGATGGACGGGTGTTGTGGACCGCACGCACGGACAACAAGGGCAACGCGGAGCTGTGGCCGGCCGTGGTTTCCGGTGGGCAGCAATCGACTTCCGGCCTGCGCGCACGGATCGGGACCCAGGTGTTCGAAGGCATCAAGGTGAACAGCCAGGGAGGCACCAACGACCTGATCCTGGAAAGCTCCAAGGGGACTCCCGAGGCCATCGACGTGGCCTTCATGGTGGACGCCACCGGTTCGATGTCCGACGAACTGGACTACCTGACGACCGAACTGAAGGATGTGATCGCCTCCGTGCGCAGCCGCAACGGGAACGTCTCCATCAACACGGGTGCGGTGTTCTATCGCGACGTCACAGACGAGTACGTGACCAAGGTGTCCGCCTTCACCTCCAACAACAGCCAGACCATCGATTTCGTGGGCAAGCAGGTGGCCAACAACGGAGGCGATCGTCCTGAAGCGGTCCACACCGCACTGGACGAGTCCCTCAACACGCTGGTGTGGTCGTCCTCGGCCAAGGCGCGCATCCTGTTCATCGTTCTGGACGCTCCGCCCCACTACGAGCCCGCCATCGTGAGCAAGATGCACGAACTGGTCCGCACGGCCAGCGCCAAGGGCGTCCGGATCGTGCCGGTGGCCTGCAGCGGCATCGACAAGGAGACCGAGTTCCTGCTTCGCTACATGGCCATCGCCACCGGCGGCACCTACGTATTCGTCACGAACGATTCCGGCATCGGCGGCTCGCACCTGGCGGCTTCCGTGGGCGACTACTCGGTGGAGTACCTGAACGCCCTGATGGTGCGTTTGATCGAAGAGAAGATCAAGTAGTCGAATTCCGTCAAAGCAGGAAACGACAAGGAATGGCCCGTGGGAAACCACGGGCCTTTTTCGTGGACCGGATGTAGGTCGCTGGATGGTGTGCGACACGCCGATTGCGGATCAGGCGATGCCGAGCGCCTTGTGGGTCTGGAAGGAGAGCCGCCAGGCGGGTCGGACCAGACAGGCGGCGACCGTGGCCTCGCGGTTGGACGCGGCCCGGACCGGGTCCGCATCGTCCATGGGCTGCAGGAAGAAGTGACCGAAGTCCAACGTCTCGAGCTCGGCCAGTTCGAACGGCTGTGGCCACACGACCTTCAGTTCCTGTCCACTCCGTTGGACCCAACGCGCTCCCGCCTTGGGACTCACGGTGATCCAATCCACTCCGGGGAGCACCGCCTGGGTGCCGTTGGTCTCCATGGCGATGGAAAATCCTTCGCGATGGAGCGCATCCACCAAGCGCGCATCCATTTGCAGCGTGGGTTCGCCACCGGTGCAAACCACCAGGGGTGTCCCACCGGTTCCGGTCCAGACCGACCTGACCGTCTCGGCCAGCGACCGCGCATCCGGATACACCCCGGCGCGGGGGCCGGACAGGCTGGTGAAGTCGGTGTCGCAGAAGCGGCAGGTCGCGGTGGCTCGGGTGGAGGGATCGCCGTTCCACAGATTGCACCCGGCAAACCGCAGGAACACCGCCGCGCGTCCCGACTGGGCGCCCTCTCCCTGCAGGGTCGCGAAGATCTCCTGGACGCGGTAGCTCAAGCCAGACCGAACCGCTTGAGAAGTGGGTCCACCAGGCCCGCACCCGCGAATCCCGCCAGACGCAGTTGGCAGGAATCGCAGCGCAGGCAGGGTTGTCCGGAAGGCGCGGGGTCGTAGCAGGAGCGGGTACGCGAATAGTCCACGCCCAGGCGCATGCCCAGGCGGATGATCTCCGACTTGGACAGGCGCTGCAAAGGTGCCACCACCTTGATGCCCTCGCCTTCCGTGCCGATGCGGGTGGCGAGGTTCGCCAGCTGCTCGAAGGCCGCGATGAATTCGGGACGGCAGTCGGGGTAGCCGGAATAGTCCACCGCGTTGACCCCGATGTAGATCCGCGATGCCTGCAACACCTCGGCCCAGGCCAAGGCGAAGGAGAGGAACACCGTGTTGCGGGCGGGGACGTACGTGTTAGGAACCCCGCCGCCGATCTCGGATTCCGATCGCCCCTTGGGGACTTCGCCGTGTCCGGTCAGGGAGGAGCCTCCCAGACTCGAAAGATCGATGTCCACCGTGCGGTGGCTGGTGGCCCCCATGGTCCGGGAAAGGTCCTCGGCGGCTTCCAGCTCCAGGCTGTGCCGCTGGCCGTAGCGGAAGGCCAGGGTGTGGCAGGGTCCGCCCTCGCGCAAGGCGCAGGCCAGGACGGTGGCGGAATCCAGGCCGCCGGAAAGAAGGACGATGGAAGGCTGCTCGGAGGTAGGCGCCATGGGCCCAAGATACCTTCACTCGCTGCGATTGGAGGGTCGCAACCGGGTTTCCTGTTCCTAGGTTTGCGCGCCACGGATGAATATTCTGAATGTCGATCCGGCGAAGATCCGCCGAGTGGCGATGGGGTTCGCGGTACTGGTTCTGGCGGGAACGCTGGGAGCGGGGCATTTCGCGATCCTGCAGATGGGGCGCGAGAACGCCCGCCGCGAGCGGATGATCCGTCTGCGCGAAATGGCTTCCGTGACCTGGAACGACCAGTTCCAGAGCGTCCGCAGCGGAGCGATGGATCTGGCGAGGCAGGGTGGCATCCATTCCAAGGCCTTCGTCGACAACGGCGGCATCTTCCAGGCGCGCATGGATCAGGCGATGGCCCTGGTGGGTGCCGACCTTGGGTTCGTGCTGGACCCGAAGGGGAAGGTGGTCCTCCGGCTCCAGGATTCCACCGAGAAGGACATCCTAGGGGCCGACCTTTCGTTTCGCAGGTATTTCCAGAAAGGACTCCGGGGCGCTCCCGACCTGTTCGGCGCCCTGGGTGTCTACACCAGGAAGCGCGGCATCTACGCATCGGCTCCCGTGGTCGCCCAAGGGAAGTTCCTCGGGGTGGTGGTGCTGCGCCTGCGCGCCGAGGAGATCGAGAAACGGATGTTCGAGGGGATTCCCGACCCCGTATGCCTGATCAGCCCGGAAGGCGTGGTGTTCGCCAGCAATCGCGCCGATTGGCTGTTCCGTCTCCTTCCCGGTGCCGATTCGCGGCTGGATCGGGTGCGCAAGACGCGCCAGTTCGGTGATACGGTTTCCTTCCTGGAATTCGATCCGCTGGATCCCAAGGTGCGCTACGGGGGCGATTCGTACCGCACCTTGCGTCGCGACCTGGGCGAGGGGTGGATCCTGGTCTCGCTCCTGCCGGAGGAGGCGAGACTTCCCCTCACGCGGTGGCAGATCGGTGCCACCATCGGCGTGGGGTTGTCCTGGATCCTGCTCATGGCCGTGGCGGGAGTTTCCGTCGCGGGTTTCCTGGCGGTCCGCCGTACCCAGGAGGAGCGGGACAGGCTCACGCGACGGCTGGACGAAGCCGAACGGCTGGAATCGATGGGACGACTCGCGGGAGGCGTGGCCCACGACTTCAACAACGTGCTGACCGCGATCATCGGGTATTCCTCCGTGCTGGAGCACCACCTCGCCAACCAGCCCGCCGAAGCGGAACTGGCCAAACGGGTGGGGCAGGCCGCCAAGCGGGCCTCCGAGACCATCCGACAGCTTCTGGCCTTCGCGCGGCGATCGGGACTCCAGGCCAAACCGTTGTCCCTGCACGACCTGATCGGAGAGATCGGGCAGCTCCTGGGGCACACGTTCTCGCGGGCCATCCGGTTGGAATTCGACCTCAAGGCCGAACGCGACGTGGTGATCGGCGATGCCAACCACCTCCACCAGGCGCTGCTGAACCTGGCCATCAATTCCCGGGACGCCATGCCCAAGGGCGGCCTGATCCACATTTCCACCCGAGCCGACGCGCTCCGCCCCGACGAGCGGATCGAATTGCGGGTGTCCGATACCGGATCCGGGATTCCCGCGGAAGTGCTTCCCCACGTGTTCGAGCCCTTCTACACCACCAAGCAGGGTGGGAAGGGGACCGGACTCGGTCTGGCAAGCGTCTGGGGCACCATCCAGCGCCACGGCGGCGCGATCACCGTCGGCAGCAAGCCGGGCGAAGGGACGGAATTCGTCATTTCCCTGCCGTTGGCTCCCCGGGATGCCAGGCCGGATCCCGGGCCTTCCCATCCGGAGGTTCCCCTGGCCGTGCGCAAGCTGCGCATCGCGGCCCTGGACGACGATCTCCACGTGCTGGACGCCATCGCCACCATGGTGCACGCGATGGGCCATTCGGTGGAGGTCTTCGCGAATTTCCAGACCCTGCGGACGCGGCTGTCCATGACCACGCCGTTCGACCTCGTGATCCTGGACCTGGACATGCCGGACGTGGGCGGGTTGGAGGTGCTCCGCTGGCTGCGCCGCGAGAAGATCCAGATTCCCGTGATGGTGGCTTCCGGGCATTCGGGCGCGAACACCTACGACGAGGTGCGCAGGCTGGGCGTGCGCGAATACCTCCGCAAACCCTTCGGGGCCCAGGATCTGCAGAAGGCCATCGAGGAGAGCCTGAGACCGCTCCCCCCGGCTCCGATCGCCTGACGGTCACCTCAGCTGCCGGTCCAGCCTCCAGATGGCCAGGCCCATCACGCCGATCCCGTAGCCCGCCACCATCGCCCACTGCTGCCAGAGGTCCATGAAGCCGGTCCCCTTCAGGTAGATGCCGCGGATCAGCACCAGGAAGTAGCGCAGCGGGATCAGGTAGGTCAGGTTCTGCAGCCAGGTCGGCATGTTCCGGATGGGGAAGGTGAATCCGGACAGGTAGATCATCAGCGGCATCATGAAGAACGAGGCCACCACCATGGCCTGCTGCTGGGTCCGGGCGAAGGTGCTGATCAGAAGCCCGATCCCCAGGGAGCTGAACAGGAACAGCCAGACCGCGGGATACAGCTGGAGCAGGCTTCCCAGCGGCTTCACGCCGAAGACGAGCCACGCGGACACGAGCACCAGCGTCACCACGAAGGTGCTGGTCAGGAAGTACGGGGCGACCTTCCCGATGGCGAGCTCCCAACCGCGCAGCGGGGTCACCACCAGCTGTTCCAGGGTGCCGATCTCGCGCTCCTTCGCGATCGCGTTGGAGCTGGCCATGATGGTGGTCAGGAAGATGGTCATGGCGAGCACGGCCGGCACCATGAACCACTTGCTCTCCAGCTCGGGATTGAACCAGACGCGCGACCGCAGCTCCACCCCCGGAAAAGCGGGTTCACCCAGGAGCTTGCGCTGGCGCACCATGAGCCTGGACATGCCCATGTCCTGGGCGATCCCGGAGAGGTAGTTCCCGACCAGGCCGGCGGTGTTGGCGTCGGACCCGTCCAGGATCACGCCCACCTCGGCGGTGCGTCCCGCGGCGAGCTCGCGGGCGAAATCCCCGGGGATCTCCAGGACAGCCACCACGCGACCCTCGCGCAGCAGGGGTTCCACCTCGGAGTGCGAAGACAGATCGTGTCGCACCTCGAAGAACGGGCTGGCCGCCACGCGCTGGGCGAGGCCGCGGCTTTCCGAGGTTCGATCCAGGTCCAGGATCGCCACGGGGGCGTGCTGGAGGTCCAGCCGGGCGGCGGACACCAGGAGCAGGAGCTGGACCACCGGCATGAACATGGTGATGCCGCGCATGCGGGGATCGCGGAGGATCTGCGACAATTCCTTGCGCACGAAGGCGCCGACGACCTGCAGGTTCACTTGAGGATCCTTCCCAGCCGCTTGAGGGCGAAGAACATCACCACGGCGGTGTAGGCGGAAAGGGCCGCGACCTCGCGCCAGATGGTGAGGATGTCGGTGCCGTCGCGCAGCATCAGTGCCCGCAGCGCGCTGATCAGGTAGCGTCCCGGAAAGAGCCAGGTGACCGCCTGCAGGAGCGCGGGCATGTTGCGGATGGGATAGATGAAACCGGAAAGCATCACGGAAGGAAGCATGGTCAGAAGCGCCGCGAAGCTGAAGGCGGTCTCCTGCCTGTCGGAGAGCGTGGAAAGGAACATTCCCTGCGCGGAGGCGGTGACCAGGAACAGGAGGATCACGAACACCAGCGCGCCCACGCTGCCGTTGAGGGGCATCCCGAAGAGCGCCACGGATCCCACCACGATCATGGCGGCCACCAGCGCGGAAAGGCACAGGTACGGCGCGAGCTTGCCCAGGATGATCTCGATGGGGCGCACCGGCGAGACCTGCAGCTGCTCGAAGTTCCCGCGTTCCCGTTCCCGAACGATGGCGATCACGGTGGAGATCACCGCGGTGATGGTCAGGATGTACGCCATCAGGCCGGGGATCATGAAGAGACGGGTCTCCAGCTGGGGGTTGTACAGCACTTCCAGGCGTGTTTCCACCGGCGCTTGGAATCCGCGCCCCTGGCGGTCGAGCTGGCGGATCTTGATGTCCAGGTCGGAGCGTCGCACCAGTCCCTGCGCGTAGCCCAGCGCCTGCGCGCCCTGGTTGGCGTCGGCGCCGTCCAGCAGGAATCCGACCTGGGCCGTGCGGTTGGCGGCCAGGTCCCGGGAGTAGCCTTCCGGGATGCACAGGACGGCGGTGGCCGCGCCCTCCATGACCAGGCTGTCGGCCTGGGAGAGGGACCGGATGTCGGCGACGCGGTCGAAGGCTTCCGTGGAGGTGAACGATCGCGCCAGGTCGCGGCTGGCGCGGGTATGGTCCGCGTCCCAGACCGCGAGCTTCACGTGCTCGACGTCGAACGACAACGCGTATCCGAACAGGAGGAGCAGGAACACCGGGAGGAACAGGTAGGCGGCCAGGGTCAGCCGGTCGCGGAACGACTGCTTGAACTCCTTCACGGCCATGGCGCGCGTGCGCCGCAGGAAGCCTCTCATGATGCGGGCCTCCCCCGGCGCACGAGTTCCACGAAGACGTCGTCCATGGTGGGTTCTTGCGCGAGTCCCGGGAACACCCCGCGCTTGAGCTGGCGCGGCGACCCGATCGCCACGAGCTTCCCGTCCAGGATCATGCCCACGCGGTCGCAGAACTCGGATTCCTCCAGGAAGTGCGTGGTGACGAGAACCGTCACGCCCGTGCGGGTCAGGCGGTAGATGGTGTCCCAGAAGCGGCGGCGCGCGACCGGATCCACTCCCGATGTCGGTTCGTCCAGGAAGAGGATTTCCGGCTCGTGCATGAGCGAGCAGGAAAGCGCCAACCTCTGGCGGAAGCCGCCGGGCAGCTCGCGGGTCAGGGTCCCGGCCTGCGGCGAGAGTCCGGATTCCTCGATGGCCCACTCCACGCGTTCCTTGGCGCGCCGGCGTTCCAGGCGATAGATCGCCGCGAAGAACTCGAGGTTCTCGCGGACGGTCATGTCCTCGTAGAGGCTGAACTTCTGGCTCATGTAGCCGATGCGGAACTTGATCCGGCGCGACTGGGTGGCCACCTCGAATCCCGCGACCCGGGCGCTGCCGCCGCTGGGTTGGAGGATTCCCGTCAGCATGCGGATGGTGGTGGACTTCCCCGACCCGTTGGGTCCCAGGAATCCGAAGACCTCGCCCTTGGCGACGGAAAACGACACGTCGTCGACCGCGGTGAAGTCGCCGAAGCGGCGCACCAGGCCGCGTGCCTCGATGGCCGGTGGCGGGGCGGTCACTTCCACCGGGGGGCCTCGCCTCGGGCGATGGAAAGGTTCAGGATCGCGATGTTCTCCGATGCGATGGCCTGTGCCAGGTCCGATTCCGCCTGCGAGAGCGCCGAAGCGCGATCGATGGCCTCCAGGCGCAGCGCCGTGCCGGCCTGGGAACGAAGGACGGCGAGTTCCAGGTCGCGCCTGGCCAGCGGGAGGTTCCGCTCCGCGATCCCGCGGCGCCGGCGGGCCAGCCGGAGCTCCGTCCCTCGCCGGAGCACTTCCTGTCCGATCGCGTCGCCCAGGGCCGTTTCGCGCAGCCGCGCCTGCTGGATCGCCAGCGCGGAGCGCCGCACTGCCAGATCGTCCGCACCGCCTCGGTAGAGGTTCCAGGTCGCGTTCGCGCCGACGCGCCAGGTGGCGTCGAACGCGTCGTGGGCGGGTACCATCCGTTGGTTTGGATTCTGGATGTCGTACTGCGCCGACGCCTGCACGACGGGCCAGTATCCGGCCCTGGATGCCTCCAGCCCTTCCTGGGCGGACAGAATCTGCTCCCTGGCCTGGCGCAGTTCGGGGCGTTCGGCGTCGGGCTGGGCGGGGATCGGTGCCAGCGGTTCCAGGGGATCGGAAGCCCGGCAATCGAGGGCCAGCGGTTCGCCCATGGCCACCTGGAGGGTCTGGAGGGCGAATTCGCGCGAGGCCTGTGCCTGCTCGATCGAAAGCTCGATCTGCCGCGTGCGCAGCCGCGCCTGCAGGGTGTCCTGCTCCAGGGCGGTGCCTTGGCGGAAGGAGGCCACGGCCAGGGTCGCCTGCGAATCGGCGCGGGCACCAGCCCGCTTGGCGGCTTCCAGGGCGGCCTGGGCGGCGCCCAGGTTCCAGTAGGCGACGGCCACCTTGCTTGCCAGTTCGCGTCCATTCTTCTCCCGGGCCGCGCCCCACGCTTCCCGTTCGTGCCGCGCCGAACCCCTCTGCCGGGAGTTGCGGCCTCCGTCCCACAACAGCTGGTCCACCCGCAGGGTCGCGCCGTACTGGTTGGGGATGTCCGGGGAGATCACCATCTTCCTGGGTCCCCCCATGGCGGCGGGAAAGGGAAGATCGATCCCCGAGGGGTCGAGTTCGGACAGCCGGTTGTACGAAAGGCTCGCGTTCACGGAGGGCTTCCAGGCGGAGGCCAGGCTCCTCTCCTGGAGAGCCGATGCCTCGCCCGAGAGCGAATCGGAGCGCGTCTGGGGGTCGCGGGATGCGGCCATGCGTTGGCACTCGGCCATGGACAGATTCCGGACCTGCCCCGAAACAGCCACCGGCAGCGCCAGGAGTGCGAACAGGAGATCAGTTGTCATGCAGGGCCTCTCGGCGGAGGAGTTCCAGGAACGCGTTTTCCAGGTCGGGTTTGCGGACGCGCCATTCGACCACGTCCATTCCCCGGGAGGACAGGATCGGTTCGATCCTCGAGCGGAGCGCCCCGGGATCGTCGGCGAGGATCTCGATGCGCTCGCCGCGCATCTGTAGGGTGGCCGCCTCGGGAAGCGCCGACAGCGTCTTGAAGGCCCGGCGAGGATCGGAGGGGATCAACTCCAGGAGCATCGCGCCGGTGCGGTCGGCGAGTTCGTCCACGGTTCCTTCGCACAGGAGGCGACCTTCGTGGAGCAGTCCCACGCGATGGCATCGCGAGGCCTCGTCCATGTACGGGGTGCTCGCCAGGACCGTCATGCCTTCCGACACGAGATCCCCCAGCACGGCCCAGAACTCGCGCCGGCTCACCGGATCCACCCCGTTGGTGGGTTCGTCCAGGACCAGGATCCGGGGGCGGTGCAGAAGCGCGATGGTCAGGGCGAGCTTCTGCTTCATGCCGCCGGAAAGCTGTGCCGACATGCGGCTGCCGAAGCGCTCCATTCCCATGCGGGCCAGCAGTTCGCGTCCGCGCCCCGGCGCGTCGGGCACTCCGTAGAGATCGCCGAAGAACGAGATGTTCTCGTCCACCGTGAGGTCGCCGTAGAGCGAAAACCTCTGGGCCAGGTATCCCAGCTGGGAGCGGACCATCCCGCTGTTGGCGGCCACGGGCTTCCCGAACAGGAGGACTTCGCCCCTTTCGGGTTCGTGCAGGTGGCACAGCGCGCGCAGGAGCGTGGTCTTGCCCGCGCCGTCGGGCCCGACCAACCCGAACATCCCGCCATGCGGGACGGAAAACGTCACGCCTTTGAGCGCCTCGTCGGGCTTGCGGAGGTCGTACCGGTGCCCGACCCCCACGAACTGCGCCGCAGGAGTCAATTTCCGACCTCGATCGATCCCACCGCGGGCATGCCCGACTTCAGGTCGCCGGGATTGGCCACGCGCAGCACCACCGCGTACACGAGCTTGGCCCGCTCTCCGCTGGTCTGGACGTTCTTGGGGGTGAACTCGGCGGACTTGGCGACGCTCGCGACCGTCGCGGGAATGGCGGTGGAGGGGTCCGAATCCAGGAACACGGAAGCCTTGGCCCCGATCCTCACCTTGGCCACGGCGGTTTCGCCCAGGTAGATGCGAAGCTCCGCCCGGCCGGGATCGGCCAGCGACACGACCTGTCCACCGGGCTGGACCATCTCTCCCGGCTCCACCAGTCGCTCGGCGACGATCCATCGCCCCTCGGGGCCCGCGGGTGCGCGGACCACGGAACGGTCCAGCTGGTCCTGGGCGGCGCGCAGAGCGGCTTCCGCCTGTTCCCACAGGGCGCGTGCCCGGGTGATCTCCTCGACGCGGCTGCCCTTCACGAGCCGATCCGCCGTGGCTTCCAAGGCCTTCAGCTGGGCCTGCGAGGAGGCCAGCTGGGCGCGGGCGGACTCCAGCTGCGCGGGTGTCGCGGCACCCTGGGATGCCAGCCCCTGGATGCGCTGGAAATTGTCCTGGGCGCCCGAGAGCTGGGCGCGGGCCACTTCCTTCTGGGCCTGGGCCTGCCCGATGTCCTCGGCGCGGCTGCCGCGCGCGACCTGTTCCCACTGGGCGCGGGCGGCCAGCGCGGCGGCCCGGGCCTGGTCGCGTTGGATGGCGCGGGCGATGGTGTCCAGAACCACTAGGGTGTCGCCGGTCGCCGCCGAATCGCCCTCCTCCACCCGCACGGAAAGAACCACTCCGGGGACCTGGGCGCCCAGGCGGGCCTCGCGCAATTCCAGTGTACCGGAACCGGAATGCGGTCCGAGCTCGCCCTTGCATCCTGCCAGCAGGGCCGCGCCGGCCAAGGTGGCCAGGAGGGTTCCTGCATTTCGTGGGGTCTTGGCCATATGCGCTCCTGCGTGCCCTTCCCGGGGGGCGGGAAGTTGAGGGAGGTGGGATTGTTTAAACGAATGTTTAACAAACTATCCTGGCCGAGGGCGATCGCCAAAGGATTTTTGAACGGGCGGTTAATTTTCCTGCATGTCCGGCATCCACAGGAAGTCCAGGTCCGTCCGCGGGTCCACGTCCGAGCCTGCCGAGCCGGCGGAGGACACCCGCGTGAGGATCCTGGAGGCCACCCACAAGCTGGTGGGGACGTCCGGCTTCGATGGCACTTCCATCCGCGACATCGCCCGCGAGTCTTCCACCAATCCTGCGTTGGTCTACTACTACTTCGGGAGCAAGGAGGGGCTGTTCACCGCCCTGGCCGACCACAACGCGGGCCGCGTGCGGGCGATCCTGGACCAGGCGGCCCGGATGGATGGCACGGTGCGCGACCGCGTCCGCCATTTCCTCCAGACCTGGATGGAG
Organism: Fibrobacteria bacterium; assembly: GCA_035352895.1. Classification (GTDB taxonomy): domain Bacteria; phylum Fibrobacterota; class Fibrobacteria; order UBA5070; family UBA5070; genus UBA5070. The sequence goes on along the minus strand of DAOPYN010000014.1, from coordinate 5,745 downwards.
GCGCTCTTCGAGCCCATCCAGCCCATCGCCCCGTGGTTCCGCAAAGCCCTCCAGGACCAGGGAATGGTGGGCGAGATCCTCCGGGAGCGGGTGGCCTCCAACATCGCGATCCTCGCCGGGATCCTGGATGCGGGAGTGGAACGGGGCGAGATCAACCGACTTCGGGTTCCCTCCTTGACTTTGGCCACGGGGCTCATGGTGAGCATCGCGGGGCTCGCGATGGAAATCCTGCTTCCCCACCGGACGATGGGGCTGGACCTCGCCACGAAGGAATCGAAGGCGGCGTTCATCGAGGGGATGCTGGATGCGTGGTTCGCTGGGCTGGAACGGAAAGGCGCGGCGGATCCCGATGTGACGGAAAACGACGCGTCGCGGGCCGGACCCCGAGCCCCCGCGGGAGAGCCGGCGGGTCCTCCACGAAGGCGTCGTTCGCGGTAAACCGGTCGGCTCCGGATAGTTTATCCACGCCTGGGCTATTGTGTCCGGAGGCGGCGGGAATATATGCTCTCCGATAGAGACCTCCGTCCCGCCGGTGGATCCATCGTCTTCGGTGGGTGGGGCCTGGTCGTCGATGGGGGGCAGCCATGTGCCGAGATTTCCTTTCCAGCCAGACCACGAGGTTCGCCGAGTGCGTGAGGGACTGCTTTCGGGACATGCTGGGGATCGAGATCGTCCTGGACAGTTCCGTGTGCGACGACCACCCCTTCGCGCCGCGTCGGCCGGTGGTGGTCATGATCCACTTCACCGGGCGCATCCAGGGCGACTACGTGATCAACCTCGAGGAGGAGACCGCCGCGGGTCTGATCGGAGTCTGGAGCGAAGGGATGTCCGCCGCCGAACTGAAGGAACAGCGCAGGGAGTTCGGAGGGTTGCTCAAGGAGGTCTTGAACACCGCCGTGGGCATGGCCATCCCCAAGGTGGAGGAAGTCTACGGACGGCTCACCTACCATCCCCCGATGGTCCTGTACGGCGAACTGGATTCTCCCGAGGTCCCCAGCGGAACGGTCACCTTGCGATCGGAGTCCGGTTCCATCGACTGCTGCCTGGTGCTGGATCTGGCCGGTGACGATCTGGAGAAGAAGCTGGTTCGGGTGATGGAAGATCTCGACAGGGCCAAGGAGGAGATGGCGATCTGCTACCGGGTCCTGGCCGAACTCGTCGGACCCTCCCATCGGGGCCTGCTGGATCCCTACCTGGTGAGCCAGGCCGAGACGGTCCTCCGGGAGGTCCACGACATGCTCGAATCCAGCGGATCGACGGTGGATTAGGCTTCCGGGCCTTCGTCGAACACGAAGCGCTCCACCGCCATGGCCACGCCGTCGTCCATGTTGGAGGCGGTCACGTGGTCGGCCGCGTCGCGCACGGCCTGGGGGCCGTTGGCCATGCAGACGCCCAGGCCCGCCCAGTCGAGCATTCCCAGGTCGTTGTAGCTGTCGCCCACGGCCATCACTTCGGAGGACTTCACCGAGAGGCGTTCGGCCAGCCGTTGCAGGCTGTGCTTCTTGTCGATGCCCAGGCTCGTGAACTCCAGGAAGAACGGCTTGGAGATCACCATGTTCATCCGCCCGTCCACGCGGGGGCGCAATCGTTCCGCCGTGGCCTTCAGACGTTCCGGTTCGTCCACCACGATCACCTTGATGGCATCCCGCGCGATGGCCTTCTTGAAGTCCGGCACTTCCACCACGTCCATCCCGGTGAGGCCGCGTTCCACCTCCGTCCAGGGGTTCGCGCGGGGGGTGACGATCCGGTCGTCCACGTACGAAAGGATTCCCGCGTCGTGTTCGCGGGCCAGGTCGTGGATCTCGTGGATGAGGTCCCGCGCGAGGGCCTGCTCGAACACGGGCGTTCCCGTGGCGCAGTCGGTGACCACCGCGCCGTTGAAGGAGATGATCCATCCCCCGTTGGAGGCCAATTCCAGTTCGCGGGCGTAGCGCCAGATGGCTCCCGTGGGGCGGCCGGAGGCGAGCACCACGCGCACTCCCTGGGCCTGGGCGCGCATCAAGGCGTCCCGGGTGCGTGGGGAGATGGTGAGGTCTTCGCGCAGAAGGGTGTCGTCGAGGTCCAGGACGATCATCCGGTAGGACATGGAATGCTTCCCCTGTGGGCGGTGGCGATCGGTTCGAGGGAGGCCAAGATACCTTCTTCCCGGTCCTGGCGCTGGATTCTACAGAGTCCAGTAAAACGTGCTTTTCGATTTTACGGTTGAATCGATCGTGTCCATTATGGGCGCTTCAGATGGTCACTCAGGTCGATGCGAGCGGTTTCCGGTGGAGTCCGGGTTGTCGGCATCCCTTCCGCAGGAACTGGCGCTTGTTGCAGGAATTGTCGGGACAGCCTAGGTTGGGGCCACCGCCGTACGAAAGTTCTTTTGTCCGGAATTCGTCTCTGCCCGGAAAAGAGGAATCGATGCATCCCAAGAGTCTGGTTGCCGTCTCGTGTCTTGTCGCAGCCGTCCTGAGCCATGCGGGTCCCGAGCCCCTCACCTACTCCCACCCGGTCCTGCGCGCTCCCAGCGCCATTCCGGCCGGCCCCTTCATGGACAGCGCGATCCGGAAGCTTTCCGTCTACACCCAGGAAACGCGCCGCCTGGAAGACAGCGCCGCCAAGTCCTGCCTGGCGAAGGCATCCAGTTCCGGATTCTCCGATCCCGTGGAATTCGAGGCCTGCCAGAAGGCCGCGCAGGCGCTGGTGGCCAAGCGCGAACAGAGCACCAGCTACTTCCGCGCCCGGGTGGAACAGGAGACGTTCCGCAACCGGATCGCCGGATGGACCTTCGCGCCGGTCCTGGACCTGAAGCAGGCCGACGAGTACTACGGGTTCGATTCCAGCAAGCTTCGGGCGGCATCCGAGGTCGACTTCTCGTTCTCGGAGATGGCGCGTCCGTCGGTGGGCGTGGTGGCCTGGGAAGACTACCTCCTCCTGTTCCGCTACTCTCTGTCCCTCCATCTGCCCTCGGGAGAGGAGGCGACGGCTTCCGACAGGAATCGGTCGGCTTTGGACCGCATCGCCACCACCGGCGGATCGGTGTCTCCCAAGGTGGCGTTCCCCTTCCTGACCTACGTGGCTCCCGACAAGCATCTGGCGTTGGAGCTGCAGGCGGCCGTTCCGGTGGAGGTTCCCGGAATGGGCACCGTGCAGCAGGACATCGCGGCCCACGTCCAGGCGGGAGTGGGTGGATCCGCGCTCCTGGTGGGGCGCCGGGATGTCCTGGGAGTGCTTCTGGTGGGCGATCTGAAGTATGTCTACGGTCTCACCAAGAACTGGCGCGACCAGCTGCGCTTCTACAACGACGACGGCTTCGGGCTGGCGCGTGGTGGCGTTGGCCTGCAGGTGTACAACCACATTTCGGTGGTCGCCACCTTCCAGGCGGGAATCGGGGAAGACGTCACCGATGTGGTGGCCGCCGACTACCCGGTGGGCGTGAGCATTTCCATCACTCGCTGAGAGTGTCGGAGCCGGACACGGGACGGCTGATCACATCGGGAACGGGGTATCCTTTGCTCGTTCACTGGTCGCCACCGTTCCCTGAGTGACGGAGTAGCCGTTGGTTCGAAGGGCGGTGGCGGGAGGATTTCCGCTCAGGCGGTCGGACGACGCGGCGGCGTGAGGCCTTCCAGCGGACTGGAGGCCGATCCGTACAGCTTGCGAGGGATGCGCACGGCCAGGTAGGAGTCGCGGCCTGCCTCGCAGGCGGCCTTCATGGCGCGCGCCATGCGCACCGGGTCCTTGGCCTTGGCGATGGGGGTGTTCAAGAGCACGCCGTCCACGCCCAGCTCCATGGCTTCGGCGACATCCGAGGCACTTCCCAGTCCGGCATCGATCAGGACCGGAGCCTTCACCGATTCCAGGATGATGCGGATGTTGGCGGGATTGAGCACGCCCTGGCCGGATCCGATGGGGCCTCCGGCGGGCATGATGGCGGCGGGCTCCAGGCGGTCCAGGAGTTGTGCCAACACCGGGTCGTCGTTGGTGTAGATCATCAGGTCGAAACCCTCGTCCTTCAACAGGCGCGCGGCCTCCAAGGTGCCGATGGGGTCGGGGAGGAGGGTCTTCTGGTCAAAGAGAACCTCCAGTTTCAGGAGCTTCCAGCCCATGGAACGCGACAGCCTGGCGATGCGCAGGGCATCCTGGACGTTGAAGGCGCCGGCGGTGTTGGGGAGGATGGTGTACTTGGAAGGGTCGATCGCGTCGAAGATCCCCTTGCCCTTGGGGGCGGACAGATCCACCCGGCCCAGGGCCACGGTCACGATCTGGGTGCCGGAGGCTTCCAGGGCTTCGGCCATGATCTCGTGGTTGTCGTACTTGCCTGTGCCCACCAGGAGGCGGCTGGTGTAGGTCTTGCCGGCGATGACGAAGGGTCTGTCCTGAGGTGTATCCGATGTGTCCATAGGTGGGACCCAAAGTAGCAAGCCGCCGCACCCGGTTCCCGCGGGCGCCAAGCTACCTTGGTGGGCCTATGTCCTGGAAAGAAGCGCTCCACCGCAAAGCCGTGGCCTGGAAGGCCGGTACCGAACACCTGGTCTACGGAAGGCCCATCCTGCGGGATTGGGCCGTGGAGAAGGCGTCGGAGGAACGGCCCTTGCGGGTCCTCGACGTGGGATGCGGTTACGGCGACGACCTGGACGCGATCCGACGGAAACTGGCTGGGCGTGCGGAGCTGTTCGGGCTGGAAGGGTATGCGCCCTACCGCGAGAGGTGCGCCGAGCGGGGGATCGACGCCCGCGACGGCGACGTGGAACGCGACAGGCTCCCCTTTCCGGACGCAAGCTTGGACGTGGTCCTGATGAACCAGGTCCTGGAGCACACCAAGGACCTGTTCTGGATCTTCTCGGAGGTGGGTCGGGTGCTCCCGGCGGGCGGCGTGTTCCTGGTGGGAGTTCCCAACCTGGCCGCCTGGCACGACCGGGCCATGCTCCTGGTGGGCATGCAGCCTTCGGGGATGAAGGTGCTGGGGCCGCACGTGCGGGGCTTCACCGTACCGGGCATGAAGGCCTTCGCGGAAGCCGACGGTTTCTTCAAGGTGACCGCCGTGGCGGGGAGCGGCTTCTATCCGTTCCCCCAGGGCCTGGCCATCCGCTTGGCGCGGTGGTTTCCCACGCTCGCCACCGGGATCTTCTTTCGCATCGAGCGCACCTCCAAGCCGGGGTCGTTCCTGGAGGTGCTGCGCGCGCGGCGCTTCGAGACGGCCTACTACGAAGGTCCCAAGTAGGCCATCGGCGGCTCAGCGGGCCAGGATCCGCTTGACTCCGTCCGGCGTGTGGGCCAGGTACAATCCCGGATGCGGGGCGGTCCAATTCGCGGTGGCGCCGGGGTGCAGCTCCACCGTGCCCTGCGCGCGTCCGTCGATTCCTGTCAGACGAACGATTTCCGTCCCCGATCCGTACCAGGAGAACGTGGCGCCGCGCGGGTTCTGCTGGAGCGCGAACAGGGCGCTGCGTCTGGGCTGCGGGGTGACCGACGAGACGGGAGGCTCTTCCATGGAGAACTTGAAGGAATAGAGCTCGGTGCCGGTGGTGGCCCAGATGGAGGTGCCCCGGATGCTGTACGGATACGCTGCCGCTGCCTGGATCACTTTGCCTGGGATGGAATATTTCGCGAGAACACGTACTTCGTTTGGCGTCCACTTCACGAAAATGATCTGGGAATCGACCGCGAACGTCACGAGGGAGTCGCTTTTTGTTGCCTGGTAGCAGGGGCGTTTTTCGGTGGTCAGGCCGGGGATCTGGAGGGAATCCACTTGGAAGG
>DAOPYN010000013.1:3521-82313 GCA_035352895.1 Fibrobacteria bacterium | reverse complement strand
TCTCGATCTCGTCGAGGAGGATCACGGCGTAGGGCTTCTTGCGGATCTTCTCGGTGAGCTGGCCACCTTCCTCGTAGCCGACGTAGCCCGGGGGAGCGCCCACCAGACGGCTGACCGCGAACTTCTCCATGTACTCGCTCATGTCGATGCGGACCAGGGCGTCCTGCGTCTTGAACATGACGTCGGCCAGCGCCTTGCACAGCTCCGTCTTGCCCACGCCCGTGGGCCCCAGGAACATGAACGACCCGATGGGCCTGCGGTTGTTGTGGAAGCCGGCGCGACTGCGGCGGATGGCCTTGGCGACCACCTCGATGGCGCGTTCCTGTCCCACGACCCGCTTGTGGAGATCGGTCTCGAGCGAAAGGAGGTTCATCCCCTCCGTGGCATCGACGCGGGTGATGGGGATGCCGGTCATCTTGGCCACCACGTCGGTGATGATGTCCTCGTCCACTTCCAGCCGTTCGCTGCCCTTCTCCTCCTTCCATTCCACCTTGGCCTGGGCCAGGGCTTCCTGGAGCTTCTCCTGCTGGTCGCGGAAACGCGCGGCGGCCTCGTAGTCCTGGTCGGCCACCGACTGTTCCTTCTTCTGGACCACTTCGGCGACTTCGTCTTCCAACTGGCGGATGGACGGGGGGACCGTCAACGCGGACAGGCGGATGCGCGCACCGGCCTCGTCGATGATGTCGATGGCCTTGTCCGGCAGGAACCGGTTGTTCATGTAGCGCTCGGAAAGCTTCACCGCCGCTTCGATCGCTCCTTGGGTGTAGACCACCTTGTGGTGCTTCTCGTAGCGTTCCTTGAGCCCCTTGAGGATCTCGATGGTCTCGTCGGCGGAGGGAGGCTCGATGGTGATGGTCTGGAAGCGACGCTCCAGGGCGCCGTCCTTCTCGATGTGCTTGCGGTACTCGTCGAAGGTGGTGGCTCCGATGCACTGGAGCTCGCCGCGAGCGAGCGCCGGCTTGAAGATGTTGGACGCGTCCAGGCTGCCTTCCGAACCGCCCGCGCCCACGATGGTGTGGATCTCGTCGATGAAGGTGATGACGTTGTCGTTCTTCTGGAGCTCGGTCATCAGCGCCTTCAGACGTTCCTCGAACTGGCCGCGGTACTTGGTGCCGGCGACGATGCTCGCCATGTCCAGGCTGATCACCCGCTTGGACTCCAGCACCTCGGGGATCTTGCGCTCCACGATCTTCAGGGCCAGGCCTTCCACCACCGCGGTCTTGCCCACGCCGGGCTCGCCGATCAGAAGCGGATTGTTCTTCTTGCGGCGCGACAGGATCTGGATGACGCGCTCGATCTCGGCGTCGCGGCCGATGATGGGATCCAGCTTGCCCATGCGGGCGAGCTCGGTGAGATCGCGCCCGAAGTGGTCCAGGAAGGGAGTCTTGCTCTTCTTCTTGCCCGGGATCTGGGCTCCCTCGGGGAGGCCGGGAGTGGCCTGGGAGGGCTGCGCCCCCGCTTCCGAGCCGCGCAGGACGCGGTCGATCTCCTCGCGGCAGGAATCGTAGTCCACCCCGACGGCGGCCAAGGCGGAGGCGGCGGCGGATTCGTTGTCCTTCATCAGGGCCAGCAGGATGTGCTCGGTGCCGATGTACTTGTGGGACATCGCGCGCGCTTCCTGGGCGGCGATCTCCAGGACCTTCTTGGCGCGTGGCGTGAAGGGGATCATCTGGCCGATGGTCATCATGCCACCGGAAGTGTTGATCTGCTTCTCGATGGACTTGGAGAGTTCCTCCAGATCCACCCCCTGGTTTCGCAGCACGGCGATGGCGACGCCATCGCCTTCGCGGATCAACCCCAGGAGAAGGTGCTCGGTGCCGACATAATCGTTGCCCAGCCGGACGGATTCCTCCCGCGCCAGCTGCATCACCTTCTTCACTCGGTCTGTGAACATGCCGTTCATGGAACGCTCCTTCGATTCTTCGACGGTAAGATAGAACGGTGGGCCCTCCGCGTCCTCCCATCACCTCGGCAAAGTCGGGAATCCCCGTGCAAATCCCCAAAAAACGGGAAAGGCGCCCGGAGGGGCGCCTTCGCGAGATGCATCGCAGAAATTCCGCGCGGAAAGCGCGCGCAGCCTACTTCCTCTTGCCCTTGCCGCCCTTGCCCTTGGCGGGCGCGGCCACCTGGATGGAGTTCTTCTGGGCGTTGTAGAAATACGTGGGCCGGTTCTTCTCCGCGTCGGCGCCATCAGGTCCGAACTTCTTGATCAGACCGGGAATCTTTCCGGGGTAGCTCCGGAATTCCACCTTGCCGCGGAAATCGTCGAACGGGATCTGGGACAGCTCGATCTTGTTGGGACGGATCTTGTTGCGTGTCGTATCGGAAAGCCAAAGGCGCATGCGCTCGTCGGCCAGGCTCTCGACGTTGGAGGATGTGAAGGGCTGGCCGTAGATGGCCGCCGAGGACATGGAACCGTCGCAGATCAGTGCCCAGTAGCGAGGATCCTGGGTGGGCTCGAAGATCTTCTTGCGCAGGACGTCGTTGAGGGAGAGGGACTCGGCCGCCACGAAGAACGACTTGGCGTTGGAAACCTCGCCGGGCATCTGGAAGAACGACCCCTTGGAGGGATTCTTGAGGATCAGATCGAAGACGCCCGCATTGAACACGTTGATGTAGAATGCGGTACGCTCCTCCTTGGAGGCGGATTTGACCACGTTGGAGTCGATCTCGCCCACCGACTTGAAGTAGGCCTCCAGCTTGGCCTTTTCCTTCAGCACCCCGGCGTAGTCGACCCGATCGCCCTTGACGTGGGCGGAAAGAAGCTCCCCCCACGGACCTTGCAGGTTGTCCAAAGCGCCAGCGAACCCGAAGGAAGCGGCAAGGGCGAGAATTTTGGTCATCGATCGAACGTTCATCGGTCTCCCTCGGGATGAAAAGTGTGGAGATCGGAAAGTATAGGTCGACCTCCTCTTTTGCGCCAGTCGATTGGAGTGGTAGATTCCAACCATGGAAGGCGTCGGTGGATTCTCCAGAATCGGTTCGGCGACCTCGCCGTCGCTCTCCGACGACGACCGAGATGCCCTGCGCCGCATGAAGGAGACCGACCGCAAGGTCAGGGCCCACGAGCAGGCGCACCTCTCCGCCGCTGGCGATTCCGCCCAAGGTGGGATGCGGTTGGAGACGAAGGTGGGCCCCGACGGGAAGCCCTACGCGGTCTCCGGCGAGGTCTCGATCAAGGTCTCGGGTGGACGGACTCCGGAGGAATCCCTCAGGAAGGCCCAGACCGCGCACCGCGCCGCCTTGGCTCCCGCCGACCCCAGCCCCCAGGACCTCAAGGTGGCCCAGAAGGCCGCGCAAGCCGAGCACCAGGCCCGACAGCAGATGCAAGCAACATCCACGGGAGCATCCAGTCGTCGATCGGGCGGGTATTCTCCGGCAGCCCCCACAGGAGCCAACGTGGATCTGGTCGCCTGACACCCCCCGCCCGGGAGCAACTCACCTGGCCACGACGATGATTCCCCTTTGCAACAGTTCCCTGGTGCCCGTCTGGGCGGGATCCGGGATCCGCAGCGTGATGGTGTACGGATAGATCCCGTTGGCCACCGGGATCCCGTAGGCGTCGCGAAGGTCCCAGTCGGCGCGCGGACGCGGCAGTGCGGGCCTGGACAGATCCGTGCGCAGGATCCGCACCAGCTTCCCCGTCACTGTGTGGATCCGGATCGCCGATTCGATCCGCGTGTCCGTCCCTCCCGTGCTGTCGGGCTCGCTGGCGATCTTGAAACGGAACGAGACCCCTCCGTCGTCGCGGACCGGATTGGGACTCGCGTAGAGCTCGTAGAGACTGTACTCGCCTCGGACCTGGGGCTCCAACCGGAGGTCCGCACGCGAAAGGTTCCCCATCAGGTCGCGGGCGCCCACCCGGAAGGTGTACGTCTTGCCGGGCTCCACCAGGCTGGAATCCAGGCTCAATCGCGCCGTGGCCACCTGGAAACCCTCGCCCTGGTTGATCTCCGGATGCCAGGGTTCGGAAACTCCCGGAATCGAGAACAGGACCCCTTCGTCCGGACCCAGGTCCGTGGAGATGCCCGAGGAGTCTTCCAGCTGCACCTCCATGCAGAACGGAAGCGGGATCCTGGCCACCTTCCCGAATTCGATGCCCCCGGTCCAGGCCGAATCGCAGGGACGGATCCCGATCCGGGGCCCCTGGACGTCGTCGGGGATCTCGTTGCCCGTGCCGTAGATCAGGCGCGAACGCGAGACCAGGCCGCCGTCACGACGCGTCTTGGGATCCCAGGCGTACACCTTCACGTTCGCCGAATCCCCGATGGGCAGTTTGGCCGGAAGCAGGAAGGACGCGGAAAAGGACGTCTGGGGCGTGGGAAGGGAAACCCCCACGATCTGCTGGTCGGAGGCCGTGACCGTCTGGTTGATCACCTCGGTGAAGGTGATGGGCGAGAGCGGATGGTCCAACCGGACCTGGGAGGACGCCTCGCTGGAGACCGATCCGCGGATGGTCAGCCGCTGGAGCTGGGACAGGGTGTCCGGCAGGGAATCCAAGCGCACGTCCAATCCGCCGGGAAACACCACCAGGGCCGGATCGCCCAGGAGGTTGTAGAGGTCGGAATTGCGGTAGCCACCCAAGGTTCCGCTGCGTCCGTTGAGCTTGGCGTACATCATGGCTTCGGCCAGGGTCTGGCCACGCCGCGCGGAGTCCATCAACCCCACCATGAGTTCGTTCCCGAAAATCCCGTTGTTGTCGGAAAGTGTCGCACGGGTTCCCGCGATGGAAGCGAAGGCACCCTTTCCGGGCTCGTTGACGAAGAGGGCGGCCAACCCCATGGAACCGGTGCGGTCGTTGCGTCCCACGGAGCACGATCCGGCGAAGAAGAACCAGGGACGGTCGGGATTGACCACCGACGACCGGAAGGTCGCCTCGTCCATCACGATCTCGTCGGTGAGGATGGCATCGGAGCCGTGTCCGATGAAACAGAAGCCCACCACACCCTCGTTGAGCTGCCGCACCAGATCGCGGCGCACGTCGGGCTTGGTGAAGTTGGCCGTGCGAGGGTAGGAGTTCTGGAAGATCTTCACCTGGCGCGTCCAGGGCCGCTGCTCCTTGATCTTCTGTGACATCTCCTCGATCTGTTCGGAGTGCCTCATGTTGTCGGTCTTCAAGGACTGGTACTGGTCGTCGGCCAACAGCACCAGGGAATTGCGCCAGCTGCCCCAGGTGGACCGGGACGGATCCTCGAACGCCTTCACCTTGGCGAGCCAGGCGTTGGCCTCGGCCAGGTTCGTCGCGGTCACCCGTCCGATCCCGATTCCCAGGATCGAGCGCAGGACCGGCTCCCCTTCGTCGAACCATCCGAACATGTCGTCGGTCGCGATCTGATGGTCTTCCCATTGCGGGATCCAGTTGGTCCGGGTGGAGGGCCACAACCCACGTGCATCCACCGAACCCGCTCCCAGAAGCACCGCGTGGGAGGTCCCCCAGCGGCTGGCGGCCCAACGCAACGCGTTGCGGATGGCCACGGGATCCTGCGAGCCGCCAGACCATCCCGCGTAGATGTCGCGAGTGCGGAGGATTCCCACCTTCATGGGGCGCACCTGGAGAGGGTTCTCCCGCCACGCGGCGTAGTCTTCGGCCACCGGGAGGAATTCGTCCGGGGTCACCACCACCACGTCGAACTTCGCGGAGGTTCCCAGATCCGAGATCGCGTAGCGACTCCCCGCCGCTCTCCACATGCCCATCGAAAGGCTCGCGAAGCCCGGTTGGGCGGGAAAGACCGCATACCAGGTGTTGGGATGGGTGACGCTGTCCCGCAGGACACCGCCTTGGATGGTACACCGACGAACCAGGGCGCCATCCTCCAACACCCAGCAGGTCCGGCCATCCCTGACCTCCACCGCGATCGCTCCAGAGGCTGGCGCGGGAAACAGGACGCTGTCCATCGCCTTGGCCGACCGCGTCGTTTCCAGCGTGACCCCCGCCAGGAGCAGATCCTGCACGTCCCGCAGCAGGATCCCCGACTTCCCGGCGGAGAGCCCCGTCAGACGGAATCTGGCCATCTCGTACCCACCCATGGAAGGAGCCGCCACCCCGGTCCGTTCCACCACGAGATCGGCGACCGAAGAGCGGGAACCATAGCTGGAGGCTCCGTGGATCGTGAGGTAGCCCGTGTCGGAAGCCAACGACGGCAGGGGGGGAAGGCCCATGCTGTCCAGGGAAGCGGTGCGTTGCTTGCGCAGGTTCGCCCAGTACCATCCCTTTCCGGATTCGAGGTCGTCGGCGTCGTTGGAGCTGAGGTTGGGTTCGAGCAGGCGGTCGGGCTTGCCCAACCATTGGAACTGCGACACCCCGGACACGTGCCGCGGATTGGCCACCACCCGGGGCTGGGCCGGCTCGGGGGAGGAGTCGTTGGACTGGAGCTTCAGGAAATACTTGCGCTGCAAGTCGTATGGGTGGTGGGAGATCTGCATTCCCCGGATCTCCTCGTTCCACTTCCAGACCCCCGTTCCATGGGCCCAGAACCGGATCTCGTCGTCGCTGTCCACGATTCCGTCCCGATTCCTGTCGGTCCGTTCGAAGGGCAGCAGACGAAGCCCAGGAGCCGGTGGAAGGCTGTCGTTGGCCAGACGAAGGGTGTCGCCGTCGGTGGACAGGAGAGCCAAGTGGGAAAAGGAGAGAGAACGGGGAGCCGAAGAACTCAGGCTGTAGAGGGACTGGCCCGAGATCCGCACCACTCCGTCTTCCGACTCCGAAAAGGGATCGCGATCCCCCACGGTGATCACCACGGTGTTCTCGTCGGGTAGGCGGTCGCCCCTGGCATGGAGCCGGGCGGAGGAGGCCATCAGCCGCTGGAGGGAACCCGGATTGGCCACCAGCCGTTCCCAGGTGGTTCCCAACCGGGGACGGGCCGGCCCCGTGGTGGTCAGGCGCAGGCGCAGACGGCTACGGCATGCCAAAGATCCGTCGGACTGCAAGAACGAGAGGGGAAGATCCAATCGCAGAAGGCGCATCCCCCCGGTTTTCGTGATCTCGCGATCGGGGGGCGTGCGGGGCGCCACGACATGGCGGACTCCTCGGGAATCCAGGGAATCGACCCGTTTCCAGGCCAAGGGAGCCAGGCGGATCTGTTCGCGATCGGAAATTTCCAGGCTCCACTCGCCTTCCAGCGGCATGGCCAGGGTCAGGAGCAGCCGTGGCGCCGCCAGATCCCCTGGATGGTCGGAGACGGATGCCGCCGACCGGACGAAGAACCGACCGGAATCCGTCGAGACACTCGAATAGCTCGAATCGATCCATTCCGCCTCCCACAGGCCCACCCGATCGGTGAGGACCTTGAGGGGCGACGCGGCAAGCTGGACGGCGATCAGGAAGAGAAAAGGAAGGATGCGCATCATCCAGCAAAGTAGACATCGCCCCTCGGATCGCCCTCCGTCCGGATATCAGGGGGAATGCGGAACCGTCATCGGGAGATGACCAGGACTCCTCGTCGCTTCAATTCCTTCACGCGCGTGCCGAAGGGCTCGGGAATCCGCAGGATCGCCGTGTAGGGGTACATCCCGTTGGCCAGCGGCTGCCCGAACGCATCACGCAGATCCCAGTCCGCCCTGGGCCGGGGACGCGTGGATGTGGTCAATTCCGTCTTGATCACCCGTACGAGTTTCCCCGTGACGGTGTGGATGCGGATGGACGCTTCCACCCGGGTATCGATGCCTCCCGTGGAATCCGGTTCGCTGGCCACCTTGAAGCCGAAGTGGACTCCCCCGTCGTCCCGCACGGGGTTGGGCCAGGCGTACAGGTCGTAGACGGCGTAATCGCCCCGCTGGAGCGGCTCCAGGATCACGTCCGCCGTGGAGATGTTGCCCATCAGATCGGCGGCCCCAACCCGGAAGGAATAACGTCCCCCCGGCGGGATGATCGACGAATCCAACTCCAAACGCGCCGAAACCGATTTCAGGGAATTGCCGATCACCAGCGGTGGATGCCAAGCCTCGCGGATTCCGGGCAAGGAGAACACCACGCCTTCGTCAGGCCCCAGACTGGAGGAAATGCCCGAAGAATCCTCCAGAAACGCGTCCAGACAGACCGGCAGGGGAAGCTTCGCCACGCTCCCGAAGGAAATTCCGCCACCCCAGCTGGAATCGCAATGGCGAAGGCGGATCTTGGGGCCGGTCAGATCGTCGGGTACCAGACTGCCCATGCCGTCGATCCGCGCCGGAGGCGAGACCGCTCCGCCGTCCGACCGGGTCCGCGGATTCCACGCGTAGACCTTGGCCCAGGCCGTATCGCCGATGGGAAGCCGCGCCGGCAGAAGGAAGGGGACGGAAAACGACCGTGCACCACCGGGAACCACCAGGCCGCTGAACTGGGCCGGAGAAGGACGGATCTCCTGGACGACCTTGGAGGTGACGCGGAACGTCGAGCGGTCCTGGCTGACGGAGGAATCCGCGAACCGGACCAAGGGCAGCGCATGTTCCATCCGCAGTTGGAGATCGGCCTCCTGGGATCCGGTCCCCGAAAGGGTCAGATGGCTCAACGGCTGGAATACCGAAGGGATGGAATCCAACGCGACCTTGATCCCTCCCGGGTAGGGCACCACCGCGGGATCCCCCAGGAGGTTGTAGAGGGATTGGTTGGTGTAGTTCTGGTTGTAGACCGCCTCGCTGGCTTTCTTGGCCGTCTGCAAGGCCTCGCCCAGCGTGGTGGGTCGGGAAGGGTCCAGGAGGGAACGCCAGAAGCGGATGAACAGATCGCGGTTGAGCAGGGGCGTGGTGATCCGGGTCGCGGCGATCCCCGCGTAGGCCCCGCGATCGGCGGACACCACGAAGCTCTCCAGAAGCCCGGTGTTGCCGACCTGGTCGTTTCGTCCCACCGAACAGGAGCCCAGGACCGCGAACCAGGGACGATCGGAATTGCGCACTTCCCGCTGGAACGAGGGCACGTCCATCACGACTTCGTCGGCGAGGATCCCCGGGCTGCCATGGCCCATGTAGACGAACGCCGACGCCTCGCCGTTCAACGCCGAAACCAGATCGCGGCGCACGTCCGGCTTGAATCCCTGGGCGGTGGACGGGTAGGCGTTCTCGTAGATGTTCAGCAACCGGACCCAAGGCCTCCGGATCTCGATTTCCCGGGAAATGGCCTGGATCTGCTCGGAATGGCGGATCAGGTCCAGACTCAATCCCTGACGTTGGTCGTCGGCCAGGAACACCACCGTGTTCCGCCAAGGCCCGAACGAAGCGCGAGCTGGATCCTCGAAACGTTTGATCTTCTCCAGCCATGCCCGGGCCTGCCCGAGATCGTAGGCTGGAACCCGTCCCAAGGCGATGCCCGGGGCCTGGTCCGTGCGGGAAAACCATGTGAAGAAATCGTCCGTGGCCATCGCCTGGTCCTCCCATTGGGGCAGACGGGTCGCCGGAGACTTGGGCCACAAGCCGCGAGGATCCGCTGTGCCCGCGCCCAGGAGCACCGCGTGCGTGGCGCCCCACCGGAGCTTGGCCCAGCGCAGGGCGTCGCGCAGCGCGGAAGGATCCATGGAACCTCCCGACCATCCGGCCCACACGTCCCCGGCCCTCAGGATGCCCACCTTCATCCGGCGGACCTGCCAATCCATGGCACGCCAGGCCGCGTATTCCTGGGCCACCGGCAGGAATTCGTCCGGGGCCACCACCACCACGTCCACCGACTTGGCGGATTCCGTCAAGGAAAGCGCGTTGGCGACCGTCGCTTCCCGCCAAGGCGCGATCGCGACCTGGCGGGACGATGCATCGCCGGGAAAGACCGCGAACCAGGTATCCGGCGTTTCCACGCTGTCGCGCAGCAGTCCACCTTCGATCGAGCATCGGCGGACCGCGACGCCCTCCTCCAGGACCCAGCATTCGCTGCCCTGACGGACCGGAACGCCGATCCGTCCCAGCGCGGGAGCGGGAAAGACGACGCTGTCCAGGGACGACGGATCCAGGCGGGATTCCAGCGAAACGCCCGCGAGATGGAACTGGGAGAGCCCGACGAGCGATACCGAATTGGACTCCGAGCGCAGACCGGAGGTCCGGAAACGGGCGGCGCGGGTGGAGGACCCCGCGAGGACGCCCGAAGCGCCGTTCACGCGGATCTCCAGCTTCGACGGAGTCTGCGGCACCTGGGGAAAGGAAGTGGAGGCCTGCTGGACGACCAGCCAGGCGGAATCCGCTGCCAGATGGGGGAAGCTCGAGAACCCTTCCGCGTCCAGCGCCAGGTCGCGGGGAGTCTCGGAGCGGATCCAGTACCATCCCATCCCGCTCTGCGGATCGGCGGGGTCGGCCGCGCCCAGGCTCTTTTCCAGGAGCGAAACGGGGCGACCGGCCCATCGCAGGGACGCCACATGGGAATGGGTCCGCCCCCAGCTTCCCCCACGCGCACGCCCCAGGTCCGGCGAGGGCGTCGCGGAGGCGGTCTGGAGGTAGTACCGACGTGCGGTGTCGTAGGGGTGGAAGGAGCGGATCCATCCACCGAGAGCGGTATCCCGTTTCCACAGGGAGGTCCCCCGCACCCAGAAGCGGATCTCGTCGTCGTCGTCGACGATCCCATCCCGATTCCTGTCCACCCGGTCGATGGGAACGACCCTGGATCCCGGAGGCCGGGGCAGGGAGTCGGGTCGCGAGGCGACGGTGTCGCCGGTGCCGGTGGAAAGGGCCAGATCGTCGAAGGAGACGGTCCGTGGCGCCGCGCCCGCGGCCACGACGATGGTGCGCCCGGAAATCCGGACCAGGCCATCTTCCCGATCCGTGAAGGGGTCCCGGTCCCCGATGGAGATTTCCAGGGCGCCTTTGGAGGGCACCAGGAGCGCGGGCCGCGAGGCCACCGTCCCGACGAGGACAAGAATCGTCAAAACGGCACGGCCGGATGCCACACCCGGAGCGGCATGGATCTGCCTTGGACGTTCCATGGAGCCAAAGCTACCTATCGCTCGTCCGTGCGAGCGGCCATCCGAACCCATCGTCCGGGCTCAGGGCATGCGGAATTCGACACGCGAGCCCGACAGGGGCAGCAGTTTGGAGAAACCTTCCGCTTCCGGATCCAACAGACGCCGCAGCAGCGGGATCTTTGGCTCGTCCTCGTCCACGGGAGCGTCGGCTTCGAGACCGGCCAATCTGAGGGCCTCGGCCTTGGCGTCGTCGAAGGTCCCGATCGAATCCACCAGCCCCGCCTTCCAGGCCTGCCGACCCGTCAGGACCCGACCGTCCGCCAGGGTGTCCAGGGCCGCGGAATCGATCTTGCGACGCTCGGCGACGGTGGTACGGAACTGGTCGTAGACATCCGCCACCATCCGCTGGAAAAGGGCGCTCTCGCGCTCGGTCATGGGTCTCCACGGCGATCCGGCATCCTTGAATTCGGCGCTCTTGACCGTGGTGGAACGCACGCCGATCTTGTCCATCAGCTCGTGGAAATCCGTGAATTGCGTGATCACTCCGATGCTTCCGGTCAGCGAACCGGGATTGGCCCAGATCCGGCGCGCCCCCAGGGCGGCGTAGTAGCCGCCGGACGCCCCTAGATTGCCGATGGTGGCCACCACGGGCTTCACCCGGTCGGTGGCGCGCACGGCCTCGAAGACTTCCTGCGAGGCTCCCACCGCGCCTCCGGGGGATTCGATCCGCAGCACCACGGCCTTCACCGAGGAATCCGCCCGCGCCTGCGACAGTTTCTCCACGATCTTGCGACCTTCCAGTAGCGTACCGTCCAAGCGGACCACGCGGATGCGGGATTCCCCCACCGAACTGGACGGGAACTGTCTCCCCAACATGCACGAACCCACCGCGACGAACAGGAGCACGACCAGCCAACGCGCCTTCACAGCGAAGCCACCTGGGGTACCTGGATCACCTGGCCGGGCTTGAGATTGGATTGGGTGAGTCCGTTGAGCTGCATGAGGGTGTCCACGGTGGTGGATCGCGACCGCGCGATGGAATAGAGGGAGTCGCCGGGCCGGACCGTGTACGAGATCGTCCGCACGGGAACGGTGGGTCGGGCGGCGCGCTGGGGAGCGGAAGGGGCCGAGGGCTGCTGGAGGGCGACTCCCGCCGGGAGCATCAGTTTCTGTCCGATGTCGATGCGGGAGGAGCGCAGGTGGTTCAGGAGCTTGATGGACCCCACCGACACCGCATGCTTCTGGGCGATCGCGTCCAGGGTCTCGCCGTCGCGCACCACGTGGACCGGTCCGGTCGAGGCCGCTTCCGGCTTGGCGAGAGCCAAACGGTGCGGCGTGGGCTGTTCCAGCTTGACGGGAACCTTGGCGGCGACGACAGCGGCGTGCTCCTGGCCCTTGGAAGGCTTGGCGACTTCACCGGAGACCACGATCCGTGTTCCGGAGCGCAGATGGTCGGAAGCCAGCTTGTTCCAGGCGCGCAAATGCGCCGGAGTGGTCCCGTAGAGGGAAGCGATCTTCTCGAGGGTTTCGCCTCGGCGCACGCGATGGCGGGTCCCCTGGGGAGTGGACGCTTCCGGCTTGGAGGGCGCCTCCTTCGCGGCCACAACGGCGACCGGCTTGGCGGTGGGAGCCGAAACCGCCGGCAGATCCGCGAGCGGAGCCGAAACCCACAGGAACTTCCCGGCCTTCAAGCGGTCCACGTTCCCGCCGTTCCAGGCGGCCAGATCTTCGCGCGAGACGCCGTACCGCAGGGCGATGGAGGACAGGGTCTCGCCCCGCCTCACCTTGTGGACCGCCTGCTTGGACCGCGCCGGGATGCCCTCGCCGCGCTTGGCCAGCGGCGGCTCCTTGGCCTGCACCATGGGTGCTCCGGGATAGTCGCCGTAGACCACCAGATTCCGTCCAGGCCAGACACGTCTGCCCGATATCTTGTTCCAGCGCTTGAGGTCGGCGACGGTGACCCCGTAGCGGGAGGCGATGCCGACCAGGGTCTCCTTGCGCCGCACCCGATGGACGGTGCGCTGGGGCGCGGGAGCCTGGTAGGATTTCTCCAGATCCGGATAGACTTCCGCGAAGCGCTCGCGCACTCCCATGGGCAAGTTCAGGAGCCAGGGCTCGCGAGCGGGTGGAGTCGTATGGCGGACCAAGGCGGGATTGAGCAGGGCCAACGTGTCTTCCGGGATGGCAAGCGCCTTGCCGATCTGGGAGAAGGTCAGGCCCCCCTCGACGGTGAAGGTGTCCATGGCCATCGGCGACCAAGGCTTGAGCTCGAATCCATGCGCCTTGGGATTCTTGCCGAGGATGGCCGCCGCGAAGATCCGCGGTACGTAGTTCTTGGTCTCCCGAGGCAACGGAAGGGTCCAGTAGTCGTTGTGTCCGGCTTTGCGGATGGTCCGCTCCACGCAGAACTCGCCGCAGTTGTAGGCGGCCATGGCGAGCTTCCAGTCGCCGAACTGCTGGTAGAGGATGTTCAGGTAGGCGATGGCCGCGCGGGTGGACTTGACCGGATCGCGACGCTCGTCCACGAACCGGTCGATCCGCATCCCGAATCGCCGTCCGGTGCCGGGGATGAACTGCCAGATTCCGGCCGCCGCCGCGGGCGAAGTGGCACGCGGATTGAATCCGCTCTCGATCATCGCCTGGTAGATGAGGTCCCGCGGCATGCCGCTGGCGACCAGCTCCTGGGTGATCATCTCCTCCCACCGCCCCTTGCGCTCCAACCACCGGGCGAAGTGCTGGGGAATCTGATTCTTCAGAAGGCGCAGGTTCATCAGGACCTGGTCGTTGGCCTCGATGGGAAGATCGAACGTCTCGGCGGAATCCACCAGGACTTCCGATCGCAGGGCCGCCAGGGTGGTGGAATCGAGCTGGGTTCCCGCGACCGACTCCGGGATGGAATCAAGAAGGGTCACACCATCCTCTTCGCCCGCCACGGCGTCTTCCAGGGCATCCGGCTCCAGGGAGTACGGAAGGGAATTGCGCATGCTGGCCAGGACCTGGACGGTCAGGCTGGATACAGCCTCGCCAGCCCCGGTGGTATCCACCATGGACAACTCGGAAAGGGCGCTGGAAAGCAGGCCATGCGCCTGCACATAGCGCCCGCGCGCCTGCAGCCAAAGGGCGCTGTCCAGGGTCTTGCGGACATTTTGCGTCCGGGCGATGTCCATCCGCCCCGCGGGGGTGAAGGAATCGGTGGATGCAGGTCGCGACGAAGCACAACCGCTCCAGAGAGTGGCCATTGCAAGCAGGGCCAGGACGTTTTGGGCCCTGCGACTCATCTCACTCCTCGATGTCCAGGTCTTCTGCGTAGCTCTTCCAGATCCCCTCGCCGCGGGCGAAATTGGGGTCGTCGAAGTCGATCTCCTGGCTTTCCTCGTCTTCGTTGTCACCTTCGGAGAATTCTCCGTCGGCGTCATCCTCGAATCCAGGTCCCAGGGAACCGTCTAGATCCTCGAATTCATCCTGCTTGGGTCGACGAGCGAACTCCCAGCGCACTAGTTCCGAACGCATGAGCGAATCCTCCAAAGCCGGACAGTCAACCCGGCGCATATACAGAGGGGGGAAGTATATCACCGGAGGGGATTAAGTCAAGTCGTTTCCTTCAGTCTGCCATTTCGAAGAAGCCCCGTCCAGCTGAATGCGGATCCCCGGGTGCAGCACTGCCCTTGTACACATGTGCAGGTTATCGTAGGTTTGCCCTCTTTGACCACGTAGCCCGGGAGAGGGAAATCTTGGCTTCCAACGCACCAGACGCCCAGAGCATGGCCAAGCGCCAGCAGGAGATCTCGGTCGCCGACTTCTTCGCGAAGAACCGGCATATGCTTGGATTCGACAACACCAGAAAGGCCCTCCTGACGGCGGTGAAGGAAGCCGTCGACAACTCGCTGGATGCCTGCGAAGAAGCGCGGATCCTCCCCCGGATCCGGGTCGAGATCCGCAAGGTGGAGGGGACCGAGGATCACTACGTCCTTTCCGTGCGCGACAACGGCCCCGGCATCATGAAGGCCCAGATCCCCCGGGTGTTCGGGAAACTCCTGTACGGCTCCAAGTTCCACCGGTTGCGCATGAGCCGCGGCCAGCAAGGCATCGGGATCAGCGCGGCGGGCATGTACGGACAGATCACCACGGCCAAGCCCGTCCAGATCACCAGCCGCCCCTTCAAGTCCAAGCCCGCCCACTACTACGAACTGCGCATGGACCTCAAGCGCAACGAGCCCGTTATCCTCGTGGACGACGAGGTCGATTGGGGCGACCCCGGAACGGGCACGAAGGTCGAGATCACCATGAAGGCCACGTTCTTCCGCGGACGCCAGTCGGTGGACGAATACCTGGAACAGACGGCGATCGCCAACCCCCACGCGGAATTTTCCTTCCTGGCCCCCGACAACACCGAACGGATCTTTCCACGTGCGGCCAAGGAACTCCCTCCCGAACCGGTGGAGATCCAACCCCATCCCCACGGGATCGAGCTGGGAATCTTCACGCGGCTCCTGCACGACAGTCCGCACCGCTCCATGGGCGTGTTCCTCACCGGCTCGTTCTCGCGGGTGACTTCCCAGGCGGCCAGCCAGGTCTGCAAGGCAAGTGGCATCGCCCTGTCCGCGGTGCCCGCCGACCTCCACCCCCACGAAGCGGAAAAGCTCTTCCATGCCCTGCAGAAGGCGGAGCTTCCCCCACCCCGGACCGACTGTCTGGCTCCCATCGGGGTGGAGCACCTCCTGAAAGGCATGCACAAGGAACTGGGAGCGGAATTCTACTCCGCCACCACGCGCAAGCCCTCCATCTATCGCGGCAATCCCTTCCAGATCGAAGTGGGTCTTGCCTGGGGCGGAAAGCTGGAAAGCGACAGCGTGGCCCGGGTGATCCGCTTCGCCAACCGCGTCCCCCTGCAATACCAGCTCTCGGCCTGTTCCAGCACCAAGGCGGTCATGGACGTGGCGTGGAAGTCGTACGGACTCCAGCAGTCCAAGGGATCGCTCCCCGTGGGTCCCCTGGTGATCATGGTCCACATGGCCTCGGTGTGGGTCCCCTTCACCAACCAGGCCAAGGAAGCCATCGCCGACTACGACGAGATCCGCAAGGAATTCAAGCTGGCCCTGCAGGATGCCGGCCGCAAGCTGGGCACTTACTTGAAGAAGAAGCAGGCTGCCGCGAGCCAGGCCAAGCGCCGCAACATCTTCAACGCCTACATCGAGGAGGTGGTGCGCGCCTTCCAGCAGATCACCAAGGAGGACGGATCCGACCTGCGCGAGGCGCTTCTGGAAACCTCCCGCAAGAAGACCGAGCTGGCCGAGAAGCTGGAGGCCATGAAGCACAAGGAGGCCCCCGAGGAGATGGAAGGGACCCTGGTGATCGGCGAGGACGGCCAGCCCCTGGTTCCGGGTGCGGTGGTCGCCTCGGAACTGCCGCCGGAAATCGATACGGACACCCTCCCCGAACCATCCGAGGGAGATCTGGAGAGCCTGGTGGAATCCACCACCGCCGCCCCCAAGGCCAAGACCCACCGCCCCGAAGGCCATCACGAAGAATCCAGCGCCAAGGCAGTCCAAGCCAGCCTGTTCGGAGACGACGAAGCATGAGCTCGAAGAAGATCGTCCGCCTGCCCACCGACGAGAAGATCATCCAGATGGCCCGTCATGTGCGGGTGCAGGGGCTCGCCGGCGAGGATCCCCGGTTCAACGTGCCCTCGCGCACCCTGGCCAACGTCAACTTCAACGAGGTCAAGAGGATCATCGAGATGGGCGACGGGAAGACCGCCCGCGAATTCTTCAACCTGGGCCAGTCCAAGAAGTTCATGCAGACGATGCTGGTCGCGGAAGCCTGCAAGCGCCTGGTGGACGCCGGCAAGACCAACTCGATTCGTGACCTGTACTACATGACCAAGCACACCATCGCGGGCACGCGCGAGAACACCTTCGACGACCAGGCCGAATCCGACCCGATCATCGAGGACCTCGAGGTGACCCTGGACAGCCTGCGCGAGGAACTGCACCTGTTCGCTTCCAACAAGGGAGCCATGGTCGGCGAGATCACCGTGGTGGACGGGGGCGACGTCATCGACGCCCGGCGCATGGGCACGGGCGGCTGGTCGGTGCCATCCATCGTGGAACCCGACGTGATCCAGTTCCGCGAGTGCGAGGCCAAGTTCGTCCTCCTGGTGGAGAAGGACGCCATGTGGCGGCGTCTCAACGAAGACAAGTTCTGGAAGAAGCACCACTGCATCCTCATCCACGGCGGAGGCCAGCCACCCCGCGGCGTGCGTCGGCTCATGCACCGCATGGTCCACGAACTGAAGCTCCCCCTCTACGTGTTCGTCGATAACGACCCCTGGGGCTACTACATCTATTCCGTGGTCAAGCAGGGTTCGATCTCGCTGGCCTACGAATCCCGGCGGATGGCCATCCCCAGCGCGAAGTTCATCGGGCTTTCCAGCGCCGACGTCGAAAAGTTCCAGATTCCCGACGAGGTCACCATCCGTCTGGAGGACACCGACATCGCCCGGGCCAAGGAGATCATGGCCTACCCGTGGTTCACGGGCAACAAGGCCTGGCAGAAGGAGATCCAGCGGATGCTCTCCAGCAAGGTGAAGCTGGAACTGGAAGCCCTCAGCGCCAAGGGAATCACCTTCGCCTCCGACGAATACCTGCCCAGGAAGCTCAAGGAGAAGGACTTCCTGGACTGAGGCGGCACCTCACCTGGGAAACCCGAAATCCGGTGGCGGAATGATGCCGTCGTCGGTGGCGGGCGGCTTCACCGGCTTGGATTCTTCCTGGCTGGCCAACCAGATCGCAGTGGCTCCCGCCGCCAACCCCACGCCGGCGACCCCCAATGCACGCGGATCGGCCCAAAGGGCCGGTCGCGGACGACCGACCATCTCCAGCGCCAGGATATCGCCGCTCCAGACCGCCCGCCAGACGGACGGTCGACGCAGGTCGATCCTCACGGACAGTCCGCTGGAATCGGCCGTGGGTCCGCCATGGATCCAGGTGGGCAGCCCCCCGGACCGTTTCCGCCAGCGCACGCCCTCGAAATCCACCCCCAGTCCAGGCTTCCCGCCGCCCCCCGCGGGATTGGCGACGCGGAACCTGGCGGGGCGCGCTCCTTCGAAATCGAACTCGATCCGCAGGGTGTCCTGCCTGGCCGACCAGCGCAGGTCGCGCAGCCGGGACTCGGACTCGACGGAATCCGACAAGAACCCGGCCAGGCCGGCGAGGAGGACGGGGAGATTCACCGCTGCGCCTTCCTGTCCCGCTTGACCCGATACATCTCGCGATCGGCGGCCTTCAGGAGCTCCTCGGGGGAAGCCAGGCCGTCGAACTCCACGATCCCCACGGAAATGTCCGAGGGATTGCCTTGCTCCTTGCGTTCGTGGTAGGCCTCGGAGATGCGCTCGGCGATGGCCCGCGCCTCCTCCATCCCGGTGCCCACCGACAGCACCATGAACTCGTCGCCCCCCAGACGGTAGGCGCGTTCCGTGTTGCGCGTGCGCTCGCGGATGGACTGGGCCAGGTCCTTCAGGGCGCGATCCCCCGCGGCATGGCCCAGCGTGTCGTTGAGGAGCTTGAAGCGATCCATGTCCATCATCAGGAGGCACAACGGCCTCCTCCGGCGCTTGGACAGCCCCACCAGTTCCGGGAAGTCCTCCTCGAACTGCCGCTTGTTGTAGAGCCCCGTCAACGCGTCGGTCTTGGCCTGCATCCGAAGGAACCCTGACTCCTCCTTCAGGAGCTTCCGTTCGGCCATGGTGCGACGCAACGCGGCGGTCATCTCGTTGAACGAATCGCGCACGTCGCCGATCTCGTTGAAGGAACGGAATCGGATCTGGAAGTCGGCGGTCTCGGGCCGCTCGGGATCGAAGCGCTCGCCAAATCGCTTGACCCCCTCCACCAGAAGGTGCACGGGTCGCGTGACGTGGTACACCAGAAGGGAAGCCGACACCACGCCCGCCAAGGCGATCAGGCCGGCGAACAGGAAGATGCGGTGGACGGACTCCTGGATGCCCTCCTCGATGCCACCGGACGAGAACACCACTCCGGCGATCCCCAGATGCCTGCCATTGACGTCGATGGACTGTTGGATCCGCAGCACGCGTCCGGAGGAATCGGACCAGATCGTCGCTCCCGGCCCGGCTCTCTCCCCTCCGGAGACGGGATTCGCCACGGCTCCCCGGGTCCCCACCAGGACCTGGCGGTTGTGCATGAGGATGGTCCCGGATGTGTCCTGCAGGTACACCTCCACCACCGAGGGTTCGCCGTGCATCAGCTCGTCGATGAAATCCCACATGGAGAGGTTCACCGTCTCGTCGCTGAGGACGCGTTCCCGGCAGAGGCTGGTCCAGGCGCGCAGCACCGTCAGACCTCGCAGCTTGCGCTCCTGGAGCATGGATTCGCGCTGCGAGGAGGCCGCGATCATGGCCGTCACCGAAGCCACCCCCAGGGATACGGCGACCAGAAGAAGCAAAAACTGCACCCGGATCCCGATCCGGCGGGGCGTGCTCACTTGCGGTACCTCCTCGCCAAGGGCAGGCGGTCCCACGGGAAACTCTCCAGGATGCCCTTCACGTCGGGATTCTCGTGGTCGACGTCCCGCCACACGGGAATGTCCACCAAGGTGCCCACCGGCATGCGCCGCCATTGGCTGGAATCGGCGAACCCGTTCCACTGGATGAGCACCGGAGCCAAAAGCTGGCTGCCGTAGAACTGCTCGGCGACACCGCAGAGGGTCTCGCCTTCGGTCATGGAGTAGCGGATCACGCTCACCCCCCGCCGCATCTCGGTGGAATCGGTGGATACGGGCCTGCTGAACGGACGGAATCCGTCGATGGCCCAGGAGTTGGCCTGGGCGTCCTGCGAGACGGCCGTCCTCACCACCCCGACCACCGCCCGCGAACCGTTCCCCGCCTCGTCCACCGCCGTCACCACGAACTGGTTGGGCCCCGCCCCCAGCATGCGGGCCTCCAGCACCAGGAAGGAATCGAACACCACCACCCTCGCCTGGCCGGGCCCCCGCACCGTGGCCGCCACCATTCCTTCGTCCTGCAGCTTCAGGCGCACGCGGGCGAAATCCCCGGTCACGGTGTCGGGAGGAGGCGCAACCAGGCGGGGAGCGATCAGATCCCGACGGATCGATGCGCCGCGTTCGACGGCGTTGCCCAACGCGTCGGAAAGGACCCAGCGGAAGGTGTTGGTTCCGGCCTGCAGCGGCAGTCGTTCCCGGAAGGATCCGTCGGCCGCCAAGGCCACGGCGACACCTCCCGGTTGTCGCACCAGGACGAGCGGTCCCATCCCGGAAACCCGTCCCCGCATCTCCAACACGGAATCACGCGTCGCCGATCGCGTGGCTTCCAGGGCCAGGACCGGAGCGGAACGATCGGCGTTGCCCGCGAGGGAACGGTATTCGACCACCGTCGAATCCTGACCGATCGCCACGAGGTCCACCTGGACCCGACCACGGGCATCTTCGGGAAGGAACACCTGCGCCTGTCTGCGGTCTTCGGACAGCGACACCTCCAGCGGAACCTTCGCGTCCGGCCACTCGGGGATGCGCAGGAAAGCGGACAGGCGGGTCCGATCCGGCAGCATCCTGGGCAAGGTCAGACCGAACCCCTTGGCGGTGGGCACGAGAGGTTCGTCGCCCAGGAGGGTGGGTTCCGGTCGATCGAATATTTCCGAGCCCGCGGCCACGGTGAGGCGCTCGCCGCGCGCGATCAGGGATCCGGACGCGCGGGCCCCCTCGGCCAGGACGACGGGAACCACCTTCCGCGCCGCGGCGTCGATGCGGACCAGACCGTCCTCGGTTTCCAACAGGAGGTTCCCGTTGGATTGGGTCATCCACGACCCTCCCACCCCCGCGACGACCGGCCGGACCTTCTGGGTGGAAAGATCGAACACGTCCAGGCCCTCGGGTGTCGCCACGAAGACCTCGGCCCCCACCCATTCCAGCCCCACGACCTGGTCGGAGGAAAGCCCTTCGGCTCTTCCCAGGCGCACCCAGACTCCCGAAGCGCTGTCCAGCACCAGCAACCCCTTGGTTTCCATTCCCAGGATCAGCCGGGTTCCCACGTGGAGGATCGCTCCTGGAACGTCCTGGATCGGCAACATCCATTCCCGCCAACTGTCCGGCCTGCCCGGCCGGAAGCACCATACGCTCCTATCCGAAGCGAGCCAGACGACACCTTCGGCCACGGCCACCAGACGGACATCCCCGGGGGGGCCGCCGGGCCGTTCCACACCCATCGCGGCAAGACTTCTGGTGGACGGATCCCAGCGATGGAGTCCCCCGTCCGAGACGATCCACAGACCTCCCGCTCCCCAGGCCAGCGAGCGCACCTTCCGAATCCGACCCGATGCAGCTTCCGTCAGGGACTCGAGTCTGCCGCTTCCGGCCTTCAGGACGAGCAACCCTCCCGCGGAGGTCCCCACCGCCGTACCGCCGGGAATCGTGGCCATGGCCGTGGCGATGCCGCGCGAAGGCTCGAAGGGAACACGACGCCAGGCAACTTCGCCTGAAGTCGCCACCTGGTACAACAACAGGCAGATCCAACCCCAGATCCAGCGAATCATTTCAACCTCGTCTGCTTGAGGCCCACGTTGGCCAGGTACTTGCGCGCCTGCACGCAACCGGTATCGATTTCCAGCACCTTCTTCCACGATTCGATCGCCCTGGGATATTCGCCCGCGCGGTAGGCCGCCACTCCGGCGAGGAGAAGCTCCTTGGACCTGCGGAGATCCTCCGCGCTGAGACCTGTCGGCGGCGGAGGCGGAGGCGCGACGCTGGGAATCTTGGCGGAAGCGGTAGTCGGCCGCGGCAGGTTGAGGTTGGCGATCAACCCCTTGACCACGTTGCTCGCGGGCTGGAGGATCGCGGCCTTCTGCAGGTGGGCCCGTGCCGCCGCGACGTCGCCCGAACGCAACGCCGCCCGCGCCTGGAGCATGACTTCGTCGAATGCTTCCATGGCCTTGCGGGTGGAGCGCAAGGAATCGATCCTGGAGGGAAGACGGTCGATCTCCAGTCCGTCGGCTCCGAGCCGACGCAGTTCGGCGAGCGCATCGTTGGCGCGCAACACGTCGCCCGCGGCCACGGCCGCATCGCAGGAACGCACCAATTCCGCCGTCTGGAGACGTTTGCGCCGTTTCTGGAGACGGCTTTGCAGGAGGGATTGGGCCAGTTCCAGGGAGGGATCCTCCGGATCGCTCTTCACCAGGACATCCATGGCTTCCATGGCCTCTTCCTCCATGCCCTGGTCTGCCATGGCGTTGATCCGCTCCAGACGCGCGTCGCGCGCGGCGACGCGGAACACCCTCAGGGAATCGTAGACCTTCCGGAAGGGAGCCACGCCGGGAAAGGCGGTCTGGGCCTTGGAGGCGATCTCGTAGGCGATGCTTTCCTCCTTCGCCACCAGGGCCCGCGACAGGACCGTCCGCAACTGGGCGATGGCCGCCGATCGCGCCTCGTAGGAGCGCTGGACCTGATCGCGCAGGAACGCATCCTCGGGCCGGGCGGTCCAGGCCAGTCGCCATTGCACCGCCGATTCCTCCAGATCCCCTCGGGATTGGGCGCGGCGGGCGAGATCGCCATGGAACGCGATCAAAGCCTCCTGGCGCAGCCGCAGATCCTGGGCGAGCTTCAGGTGGGCGGGCGAGGCGGTGTTCGCGCGAGCCAGGACCCCGGAGACCGTCGCGGCTTGCGCGATATTCTCCTTTTGGAGCAGGGACTGGGCCAGACGGAAGAGCGAATCCGGCCGCTCCCGCGCTGCCACCTCCAGTCGGGCATCGCCCTCCATCCAATCCGAATCGCCATCCTCGGGAACCCAACGCCCCAAGGCGGCGCGACATCGGGAGCGCAGCAGATCCACCTGGGTCTGGTTGGAGTCCTGGCTGCGGGCGCGTCGCAGGAGGACATCCGCCTTGGCGGGATGGCCACCCGAAAGCAGTTCCCTGGCTTGCTGGATCAGAAGCGAAGTTTCCTCCGGGCCTCCGGTGGATCCGGCCCCGTGGAGCAAGGCGATGACGACGATGGGATGCATGGCCGACACGATCTTACCACTGCGCATGCGGGAATGCCTTCCCGTCCAGCACCTTTCGCGGAACACTGGAACGCGGGCCCGGAGGGCGGTACAATGTCTCGACGACCAGGGACCACTTCGGGAAGGGAGACCAACGCTTCGATGGGCAACGCTGCGCCGGATGTACACGGCAGAGGCATCGATCGCCGGAGCCGACCGCTCGTGTGCGCTCTGCTGGCGGCGTCCCTGCCCTGCTGGTGCGCGGCTCCGACCGTGCGGGACTTCTGGCCCGCGCGGGACGCCCGCATGGTGGTGGGGCGCCAACCCTTCAAGGTCTGTTTCTCCGCACCCGTCCGGATCGGGACCGGAAGCATCGCGATCCACCGGGTCGGCGACAACACCCCGTTGGAGACCATCCCGGTTTCCTCGCCAGCGGTGTCGGTGGGAGGAGCCGCGCTCATGCACGGGTTCGAGGCATCGGCCGAGGAATTCGCCTCCGGTTTCGGAGCGGCCAAGCGATCGCGCGACACCACCCGCGCGCACTCGGGGAAGGCATCGCTCTCGGTCACGACGGACGCGGAATGGAGCCAGGCGCAGGCCTTCTACTCTCCGATGGGCCCGGACTGGTCGACGATGGATTCCGTCGTGTTCTGGGCCTATACCACCGTGGCTTCCGCGAAGGTGGAACCGGTGACCAACAGCGGAGTGGAATTCACCTGGGCCGTGGGGAGGAGCGCGGTCGGCCTGACCCAGAACGCATGGACCCGGGTGTCCATGCCCATATCCGGCATCGCCACGCCGAATCTCGTCCATACCTTCGGATTCAACATTTCCACCCCGGGGACCTATTGGTTCGACGACGTTTCGCTGGTCGCGTCCGGCTCCGACAAGTTGACGTTCGTTCCCTCCACCACCTTCTCCAAGGACAATTCCTTCTACGTGAGCATCGCCCCCGGAGCGATCGAGGAGCAGACCTCCGGAGACGACTTCGCGGGCATCCAGGACGCCACGACCTGGGCCCTGCGATCCAACGAGAGCCCCACCGGCATCCAACTGACCAAGTCCAGCGTCGACGAGAACCTCCCCACCGGAACGATCGTCGGGGATTTCGCCACGACGGATCCGGACGGCGGCACCATCTTCGCCTACACCCTGGTCTCGGGCACCGGCTCCACCGACAACAACCTCTTTTCCATCGTCGGGTTCAGCCTGAACACCGCGGCCATCCTCGACTACGAGACCAGACCATCCCTGTCCATCCGCGTGCGCAGCACCGACACCCAGGGAGCCTGGATCGAATCCGTCCTTCCCATCGCGGTGAACAACCTCCCGGAACGCACCACCTGGGACGTCTCCACGAACCCCGGGATCCAAGCCGGCGGCGGGAACTGGGGCTCGGACAACTTCTGGACAAAGAACGGAACGACCCTGTCCTCCTGGCCGGGCGGAGGGAACACGGCCGAGTTCTCCGGGTCGAACGGGAACTGGACCGTGAACGTCAACGGCACCATGCAGGCCGACTCCCTGGTCTTCACCGCTTCCGGATACACCCTCAACGGAGGCACCCTGAACCTTTCCGGATCGGCACCGACCATCGTGGCCAACGCCGACGCCACGGTCGCCTCCAACCTCGCGGGAGGCATCTCCAAGTCGGGCGACGGGAAGCTGACCATCTCCCTGTCGAATTCCGGCATGTGGTCGTACACCCACAAGGGGGGGACCACCCTGGTGAAGAACACCGGAGGATTGGGGACGGGAAACGTCATCATGGAAAACGGGGGCCGGATCCTCCTGGGGAGCGGAACGGTGTTCTCCAATCCGCTGACCATCTCCAGCTGCGACGCGGGCGTGGGCAACGGGGCGCTCATGCCGGATTCGGGAGCCAGCGCGGGATGGTCGGGCCCGCTGGCGGTCAACGCCAACTGCGCCTGGGACGGGACCATCGCCGGCGCGGCGGGGAATTCCGGCACCTTGACCCTTTCCGGGGCGTTGAACATGGGCGGCACGGCCACCACCATCCGGCATCGTTCGGGGACCATCGTCTACAAGGGGGGCGGAGGAGCCACCAACATGGAGCTCGCCGAGGGAACGGCCCGCCTGGGGGCGACCAACGGGATCCCCCCCAACGCGGTCTGGACCCAACCGCACGAATCCTTCACGTCCACCCTGGACCTCGACGGGTACAACCAGGTGTTCCAGGCCATCCACTCCTCCGCGAACGGGAACGTCTCGATCCGCAATTCGGGGACCCAGAGCACGCTCGGATTGACGGGAAATGTCGACACGACCTTCGCGGGGAGCATCGTCGGGAAGATCGCGATCACCAAGTCCGGCGCAGGCCGCCAGACCCTGGCGGGCGCCAACACCTTCCAAGGCTCCCTCTCCATCTCCGGAGGAACCCTGCGGATGGGAAGCGCCAAGGCGCTCGGCGACATCTCCGGAGGAACGGTCGTCTCCGGAACGGGAGCCCTGGACCTCAACGGCCAGACCGTCGCGGATACCGAACCCCTGTCGATCTCGGGCTCCGGGCCGGGCGGCGATGGCGCCCTGGTCAACGGGGCGACGACCCCCGCCGACTTCGCCGGCCCCCTGACCCTTGCCGGCAACGCCACCATCGCGGCCACCGCCGGCCCCATCCGGCTGACCAGCCAGACGGCGATCGGAGGGAACAACAACAACCTCACGCTGGGGGGATCGGCCGGGGCCTGCCGTCTCGATGCGCCGGTGGCGACCCAGACCGGAGGCCTCGCGAAGACCGGATCCGGCACCTGGACCCTTCGCGGTCAAAGCACCTTCACCGGACCGACCACGATCGGCTCCGGAACCCTGTGCGTGGCCGGATCGCTCTCGCAGAGCGCGGTTTCCGTGTCTTCCGGGGCGGTCCTCTGCGGTAGCGGAAGCATCGGAGGCTCCATCACCGCGCGGGGAGGCGCGATCGCGCCGGGCCCGATCGACTCCGTGGGACAGCTGTCCGCCCAGTCCTTGGACCTGTCGCGCGATTCCGGCTCCAGCTTGCGCATCCAGCTCGGAGGCACCACCAAACCAGGCGTGCGGTACGACCGTCTCTCCCTGACCGGAGCCCTGGTCCTTGGCGGGAAATCCATCCTGGACCTGGATCTGGCCGGGCTTTCGGAAACCGGCACCGCCGGCGGAGTGGCCGTGGCGGGAAGCGTTTCCGGACAATTCGCGACCGTGCGTACGCGAAACAACGTGCACAACCTGGACGTGGCCGTGTCCTACGGTTCCTCCCAGGTGGACGTGATCGTCTCCCGGAAGGCCCCGTTCTTCGCCAAGGGCGCATCCCCCACCGTCCGCGAGGACGCCGGCCCCACCACCATCTCCGGTTGGGCCACCGCCATCTCCGGCGGTTCGGGCGCCGACGGCCAGCGCGTGGGGTTCAGCGCCACCAACGACCATCCCTCCCTCTTTTCCGCGCAGCCGGCCATTTCCGCGGACGGCACGCTCACCTTCGCCTCGCAGGCCGACTCCAACGGGACCGCGACGGTCAGGATCCGTCTGGGCGCCTCGGACAACCCCGATTCCAGCGAAGTGGACAGCTTCACCATCTCCGTCCGTCCCGTCAACGATCCGCCCCGGTTCTCCAAGGGAACCGATCCCACCGCCGCATCCGATTCCCTCGAACGCATCCACGCGGGCTGGGCGCGCTCCATCGAGGCGGGTCCAGCCGACGAATCCCTCCAGAAGACCGCCTTCCGCCTGACGCACACCTCGCCCGGACTGTTCGCGGTCCAGCCTTCGCTCTCGCCGGAAGGCACCCTGCGCTTCACCCCCCTGCGCGGCGTCACCGGCAACGACACTCTCTACGTGCGCCTGGGCGACGACGGGGGCACCTCCGACGGAGGAATCGATTCGAGCGCGATCGACACGTTCCACATCGCGTTGAGATCGCTGGCCCTGGAGCTGCGACCCAGCACGCTGAAGGTCCTCCTCGGCGACACCGCCCGGTTCCAGGCGGTGCTCAGCCGATCCGACGGCTCGGACTCCCTCCTTCCCGGTTCCGTCGTCGATTGGGGCTGGACCACCGACCTCGGCGACCTATCCTCGGGGAAGGTACTGGGGATGCTCGCGGGGACCTCGCGGGTGTTCGCGCGGTTCCAGGGATCCGTGGACTCCGCCCTCCTGTGGGTCTCGGAGCTGGACACCACGCTGGCTCCTTCGACGGATTCCGTCATGATCCGCGCCGGGCACGGGATCCGGGTGTCGGTGCCCAGGCATGGGACACCTCTGGGTGTTTCCGTGACGGTGCGCGATTCGTCCCTGTCCTCGCGGGGCATCGCCGGTTCGGACTCGGCGATCGTCGTCTCCGTGGAAGGCCCCGACACGGTGCGCATCCGGGCGCCCCTGACGCTGGTTCCGGATGCGAAGCGGCGTGTCGGCGAAATTCCATCGGTGTACTGGATGGACACGGCCGGCAAGGTCCATCTGGCCACCTCCGTCGCCGCCGGCGACTTCGTGGTGTTCCCCGCCTGGGGGATCCGCTCGTGGTGGCTGGGCTGGGACACCGTGGCTCCCGCCGTGTCCGCGATCCACTCCACCGACTCCATGGGGTCCGTCCCGGTCCTGATCCGCTGGAGCGCGAGCGACAACGTCGCCGGACTCTCCCGACGCCTGTGCCTGCAGAAGGCTGGTCATGCCGTCTCCTGCCGAGATCTGTCGGGATCGATCACCGATACCGGCCTGGTCCTGATCTCCCGCCAGGATTTTCCCCTGGGCGGTCGCTACTGGGTGGAAGCACGCGACGGCCGGACTGTCGCGCGGACCGACACCGTGGACATCGTGGTCCACCTGGACAGCTTGGCTTCCCCATGGAAGCGCACGGAAGACCGCTACGAACTCCTGGCGCTTCCCTACCTGCGGGGCGAAGGCAGCGCGCACGCGTCCTTCCGCGCCCAATGGGGCGAGGACGACCCCCGCCACTGGAGGGTCTTCGCCGCCGATTCCGGAAGGCTCGAGGACCTCCTCAAGGGGGATTCCATGGATGCCTGGGGCAGGAGCTTCTGGGTGCGCACACGGGGGCTTCCGCTGACACCCTGGATCGCGCGACGCTGGACGCTCCCCATGTCCAGGATCGTGAAGATCCGACTGGAGCCGGGCTGGAACGCCATCGGCAATCCCTTCGGATTCGACCTCTCCTGGAAGCAGATCTGGCGTCTGGCCGGAAGCGATTCGACGAGTCTTTCCGGACCCTACCTGTTCGACGGCCCTTCCCAGGGCTGGTCGATCCCCGACACCACCCTGCGCTGGGGCGCCTGGCGGGGAGCGGCGATCCTCAACCGCTCGTCCAAGGCGATGGAACTCCAACTGTCGTCCGTGCCGGATGGTCCGTCCGGCTCCGGCGCCTGGCGCGCCCGGTCGCTCCTCTCCCCCCCGGCCTTGAGGATCGGGATCCAGGCAAGCCAGGGCGGCGACGGCGTCTCGGCGATCTGGGCGGGATTGGACAAGTCCAGTCGGTCCTGGGAGCTTCCCCCGGGGCCCCGCTCCAGCCTCCGCGCCTCCCTCCACGATCCGCGAACTCCCGCGACGGCCCTGCTTGCGGACATCCGGGTCCCTTCCGATTCGTCCACCACCTGGATCGTGCGCCTCCAGGGGCTGACGCCTCGCCAACCTCTGATCCTCCAAAGCCTGCGCTCCGGAAGCGACACCCTGATGGAAGTCTGGATCCACGACGACAAATCAGACCGATGGCTCCCCCTGGCGGAAACCTCGGAGTGGGCGGTCGGCGAAGAGGAGGAACGCACGTTCATGATCCTGGCGGGGCTTCCCCCCGGCCCCAGGGCTCCACGCCCGTTCTCCGTGGGGATCCGCGGAGCGGCGCTCGCTTGGAGCCTTCCGGATCGCCTGGGACGATGCCGGGTACGCATCGATGCCTTCGATCCGCGGGGACGACGGCTGGGGAACCTCGTGGACGAGGAGATGGATCCGGGCTCCTACGGAAGACCTCTGCGGTTGTCGTCGCCCACCGGACAGGTCCTCCTGGTGCTCGAGGCCGGCGGAGAACGGATCTCTTCCCGCTGGCTGGTGCGACGATAGGCCTCCGGATGGGGACTCCGCCCGAAGAGGCGACCGTTCCCCCGGAAATCAGCCCCTCTCAGTGGGTGGGAGGAGGCAGAAAGGCGTCTTCGTCGGCGGCGGGCGCGCCGGGAAAGGGATAGAAGGGAAGGTCCTGGTCGGGTGCCAAGTCCCCATACTCCTGGGGACGGAAGGTCTGCATCACCTCTTCCAGGTCTCCGTGGGTGAATTTGGGAATTCGAAAATACGCGGAACTTGCTTGGGCCATGGACATCGCGGTCCTCCGTGAGGCAGGAGTATCCCACTTCCCCAGCCGCACGTCCAGCCCAAGAAACGAAAGGTCCCGGACCCCACCGGGGGATCCGGGACCGGATGCATGGAGCGAGGCGTTCGCTTAGGCGTTGGCGCGCTTGCTCGAGCCGTCTTCGGCGTAGGCGATGGTGGCGACCGGGCAACCGTCCGCGGCTTCCTTGATTTCGGATTCGAACTTGGAGAAGTCGACACCGGCCTTCACGGTCATCTTTTCCGGAACGGAGAACACGGAATCCGCCACGGCCTCGCAAGCGCCGCACATGGTGCACTCGTTCTCGGATTCGTCGAGCCAGACTTTTGTGATTGCCATGATGGTCATCCTTTCAAATGGAAGTGGTTCAAGAACAGCTCCGAAATGTAGCTACCCGCCCTCTTGGCGGGTAGCGAGCGATGCTCAGGCCTGGGCGGCGCGGCGATTGGAGATCACGCTGGTCACGAAGCTGGCCGCGATCAAGACCAGGCCCACGGTACCGGAGACCACTTCGGGGATGTGGTTGCCCGCCGCGCTCAGGTACATGATCAGGGAAAGCGCACCGATGGCCCAGAAAGCCCCGTGTTCCAGGTAGGTGTAGGTCTGCAGCGTCCCCACTTCCACCAGCTTGATGGTGAGCGAACGCACGAACATGGCGCCGATCCCCAACCCCAGGGCGATGATGAACAGGTTGTTGGTGATGGCGAAGGCTCCGATCACGCCATCGAAGGAGAACGAGGCGTCCAGGACTTCCAGGTAGGCGAACGAGGCGAATCCCGCCGTTCCGGCGGTTCTGACCACGTCCCCGGTGGAGCTCTCCTCTTCCTCGCCATTCAAGATGGACGAAAGTCCTTCCACCATCAGGAACACCAGGATGCCCATCATGGAAGCGGAAAGGAAGGCCGGTCCGTGCCCGTCGGGAATGAAGCGGGAAAAAACGAAGCTGATGATCATGGTGAAGGTGACCCACACGGCCTCCATCTTTCCGGCCTTGGCCAGGGGCTTTTCCAGGAAGGAAAGCCAGTGGGTGTCCTTCTCGTGGTCGAAGAAGAACCGGGTGAAGACCATCCATAGGAAAGCTCCGCCGAAACCCGCCACCACGACATGCTGGTTCACCAAGGTTTCCTGGAACTTGGCGGGATTCTCCCAGGTCATGCGAAGGACTTCGCCGGCGGTCGCATCGCCCACGGCCCACACGATGATCAACGGAAACACCACCCGCATTCCGAAGACGGCGATCAAAACGCCGACAGTCAGGAACATCTTGCGCCAGAATTGGGACATGCCCGTCAGCACCTTGGCGTTGACCACGGCATTGTCGAAGGAAAGGGAGACTTCCAGGATGCCCAGCATCCCCGCGGTGAACAATGCCGCGAAGCCGGCCGCGAGGGATCCGCCGGCCCGGTATCCGATCCAGAACGCCGTCGTCAGACACACGATGGTGAAGACGAACGAGCCTCCGAAGCTTCTAAACAGCGATTTCATGGATTCTCCAGGAGATTTGGGTGGGCAACTGAGGTCTGGAACGTAAAAACATCTACGGATCGCCGTGGATGGTAGACTGGACGCGTGCGTGCGATCCTGATCCTCACCGCCAGCCTCTGGGGCTCGGAACCTTCCAGTGCCCGCGAGCCCACTCCCCACGAGTCGCCTGTTCTCGGGGCCGTCGAGCAGGGCCAGGACACACCACCTTCATCGCTCCTGGCGCCCGATCTCCACCAGGAGTCGCGGAGCGCCCCCCCCCCGAAGGCGAAACGACCCGAGGCCCCCGACGCGCCCCGGCTCCGCAAGCGCCCCGAAGGTCTGTGCGGGCCATTGACGCGCAAGCAGGTCGGATGGACCCGTCGCGACGGCATCCTGCGGCTTTCCGGAACGGTCGTGGTGGGGCCCGGACAGACGTTGACCATCGGACCGGGCGTGGAAGTGCAGATGGCTTCCCGCGACGCCTGCCCGGATTCCACGAACCAGGACGGCACCAGTCTCCTGGTGATGGCGGGAGGTACTCTTCTGGTGGAGGGCAAACCGTCCGCTCCCGTCCGTTTTCTGCCCGATTCCCTGGCGAAGGGTTTGTCCTGGGGAGGCATCCGTCTGGACCGGACGTCTCCGAAGCAGGTGAGACTCGCCTGGCTGGAGATCTCGCAGGCGCGCACGGGCATCACCTTCCTGGGTGGCGATGGCGAGGTGGCCCATGCCTCCTTCCTGCGATGCGGAGTGGGCGTGGCCGTGCTGGGAGGCGGCGCACCGGCGGTGCGGCACAGCTTGTTCCATCGCAGCGTCGTTTCCGACGTGGTTTCGCGCAGATCGTCTCCCCACCTGTGGGGAAACCTGTTTCTGGAAGGGAGCACCGACGGAATCCGGTTCGACGGAGTGGGGCTCGCCCGCCTGGAGGGCAATTGCTTCTTCGGACACCGCGGCGAGGCCATCGTTCGCGGCCCCGCGGGATCTGGATCCTGGAAGGCGGACACCCTTCCGGACCGTTTCGGCAACTGGAGGCGCGATCCCGTCCTGCGCGGTTCGGACACCGCCCGCCGCCTGGAACTAGCCCGTCGACGCGCTCTCGACACCGCCTCCTGGTGGATTCCGCGAAGGCCCTTGCGCGAACCACCCGGAACCGGGCCCTGGGCCCTGTCCGCCCACAGCCCACTCTTGGACAAGGGGCCCCGCCTGTGCAAGGACATGGACGGAACCACCTGCGACATCGGACTGTGGGGTGGCAGATAGGCTCGAAGCCGGAATCCCCCGATGGACGGGGAACACAGCCTCAGAGCTGACGATTGCTTTCCACTCGGCGGATCCCGAAGGCGAATTGGACATCCCCGTACGCTTGGGCGGTCATGGTCCCGGATACGGTCCACCCTTGGATGCGGATGCGCCCATTCAGCATGCCCACGGGGGGCGATTGCAGCATGGTTCCGAACACGGCCCGGAAATCCTCCCGCCCCTGGAGCAACCCGCAGATGGTGTTGGCGACTTCCCCCAGGGCGTCCACCCACAGCTCCAGATCCAGATCGGGCCTCAACAGGACGCGCAGGCGCTCGTCGCTGGAGACCACGCACTGGCACTTCCAGTGGCTTCCAGCGAATCCGACCGCGGCACCCGTCTCCACGGAGGCCGCGTAGGAGGGCCAGACCAGCCAACCCGACCCCGCCAGCACCGGGATCCGCACCACCGTCCGCAACGCCTGCAAGGCGCACATCTTGAAGGTGGGCACGAGGTTCTTCAAAGGCTCGCCACCTTCGCCATCCACCACGACTCTCGGATGGATCATGCCCCCCCCTCCGCAGGGAGGATCTCCCACCGGTCGCGTCCAGCACTCTTCGCATGGTACAGAAGGTCGTCGGCCTGGTGCAGGAAGTCCTCGGCAGAAGATGTCAACGAGGGTGTGGCACAGGTCACGCCCAGGCTGATGGTCACGATTCCCGCGGGATGGTCGGGATGGGCGATACCCAGTTCGCGCACGCCGATCCGGAGCTTTTCCGCCATCTGCTGCGCACGTTGGCGATCGGCGTCCCACAGCAGCACGACGAACTCCTCGCCTCCGTATCGGGCGACCAGATCGTCTTCCCCCTCCACCAGTCCCGCGAGCTTGTGGGCCACCTCCTGCAGACAGCGGTCGCCAGCCTGATGCCCCAATCGGTCGTTGAGCTTCTTGAAGAAGTCGATGTCTGAAAGGATCAAGGTGATGGGCACGCAATCGCCAACCGCGCGCCCCCAGAGGAAATCGAAATGTTCTTCGAAGCGCCTGCGGTTGGGGATCCCCGTGAGTCCGTCGCGCACCGACTGTTCCTGGAGGCGATTGTTGGCTTCCTGGAGGAGATCGGCCATCCGCACGCGCCCCGAATCCCGCTTGATCCGTTCCTCGAACCGATCCACCAGCCTGCGCAGCGAGACCCTCTCCACCTGGAGCCTGCCCACGCTGAGCACCCATTCCGTCAGGGTGGCCACATCGGATTCGCGAAGGTCCCGGGGCAGTTCCAGTCGGCAGGCGACCAACTGGTCCTGCTCGATCCAGGGCACCTGGGCTTCCATCCCGGCATCCGCCACCACCACCACGACTTCGCCTGGAGAGGGCGGTGTGGCCTCGGCATTGCACTGCACCTGCAGCCACAACTGCTCGGAAGCCACCTGCAGGAGGATCTGGCCGAACCGCTCCGCCATCGGCTGATCGGAGAGCAGCACGATGCGACACGTCCTCGAGGGTTGGTGGATCACAGTTTCCAGTCTATCACATGGGACCAGGAAAGGGAAAGGATTCCGAAGGGCATCTCAGGAGATCGGGAAGAGTCCCCGGCGGTGCGGGGTGGAATCGCAACTGGTAGGCGTGCAGTTGCA
Organism: Fibrobacteria bacterium; assembly: GCA_035352895.1. Taxonomy (GTDB): domain Bacteria; phylum Fibrobacterota; class Fibrobacteria; order UBA5070; family UBA5070; genus UBA5070. The sequence continues at coordinate 48,811 of DAOPYN010000013.1, read as the reverse complement.
GGCGTTCGAGCGGCGATTCGGACGGGTCGGCCCCGGCACGGCGCTTGTACCCCTCCCCCTCCCGGCCATCGTAGAGGAGATCCCCCACCAGCGGGTGGCCAAGACTCTGGCAATGCACCCGGATCTGGTGCATGCGTCCCTGGAAGGGCCTGGCAAGGATCCACGTCGTGCAGTCGGGTCCGGGTGCGATCGGACGGATTTCCGTCCGCGCCTCCCTGCCCTCGGAGCGGACGGCCTGGCGCACGGAGATTTCCGGATCGTCGGCGGACCCGATGGGGCCGTCGGCGACCATCGCCTCGTCCACGCGTCCATGGACCCGGGCCAGATAGACCTTTTCCACCCGTCGATGCTCGAAGGCCCGGTTGAGCCACCCCAGAAGCCGGGATCCACGGGCGAACAGGACCAGCCCCGAGGTGTCGCGGTCGATGCGGTGGACGGGCGACCAATCCGCTCCCCACAACTTGCGGACCTGCCACACCAGGCTTTGACGGTAGATCCTGGGCGTGGAATGGACGGGCATGCCGGAAGGTTTGGCCACGGCGAGCCAATCGTCGCCCAGAGCCACGATCCGCCAATCGGTGGGGATTTCGGGCTCCACGTAGTCGCGGTGGATGCATTCCAGCGCCTCCCCCGCGACCAGGATCCGATCCGGAGAAGGCCGATCCTCGCCACCGATGCGCACATCGCCCGCGCGGATGCGCTCCAGCCATTGTTCGCGGGAACGGTAGGTGAAGCGGCCCGCCAAGTACTCCACGAGCGCGGCTCCCCCTGGGGAGGGGACCACGCTAGCGAACACGTAGGGACCGTCGTCGCCGGGAAGAACAGCCATCAGGAGCCCTCCCGTGCCGACGACCGCGAGACCGGACGTCGACCCGAGGATATTTGACGGATTCCGTCAAACGCGCCGGAAGGAGCGTCGGATTCCGTCAGGAGAAGTTTTCGACCTTGTCCACCAATCCGTAGGAGCAGGCCTCGGTGGCGGTCATGATGTTGTCGCGGTCGGTGTCGATCTCCAGTTGCTCCAGGGTCTTGCCCGAAGCGTCCGCCAGGAGCTGGTTGAGTTCGCGGCGGATGCGGAGCATCTCCTCGGCTTGGATCTGGATGTCCGACGCCGGTCCGTACATGGTTCCGGAAATCAACGGCTGGTGGATCATGACCCTGCTGCGCTTCCATGCGTAGCGCTTGCCCTTGGCTCCGTAGGCGGCGATCACCGCGCCCATGGATGCGGCCTGCCCCATCACCACGGTGACCACGTCGGATTTCACCGCATCCATGGCGTCCAGGATGGCCGTTCCGGAGGTGATCACGCCTCCCGGGCTGTTCACCAGAAGGACGATATCCTCCTGGCTCAGGCTATCCAGATACAGAAGCCGGGCGACCACTTCCTTGGCCGACTTGTCGTCGACCTGTCCCCACAGGAACACGCGACGATTCTTGAGGAAGCTCTCGGAGAGCTTCTTCTCCAGGCTCTCTTCCTTGTCCTTCTCCTTGCCATGGCAGTCGGGGCAGTGCGAGTCCTCGTCGTCGTCGTCGTCCATCTTCCAGGGGTGGGTATTCATGCTGCATCTCCTCTGCGTACCGAAACGGGCGTCGATGAACTCCGTTCGCCCCGAGGATCCCGGCAGGGACATCGAAGGACGGAGGGACGCGAAAACCATCTGTTCCTGAAGTATACTCGCCAACGCCGCGATCGCACCGCCGGGAGCGCTCCGATCACCCCTTCTTCCAGGTCGGCCCCGCGGGAGTGTCGGTCACCACGACCTTCAGATCGGCCAATTCCTTGCGGATCCGATCGGCCTCCGGCCAGTTCTTGGACTCGCGAGCCACCGTTCGCGCCGACACCAGAGCCTCGATGCGAGCCACCTCGGCCTGGTCCACCGCCTCCCCTTCGGGTTCCGGCAGGTTCGTTTCCAGGGAAAGACCCAGCACGCGGTCCCAGTCCAGGAGGAGCGCCCCCCGGATCGCTTCGGCCAGTCCGGTCTCGCGGGCCAGGGTCTGCGCCACTCCCAGCGCCTTGGGGATGTTCAGATCCTGTCCCAACGCCTCCTCGAAACGATCTTGCCAGGTTCTGGCAACGTCCGGCATCGGGGCGGTCTTCTCCGCGGCCTTCGCTGCGGCCACCAGGGGGGCGGTGCGGCGACGGAAGGCGCGATGCGCCTCGCGGGCGGCTTCCAGGTTTCCCCACGAGAAGGTGAGGAACTTCCGGTAGTGCGCCGTGGCGCAGAAGTAGCGGTAGTCCAGGGCGTGGAAGCCGCGGTCCACCAGCACCTGGAGGGTGAGGAATTCGCCGGAGGACTTGGACATCTTGTCGGAGTCCTCGGTCTTCAGGAATTCGTTGTGCAGCCAGAAGCGGGCGAAGGGGGCCCCGTCGTGGGCGCACTCGCTCTGGGCGATCTCGTTGGTGTGGTGCACGCGGATGTGGTCGGTGCCGCCGCAGTGGATGTCCAAGGTCCTCCCGATCAGCGCCGTGGACATGGCGCTGCACTCCACGTGCCATCCCGGGAACCCCACGCCCCAGGGACTGTCCCACTCCATGGCCCGCCGTTTGTCCTTGGGAGAGACCTTCCACAGCGCGAAATCCGTCGGACTCTTCTTGTCCCCCAGGTCCACCCGCGCACCGGCCCGGAGATCGTCCATCTTGATCCCCGCGAAATGCCCGTAGCGGGGGAACTTCGCGGTATCGAAGTAGACCGCCTCGCCGGTCCTGTAGGTGAAGCCGCGCGACTCCAGCTCCCGCACCAGGTCGATCTGCTGGGCGATGTAGTCCGTGGCCTTGGGCCAATGGGTGGGAGCCTTCAGGTTCAAACGCTCCCAGTCGCGAAGGAACGCCTCGGTGTAGTGGGCGGCGATCTCCCAGACCGTGCGTCCCTCGCGGGCGGCACCCTTCTCCATCTTGTCGTCGCCATCGTCGGCATCCGATGTGAGGTGTCCGACGTCGGTGATGTTCACCACGTGGTTCACCTCGTATCCCGCATATTCCAGGACGCGGCGCAGGAAATCCTCGTTGACGTAGGTGCGGAGGTTCCCGATGTGCGCGTAGTGGTACACCGTGGGCCCGCAACAGTACATTCCCACACGCCCCGGCTGGAGAGGCTCGAACTCCTGGAGCTTGCGCCCGAGAGTGTTGTGGAAATGCAATTTCATGGCATGGACCTCGGCCTCGCCCGGCAATGGACAGGAGCCCTCCCGTCGGGCGAGGGAGCCGGGAGGTGACGCGAACTCAGCCCAGCAGACGGACGGTGTTGGAACCCTTGGCGATGTGGCCCACCACGTGGACGGTCTCTCCCGATTCCACCATGCGCGCACGCAGTTCGTCGGCGCGTTCGGCATCCACCACCACGAGCATGCCCAGCCCCATGTTGAAGGTCCGATCCATCTCGTCGCGCTCGATCTGACCCAGATCGGCGATGTGACGGAACAGGGCCGGAACCTCCCAATTGCGACGATCGATCACCGCGTCGCAGTCGGCGGGCAGCACGCGGGGAATGTTCCCCTGGAAACCGCCGCCGGTCAGGTGCACCATGCCGTTGACGGCCTTTTCTTCCACCAGGGGAAGAAGCGCCTTGAGATAGGAGCGGTGCGGAGCCATCAAGGCTTCGCGCAACGATCCGTTCAGACCGTCCAACCGCGCGTCCAGGGAAAGCTTGGCCTTGTCGAAGAACACCTTGCGGGCCAACGAATACCCGTTGGTGTGGAGTCCAGCGCTACCCAGGGCCAGGATGACGTTCCCGGCCTTGATCCGCGAGCCGTCCAGGAGGTTCTCGCGCTCCACAACGCCCACGATGTAGCCAGCCAAGTCGTATTCGCCGTCCGGATAGAATCCAGGCATCTCGGCGGTTTCCCCACCGATCAGGGAAGCACCGTTCTCGCGGCAAGCCTTGGCCAGACCGTCGACGATGTTTTCCACGACCCCGTCCTGAAGACGCCCGGTCGCGATGTAGTCCAGGAAGAACAAGGGCTTGGCGCCCTGCACCAGGATGTCGTCCACGCAGTGGTTGACGATGTCCTGCCCCACGGTGTTGTGGATTCCCGACTGGAAGGCGAGCTTGAGCTTGGTGCCCACGCCGTCGCAGCTGGAAACCAGCACGGGCGACACGCCCAGGTTGCGGGCATCGAAACAACCGCCGAATCCGCCGAATCCACCCATGACACGGGGGCCGAAGGTGCTCTTCACGGCTTGGGCGATGTTGTTCTTTACCTTGTCGGAGCGCTCGAGGGATACCCCGGCTTCGGCGTAGTTCATGCGACGACGATCCTCGGAAAAAGGGAGACCAACATATAAAAAGCCCCGGCCCTCTCGAAAGGGTCCGGGGACAAGTTCTTGAAAAAGAATCTCAGCGAGCGCTGACGCGGTAGGGTCGGAGAGCGGCCAGAGCCAAGGCGTCGCGCACTTCGCGAGCACGCAGAACCGTCCGCTGATCGGCCTCGCGCTCCACCTGGGAGGCGAAGGTCCAGCGCAGATCCACCCGGAAGTAGGCACCCGAGAGGTCCAGCGGCGCCGGCTCGATGAACATCGTGGACTTGCCGGCGGAGTCGGTCTTGATCTCCGAAAGACGTCCGGTCACCATGCCATCGCCCAGCTCCATGGCATCGGACTGGAGCACGCGCCAGCCCAATTGTCCTTCCAGGTTCAGGCGACGTCCCAGGTTGATGCGCGCACCGATGTACCCGGTGGCGAGAAGAGCGTTGGAGTACGTCCAGTCGTTGTAGTAGAAGGTGACCACGGTGTCGGTGCCTTCCATGTGCCCCAAAGTGGTGTATGGATTGCGGATCCCCAAGAGGCCCACGCCAAAAGAGCCACCCAACAGCAGATTGACCGGGTATTCGTTGGGGAACATCGCCACGTCCACGGACAGGTCCACCGGAATCACCTGGTACTGGTACTTGGAGTACAGGCCCAGCTTGGCCAGTGCCTTGTCCTTGCCGGAAGCGCCATCGATCAGCTGGTAGCCGATGTTGAGACCGGTATGCAACCGGGAATAGGCCACACCCAAGCTCACACCGCCAGCAGGCAGGACGTCCAGGAAGAAATCATCCCCGAGGACGGTCTTTCCCTTGTCGCCCACGTTCGTGTACAGATCATCGGTATTGACCATGTACGTTCCAGCCCAGATGCCGAAGTAGGGCTGGATCTCGCTGGAGACGCGGTCCTCGTCCCATGCGCGGACCTGGGTGGGAATGGCGCAGAGAACGGCAAGCGCGGCGGCAAGCCGAGTCGCAAGTCCGGAAGTCAGGCAGTGACGCATGCAAAGTCTCCTGAGGAACCGTGAGTCTGAATCATCATAATATCATGAAATATCAGAACTTGCGAGGGGTTCCGCCAAAAACCGGGCAGAAGGGGCGCAGAGGGAAACAACTTCAGGACACTCGAAAATGCCTCCACCTCCAGCCCTCATATCGGCCCTTACCTCGCCAACCGCCTCTGACTCCTGGTCTAACCTTTGGATGATTTCACCCGTTCCCGGGCGCGCTTGGCCAGGTCCAGCTCGCCGCGGATCTGGTGCCAGATGGCCAACCGTTCCAGGAGGTCCGATGCTCCCGCCTCCCCCAGGGAAAGGGCCGTATCCAGGGCGCGGAAGGCTTCCTCGCCCTGTTCGGCGCGCCAAGCCGCCTGCCCCAACGCCTTCCAGAGGCGCCCTTCGCGGGGAAGGACGCGGGTGGCCTGCCGCAACACCACCACTGCGGTGGCATCCGATCCATCCCTTTGCAGGATGCGCGCCAGGAGCATCCAGGAGCTGGCACGCGTGGAATCCAGGGCCAGGGCCTGCTGGATGCTGGTGCGGGCCTGTTCCCACTGCCCCGTCCGTTCCCAGAGGGCCGCCCGGGTGACCCAGGGACCCGATGCGGTGTCCACACCCAGTTGCGCCCAGCGCGTCAAGGCGCGGCGCGCGGCCAGGGTGTCGCGCGCCTGGAGATGGGCACGCACCATGCCTTCGTGGGAGCTGGCACGGGTAGAGTCGGCCTGGAGTGCCTTGGAGAACCATTCGATCCCACCCATCGCGTCGTTCTGCGACAAGCGGATCTCGGCCAGGCGCTCGGCGGGCAACGGATCCTTGGGATCCAACTCCCAAAGCTGTTCGTACTGGGCCACGGCCACCCCCACCTGACCATCCTCTTCCGACAGGATGGCCAGATTCAGCCGGGCCCGCTTGAAACGCGGCGCCCATTCCAGGGCCTTGCGCCAGGCGGCGGCGGCTTCTCCACGACGCTTGAGGCGGGCTTGGCAGTTGCCGTAATTGAACCAGGCGATGGCAGGTTGCTCGCCGCGACGCCCCGCCAACCGGTAGAGGCGGGCCGCCTCCTCGATCCGGCCGGAGTCGTAGGCGATCCCGGCCTTGGTGAAAAGGTCCAAGGACGCGCCCGCCCACATCGAAAGCACCAGGGAAAAGGTGACCATTCCCATCACTCCAGATGGAAGGTGTAGGGAAGGCGCACCCATTGGGGCACCGGAACACCGCCCAATTGAGCCGGCTTGAAGCGCCAATTCTGGCTGGCCGCCTGGATGGCGGCCTCGAAACCGTATCCTGGCGGAGCACCGAAGATCTCCAGCTTTTCCACCCGTCCGCGCTCGTCCACCAGGATCCTCAGCTCCACGCTGGCCTGGACACCTTCCTCCTTGGCGCGTCGCGGATAGCAGGGGTCCTGGAGGCTGGAAACCCCCGCGTCCTGGTCCACCTGCCCCTGCTGATACACCATGCGCTGGGTGCCCACGCCATCACCCGTCCCGGTCCCGATTCCCTTTCCCTTGCCACCACCGCCAGCGGCCACCGCCATCCCATCGGGGCCACCTTCCAGGCCAAGATCCAACCCCGGCGCATTCCCGGCTCCTCCACCGGCACCCGGATCCACCAGACCCGCCACCGGAGCGGACATGGCCACGGCTTGGGTGGTCGCCACGGGAGTGGCCTGCGGTGTTGTGAATTCCTGGGGCTGCGACACCTGCGGCGGGGGCTGGGGCAGATCCACCGGCACCGCGTCCAAAACCCTCCCCTGGGAGGGAGGGGTCACCTGGGAGGCGGGGGCTGGCGCGAACCACCATGCCGCGGCGGCCAGCACGGCCACCAGCGGAAGCAGCCAAGGAAGCTTGCGACGCGACGGATGCGGCACCAACAACGCCGGTACCCGGCTGGACCGCCCCCATTCCGGTCGTCGACGCCATTGCGAGCGCGACCGCACCGGACGGCTCATGGCGACGGACCTGCCTTGACCTTGAGGGCGTAGCGACGCACTCCGGCCCCCCGGACATCGTCCAGGACGGCCATCACCTTGGCGTACGGCAGACGTTCGTCCGCCGCCAGCACCACCTGCAGGGCCGTGTCGCGCCGGGACAGGTCGGACAGGATCCGTCGCAAACCCGGTCGGTCGTAGGCCCGACCATCCAAACGCACCACGCCGGAGGGATCCAGCGACACCAACAGCGAGGTGGGCGCGGAACTCTGGGCCTTGGATGCCGAAGGCAGGCGGATGGGCACCGCGGCCGAATCCACCGCCTGGGTCACCAGGAGGAAGATGATCAGGAGCACCAGCATGATGTCCACCAGCGGAGTCATGTTGATGGCCGCGATGGGCCTTCGGGGTGCTCCCGCTTCGCCAGCCATCTACTTGCCCATGGCTCCCGAACGCGAGGCCGCGTCCAAGGAGGCGGCGACCATCAGGATGCGCAACTCGCGAACACGGGCTCCCAGTTCGATGGCGCGCGCCTGCAGGGTGTTGTACACCCAGATGGCGGGAATGGCCACGAACAGTCCCACCGCGGTGGCCACCAGGGCCTCGGCGATGGCGGTCATCACCGCCTGCGGACCTCCTCCGGCCTGGCCCAGGGCGGCGAAGGCATCCAGGATGCCGCACACCGTCCCGAACAGCCCGATGAACGGCGCGTTGGATCCGATGGTTCCGAGGCTGGACAGTCCCCGCTCCATCTTGCGCTGTTCGGCGGATTCCGCCGCGGTGAGCACCTGCTCCAGCGCATCCGGAGACAATTCGCGCGATCCCAATCCCATGCGGGTGAGCCGCCCGGCCATGGTGTCCGGGAGCGTGGTCGCCAGGGCCTTGGCGCCGGAATCCGTGGACATGGCCGGAACCACGACCTCCTCGTAGCGCACCGCATCGCGTTCCTCGCGGCGCAGGCGACGGTGGGCGATCCAGCCGGTCCACACCACCAATCCGCACAGGAACACGAGGAGGGCCATCACGGCGCGGGCCGCCCACAGCGCAGCCAGATGCAACGGCCCCTGCCGGAAGTCCAGCAATCCGGCGAGCGTCGCCTTCCATCCAGACGGCTTTACCACGTGGAAGAAGCCTTCCCCTTCGGCGCTGCCCACGCCGGGGTCCACGGGAAGGAGCGCACCCGAACCGGACAAGATCCGGCGAGCCGAATCGGAAAGGTCCTCGCGCCATTCCCAAGCGCCTCCTGGACCCGACCGCACCAGGGCACCGCGGATGTCGCCTTCCTGAGACGCGTACCATCCGCCCAGGGCACCCCAGACCAGCATCGTTCCCGTCGCGGCCTCGCCTTCCGGACGCGGCAACGGACCACGGGAGGAATCGATCCGTCCCGCCCGGCGCCATTCGGATCGCCACAGCTCCACCGCACGGGGAAGCGTGGTTTCCACCGCTCCGGCTTCGGAAACCAGGCGTCGGACGGAATCGACCGCGGCCCGACGTTCATCCAGCTTCCAGGGAATCCCGCGCGAAACGCGTTCCTGCAAGGCCTCCAGCCGACCCGACAATTCCCTGCGCACCCCGTCCAGGGGATCCGTGGGATCGGAAACAGCCATCACGGGCGCCTGCCCACCCTGGTCCCGGGCGATCCGGCGCCAATCCAGGTCGGCTTGGGACCGCTCCTGGCGAATCGCCTCCAAGCTGTCGCGGACCTGCACGAATTCATCGCTCCGGATGTCGCGTTCGGCAAGATCCTGACGGCGCTTCTCCCAGCGGAAGGCCACCAGGCTGTCGCGGAGCTTCTGGAGCCGCGCCAATTCCGTGCGCTGGGTCTTGGTGGCGGCGGCGGGCGGAGGATCCGCGGAGACAAGCAGCACGGACAGGGCAAGGAGGATCATTTGCCCACCTCCGCACGGACCGGCAGATTCACCCAGGCAGGCGATCCTTCACCGGAAATCACGTGCACGGCACGCGCCAATTCACGCGTCGCCTGGGGGTCCAGGGAGACCCACCGGCCATCGGGAAGCCTCCAATCCGCCACCACTCCCTCGCGGTCCACGAAGGCCTGGCTGGAGGTTCCAAGATCGATCCAATGCCCCTTGCGCGTCCGGCCATCGGCGCCGGTGCGCGATCCGGAGCGAAGGCGGATGGAAGAAGCCAGATCCAGACGTTCGGACAGGTCGTCCAAAAACCTCGCCAGGACCTCGTCGGGAGCCTGGCGACCGGTACGCAGCCCCTTGACCATCCCCTGCCAGCGTTCGGCAACCGTCTGGCTGTCGGCGCCGGACAGAAGCGGCAGGGACTTCTCGATCTCCAAGGCCAGGGATGCGGCCAAGGCTTCCTTGCGCACCGCGGCGCTGGTCTTGGGTGGTGGAGCGGGCGGCTTCGGGCGGTTCTCTCGCTCGGCCAGCATGCGGAGGCTGTCGCGCTCGGTGGCCAGACGCGAAGCATCCTGCCGCATCGAGGCGAGGCGGGTCTTGGACTGGGCCAGCCAGGCGGCATGGCGGGCGGAGTCCGCGGAAATCCCCCGTCTCTCCTCGTCGACCAGGGTCTTGAGGCGCTGGATTTCGCGAGCGACCTCGTCGGAGGACTGGGCGAAGGTGGTCGCGGAAAGGACGGCGACCGTGAATAGAAGAAGACGGACCATGGAGCGGTCAATCTACCAAATCGGCGTGCGCCGTGCCGCGATGGATTGGTCCCGCTCGAAGGTGGATCCCCCCCAGGACGGGCTGAATCGTGCGAGATCGGATCCCCAACGCCTCCGTTCCCCGCCTGCGCCCTTGCGCGTGCCGGAAGCCGGATCCTAGACGAACACCCTCTCCAGCCGCCGCCCCAGATCGCAAAGGACCTCGTAGACGATCGTGTCCAGGTTCCGGGCCAGGCGCTCGGCGGACAGTTCGGGACGGCTGCCGATGATCCAGGCGGCGTCTCCGATCTCCACCGAAGGCGCATCGGTGACGTCGACCATCATGAGGTCCATGCAGATGCGCCCCACCTGCGGACACATCGTGCCGTTGATCTCCACGGAAAACCGATTGGAATGGCCCCGCCAGAATCCGTCCCCGTATCCCAGAGGCAGCACCGCCAGACGAGTGCGACGCGAAGCGACCCAGGTGGCGCCGTAGCTCACCGCCTCACCGGGCTCCTTCCAGGACAGATGCCTCACCGTGGAACGCAGGCGCAGGACCGGCTCCAGCCCGGCATCCTCCGCGCCCGGCGGGGGGTAGCCGTACACCGCGATCCCGGGCCGGACCATGTCCAGGAAGGACTCGGGATGCCGGAAGATGGCTGCCGAGTTGGCCGCGTGGGCGATGGGCGGGCGCACGCCCGATGCTTCGAGCGCGGCCAGCAGCCCCAGGAAGCGCTCCAGCTGCAGCTCGGTGGCGACGGGATCGTCGTCGGAGCGGGCGAAATGGGTGAAGATCCCCTCCCAATGGACTCCCGGCAACGACAAGATGGAGCGGATCCGGTCCAGATCCCGCTGGTGGTGCAACCCAAGTCGCGCCATGCCGGTGTCCACCTTGAGGTGCGCCGTCAGGGGTGTTCCTCCGGCGGTTCCGTGGTCGGACAGGGCTTGCGCGGCATCCGGATCGCACACCGTGGCCACAAGTCCCAACCTGCCGTACTCGGCAAGGTCGTCGGGGTGGAACGGTTCCAGGACATGGATCGGTCCCTCCACTCCGGATCGGCGCAGTTGCCCCCCCTCGTGGAGTCTCGCCACGCCCACGCGATCGGCGCCCGCCTCCAGCACGGTCCTGGCGGTCTCCACCGCTCCGTGCCCGTAGCCATCCGCTTTCACCAAGACCAGGACCAGCCGCCGGCCCACCTGCTTGCGGATGATGGCGATGTTGCGCGAAAGCGCCCCGCGATCGACCTCCACCCAGCTACCCGACGCGCTCACTCCTCGCCCTCCTCGTCCTGGGAGGGAGGTGCGACCAACTTGGCCTTGTACCGGCGCGCCATGGCGGACTCGGTGGAGACCACCATGGCTCTCAGACGCTCTTCGCACCGCAACACCTGGCGAAGGACCATCAGATAGAAGGCCGCCGAAACGATCAGTGCACCCAGGACGATCCAAGCCATCCCGGGATGGCTCAAGCGAAGAGGTGTTCGGCGATCTGGACCGCGTTCAGGGCGGCGCCCTTGCGGATCTGGTCACCCACCACCCAGAAGTCGAGCGTGTTCGGTTGGCTCCGATCCTTGCGCATGCGTCCCACCAGGACCGGATCCTTGCCCGACGCGTCCAAGGGCATGGGCCACCGGTTGGATGCGGCATCCTCCAGGATCCGCACTCCCGGAGCCTTGGCCAGCACGGCCATCGCCTCCTCCACGGTGACCTCGCGTTCGAACTCCACGTTCAGGGCTTCCGAATGGGCGCGCAACACCGGGACGCGCACGCAGGTGGCGTGGACCTTGACGGAATCCGTCTCGAAGATCTTCGCGGTCTCGTTCACCATCTTCAGCTCCTCCTCGTTGTAGCCGACATCGGCCACCCAGGGAGCGTTGTGGGGAAAGACGTTGAACGCGTAGGGATGCGGGATCACGGTGGGCTTGAATTCCCTGCCCTCCAGGACCGCCGCGGTCTCCTGCTTGAGCTCTTCCATGGCGCGTGCGCCGGCTCCGGATGCTGCCTGGTAGGTGGCGGCATGGACGCGCTTGATCCCGAAGGCCTTGTGCAGCGGATACACCGGAAGGGCCATGATGATGGTGCTGCAGTTGGGGTTGGCGATGATCCCCTTGTGGTCCTTGATCCGATCGGCGTTGATTTCCGGGATCACCAGAGGAACACCGTCGACCATGCGAAACTTGGACGTGTTGTCCACGACCACCGCACCCGCCTTCACGGCGCTGGGAGCGAACTCGGCGGAAATGGATCCGCCGGCGGAAGCCAGGACCAGATCGATTCCTTCGAAGGAGCCATGGATGAGCTCCTCCACCTTGAGTTTCCGACCCTGGAACTCTAGGGTGGTACCGGCGGAACGCTTGCTGGCCAGAAGCCGCAGTTCCCCGATGGGGAAATTGCGCTCGTCGAGAAGGGAGAGGAGTTCGGCGCCCACCGCCCCGGTGGCACCCATGATGGCGACTCGTACGGACATAGTGAGGTAAAGATAGCTGGAATCGGACCGATCAGGTACCTTGCTGTTTCCAATGAGCCAACTGCGGATCCATCCACTCCACGGTGCCAGCGGTGCCGAGCACATGCGCGTCGACACCATGCTGTTCCAGGACATGGAGCACGCGCTTCGAACCGGTGGCTCCGGAGAAGCGACCATCCCCGTGCTGCGCTTGTACACCTGGAACCACCCCACGGTGAGCCTGGGAAAGAACCAGACTCCGGAAATCGCCCTGTCTCCTCGCTGGGAATCCTGGAGCGCCGCCCCGGGATCGGACCCGGACGGCCCCGCCGAGGTGGTCCATCGTCCCACGGGTGGGCGTGCCGTATGGCACCAGGACGAACTGACCTACAGCGTGGTCTTCCCCATCGACCACCCCATCTTTCGCCAGGGCGCGCGTTCCCCCGAGGAATTCTTCGGCCAGTGGCTTCTTGAAGCTGGCCGGGCGGTCGGCATCGAGGGGTTGAGCCTGGAGCGGGGAAGTTCCTCGCGTGATCCGTTGGGTCTGGGGGCGGCTCCGTGCTTTGCGTCCACCTCGCGCCACGAATTGAAATGGTTTGGGGTCAAATGGGTCGGTTCGGCCCGCAAGCTGGGACAGAAGGCTCTTCTCCAACACGGATCCATCCGACTGGGACCGGGGGGGGATCGCCTGGAGCAGTGGTTGACCGGCTTCCCGCCCACTCCTGACCACCGCCCTTGGCACACGCTTCCTCCCGCGACCCAACTTGCCGATCAGCTCGCGCAGGACCTGATCCATGCCCTGGAGAACCCCTAAGCGGGCAAACCGCCATCGGATCCGGGAATTTTGCCCGATAATCATCCGAAGGCATCAAACTTTCATGCCCTCATCAAAATCCCCACAGATTGGCACGTTTCTCGCGATTATTGTTTAACAACGAAAGGTCGAGATCGCTTCACCGCACTCTACCACTTCGGACTTCCATCAACAACATTTGCAGAAAGTTCATTCCATGAAGAAGCTCGCCCTCCTCGCCGCCGTTTCCTTCCTGTTCGTCGCTTGCAACGACGCCCCCAAGCCGGACGCCAACAAGGTCGACTCCACCGTCGTCGCCAAGGTTGACTCCACCGTGAAGGTTGACTCCGCCAAGGTTGACTCCGCCAAGAAGGACACCGTCAAGGTCGACTCCGCCAAGAAGGACACCGTCAAGGCCGAGAAGAAGGCCGAGAAGAAGGCCACCTCCACCAAGGCCAAGTAATTCGCTCCTCTCCGTATCCGGAGAGGTCGAACTGCTCGCCCCGGTCCCACAGACCGGGGTTTCTTTTTTCTTGGAAAAGCCTAAAGTGCACCCCGCATGCTGCCGATGACCAGAATGCCGGTGTTGTTTCCGGTTCTGGAAAGGGTGGACACCATGCGAATCCAGGACGTCTTGAATGCAGGCACTCCAAACCGTGCCAACCAGGCGAGATTGCGGTCGTCCCTGGAGCAATTGTCCACCGGACTGCGGATCAATCGCGCATCCGACGACGCGGCGGGGCTATCGCTGTCGGAGGGTCTCCGCCAGCAGATCCGCGGGAGCCAGATGGCCGAATCGAACACCTCCAGCGCCCTGGCCATGCTGCAGATCGCCGAATCCGGTGGTCAGCAGATGACGGACGCCCTGGGGCGGATGCGGGAACTGGCCATCCAAGCGGCCAACGGCACCTACAACGCCAACGACCGCAAGGCGATGGATGCCGAATACCAGGCGCTGGCAAGCGAGGTGGGAGCGATCGCGAAGTCCACCTCCTACAACGGAATCCCGCTCCTGGATGGACGATCCGTGCAGTTCCAGGTCGGAGCCTCGGCTGGCCCGGCGCAACAGTTGTCCTTCGGAGGAGCGAGCACGCCATCCCTGTCCACGCTCGGCGGCCTGGGCAGCCAGTCCTCCGCGCAGTCGGCGACGTCGGCGATCGACGACTACCTGAAGTCCGTCAACCAGATGCGCTCCTCCATCGGTTCCACCATGAACCGCCTCTCGGTCGCATCCTCCAACCTGGGCAGCTACTCCGCTTCCGCCACCGACGCCGAAAGCCGCATCCGCGACACGGAATACGCCACCCAGGCGATGGAATTGGCGCGGGGACTGATCCTCAACAGCTCTTCGCAGGCCATGATCGCCCAAGCCAACCAGGTTCCCAAGGGAGTCCTGAACCTGCTCGGGTAAGGCTTCGACGAATTCCGTCAAAATCGGACGAGCCGCCTCGGGACTTCCCGGAGCGGCTTTTTTCGTGCGCCGAAGAAATCGCTAAAGTTCCGGATGCCATGTGTCGATGAATGGATTGCCGGGCATCCGCCCGGACCTCCAGAAGGGTGGAGGAGTCAGGCTGCACGCAGACAAGGATGTGGGCGTACAGACCGTTTCAGGGCTTCTGACGCGGCGGTGAATAGCCATGCGCATCTTCACGAACGTCAATTCGTACGCCATCCAAAACAGCCTGGATCGGACCATTTCCGCGACCCGAACCTCCCTGGAACGGCTCGCCTCGGGTTTGCGGATCAACCGCGCCGGGGACGATGCCGCCGGCTTGTCCCTGTCGGAAGGGCTGCGTTCCCAGATCCGCGGCAACCGGATGGCCCAACGCAATTCCAACGACGGACTGGCCATGCTGCAGATCGCCGAATCCGGGACGCAACAGATCACAGACAGTCTCCAACGCATGCGCGAACTGGCCCTGCAGGCTTCCAACGGGGCCTATTCCAACACCGATCGCGGATACCTCCAGCAGGAATACTCCGCGCTCGCCTCGGAAATCTCCCGCATCGCCACGGCCACGACCTACAACGGCATTCCGCTTCTGGCGTCCACGACGGCCATGTCCTTCCAGGTGAGTTCGAGTGGCACAGGAGCAGGTGCCTCCATCGCCTTCAACCCGTCGAACCTCTCCACGGGGCTCTCCTTCGGGGGAGTGTCCACCCAGTCCGCCGCCCAATCGGCGGTGGCCAGCGTGGACACGGTGATCGGCACCATCCTCGGATTCCGTTCGAGGATCGGAGCCACCATGAACCGCCTGGAGTCCACTGTGTTCGGTCTGGGGGACATGGTGACCAACCTGCTGGACGCCGACAGCCGCATCCGCGATGCGGACTTCGCCTTCGAAACCATGCAGTTCACGAAGCACCAGATCCTGATCAAGTCCGGCGAAAGCATGCTGGGCCAGGCCAACCAGCTGCCATCGGCGGTGCTCAAACTGATGGAGAAGTAGACTTCGACGTCCAGCGCCCCGTCCAGACCAGGAGGACAAGACCCGGCAGGCAGGCGAACAGCGCGAAGACGAACAGGCCATGCCAACCGATCCATTCCTGGATCCATCCCCAAGGCGATGTCAATATGTCCCGGCTGAAGGCCATCAAGCTGGAAAGCAGGGCGAATTGGGTGGCGGAATAGCGGGCGTCGCATTCCCCCAGCATCCAGGCCACCAGGGCCGCACTCCCCATTCCCACGAAGAAGTTCTCGCTGACCACCGCGGCGATCATCAGGTCGCGGTTGCCCGGATGCGATACAAGAAGCAGAAAGAGCAGGCCGCAGGCCCCCTGGAGGGCCCCGAAGATCCACAGCGCCGAACGCACGGACATGTTCGTCATGGCCACCCCGCCTGCTGCGGTGCCCAGGATGGTCGCCCCCAGTCCCACGCCACCGAGCACCGCGCCCACCTCCGCGCCGGAGAATCCGTGCTCCAGCAGGAAGGGCAGCGATGCGGAACTGATGAGATAGACTCCCCATTTGAACAACGCCACGAAGGCGATGGCGGAAAGCGCCCGGATCGCTCCTCGGCTTTGGAAGAACTGCTGGAAGGGCTCCCCGATGGCAGCGGCGAGCGATGCGGGAGGTTCGGGTTCGCGGACCGGATTCGGCGCCAGGAATGTGGCCACGACGAGAAGCGCCTGCAGGGCCGCCAACAGCAGGTAGACGACAGGCCAGCCCAGATCGTCGGCGAACATCAACGCGCCCGCGCCGGTCAGAAGCAACGCGAAACGGTAGCCGAGCACGCCGATGGAGGCACCGGACCCTCGTTCCGATTCGGGGAGCACATCCACCCGCCAAGCTTCGAAGGCGATGTCCTGGGTCGCGGAAAAGAACGCGACCAGGATGGAGACGACCGCCAGAACACGCAAGGAGGATCTGGGGTCGCAAGCCGACATCGCCACCACGGCGATCGCCAACAGAATCTGACAGGCCAGGATCCAACCGCGGCGACGCCCCAGGAAGGGAATCCGGAACCGGTCCACGAGCGGAGCCCAGAAGAACTTGAGACTGTATGGAAGACTCACCAGGGAAAACATTCCGATGGTCTTCATGTCCACCTTCTCGGTGGTCATCCATGCCTGGAGCGTCTTGCTGGTGAGGTACAGGGGCAATCCCGAGCTGAAGCCCAGGAAGAACAGGGTGAAGAGACGGGAGTTCAATGGATTCTCCGAGCTGCGGGAAGGAGACCCAGTCGTCTGAGCGGCTGGTCGATGATCGCCCATTCGTCCAATCCGGTGTTCAGACCGAACTCGATGCGGTGCGCGAAGGTGGGGATGCCGAAGATGGTCGCCGTCTTCTGGGCCAATCCCATGGGTTGGTCCAGGGCACGGGAAAGCCCCAGGGACAAATGGAACGGATAGGCGCTGTGGATGCGACCCGCCAGGCGCGTTTCCACCGTCCACGACCGAGAGAAGTCCCATATCTGGTCGCGTACGGAAAGATCCGGATCCCAAAGGTCGCCCCGCCAGGCGCGACCGGCCTGCACCGACGCCCCGGCCGACCACTGGTCGAAGAACCAGATCCAGAACCCCTTGCGCATCTCCACCAGCGGAAACCGGGTGGCCAGGCGACCGAACACCGTCCGGGTTCCCTGGAACAGACGCTCCTCGGTGCGCCCCGAGGCGAAGGAAGGATAGCCAGGCAGTGAGAGCCCTTCCAGATAGAAGTCGTTGAGGGTGTCGGCTTCGCTCGTCCAATGGGCGATCCCCGATCCCATGAGGTCCAGTTCGAAGGTCTGGTCGTCCCAGAGCGGATTGCCGGCCGCCAGGCGCAGATCCAAGGCGATCCGCTGGAGATCGGTGGAAGCGGTCTTCACCGTGACCGAACCGTTGGCGTTCTGCTGGAACACCTCCGAGAACGATCCCGACCTCTGGAGTTCGGAAGCCTCGTGGGAAAGGCGGACGCGGGCGAAGACGCCCCGCTGGTCGGCCATCGATTCCTCGCCGGCGGGCGCCTTGTCCAGGTAGGTCCACATCAAGGCCGGCGACCAGGACGAGTAGGCCGGAAAGCGGAACGGCACGCCCTCGTAGAGGTTGAATTCGTACCCGATCCAGGACAATTCCCCGTGCAATTTCTGGTTCCGGGTCACCGACCATCTGGCACCGGCGGCCGCCGATCCCACTTCCAGGGCCCACGGCTGCACGATGCGCTCGCGTCCCGTCCCCAACGCGGCCTCGCGACTGGACGTATCCTGTCCGCGCACGTTCTGCCATCCGGCTTCCAGGAAGAGGGTGGGGACCAGGCTCCGGTTCTCCCAGCCGGCCAGGAGCATCTTCTCCTGTCGGGGATTGAGGAAGGTGGGCTGGTCCAGCTGGATGTAGTCGAACCCGTTGCCCAGATCCAGGAGTCCCAGGAGGACCATGGTGTTCCGGCGCACCGGATCCACCGCTTGGAACCGCGCCCCGGCCAGTCCCTTCCAGCGCAGCCCTTCCTCCCCGAACATCGGCTGGGCCCGTTGGGCATAGAGGATGGGCGAGAGCAAAAACCGCGTGGGGACGGGGAAATAGGGAGTCTCGCCGCCCGCCAGGTCCCAGGATTCCTGGACCGGAGCGGGAAGGAACGCGCGGGGCTGGACCACGCCGAGATCGACCGGAACGATCGAATCCAGAAGGTGGAGCCCGAATCCATCGTTCTCCCAGGCGATGTAGGCCAGCCGCCTGCCGTCCGGGGACATCGCGGGCTGGAAAGCCCCTCCCGGCTCGGAGGTCAACCGTTCCATCCGCCCTGTAGACAAATCCTGTCTGTAAAGGTCAAAGATCCCCGTCCGGTCGGAGCTCGCCACGATCCGTCTGCCGTCGGGGGAGAACGAGGGCGTGCGCCAATCCGAGAGGCTGTCGCCGATGCGCGCGAGGATCCGGCCCGAACGGTCCAGCAGGTCGATGCGCCGCGACCTGCCGTCGAATCGATCGATCGCCACGGTGTCTCCACCCGGCGACCACACCGCCCCGAAGATGGTCCCTCCGCTGGACTTGCCCGCTCCCGGGAAAAGCTCCCTGCCCTCGCCGGAAGAATCCACGGGCACCACGCGCACCCGGAAATCCACGAGGTCGCGGACCACCACCAGGAGGGAATCCCCGTGGTAGTCCGGAGCGAAAGCGTGGAGGGAGCGGGTCACACGTTCCTGCCTGGGCTTCGGGGAGGCTTCCAGGCTGCCGTCCTTGGACGGGGATATGTCGGCCTTGTAGATGTCCAGGACCGGCCTGCCGCGGGAATCGTCCTCGCGACCGGAGTGGAACCACACGCGCTTGCCCGCGGTATCCACGCCCACGCGGGTGCGGATCACCGGTGCCACCACCCAGGAGCGTTTGGTGGAGTCCTTCGCCTTCAGGTCCCAGGCCCACAGGGAGTTGATCTGGAAGTCGGAACCGCGGTTGGAGGAAAACAGGATCAGGGAATCGTTCCACCAGCGGGGCCACTGGGTGTTGAACGCGTCCCCGAACAGGCGCCTCCCCCGCCGCATGGGCTTGGCGGCTTCCAGTTCGCGGGAGGCGATGGCCTTGGCCGAATCCCTCCACTCCTTCCAGAGTTCCTGTCCGCTCTGCCCGGTCAGGGACTGCCATGCGCCTCCCGGCGTCTGCGTCCTCCACTTGGACAATTCCTGCCACCACTTGCCCACCCACTCGGGTCCTCGGGTGCGTTCGATGTGGCGCACCAGGCTGTATCCCTGTCCGTATACCCGTTCGCCATCCAGTCCCGTCCCCGAGAATGTCCCCATCCTCCCCCACGACAGCAGGCTGTCGGAGGTGGCGGCGGAGCGTTGGATCATGCGTCGATGCGAATCCCAAGCGTCCCCTCCCGTCCGTTCCGATCCCCACTGCGCCGATCCCTCGGCCATGGACATGGAATAGGGGGTCAGCGACCAAAGGAGCCATCCGCCGGAAGAGACCGCGCGATCGGACGCATCGTCCCATCCCAGCTGGATCTCGGAGATCCACGGCTTGGCCTTGGCGCCCTTCTGGATGGAGACGACGTGGGAGAACTCGTGCGCGACCACGTCCCGGATCCAGTCCTTGGAGCCGCGCAATTCGAAACCCAGGTCCGAACTCCAGATGGCCATGGTGTTCAAGCTGGCGATGGCCCAGCCGTTGGAATAGTCCTCGTCGAACACCAGGAATTCCGTCTTCGCGGAGGGCTCGTAGCCGAAAAGTTCCGTCAGGACGGGGTAGACCGCCTCGGCGCGAGCGGCACAGGCCTCCGCTGCCGGTCGCAATCCGGCCTCGTAGTGGAAACGGAAATGCGGCGTCTCCGAGGTGAACCACTTCACTTCCGGATGGTTCCGATCCTGGTCCTGGTCGCCGTACGACCAGACAAAGACCGACAGGATGGCGACGAGCAGGCAGGACCGGCGAAGACTGGACATGGAGTGGCAGGAAGATAGTCCGTCGCGACTGGACCGAACACGGCAAAGGATGTATCTAGTGAAAGACTCAAATCGAGTCTCGATCTCTATTCAGCAAGGAACATCCAATGGCCACGATCACCCTCAAAGGCAACCCCGTCCACACCTCGGGCGAACTCCCCACCATCGGATCCAAGGCTCCGAACTTCCGGCTGGTCAAGCAGGACCTCTCCGAGGTGAGCCTCGCCGACCTCGCCGGCAAGAAGGTCGTGATCAACATCTTCCCTTCGATCGACACGGACACCTGCGCCACCTCCGTGCGCAAGTTCAACCAGAAGGCCTCGTCGCTCGCCAACACCGTTGTCCTGTGCGTTTCCAAGGACCTGCCCTTCGCGGCCAAGCGCTTCTGCGGTGCGGAGGGGCTGGCGAACGTGGTCACCGCTTCCGCCTTCCGCGACACCGAATTCGAGAAGGCCTACGGCGTCCAGATCGTCGACTCTCCCCTCAAGGGCCTCTGCGCGCGATCCATCGTGATCCTCGACGAATCCGGAAAGGTGGTCTACACCCAGCAGGTACCGGAAACCGTCGACGAGCCCGACTACGACGCCGCCTTGGCCAGGATCTGATCGACCAGCAGGGCTTCGGTGCGGAAAATGCCCTCCCGCACCGTTCCCCAGGCGATCGCTCTCCCCTCCCCGTCCATGCAAAGGACATCCGGATGGTCGGGCAGCGGAGAAGCAACCGGGTTTCCGTTGGACAACTTGGCCAGATCCGTCGAGGCCACCGGAAAGCGCGGCCATTCGGAAAACACCTCAGGCACCTGCAGGAGTTCGGGGACCATCTCGTCGATGGGAGGGGTGTCGGGAAGACGCCAAGGCCCGATCGCCGTGCGCCGCAAGGCGCTCACGCAGGCTCCGAATCCCGCCCTTTCGCCGATGTCCCGCACCAGGCTCCGCACGTAGGTTCCCTTGGAACAGCGGATCCGCAAGGTGACATCGCCCGGTAGATGGCCGAATCCCTCCAGTGGAGAGACCCCCGGAACCGGCACGCAGGAATCGATCCGCACCCGACGCGCGGGGAGCACCACTTCCTGGCCCTTGCGGGCGCGTTCGTAGGAACGCACGCCGTCCACCGAGATCGCGGAAAAGGCGGGTGGCACCTGGTCGACCTCGCCCAGGAGTCCGCCCAACAGGTCCGCCCAGTCCGCGCCGTCCCAGGAGGCGGGCGTTTGGGACAGGATCCGTCCATCCGTGTCCAGGGAATCCGTGCGGACTCCGGGACGCAGGCTGACCAGGTATTCCTTGTCCTGGCCTTCGATGCGCGACAGGAGCCGCGTGGCCTTCCCCGCTGCCACCACGAGAAGTCCCGTGGCCAGCGGATCCAAGGTTCCCGCATGCCCCACACGGCGCTCCCCGAGCAGACGCTTGACCGGAGACAGCGCCTGCTGGGACGAGCGGCCCTTGGGCTTGTCCAGGAGAAGAAAACCCGTGGCGCTCATGGCCCGTCGGCTCCCGGAGCCTCCATCCTCACGAAGGAGGCAGCTCCGAGGGATCCAAGGGTTTGCGATCCTCTTCCGGAAGCTTGGTGAGCAAGCTCTGGATGTGGAAGGAGTTCTCCAGGTTGTGGTCCAGGTAGAACCGCAGCTGCGGCATGTGCCGCAGCTTCAGGCGATGAGCGAGCTCCTTGCGGAGCCAGCCGGCGGACTGCTGCAGCCCCACCTCCGTGTCGCGGATCTCCTTCTC
The DNA here is from genome assembly GCA_035352895.1 of Fibrobacteria bacterium. Lineage (GTDB taxonomy): Bacteria > Fibrobacterota > Fibrobacteria > UBA5070 > UBA5070 > UBA5070. Next base: position 27,210 of record DAOPYN010000013.1, on the reverse strand, counting down.
CGAACCCAGCACGGTGTAGTTGACCGTGGCCAGGCTAAGGTCCGAAGTCACGTTCACGGTGGAGACGGTGACGAAGGCGATCCGCGGGTCCTTCAACCCTTCCAGGAAGAGCTGGGAGAGTTCCCTGCGGATCTGCTCGCCCACGGACGCCGTGCGGCTTCCGCCGCCACGGGAGGGTCGACCCCTCACGCCTTGGTGTCCGAAAGCTTGCGCGCCACCTCGAACTGGCGGAAGAACGCGATGATGTCGCCTTCCTGGTAGTCATCGACCCCGTCCAGGCCCACACCGCACTCGTAGCCGGACTTGACCTCCGACACGTCGTCCTTGAACCGCTTGAGCGTGCTGACCTTGGATTCGGCGATCTCCACGCCGTTGCGGTACACGCGGGCCTTGAGCTTGCGCTCGATGGTGCCCGACTGCACGTAGCAACCGGCGATCGCACCTTGGCGAGGCACGCGGAAAATCGCGCGGACCTCGGCTTCGGCGGCGACCTCTTCCTTGATCTCCGGCTTGAGCATGCCTTCCATGGCCTTGCGGATGTCGTCGACCACCTCGTAGATGATCCGGTAGGAACGGATCTCCACGCCCTCGCGGCTGGCGAGCTCGCGGGTGTTGGCGTCGGGACGCACGTGGAAGGCGACGATGATGGCGTCGGATGCGGCAGCCAGCATGACGTCCGCTTCCTTGATGCCACCCACCGCTCGCGACAGGATCTGCACGCGCACTTCCTTGGTGGACAGCTGCTCCAGCGAGGCGGCGATCGCCTCCACGGATCCGTCCACGTCGCCCTTGACGATGACCTTGAGGGTCTGCTGGGAATCGCCTGCGGCGATCTTGTTGGAGAGATCCTCCAGGGACATGCGCTGGGCGCGACGCAGTTCGCGCTCCTTCTGGGCGCGCAGGCGGCGGCCCGCGATCTCGCGGGCTTCGCGCTCGTCGTCCATCTGGATGACCGAGTCGCCCGCCTGGGGAACGCCGTCGATGCCCAGGATCTGGCAGGGGACGGAGGGTCCCGCATCGTGGCGAGGCTGGCCGCGTTCGTCCATGAGCTGACGGATCTTGCCCGCATACGATCCCACCAGGATGGCGTCGCCCACGCGGAGCGTTCCTTCCTGCACCAGGATGGTGGCGATGGAACCCTTGCCCTTGTCCAGGCGGGATTCGATCACGGTGCCCTTGGCGCGCACGGTGGGATTGGCCCGCAGACCGAGCATTTCCGCCTCGATCAGAAGCGAATCCAGGAGCTTGTCCATGTTGATCCCCTTCTTGGCGGAGATCTCGACGCACTGCACCTTTCCACCCCACTGCTCCACCTCGACGCCGTAGGCACCCAGCTGGGCGCGGACGTTGTCGGGGTTGGCGGCGGGAAGGTCGATCTTGTTGATCGCCACGACGATGGGCACGTTGGCCGCACGGGCGTGGTCGATGGCTTCCTTGGTCTGCGGCATGACGTTGGAGTCTGCAGCCACAACCAGGACCACGATGTCGGTGACCTTGGCGCCGCGGGCACGCATGGCGGAGAACGCCTCGTGGCCGGGAGTGTCCAGGAAGGTCACGCAACCGTGGCCGGTGTCCACTTCGTAGGCACCGATGTGCTGGGTGATGCCACCCGCTTCGCCGGTCATCACGTGGGTCTTGCGCAGGTAGTCCAGAAGCGAGGTCTTGCCATGGTCGACGTGGCCCATGACCGTGACGATGGGCGGACGAACCGACTCCGCCTCCGGATCGCCGATCAATTCCTGGCTTTCGGCGACGTCCTCGGCATACTCGTCCATCAGCTGGGCCTGGTACCCGAACTCGTCGGCGATGATCGCGATGGTCTCGTGGTCCAGGCGGGCGTTGATGGTCACCATCAATCCCATGCCCATGGCCTTGGCGATCACCTGCGCCGGCGCCACGTTCAGAAGGTTGGCCAGTTCGGCGATGGTGATGAATTCGGCCACCTTGAGCGTCATCTTGTCATCGGGGCTCTCGACCATCTGACCGCCGCCGCCACGTGCGTAGCGCCGCTGGATCTTGCCTCGATCCAGCGAAACCATCACCTTGTTGACATTCTGCTGGGTCTGGTAGAAGATCTCGGTCTCGATCTGTTCCTTGGTCTTGCGCTTGCGACCGGCGGAACCCTTGCCTGCGGGTGCACCGAAGGCACCGGCCTGCTGTCCAGGCTGCAACGATCCCGTCGCGCCCGGAGGACCTCCCGCGGGTGCACCGAAACCGCCTCGACCCGGACCTCCAGGTCCGGCACCGGGGCCTTGACCGAATCCCGGGCGCGGGCCTCCAGGGCCATTGGGGCGGTAGGGGTTGGTGGAAGGAGGCGAATTCCGGTAGGGACCGGGAGCCCCACCCTGTCCAGGCGCTCCGGAGCGATACCCACCTTGACCGCCTTGGCCACCGCCATAGGGCGCACGTCCCTGGCCAGGACCACCGGGTCCGCCAGGTCCACGACCGTCGGGGCGGTTCCCGCCCACCGAAACGCCGCGATCCGGCCTGGGGCCACCCGCTTGGTTGGGCGCGCCACCGCGATCCGGACGAGGTCCGCCAGGTCCGCGTGTATCGGTACGACCGTCCCGGGAAACGGGAGTCCGGTCTCCTGGACGAGGATCGCGAGGCTGCTCGCGGGATGCCGCGCCGGGGGCCGCCGCTCCCTTGTCCGCGGCGTTGAAGCCGGGGCGGGGGCCGCCGGTGATGCCGCGAGGCGTGGGCTGGTAGGTGCTGGCCGGTGCGCGCGGACGATCCGGACGATCCGGATTGAAGGACGGCTGGCGACGGACCGGAGCAGTCAGCATGATGGGCGTGACAGGCGCCGCCTCGGGCGCAGGAGCGACCGGAGGTGCCGTCGGAGCGGGAGCGGTCGCAGGAGCGACGGATTCGCTCGCAGGCTCGGGCTTTGGAGCCGGCTTGGGCGCAGCAGCAACGGAGGCATCGGGAGCTGCAGCGACCTCGACCCGAGGAGGCACAGGTGCGGGTGCAGGTACCGGCACAGGTGCGGCAACCGGCGGAGGGACCGGAGCTGGCTTTTCGGAAACGGGTGCGACAGGAGTTGCGGAGCGTGCCGACTCGTGTTCGCCTTCCGCCTTCTTCTTGGGCGCGGCCTTCTTGGGCTTCTCGGTTTCGACCTCGCCTTCCGCCTTCTTCTTGGGCGCGGCCTTCTTAGCCCGGGGCTTGCCGGACTTGGCGCGCTCATTCTCCAAAGCGGGGCGGATCTTGTCCACCCAGTCGCTCTCGATGGGCGAAAGGACCGAGCGCACCTCGAATCCAGCATCCTTCAAGTGCTTGAGGACGGATTCCTTGGCGATCTCGAACTCGGTCGCGACATCGGTGATTCGGGTCTTACTCACGAAGCCTCACTCTCGGTGATTGCGTCTCTTGTCTGAACAAATCCTGTTGGCGTGCCGTCCGCTCAGGAAGCGGCGGGCGCCTCTTCCCCGGCCACCGGCTCGGTGGCGGTTTCGGTTGCTGTCTCGGAGGCGGACTCCTCGGCGAGTTCGGGCTCGCCCAGGATGGCACGGCGCTCGGCCTCGGGCAATTCGCCGAATTCGTCCTCTCCGAAGACGTCGAGCTCCTTGCCCAGGAGCTTGGTGGCCAGTTTCACGTTCTGGCCTTGTCGTCCGATGGCCAGGGAAAGATCCTCGTTGGCCACGACCACCACGTAGCGGTCGGATCCCACCTCGAGCACCTTGCGAACCTCGGCGGGGGCGAAGAGCCGACGCACGTAGACCTGCATGTCCTCGGTGAAATGGATGATGTCGATGCGCTCGTTGGACAGCTCGCGCACGATGGCCTGCACGCGGTTGCCCTTCATGCCCACGCAGGCGCCCACCGGATCGATCCGTTCGTCGCGGCTGGACACGCTGATCTTGGCGCGGAAGCCCGGATCGCGCGCCACGGCGCGGATTCCCACGATCTCGTCGTAGATCTCGGGCACTTCCAGCTCGAAGAGCTTGGCCAGGAATTCCGGATGGGTGCGGGACAGGATCACCTGGGGACCCTTGGCGTTGTTGGACACGTCGCAGATGTAGGCGCGGATGCTGTCGCCCTGGCGGTAGCGCTCCTTGCGGATCTGCTCGCGCAGGGGCACGATGGCCTCGGTGCGCCCGAGGTTCACGAGGATGTCGCCTCGATCCACCTGCTGGACAGTTCCTGTCACAATGGTCCCGATGCGATCGCGGTAGTCGTCGAACACACGCTGGCGTTCCACCTCGCGCACACGCTGGGTGAGGCTCTGCTTGGCGATGGCGATCGCGGCGCGACCGAATCCCGCGATGGGGATCTCGTGCTCGAGGGTCTCGCCGACCTGGATGGTGGGGCGATACTCGCGCGCCTCGTCGAGGAGCATGTACTTCTCGTCGAACACCATGGCGTCCTCGGCGCTGATCCCATCGGGGAGGTCGGGAAGGTCGTCCACCACCTCCACCCGCAGGAAGGCGCGGATGGAGCCGCGTTCGCGCTCCACGTCCACCTCGATGTTCTTCTGGATGCCCGTGTACTTGCGTGCGGCCTGCACCAGCGACGAGCGCAAGGTGCTCAGGACCACATCCATGCCGATGTTCTTTTCCTTGGCGACTTGGCCAAGAGCCTCGACGATGTTGACCTCTGGGTCCTTTGCGGCGGTTCTAGACATTTTCAATCCTCGAATCGGACATCGACACGGGCCAACTGGACCGTACGGAAAGGGATGCGGACGTCTGGGCTACCTTCTTCGGGCGACAAGAGGGCGGATGTCTCGTCGGCTTCGACGAGGCGACCAACCCATTGCTTGCGTCCTTCCACGTCCTCCGAAAGATGCACACGCACCCACTCGCCGACCCGACGCGCCCAGTCTCGGGGCGTCTTGAGCGGACGATCCAGGCCGGGAGAGGAGACCTCGAGGGTGTATGGCGTCTGGAAGGATTCATCGTTCTCGAGAAGGCTGGAAAGTTGGTGGCTGACCTGGGAGCATTCGTCCAAGGTGACCCCGCCGGGTTTGTGCAGGTAGATGCGCAGCACCTCCCTGCGTCCGGCACGGAAGAGCTCGACATCGACAAGCTCGAGCCCGCAGGCTTCGGCCACTTCGCGGGAGCAAGCGAGCAGACGGTCTTTCCGATCCAGGACAAACCCCTTGTGAAGCCCCCCTCCAACCGGAGGGGTGATTGGGAGCGAAGCGGAAATTCTAGTAATTCACAACGTGAACGTCCAAAGAACTCCGCGAAGACACGGAAACCACTCCCCCGGGCGGGGCCTCTAGGTTCCGGATCTCCGGATGGTCCTGACAAAAACCAGACTTCGCCGGCGCAAATCGTATGTGGATGCCTTGTCGGCGGGAAGATCGGAAAGATCTCCGCGTTCGAAGCCGAGTTCGGCGAACCAGTCGGACGTCTGGGTGGTGAGCAGGAAGACCTTGTCGTAGCCCATGCGGACAGCCTTCTGCAACAGGAACTGAACGATCTTGCGCCCCACCCCGAACCGCCGAACGTGCTCCGCGACCGCCACGGCGGCCACTTCCGCCGATCCATCCGGGAACGGATGGAGAGCCGCGCTGCCCTGGATGAAACCGTCGGCCTCGTGGACCACGTAGTCGCCGATCCGCGCTTCGATCTGTTCGGCCGTGCGGGGCAGGAGCACTCCCTGGGCCACGTAGGGCTCCTGGATGCGCAGGATGTCGGGAACGTCGCGTACTTCCGCGCGGCGGATATGGTCGTATTCGTTGGCGAACACCATGGTGCCTTGGCCATCCTGGCTGAAGATCTCGCGCAGGAGCGCCCCGTCCTCCTGGCCATCCAGGATGTGCGTGCGCCGTACCCCCTTGCGGCAGGCTTCCAAAGCGCGATGGAGGTAGTCGCGGTAGGGTTGGCCGATCTTCCGTGCATTCGTGGAAAGGAATTCCTCGGCTTGTCCGAGGTTCAGGCTGGACAGCATGCCCCCTTCGGAACGCTCCACGTCCTGCGGAAGAACGAGGTCGGGCCCGACCTCGGGCGTCTCGTCGCAAAGGAAGAACAGCTTGGAGGCCCCCAGTTGGACGGCCAGCTCCATGGCCAGCTGGGTGGAACTCACGTTGTAGGGGCGTCCCGCCGAATTCCAGCCGATGTTGGGGACGATGGGCACGAACTCCTGCCCCATGAGTTGCCGCAGGATCTCCGTGCGGAGGCTCTGCACGCTGCCGGTGAGGATGTAGTCCACGCCTCCCAGCACACCCAACCCCCTGGCTTTCACCCAGTTGCCGATCAATGCGTTGGCGCCGGATTCGGCCAAGTGGGTCATGATCCGGTTGCAGACGTCGAAGGCGGCCAAGGTGACGAAGGGCATCGCCTCCTCCGTGGTCACACGCACTTCGCCGGACATCGGCGATTCCACCCCCCAGGTGCGAAGCATCGCATCGATCTGGCGACGACTGCCAGGAACGACCACCACCCGGATGCCCATGCGGTGCAGGGAGGCGATGTCCCTCATCAGGCTCGGGAACACGGAGGCTTCCACCAGCCCGCTTTCCAGCTTGATCACGAAGACCTCTCCGCGATGGCGGGCGACATACCCCAACGCTTCGCGGAGGGCGGGAACGGCTTCTGTTTCGTGGAGTTCCATGGGCATCGAGCAGGAAATTGCATTCCCCACACCCAAAATGGGAGACTGGACCACGATGCAACCGTCGTCCAACTGCTATCATCGCCCCGCGAGCCGCCTGGTTGCGGTGGGCGACATCCACGGCAATTTCGATGGTTGGATCCGGATCCTGCGCATCGCCGAGCTCCTGGACGGGCGCGGCACCTGGATCGGCGGCGACGCCACCCTGGTCATGACCGGCGACGTGGTCGGACGCGGAGGCTACCCCAAGCGGATCTACCTGTGGCTGCGGAGGTTGATGCGCGAGGCCGAAGCGGCCGGTGGTCGGGTGGAGTTCGTGCTGGGCAACCACGAGTCCATGTCCATGCACCACATCCATTCGTACACCACCGTGGAGGAATACCGGGATTTCGCCCCTCCTTCCGAGCTGGACCAGTTCGAACTCCGGTCCAGCCTGGCCTCCCTTCCCTCGCCGGGCGGCGGCGACCCCCAGCGCAACGCCGCCATGCTGGACATTTCCCGTCTGCAGGAGGAGCCTCTGGGGTGGTTGGAATTCCGGCGGGCCATGGCGCCAACGGGCATGGTGGGACGTTGGCTCGTCCGACGTCCCAACCTCTTCGTCGTCGACAAAACGCTTTTCGTCCACGGGGGACTGCATCCCCGCTACGCCATCGGTCAGCCCCAGGACCTGGACCAGCGCATTCGCGACGAGCTGTCCCGACTGTCCCCCTACTTCGAGCTCGATCCCCGCAACCCCGCCCTGGCCGAGGACGGTCCCCATTGGTACCGCATCGCGCTGCGCAAGTCGGAGCAGGCCCTGTCCATCGAGCTGGACGAAACCCTTGGCAATTGGGATCTGGAACGCATGGTGGTCGGGCACACCCCCACGTTCCTGATCGATCCCCGTTCACCGGGGAAGATCCTATCCAAGGCCAACGGCAGGCTCATGTGCATCGACGTGGGGATCGGAAAGGCATACGGGGCTCGCCTCGCCGCCCTGGAGATCACCCAGGACGGCAATGCGTCCGCCATCTATCCGGATGGCCGCCAGAAGCTCTGACGGCGGCTAGAAGCCGATCGCGCGAGGCTGGATGGCCAGGGCGAAGATCGCGAGCATGCACAGCACCAGAACGATGGAGAGCAGCACAGGCACCTTCTCCACCTCCTTGGCGCCGGTCGCCGGCTCGGTCCAGATGGCAACCACCAACCGGAAGTAACCCGCGACCGAAATCAGCGCGCACAGCAGCACGAACACGGGAAGAGCGGGAAACAGGGTGGTCGCCTGGGAAGCCAGCGACGCGGGCAGGATCAGGGAAAGCGCCTCCACTCCGATCCGACCGTCCGTGAACAGAGCGGCCAGCAACTGGAACTTGGCGACGAAACCGGCGGTGAACGGAAGCCCCGCGACGGAAGCGACGAGCACAGTCAGGGCCAAACCCACCAAGGGACGACGCCGACCGGTGCCGACCAGGGACGCAAGATCGTCGTGGATGTCGCCTCGCCCGGACAGAGCGGCCAGGGCGGCTACCACTCCGGAGGTGCCCAGCGCGTAAACGACCACGTAGTAGAGGGCGAAGCGGGCGTCGGCGTGCTTGACGAACAGCCCCAGCGCCAAGGCGAGGAATCCCGCGTTGGCCACACCCGAGTAGGCCATCATGCGGCGCACGGACGTCTGCCCCAGCAAGGCGAGCGACCCCACCACCACCGACGCCACACCGCCGAACACGAACACGAACTGCCACGCCCGTAGGATCATGGCCTTCTCCGGGAAGGCACCCACGCCCAGCAGAGGGTAGGAGATTCCCATCGGAGGGGGCGGATAGTGGATACCCGGCAACGACTGCCCGGTGTAATGGAGGGCGAACCCGAAGAAATGGGAGCTCCAAAGATTGGCGAGCACCGCCACCGCTCCGATCTTCACCGCACCGGCCATGAAGGAGACCACACCGCTGGGGGCGCCGCCATAGGCGTCCGGGCTCCAGAAGTGGAAGGGAACCACGCCCAGCTTGAACAGAAGCCCCACGGTGACCAATGCGTATCCCAACAGGTAGATGCCCACCCGGGAGCCGAGCATCACCGTGGCGAACCCGAGCCCTCCCGTGGCTCCGTAGATCATGGCTGTCCCCATGAGGAACACCGCCGAGAACACGGCACCCATCGAGAAATACTTGAGGACGGCTTCGTTGGAGACGGCCTGGTCGCGCCGGAAGCCCACCATCGGATAGATGGCCAGGCTCGCGATCTCCATGCCCATGAACAGGGCGATGAAGTGGGTCGCCATCAGCATCAGACCGATACCGACCGTGGCCAGGAGCAGAAGCACATACGGCTCGCCACCGGCGAAGTCGTCGTTGCGCAGGTTCCGCTGCAACGCGGAAAGACCCACGGCGGAAACCAGGAGAAGCGCTCCGAACAGGGCGCCACGCCAGGGATCCAAGGCGAACATGCCGCCGAATTCGCCGGGACGCACCTGGTGCAGGACCACACCGGCCAGGGCCAGGAAAGCCACGCCGATCCATGGGAGGAAGGTGTGCTTGTCTTCCTTGGAGAGGAAGGGCTCGGCCACCAGAGTGGCCAAGGCCCCCACCACGAGGAGGAGGATCGGGCCCATCAGGGCCATCAGATCAACGGGCGGCAGCATGGGAAGCATCCTCCACGACTTTGGCCTGCGCCGATGGCAAGCGGGTGAGCAAGTCTGCACGTCCGGCCTTCAGCAAAGGACCGGGCAGGAATCCGAACGCCACCAGGGCCACCACCAGCGGGATCACCACCGTGGCTTCCAGAGCGGGCATCTGGGAAGCGGAATCCTCCGATGCATGCGAGGTCCCGTAAAGCATCTTCTGGACCAGCCGCAAGGTGTAGGCGGCGGAGAAAACCAGGGTGGATCCGGCCACCAGCGCAACCCACACCCCGAACACCTTCCAAAGGGAGAAGAGCATCAGGAACTCGGCGACGAAACCCGCCGTACCCGGGATGCCCACCGAAGCCAGGGCGAACAGGGCGAACAGGACGGCGAAGAGAGGGGAACGTCTGGCCAGGGAACCGAAATCGTCGATGTGCCGCGAGCGCGACCAGCCTTCCGCGATCCCGGCGAGGAAGAAGAGCGCCGAAGCCGAAAGACCGTGAGCCACCACCAGCACGACCACCCCCGCCAGCGCCTCGGGGCGGAAGGTGAACAATGCAGCCAACCCGAGTCCCAGGTGGGAAAGGGAGGAGAACGCCAGCACCCTGCGGACTTCGCGCTGCCGCAGGGCGATGAGGGCTCCGGAGAGCATGGTGACCAGTCCCAACACAACGAAGAACTTGGCGTGGAGCGCCGATTCCACAGGGAACAAGGGAACGACGATGCGGATGAACCCGTAGAGCCCGACCTTGGCCATCACTCCGGTCAGGAGCGCGGAACCCGCTGCGGGACCTTCCGAGTAGGCGTCGGCCTGCCACAAGTGCAAGGGCACCACGGGAAGCTTCACCAGGAAGGCCACGCTGGCGGCGGCGAACAGCCAGAATCTGACTTGGGGATCCACCGTCAGGAGGAACAACCTCACGGATTCCAGGTCCAGCGAAAGCGGGACCTGGGTACGGACGGCTTCCGCCGCCATCCACCAGATGGACACGAACAGAGGAATGGATCCAGCCAGCGAAAACAGCAGGAACAGGAGGGCTACCCGCCGACGATCGCGTCCACCGAACATGGCGATCAGGATGGTGGCAGGCAGGAGGATCACCTCGAAGAAACCGTAGAACTGCAGCAGATCCACCGAAAGGAACACGCCCACCAGACCGGCTTGCATGAAGAACACCGCCGCGGCGAATTCCCGGAGGCGTTCGCCTACTTGGCCGCGCGCGGTGGCGATGGACACGGGAACCAGGATCCCGGTGAGGGCGACCAGCCAAGCGGAGAAGCCGTCGGAAGCCAATCCCCAGCGGATGCTGAGATTGCCCATGGGACGCAACCAGGTGCGCAGTTCGGTGGTCGTCTCGCCACCGAACAGCGGGACCAGGCTGATCCCCGCCACGACCAGCGAGAGAAGCATGGTCGCGCGCAGGGTGGATGCCGAGTCGCGGCGGGAAAGGAACAGGGTCAACACCGATGCGACGATCGGGGCCAGTAGTACCAGGTGCAAGTTCACAGGAGCTCCCTTGCCAGGAAAAGGAGGAGGAGGGCCAGGCCCAGCACGGACAAGGCCATGTTGGTTCGGAGCCTGGAGCGCTGGAGCAACCGCAAGGTGGACCCCGCCACCTCGACGAGCCAGGCGAAGATCCGCAGGAGCCCCATCAGAAGCGGCTGGATCCAGGTGTCGAGGACCCACGAGACCACCGTCGCGGGCCAGATGCCCACCAGTGTGTGGAGACCGTCGAAGGCGAGCATCCACCAGCGCGCACGGTAATCCATCGGCTCCCGACCGTTTTCACGGAAGTACCCGGAGCGGAACAGGCCGAAAGCGACCAGGATTCCGACCACCGCGGCGGTCACTCCGAAGGAGGCCAGCAACCATGGCGAAGGACCATGTCCGGGTGCATCGCCCGCCAGGGAGGCCTGGGCGGCTCCGACCACGTCGGACAGCTGCCGGGAGAACCAGTCCAGATGGATCATGTCGGCCCACAGGAAACCCACGGACAGGGCACCCACGCCAAGGATCCAGAGGGGAATCTGCATGGATGGAGGGGATTCGTGGATGTGGTGCGCGACTTCGTGGTCCACGCGCGAGGGCGACCAGAACACGAGGATCATCATGCGGGTCATGTAGACCGCGGTGACCACCGCCGAACCCAGGGCGATGGCGTACAATCCGATCCCACCATGGACGTACACGCGTTCCAGGATCATGTCCTTGGACCAGAAACCGGCCCCCAGTGGCAGTCCCACGATCGCGTACCAGCCCGCGAACATCGCCGCGAAGGTGACGGGGAGCTTCCGGACCAGTCCACCCATGCGGCGGATGTCCTGCTCGCCGGACAGCGCGTGGATGACGGAGCCTGCTCCAAGGAACAGGACCGCCTTGAAGAACGCGTGCGTGAACACGTGGAACAGACCGGCGTCGAAGGCGCCCACTCCCGCGGCCAGGAACATGAAGCCCAGCTGGGACACGGTGGAATAGGCCAGGACCTTCTTGATGTCGTGCTGGAACAGGCCGGTGACGGCAGCCCAAGCGGCGGTCAGCGCCCCCACCCAGGCGATCAGGTGGAGGGTGAACGGCGCGGCGACGAAGACATCGGCCATGCGAGCCAGGAGAAACACGCCGGAGGTCACCATGGTGGCGGCGTGGATGAGGGCGGAAACCGGAGTGGGACCGGCCATCGCATCGGGAAGCCAAGTCAGAAGAGGGATCTGGGCGCTCTTGCCGGTGCAGCCCACGAACAGGAAGACGGTGGAAAGGGTCAGGAGCGTGGCCACTCCGGGCATGGCCAATTGCTGGAGATGCGCCGGGTCGCGGAACCAGGCCGAGATGGCCTCGTAGGTGAGCGAGCTGCCGGGCCCCATGATCTGCCAAAGCAGGAAGACTCCCACCAGGAAGCCAAGATCGCCGACACGATTGACCAGGAATGCCTTGGTCGCGGCCGAACCGTTGGATTCGTCGTGGTGCCAGAATCCGATCAGGAGGTAGGAGCACAACCCCACGCCTTCCCAACCAAGGAAGGTGACCACCGGACCGTCGCCCAGCACCAGCACCACCATGTTGGCCAGGAACAGGTTGAGGTAGGCCATGTATCGGGCGAACCCGCGGTCGTTGGCCATGTATCCGATGGAATACAGGTGGATCAGGCTGCCGATGCCGGTCACGAACAGGAGCATGATGCCCGTGAGCTTGTCGAACCGGAACCCGAAGGAAATGGACAGATCCCCCACGCGGATCCAGTCGCCCATCGTCTGCGCGAAGGCCGGCGCCTGGAGCTTGACGCCCAGGAGTTCCGACTGTCCGCGGACCATTTCGGTGGCTTCGGACAGGTTCCACCAGAGGGCGACGGTCAGCAGGAAGGACAGCACCGGGAACAGGACGGCCAGGAATCCGACGATCCCGCGGTCCGGGCCCTCCCCTCGCCGGGAACCGGCCAGGGCGAGAAGTCCGTTGATCGCGAATCCCGCGGCAGGAAGGACGGGCAGAAGCCAGAGAAGATTCGTCACCACGTCACTCCTTCATCCTGTCGAAACGGTCGGTGTCCAGGGTTTCCTTGGACCGGAAGATCGCAAGCAGCATCGCCAGGCCCACGCAGGCTTCGGCGGCGGCCACGGCGATGGAAAACAGCGGTGCGACCTGTCCGTCGAGCCCTGCGGAACCCGTGAAGGTCCGCGACCAGGCGACGAAGCTCAGGTTGGCCGCGTTGAGCATGAGCTCCACGCCCATCAGCACGAAGAACAGGTTGCGCTTGACGAGAACCGTCGCGAGCCCGATGGCGAACAGGACCCCGGCGAGGATCAAGCTCTGGGTTGGAAGGAAGATCATGCGTGTCCTCCGTGGGAGGGAGCCGGTGTGGCGGGCGGCTTGTCGAGTCTTCGCTTGGCGAGAAGGACCGCGCCCACGATCGCGGTGAGGAGAAGGAGCCCCACCGCAAGGAAGAGAATGGCCCATCCGGAGGTTTCGCGCCCCCCGAACAGGACCTTGGAAATGGCCTCGACGGTGCCGCGGGCCGCTGGTTCCTTCGCCAGCGCCTCCTGCACCCTGTTCCCGTCCAGTGCATGCCATGCCCAGACCAGGCGGCAGATCACGGCGCCCACCACCAAGGCGGGCACGACACCCACGCAGGCGTGGAGATCGAATCGCGGGGTGCTGGAATCCTTCGCGCTGTTGAGCACCATGATCACGAAGACCACGAGCATCATGATGGCGCCCGCGTAGACCAGGATCTGCAAGGTCGCGAGGAACGGGGAGGCCATCAGGGAATAGATGCCGGAAAGCGCCACCATGACGCCGATCAACGACATGGCGCCCTGGATGGGATGGCGCGAGACCAGCACCCCCAACGCGCAGCATAGGGCGACCACCGCGAAGATGGCGAAGTAGACCTGTTCGATCATGAGATCCCCCACTGCTTCCTGGCTTCGGCGTTGAGGAGTCCGCCCGGCGCCTTCTGGCTTTGCGTGTCGCTCTCCGGATAATCCTTGGGATCCCAGTCCATGAGGTCCTTCAGACCCACCTTGAACTTCCTGCGCTGGTCGGCGGCCAAGGCGACCACGCGGGTGTCCATGCGGATGGCGTCCACCGGGCAGGCTTCGGCGCACAGACCGCAGAACACGCACACGAGGAGGTCGATCTCGAACTTCGCCGGCTTCTTCTCGATGCGTCCGTCGGCGGATTCGCCGGCCTTGATGGTGATGCAGTTGGCGGGACAGGCGGTCGAGCACATCATGCAGGCCACGCAGCGGGGCTCGCCGTTGGGTCGTTTCATGAGACGGTGCTTGGACCGGTAGTCGCGCGGGATCACCGAGGCGACCTCGGGATAGCTCTGCACGGGCAAGGTCTCGGGAGTGAACAGTCCCTTGAGGAAATGCCCCATGGTCACCTTCAGACCTTTGACGATTTCCGGCACATAGGCCTTTTCCGCGAGCGTCATCTCGGGACGAGAAACGGTGCGAGCCATGGATTCAGCCTTTCACCAGCTTGGCCACCACGGCGGTGACCAGAAGGTTCACGAGGGCGACGTTCAGCATGATCTTCCAGCCCAACGCCATGACCTGGTCGTAGCGGAAGCGCGGCAAGGTCCAGCGGACCCAGACGAAGACCCAGCAGATGGCCAGGATCTTCACCAGGAGAGTGCCCACCTGGACCACGGCCGTCCCGAGATTCACCCACAGCGGCCACACGTCGATGCCGGCCACCGCGATCTTGGCGGGTTGGACGAGCACCACCAGGGCGACGGCCACCGCCAGCATCCCGATGCCCGCCAGGGTGAAGAGGATGTTCAGGACTCCGTATTCGCGCTTGCGGTCGGCGGCATCCTTGGCGGACAGGCGCGCGTAGATGCGGGCCCAACGCCGCACCATCCACGCGATGCCCAGCGCGGTGAGCGCGATCGCCGCGACGATCGCTCCGGAAACCAGGCCCAGGTTGGCGCGCACGGCTTCCGTGTCCATGAAGGGGATCTGGTATCCGCCCAGGAACAGGGTGCTGACCAGGGCGCCGGCGATGGCGATGTGGGCGTACTCGCCCATGTAGTAGAGGCCGAAGCGGATGGCCGAGTACTCGACGAAGTATCCGGCCACGATCTCGGATTCGCCTTCGGACATGTCGAACGGTGCGCGACCGGTCTCGGCGAACAACGAGGTCAGGAAGAGCACGAAGCCCACCGGCTGCACCACGATGCCCCAGGTGTGCGCGGCCTGCCATTCCACGATCTGGGTGAGCGAGAAGCTCCCCACCACCAGGAAGATGCCGGCGGCGGAAAGCCCCATGCTGACTTCGTAGGAGATCATCTGGGCGCTGGCGCGCATGCCGCCCAGGAGCGCGTACTTGGAATTGGAGGCCCAGGCCCCGAGGACCACGCCGTACACGGAGAGTCCGGAAAGGGCGAACAGCACCAGCACTCCCGCGTCCGCATCCAGGATCTGTCCGGAAACGCTGGTCAGCCCGCGCGCCCCTTCCACCACCATGGGCCCGAACCAGGGAATCACCGACGGGGTGAGCAGGGCCACCGCGAGCGGGATCATGGGAGCCAGCAGGTACCAGAAGGTATGGGCCCCGCGGGGAATGAAGTTCTCCTTTGTGAACAGCTTGATGCCGTCGGGCAGGTTCTGCACGAAACCGAAGAAGCGGAACCCTCCCAGCAGCGGGATGTTCGCGCGGTTGGGCCCGTAGCGGTCCTGCATGAGGGAGGCGCCCTTGCGCTCCAGGAAGATGCAGATCGGGATCAGGCAAAGGGGGATGAACACGAGCGCGAACTTCGCGCACGACAGCCAGAACGGAAGATCGAAGTCGATCAAGCCACGACTCCTTCCAGGATCCGGCCCATGGGGCCGATGGTGCGGTAGGTGAGTCCGGCCAAGGCCGGGATGCGCCCCTGGGCGAACCGGAACGCGTCCAGCTCGCTGGTCCAGCCCAATCTGCCCGCCGACGACAGGATCTGCCAGACGGGTTCGAGGTCGGGGCTTGGCAGGATGGGGGCGGCCTGCAGCATCTGCACGCGCCCCTGGCAGTTGACCATGGTTCCCCGGACCTCGGCCCAGGCGCGCACGCCCACCGAAAGGGTGGCCTTCGACACGGAATCGTCGTGCCAGGAGGACAGCACGATGCGCTCCGGAATGGCCTCCAGGGCCTTCGCCCTAGAAGGGGCGATCTTCCACAGATCGTGTCCCGCCACCACCAGGACGTCGAATTCCTTGGCGCGCCGCGTCAGTTCGTCCAGGTTGTCGGCGATGCCCAGGAGCTTCAGGCCCAGACGGTTGGGCACCGGGTCGCCGGACCGCGCGATGTTGTCGGGCTTGCCCGCGGACAGCCAGGACCCGCCGAACACCTCGGCGCGCGAGCCCAGGAACTGGGCCAGGGCCAGTATGGCTGCGTTGTCCTCCAATGTGAGATGCCCGGAGGCGACCAACGCGAGCTTGCGGGCTCCGCGGACGAGTTCGCCCAGGCGCGAGGCGGCCTGCGGAAGCGGAACCTCGCTCTTCCCAAACAGACCCGCCGCCAGGCGGTTCTCGGACAGTTTCCGGTAGGCCAGGCGGGTCTCGTTGTGGATCCAGGACCGGTTCACCTCGGGATTGCGACGCGGCATGATGCGCCAGGCCTGGCCCTCGTGGTGGTCCACCGTGATGTTGGCGCCCAGGCTGTCGGTGGGATCGATGCTGGGCGTGGAAACCAGGTTCCATACGCGCTGCCGGAAGCGGAAGTGCTTGCCGGTGAGCGCTCCGACCGGGCAGACGTCGGTGACGTTGAGGTCGTATTCGTGGTCCAGCTCGCTGCCGGGGAAGGTGGACAGGAACGCGTGGTCCCCGCGACCGGCGATGTAGAGCTGCTCGGATCCGGCCACGTCGCGCATGAAGCGCACGCAGCGGTCGCACAGGATGCAGCGCTCCTGGTCCAGGACCACGTTGGGCCCGAGATCCAGGTGCTTGCCACCGCGCTCCTGGCCCTTGGCGTCCAGGTGGCGATGCTCGGGAGCCCCCTTGTAGAGCTTGCCGATGTCCTCCCGCATGCGGCTGGTGTGTCCTCCGGCCGACATGTAGTTGTCCTGCAGGGAACACTCCCCGGCCTTGTCGCAGATGGGGCAGTCCAGCGGGTGGTTGGCCAGCTGGAATTCCATCACCGCCTTGCGGGCGGTCTTCACCTTCTCGGAGGAGAGGTCGGTGGCCACCTTCATGCCCGCACGCACCGGCGTGTAGCAGGCGATGGCCAGTCCCATCCCGCGGGGGCCGTCGGTCTCCACCATGCATTGGCGGCAGTTTCCGGCCACCGGCAGATCCGGATGGTAGCAGAAGTGGGGGGTGGCGATCCCGATGGACTTCAACGCCTCGACCAGGTTGGTCCCTTCCGGGACCTCCACGTCGCGACCATCGACGTTGATCGTGACCTTCTTCGCGTCGGGCTTGGGCAGCACCGGCATATGGTAGGAGTTGCTCATTACCAGAACGCTCCCGGACGGAAATCGTCATCCAGACGCGGGGCCGCGTGGCCGGGATTGGCCGCCACGGCCTTCTCGAACTCTGGACGGAACTTCCCGATGAAGTTCTCGATGGGCCATGCGTCCGCGCTTGCCAGCGGACAGATGGTGGTGTTGCTGAAATTCGCGGCCAGGTCCAGCATGTGCTCCAGGTCGCCGTCGCGACCCTTGCGGGCCACCACTCCCTTGAGGATGCGGTCGGCGTAGCCGGTCCCTTCGCGGCAGGGGGTGCATTGGCCGCACGATTCGTGCGCGTAGAACCGCGTGAGCGAAGCCAGCATGCCCACCACGTCGCGCGTGGTGTTGAACGCGATCACCGCGCCGGATCCCAGCATGGTCTTGAGCGCCGCCAGGGCTTCGTAGTCGAGGTTGGCCTTGCGGGCTTCCTCGGCGGTGAGGACGGGCGAACTCGATCCGCCCGGAATCACGCCCTTCAGTTCGCCCACGATTCCCTGGCACAGGTCCTTGCCCTCGAGGAGCTCCATCAGGGGCGTCCCCATGGGAACTTCGTAGACACCGGGACGCTTCACGTCGCCGGAAACGGAAAACACCTTGGTGCCACCGGACTTGGGAGTGCCCAAGGCCTGGTAGGCGGCCGGGCCGTTTTCCAGGATCCACGGCAAGGCCATGAGGGTTTCCACGTTGTTCACGCAGGTGGGCGAGGCCCAGGCCCCGGAAACGGCGGGGAACGGCGGCTTGAGGCGGGGCTGTCCCTTGTAGCCTTCCAGGCTGTTGATCAGGGCGGTTTCCTCGCCGCAGATGTAGGCGCCGGCGCCGCGGTGCACGTAGATGTCCAGGCTGTAGCCGGTGCCCTGGATGTTCTCGCCCAGCAATCCCGCGTCGTAGGCCTGCTTGAGGGCGCGGTTGAGGGTCTCGATGGCCGGAAGGAATTCGCCGCGGACGTAGATGTACGCCGAACGCACGCCCAAGGCCCATCCGCAGATGATCATGCCCTCGATCAGACGATGGGGATCCTCCAGCATCAGGACATGGTCCTTGAAGGTTCCCGGCTCGCCTTCGTCGGCATTGACCACCAGGTAGACCGGCTTTCCGGAGCCGCGTGGCACGAAGGACCACTTCATCCCCGTGGGGAATCCGGCTCCTCCGCGACCGCGGAGGCCCGAGCGGGTGACCAGATCGATCAATTCGAACTGGGAAAGGTCGAACAGGCGGGGCCCAAGCGACGAGTAGCCGCCCAGCGAGCGGTACACCGAAAGGTCGCTCGCGCCCTTGCCGAAGTTCTGGGTGACGGTGAGGGTCGCCATCATGCCTCCATCTTCGCGATGTTCGAGGGCTTGGCCCGGCGCCCCTGCGATTCGGAGACCATCCGAAGTTCCGTCCCGGCGGCGAACTCGCCCACCCATTCCTTGTCCTTGCCAGAAAGCGTCGCCACCGGAGCGAAGGCCCCTCCGTCGCGGCGGGCTTCCAGGTGGAGGGCGGTGACCGCGCCATCGGCGCGCCAAGTGACCTTCGCCTTGCCGTCTTCCGTCTTCTGGACGGAAAGAGCGAGGACCGGCGGTGCCGGAGCGTAGTCGGGCCTCTGGGGCGAGGTGGTCGCGCCCTTGGCTCCGGGATGGCCACCCGTGCGGAACGCGCCGCCCGAAACGTCGCGGAGAGGCTCCTGGGGAAGCTTCGCGGCGCGATCGCGGCACCAGGCCACGATCCGGTCGAAGCGCTCCTTGGTGAGCTGGACCCCGGCGGGCATGGCGAGGGCACCGGCCACGACGTCGGTGGCGAAGTCGTCGTTGACCTGCATCACCGGACCGTTGCCGCAGGCACCCAGGCATTCCACGCGAAGCAGCGTGAACAGGTCGTCAGAGGTGGTTCCGCCCTTGGAGGAGATCCCCAGGGTCGATTCAGCGTGGGCGATGATGTCCTCCGCGCCCAGCACATGGCAGGACACGTTCTGGCAAATCTGCAGGAAGAACCGCCCCGTGGGTTCCTTCTTGTACATCGTGTAGAACATGCTCACGCCGTAGGCGTGGACGGGACTGACGTCGCACTTTCCGGCCGCCCATCGGATGGCCTCCTGCGGGAGCCATCCGATGGTCTCCTGGGCCAGCCAGAGCATCGGCAGGAGGGCCGAGCGCGGTACCGGATAGCGGCGCACGAGCTCCTCGGCGCGCGCGAGTACGGAGGGAACTTCCAGCTTCGAGAAGACCTCGTCCGTTGTTGGCTGCGTAACCTTGGCGTGGCAGTGTCCCATGGTCTTCCTCAGCGGTCCAGTTCGCCGGCGATGATGTTGATGCTGGAAAGGCAGGCGATGGCGTCGGCCACCATGCTGCCTTCCACCAGGTTCGCGAAGGCGGCGAACTGGGTGAAGCAAGGGGGGCGGACCTTGATCTTCCAAGGCTTGCCGGAACCGTCAGACACCACGAAGAACCCGAGCTCGCCGTTGGCGGCCTCGATGGACCCGTAGAACTCGCCGGCCGGGACGCGCACGCCCTCGAAGACCACCTTGAAGTGGTTGATCAGGGCCTCCATGTCGTGGTAGGTCTTCCCGTGTCCGGGCAGGATCAACCTGGGATCGGTGGTGTTGATCGGTCCCGGGCGCAGGCGAGACAGAACCTGTCGGCAGATGGAGATCGACTCCTGGATCTCGTACATGCGCACCATGAGCCGGTCGAAGGTGTCGCCGGTGGTTCCCACCACGGTCTGGAAGTCGTAGGTCTCGTAGCCCATGTAGGGCTCGTCCTTGCGGAGATCGCGCTCCACGCCGGTGGCGCGCAGGCAGGGTCCGGTCCATCCCCAGGCGATGGCATCCTCGGGGGAGATCGGGCAGCAACCCCGGGTCCGCTCGATGAAGATCCGGTTGTGCTCCAGGAGGCGGAACGCGTCCGCGAGCCCCGTCTCCACGTCCACCAGCACCGCGGCCACGTCGGATTCGAAACCGTCGTAGGTGTCGCGGTACAGTCCGCCGATCCGGGTGAAGGTGTTGGTCAGGCGCGCGCCGGACAGTTTCTCCCAGATCGCGTAGACCTTTTCGCGCGGGTTGAACAGGTAGAAGTAATTGGTGAGGGCACCCAGGTCGGAGGCCGCGGCAGCCACGCAGACCGAGTGGTCGATGATGCGGGAAAGCTCGGAGAGCAGGACGCGCAGCTCCCGAGTGCGATCCGGCACGTCGATCTCGAACATCCGCTCGATGGTGTGACAGAATCCGACGTTATTGAGGATGGCCGAGCAGTAGTTGAGCCGGTCGGTGTAGGGCAGCACCTGCTGCCAGGTCCCCTGCTCCACCATCTTCTCGAAGCCGCGGTGCAGGTAACCGATCTCCGACACCGCGCTGGCGATGGTCTCGCCGTCGAGGGCGACGAACGCGCGCAAGGCGCCGTGCGTGGCGGGATGGGACGGCCCGATGTTGACCGTGAGGAGATCGATCTTCTCGCCCTGGGGAGTGAGGACCTTCACGACGGATTCTCCACGTTGTTGCGCTGTTCGCGCGAGACCTTGCCCAGAAGGCCGGTTTCCTCGACCGAAGGCGCGTTGGGGGTGGGATTCTCCAGCACGGTGAATCCGTTGGACTTCAGGCGCGCCACCATGGGGGCCACCAGCGGATCGTTGGAGGACAGCCACTGGCGCTTGCGGGCCGGATAGTCCTTGCGCAGGGGATGGCCCTGGAATTCGATGTGGTTGAGCAGGCGGCGCAGGTCGGGATGGCCTTCGAAGACGATCCCGTACTGGTCCCAGGTCTCGCGCTCCTGCCAGTTGGCGATCCGGTACAGGTCGTGGATGGAAGGCACCTTGGGGGTTTCCTCCTCGACGCGGACCTTCAGGCGCAGTCGACGCCCGGCGGCGCGCTGGCTGCGGAGGTTGTAGACGACCGCGAATCGCGCCTCGTCGTGGCCGGGATATCCCAGGTAGTCGACGGCGGTGATGTCCAGGAGCAGGTCCAGACGGAAATCGTCGGAATCGCGCAGGAACACCACGGCCTCGCGGAGCCGCTCGGAAGGGAGGACCACCGTGAGTCCCCACCGGTCGGCGGCGTCCAACGTACCCTGGAACCTGGAGGAAAGGACCTGGAACGCGTGGTCCTGGAAAGCCTTGCGCTCCTGCGCAGTGGCGGGGGCCAGTTCCCGGCCCAGATCGGTATTGGCGGTCTGGCTCATCCGGCGTGGATCCTCTGGTGTTGGGCGGCGGCGCGATCCTTCATGTAGGACGAATCCTGGATCTTTTCCTGCAGCTGCAGGAGCGCCTCTATGTAGGCTTCCGGACGCGGTGGGCAACCGGCGATGTAGACATCCACCGGGACGATCTCGTCGATTCCCGGAAGCGTGCAGTAGCAGTCGTAGAACCCGCCCGTGCTGGCGCAGGCCCCGACGGAGATCACCCAGCGAGGCTCCATCATCTGTTCCCAGATCCGTCGGAGGATGGGAGCCTGCTTGTAGGTGATGGTACCGGCCACGATCAGAAGATCGGATTGCCGTGGCGAAAACCTCATGAACTCGGACCCGAACCGAGCCAGATCGTATTTCGAAGCCGCCAATGCCATGAACTCGATGGCGCAGCAGGCGGTACCGAATGTGAAGGGCCAGAGGGAATTCTTGCGTCCCCAACCGATCACGGCGTCGATCGATGTGGTGACGATGCTCTGGTTGAGACCCGCGTCCTGATGGAGCGCCGCGACCGGAGGTTGCATGGTCGGCGGAGTGGAATTCGTCTGGGGTGCTGCCTTGGCTGCTTCGCCCATTTATCGCCCTGCTTTCATCATGGAGGCCCCAAGATAGAACCTGAACCGGGATTTGCCCCTCCTTGACCGCGATTGTAGCTATCCTTCAACTTGGCGAAGAGTTGACCTCTTCTATGCCCGGAATTTGGGATCGTCTTCTCCGCCCGATCCTGGATTCGCAATCACCGGCTGCGCTATGGCGACTTCGCGATCGAGGTTCGGAATCGACGATCGATCCCGCTCCACGAATCCGCTCGAAGCGCCGTCCACAAGCCGGCTCGCCGGCCTCAACGCATGGTGCGGAACACGCCCACCACCTTGCCCAGGATGCGGAAGTCGGGACTTCGCGAACTGATCCAGATGGGCTCCATGGTGGCATTGCGGGGCTGGAGACGAATGCGATGGCGCTCCGGATAGTAATCCTTCACCGTGGCCTCGTCCCCAACCAGGGCAACCACGGTTTCTCCCGTTAGTGCCGTGGATTGAGGTTGCGCGAAAACGATGTCGCCGTCCATGATTCCGATTTCTCGCATGGATTCGCCCTGAACGCGCAAGGCGAAAGCGTTCTTGGATGCCAGGAGATTGCGCGGGATGGAAAAGGTTTCTTCCGCCGACTCCACCGCCAGGATGGGCTGGCCGGCAGCGACACGCCCCAGAAGCGGGACCCTGAGGAATTCCTCCTCGTCATTGGATTCCAGAGAGGCACCGGAAGCCGGGGCTCCCGATTGCGCAACGGTCTCCGACTCCACCACGGTCAATCCACGGGAAAGCCGAGGCGAACGTTTGAGATGCCCTTTCTTTTCGAGGGCTTCCAAGATCACCCGCACACCGTTGGTACTACGGATGTCGAAATTCTCGCAGATCTCCCTGACCGTGGGGGGGCAGTGGGTGTCACGGACCCGTTCACGGATGAATTCGAGGACTTGGCGTTGACGATGGGTCATGGGTCTTTGCTGCGTATCCACATCTATCAACATAGGATCCAGATGGGCAGGTGCGCAATTGTTTATTGAAAAAAGGTTCACTAAACAAAGTTTCCCCTTGATCCCTGTCGGAGGAGTCATTGCAAGAACTCGCGTAGCGATGTACCATTGGATCATGGTATGGCTACAGGCCATCGTCCTGTCTGTTTCATTCGCGACCTTTTCAATCCTGACCGCTCTGGCTTCCTGGCGTATGGTTGTGTTGTCGCGTCAAGCAGACCGACTCTATTCTCCATCGAACAGTGAAAACACGTGACCAACACTCCCGAAAGCCTGCTCCCGATTCTGGTTCGCAGCTCGGTGCATGTGGACACGTTCGCCTTCTGCCTTCGCAATCCGGGTCTCCATGTGAGTGTGGAACGACTTGCGCGAAGCCTTGGGCGAAGCTTGGTCGATGTCGAAACCGCCCTGGAGGATCTGGGGCGCGAAGGTTGGATCTCTCGCAAGAACTCTCCCTCCGGCGACACCGTGGTTTTCCACGCTCCGCCCAGGGACGGAAACGCGTCCGATTCGGATCGCCTGGATGCATACCTCGCCCTTGTTCGCTCGGCGTCCCGCTCTGGGAAATGAGCGTCAACAAAGAAATCCCATAAAGGGTACACATCCATGGTTTACTTCTCTCTGGCCCTCCAGGTCGTCACTCTCGGACTCGTCGTGTTCGTATTCCTGAAAGTCCAGGAACTCTTCCGCGAAATCCGCAATCCCGTGGTTCGGCACAAGAACCAGCTCCCCAACGAATTCAAGGATCGGCTTCGCTCCGTCAATCGCTCCGAAGGCGATCGCGGACCCCGCCCCGAAGGAAACCGTGAAAATCGCGGCGACCGCAACGATCGCGGACCCCGCCCCGAAGGAAACCGTGAAAATCGCGGCGACCGCAACGATCGCGGACCCCGCCCCGAAGGAAACCGTGAAA
>DAOPYN010000013.1:0-3421 GCA_035352895.1 Fibrobacteria bacterium | reverse complement strand
CCGAAGGAAACCGTGAAAATCGCGGCGACCGCAACGATCGCGGACCCCGCCCCGAGCGCCAGGCCGAGGCTCCCGCCGCGGAAACCTCCTCCGAAGCTCCCGCCACCGCTCCGGTCACCTCCGGCCGTCGGCCTCTGACTCCCGTTTCCAGCGCGGCCCAGACCGAAGCCGAAGCTCCTGCCACCGACGCCCTGGCCGCGACCAGCTTCGCCCAGCCGGTCGCCGAGGCTCCTCGCAGCTTCGGCCGTCGCCAGCTGCCCAAGGCCAAGCCCCGTTTCGACGAGGACGATGCCCCCGAAGAGAACAAGGAAGCCACCTCGGCCTGATCCTCCTCGCAAGAATGCGGAAAGCCTCCGGGTCCACGGACCCGGAGGCTTTTTTGTTTTTCCTCCAAGGATCAGCGCACCGCCGCCGACCGGTCCGGCAACCGGTAGGCGACCGCTTCGGCCAGATGCGACAGCTCCACCCGGGGCATTCCCTCCAGATCGGCGATGGTGCGGGCGACGCGCAGGATGCGGTCGTGGGAACGTGCCGACAACCCCAATCTACCCAAGGCCTGGCCTAGGAACTTCGACCCTTCCTCGCGCAGGTCGCAGGCCTCCGCGAGCGACTTCCCGCCCAGAACGGAATTTGGCAACAAGCCTCCCCTGGCCTGCCTGTGGCGGGTGGCGTCCAGGACCATCCCCCGCATGGCGGCCGAGTCCATTCCTCCCGATCGACGAGTCAGGTCCTCGGGAGCCACCGCCTGTACTTCCAGATGGATGTCCATGCGATCCAGGAGCGGCCCGGAAAGCCTGGAGCGGTACCGCTCGCGGGAGAGCGGCGTGCAGATGCAGGGGCGGAGGCGGTCTCCGTGATGGCCGCAGGGACAGGGGTTGGTGGCGGCCACGACCTGGCAGCGGCAGGGAAACCGGACGGCGATCTGGGCCCTGCACACCAGGATCTCGCCGTCTTCCAGCGGTTGACGCAGGGATTCCAGGACATGCCTGGGAAACTCCGCGAGCTCGTCCAAGAACAGGATGCCGTTGTGGGCGAGACTCACCTCTCCCGGCCGGGCGTAAGGACCACCGCCCACCAGGGCCGCCATGGAGGCGGAATGGTGCGGGGCACGGAAGGGACGATCGGGAATCAGCGCCGATCCCGGATCCAGGAGACCGGCCACCGAATGGATCCGGGAGACCTCCAGACGTTCCCAATCGCCCAACGGCGGCAGGATCCCCGGCAACCTGCGGGCGAGCAAGGTCTTGCCGGATCCCGGAGGGCCCTCCATGAGCAGATTGTGCCCACCGGCGGCGGCGACCACCAGGGCGCGCTTCGCTGCCTCCTGTCCCACCACGTCGGCCATGTCGGGAATGCCGCGGTCGACCCCGGGGCTCGCGGGAGGAGCGACAGGATCTGGACAGATTCCGTCCTCAAGGAGGCGGACAGCCTCCTCGAAGTCGGTCAGACCCACGATGTCCAGTCCGGGAACCACCATCACTTCGCGGAGATTCCCCGACGGCACGGCGATGCGATGGATGCCCGCCTCGGCCAACCCCATCGCCAGGGCCAGGGCGCCGCGGACGGGCCGGATCCCTCCGTCCAACCCCAGCTCCCCGACGAACACCCGGTCGATTTCCCCTTGGCGGGGGAAGATCTGTTCGCAGGCGGACAGCACGGCCAGGGCCAAGGGCAGATCGAAACCCGTCCCGGCCTTGCGCAGATCGCTGGGGGCGAGATTGGCGGTGATCCGCCTGGGCGGAAGCCGGTGTCCGGTATGCCGGAGAGCAGACAGGATCCGGTCGCGGCTTTCCCGCACGGCGCCGTCGGGAAGTCCCACGATGGAGAAAGCCGGCAAGCCCGGGCCCGCCTCGCATTCGATCCTGACGGGAATGGACGAAAGCCCCACCAGGGTGGCGCTGTTGAGGTGGGCGATCATGCCGCCACCCTCGCTCGATCGGATTGCCGGCGACGCCAGACGGCGACCAGAGCCTTGACCAGAAGGCTGCGCAGCACCGGAGTGAGCTCCAGTTGCGAGCGGGTGCCGGTACCCAGCGGAAATTGGACCAACGGCCCATGACGGGCGGGCCAGACCCGGATCTGCGAGAGGACCAGCCCTCCGGTGAGGACCACGCTGGCGATCGCCGGATGCCCGGGAATCGTTTCCATGGAAATGTCGAGGATCTGCAGGGGTTTCATGGCTGGGGAGCTCCTTGTGTGCGTCCAAGCGGATGATTCTGGGGAGACGGGAAATCGGGCAAAGGACACCGCCGGAGGAACGGCGGCGCCTTGTCCCGAAGGATGGTGTCACACGGCGAGCCGAACCTTGTACTCCTCGAGGACCTGGGTCTGGATCCGGTCGCTGACCTCCCGATCGGTGGTATGGAAGAACGGCACGTACTGGTCGGTCCCCGGCTTCTTTTCGCTGGGGTAGGCCAGGAACAAGCCCTTGGACCCCTCGATGATCTTGCAGCCGTTGAGTCGCAGCGCTCCGTTGAGGGTGATGCTCGCCATGGCCTTGATCCGCGAGGCTTGCGGATTGCGGACCGGCCAGATCTGGACCTCGGTGAGCAGGATGCTGTCGCAGGGAAGGGTGGTGCGGGTCATTGTGGTTCTCCTGAAAAGACCGGTTTGGCGGGATTGCTCCGGTCGAGGAAACCCCAATTGGAAGAGCCGTGCCAAAATTCAGGCGCGAGCGGGAGGTCCATCCAAGATGGACCCGCGCACACACGAGGAGCCACCTGGAAACCGCACCAAGAATTTGAGAAGAGATGTTCCCATTTGCGCACCGATCTTCCCTTTGTCTTGTTTTTTCGCCGAGACCTTTTGGAGATCTTTATCCTACCCTGTAACTTTGTCTCAAAGGCCTCGCTGGATGGGGAGTCGATCGGCCAAATCGCTCCCACCGATTCCAGCAGACCCGTCGCACACACCATTCAAACGCCCAGAAGAGGAATCAAAATGACCGCTCGCAAGCACGCTATCGAGGCGATCTCCGATCTCAAGGTCGCCAGCGTCGAGAATTATCTCGAACACGCCGGTGGGGACATCTACGGACAGTACGTGTTCGGCGAAGAGGCGCAACGGCAGTTTCTCTCGAAGCCCGTCTTCAAGAAGCTGCGTCGCACCATCACCGGCCTCGAGCCTTTCGATCCCGCCATCGCCGACGCGGTTGCCCAGGGCGTGAAGGAATGGGCCATGTCGAAGGGCGCCACGCACTACACCCACTGGTTCGTGCCCATGACCGGCTCCACCGCCGAGAAGCACGACTCCTTCCTCAACCCGGCCGGCGAAGGCCAGACCATCGCCGAGTTCTCGGGCAAGATCCTGATCCAGGGCGAACCCGACGCATCGTCGTTCCCCTCGGGCGGCATCCGCGCCACCTTCGAAGCTCGTGGCTACACCGCTTGGGACGTCACCAGCCCCATCTTCCTGCAGGTCG
>DAOPYN010000012.1:0-86228 GCA_035352895.1 Fibrobacteria bacterium | reverse complement strand
CCCCCGCCTCAAGGTTTCGCCCCACCCCCACCCCCCCCACCAGCGCCACCGGCTCCACCCGCTTGGCCCACTCCGAACCCTGCGGTTGCGCAGAATCGATCGGCCTCGCCCTTCCTGGATGCCCCCCCTCCGCCACCACCGGCGGCTGTGGATCCGCAGGCCGCTCTCGAACGGGCCATCTTCCACGACCACCCCTCCCAGAATTCGCATGGAAATTCCGCGCGCGATTCTCGGAGTGGCGATTCCTATGCCAGCACCGATTCCGTTGGCGCCCGGTCTGCTTCCGACCCATGGGCCTCCGAACGCGAGGCTGCGATCACCCAGCGCCCGGTTCCCCCACCCGCGTGGCCACCGGCTCCGCGCAGCACTCCGTCCTCGGGTCCTTCGTCGAGCTCTGGTCCACGCTCGGGCAGTGCGGCATCTCCCCAACGTTCCCATCAGGATTGGATCGAAGAAGCGGAAAGACACGACGCATCCAAGCCGGTGGGGTCGCGATTTTCCCAGGATTCGAGCCCATCCCAAACCGTCCACGACTCGCGCGATTCGGCAACGCCTGCCACCGCTTGGTTCGAGCAGCCTGCCTCCCAGAGCCGCCCCTCTTCGCCGGCCAAGGCTCCTCCTTCGCGTACCCCTTCCCCATCGCAGGCGACCGCATCTGCCGTTGCGCGTGCCCAGGTCCGGCAGGATGCTCCCGTGGCTCCGCCACCGCCACCACCGCCGCCGCCCAAGGCGGACCTGAGTCCAGAACAGGTCGCGGAAGCCGCCGCTCGCGCCTCGGCGTGGTTCGAGCAGCCCGCCATCCCACGCAATCCCCCCCAGCCCACCGGCAGGCAGCGGGTGATCCCCCCTGCTGCTCCGAAGCCTGTGGCGCCACCGGCGCCCAAGGCTCCCGCCACGGCAAAGGCCCCTCCTCCTCAACACAAGCCAGCTCCGGCGGCGTCTCCCGCCCAGGCTCCCACCCCAACCACGACTCGAACCGCCATCGTCAATCCCGACGAAGCGGCTCTTGCCGCCGCACGTGCATCCGCGTGGTTTGAACAACCGGCCGCCCCCACTCCTCCTCGGTCGGCCGCCCCTAAGCCGGCTTTGGCACCTCCAGCCCCCACAGTTGCGAAGCAGCCCCCCAAGCCGCAAACCAAGTCCGGTGTACGCACCCCGCTGGATCCATGGCAGGATCCAGACCAACGGGAAGCTGCCGCCTCGGCTTGGTACGAACGCCCACCTGCCCCCGACGCACTCGCCTCGGAGCCACAGGCCGCCCCACCATCGGTCGCACCTCCAACGCCTGCTCCGCCTGCGGTCGCACGGGCTGCCGCCTCCAACGAACGGATTTCCGCCGACGATTGGTTCGCCCAATCGGGACGCTCGAATCCTCGCGCACCGACGACAACCACCTCGGCGGCAGCCGCTCGGCCTTCGGGGCGCCCCGTGGCCAATCGCACCTCGACGTCCCTGCCTGTCCTGGAAGACACCAACGCATTCGATGATGAGGCGACCTCATCCCGCCGAAGCGTTTGGATCGCCATCGCCGGAGGCGGACTCCTGGTGGTTGGAATCCTCCTGGTCTGGTTCCTGGCCTTCCGCAAACAGACCGTGGAAATCCCATTGGTTCCTCCGGAAACTGCCTCGGACACGGTCCAGGTCCAGGAACCGATCGCCACCAGCACTCCAACGCAGGAACCCACCCCAACCGTCGCGCACGCCGAACCCGCTCCGACTCCGGCACCCAAGTCCACCTCGGTCGCGCCACCTCCGTCGCGCCCCACTCCCAAGACCACTCCACCATCGAAGCCACCCAAGACCATCGCCAAGGTGGAACCACCTCCCGCACCGAAGGTGGTCGCTCCCGTGCTGCCTCCGGAAGGAGACCCGGTCCGGGTCATGATCTCCTCGCGTCCCATGGGCGCCAACATCGTGATCGACGGACGTCCAACGGGAGTCGTGACTCCCGGACAGATCGTGCTCCGGCGTATCGGGAAGGTGGAATTGAAACTTGCCGGTTTCCACCCTGCGGCCAAGCAGATCGATCCCGAGGACAACCCCGGGCGCGTCGAATTCCAACTTCAACCGAACGACGGAGGGAACGCGGGTACCGGTAGGATCTACCTCACCAGCGCCCCCTCGGGCGCGGAAATCCTCATGGGCGGCAAGAACTTGGGCAGGACTCCCCGATTCGTGGAACTTCCCGTGGGCGCCCAGAAACTGACCCTGCGCAGCGGCCCCCTGGTCCAGACACGGACTTTGGAAATCCGCGCCGGCACCAACCCTTCGGAGCATTTCGGCCTTTGATGCCCGACCATTCGGAACACCTTTTGGATCTGGCTCGCCGCGAAGGTCTGCATCCTGATGGATTGCGGACCTTGTTGGCGATCATCCATGGGCTTTCCCTGCGGCGATCGATGGTGGGCGACGGTCCGCACATCGGTGCCGAGCCTGTTGTCTCCGGCCTTCTTTCCGCCTGCCTGGAGCGATTCGGCATCCTTGCCCAGGATGTCCTGTCCCACTGGGGATTGGAGTCGCCATCCAGGATCGGACATGGCGTCGAACTCCTCGTCGAGGCTGGATTCCTCCAGAAGTCCAGCGACGAATTGGACAACTACGGAGAATTGGACGGACAGTTCGGGTGGCCTCCCCCGCCCACCGCCGCCATTCGGGAATTTTCCGATTGGGGTTCGTATTGACCGGGCCGCTGCGGGGACTTCGGATCGCGGCGGTACCCTACCTCAACGCGAAGCCCCTGGTGCACGGACTCGCGGGAATCCGGTTGGGCGTTCCCTCCCAACTGGCCCGAGCGTTGGCGCAGGACGAATGCGATCTGGTGGCCGCCTTGTCCATCGGCGCCGTGGTGCACCATCCCGAGTGGCGCGTGCTTCCCTCCCTGGGGGTGGCCGCCGACGGTCCGGTACGGACCGTGATGCTCCTGCACGAGGCCCCTCTTGAAACGATTCGGGACCTTGCATTCGATCCCGCCTCGCGCACTTCCAATCTCCTGGCGACCTGGTTGATCCGAAACGCGACGGGAATCCCACCCAGAGTGGATCCGCACTCCGTCAACCACGTGATCATCGGCGATCCCGCCTTCGCCCACGCACCGACAGAAGGGACGGATCTGGCCCTGGCCTGGAGAAAGGCCACCGGACTGCCCTTCGTGTTCGCCGGATGGGTGGCCGGGGCGAAGCTCGCCCGGGACACGGTTCGACTCGAAGAAATCGACGCATTTCTCGTGGAACGCCATCCGAGCGCGATGGAACGATTGGACGACATCGCCAACGAGCAGTCCGTGGTGGATTTCCAGACCGCCAGGACCTACCTGCGCGAGAACATCCTGTATCGGCTCGATCCACAATTCCGCCAAGGTGCGGATCGCTTCGCCCGCGAGATCGGAACGATGGGAGAAGGGACGGGGACGGTTCCCTGGGCATGCTGATCCAGGCGGAACGTGTCTGGATGGCGCCCGGCCGTATCGAGGAAGGCTGGGCCTTGCGCATCGAGAACGGTCGGATCGCAGACGTGGGCTCGCTGCGCCGCCTGCGCCAGGGGCGCCCTCCGGGAGAGGCCATCTTCGATTGCGGTCGGACGGTGCTGATGCCTGGCCTGGTCAATGCCCACGTCCATCTGGAACTGGGGTGGCTGCGGGATCGGATGAGCCCCAGGGGTGGATTCGCCTCGTGGGTGAAGGACCTGAAGCGCCAGCAAACCGAGGAACTCGAGCTCCTGCAAGAGGAAGGCTTCCGTCGTCAGACCATCCAGTCCATCCGTCTGGGAGCCCTGGAGATGCTCCATCATGGAACCACCGCGTTCCTGGACGTCTCCAATACCGGACTTCCTGGCGAGATGCTCCCCGAGGGCGGCCCCACCGCGCTGGCCGCCCTGGAATGCCTGGGACTGCCCAGGGACAGGGCGGGCCAGATCCTCGCCAACGCCCGTTCCTACGTCCGCGGAGGGGATCGCGGCAGGGTCCGCCGGCTGGCCGTGCCGCATGCCCTGTATTCCTGTTCCGAACCTCTCCTGAAAGGACTGGCCGCCGAGGATCTCCACCGCGGGTTGTCCACCATCCATCTCATGGAAAGCCGCGAGGAGGCGGACCTGTTCCAGCTCGGGATGGGGATGCTCAGGACCTTTGTCGACGAAATCTGCCCCTCCAACGACCTGCTTCCCGGCGAAGATCCATTGGACCGCATGGAGACCTTCTTCGGCACGGGCGTTCCCATGGTGGCCGTCCACGGCTACGCCCTGAGCGCATCGCAGCTCCAGCGTCTGGCCCGATGGGGCGCATCCCTTTGCCTGTGCCCATCCAGCCGCAGGTTCTTCCTGCACCCCCCCATCCCCCTGGCGGAAATCCAGAAGGCGAAGCTTCCCGTCTGCCTGGGCACAGACTCCCTGGCCTCCTCTCCATCCCTGTCCCTATGGACGGAGATGCGCGTCCTCCACGAGGAGAACCCCTACCTGGATCCGGGTAGAATCCTTCAGTGGGCCACGGAAGGTGGAGCACGGGCGCTGGGACTTCCGACCGGCAAGTTCGCCCCCGGACTCCTGGCGGATTGGATCGCCGTGGATTCCGCCGACGTCCCCGACGAGCACCTGGAATCGTTCCTGGTCGCCGAGGAGCCGGAAGTGCGCATGGTCTCCGTGGCGGGGGAGATCCTCCTGGACGGCCGCTGGGAAGGCTAGGGCCCCGAGGAATCAACCGCCATCGGCTGGGGAACCGCTCCGACCGTGTCCTTGCCAGGCCAAGGCACCTCCACCAACAGAGCGGTGGCCACCAAGGCCGCCACGAAGGACCCGCCGATGATCTTGATGGCCCTCATCCGCAGGTCCTTCTCCAGACCCGAGTCGGGAACCTTCTGGGTGCCGCACCCGAGGTCCCACGCCCCCAAGGCGGCGAGGACCACGCAGGTGGAGGATCTCGCCTCCAGGATGCAAAGGATGCCGCCAAACAGGGGCAGCAGGAGCGACCAGCGCCAGAGGGAGTCCACCTCGGACACCAACATCCAGACGAACGCCCCCAGAGCGCCGAAAAGCACGGCGGCACCCAGGAGGATTCGCCTGCGGATTCCTCGCGGCCCGATGTTCACCGTTGGACGACGGAAGCCCATGACCGGTTACGATACTCGCTTCTCGTCGTTCGAACGAGCCATCTGCGAATGCGGGAAGAGGTTTTTCACAACTGTGACAATCGAGACGAATCGCCTCACATCGGTTTCCATCCACCCTTGGTCCTCAGCGGAGAGAGATCGCGGGCATCGTCGGGAATAGGGTCGCCATCCAGATAGGCCGCGACCAGACCCGCGGTGCGCGGCGCCATGGAAATCCCGGAACGGTAGTGGCCGGAGGCCAGGAACAGTCCTCGCTCCAGCCAGCCCACGTGGGGCACCCGATCGCGCGTGCGAGGACGGATCCCCGACCAGGTCCGCACCGCCCTATCCAGATCCAATCCGGCGAACAACGGCTGCAACGCGGTTCGTAGATCCGCCATTCCTTCCGGGGTGGTCTCCTCCTCCCAGCATCCATGCTCCACCGTCGCCCCCACCACGCTGTACCCGTCCCGCGGAACCACGTACCACTTGTCGGCCAGATGGACCATCGCGGGAAGCGGATGCAGAAGGGGCATCAAGGCCAATTGTCCCCGCACCGCCACCAGGTTGGCCCGCCAACCCAATCCCTCCAGGACCTGACCCGACCAGGGCCCCGCGGCCACCACGGCGAGATCGGCGGTGAAGTCGCCCTGGCTGGTGCGAACCCGCCACCCCATGCCTTCGCGCCGCACCTCCACGGCGCCGCAGTGTTCCATCACCACCGCTCCCGCGCGCAAGGTGGCCCCCACCAGCGCGTTCATCAGTCGAGCGGGG
Source organism: Fibrobacteria bacterium (assembly GCA_035352895.1). Classification (GTDB taxonomy): domain Bacteria; phylum Fibrobacterota; class Fibrobacteria; order UBA5070; family UBA5070; genus UBA5070. The sequence goes on along the minus strand of DAOPYN010000012.1, from coordinate 80,379 downwards.
GAAAGCCACCGCTCCCGGAAGAACCGGAACACCCGGAACGCATCCAACCCCGGAGCACCAGGCCACGGAGCGGGTCCGGCGGACTCCTCCCAAAGCTCGGGATCCGACTCCAACTCCAGCCTTTGACGGAATCTGTCAGCATGCCCCCCGTGCGGGAACAGGCACCAGTCTTCGCCCTCCGCGAGGTGGATCGCCTCTCCCGATTCGCGCTCCAGACGCTCCACCCAGCGTGGATAGGCGGCAAGCGAACGGGTGTAGAACATGCGTCCGGGCACATTGGAACGCACCACGCCCCTGGCGGCGAGGATGCCCGCCGCCGCTGTCGAAGCGTGGCTGGCCACGCGATCGCGCTCCACGACCACGGGACGGTATCCGCGCAACGCCAGTTCGTGGGCGATGGCCAGGCCGGTGATCCCGCCACCCACCACGAGCACCCGATCCTTCCGATGAGAGACCACCAACCCAAGGTAGACGGTGTTCGCCCGACCGCCCAGTTACCCGGCGACCACCTTGCGCACCAGCAGGCTCATGCCTTCAGTGGTCGCCGCACCTTCCAGGATCCTGCCGAACTGGCCCGCATCCACCTTCGCTGGATCGTAGACCACCACGGCGAAGCGGTCCCCGGCGCGCAGATAGGTGGATTCGCCAAGCTCGGTGTACCGCGTCGCCCCGATGGTCACCACCGCACGACCCGGCCGACCCGATCGTTCCAGGAGTCCGGGCAGATCCTCCAACGGCCCCTCGTCGGCCTGGGTGGCCAATCGATCGTCGATCCAATCCAGCAGGACCTTCCCGTAGACGGAATACCCCAGGACGGGACTGTCGATCCCGTAGGCCTTCCAGCTTCCGTCGCGATGCAGGAACGAGGCGATCCGGCAGGAGTCCAAGGGACATCCCGCCTCCAGTCCATGCGGAAGATCCACCCATCGGGAAGACATCCCCTTGGAGCCGGGTCCCCAGTGCTTCTTCACGCTGATCTTGGGTGCCCCTTCCCTGCGGATGGAGGCGTCGTCGAAGGCAGCGAAAGCCTCCGGCAGGAACCTCGGCCTTCCCATCGACCAATCCAGCGTCCCCACCAGGGCCACTTCCGGTTCGCCCTGGACCTGGGCCCCGGAGGGAAGGCGCAGATCACGGTCGGAAACGGGATTTTCCGAAAGAAAATGTCCAGGAATGGGGAGATGGAAAGGGAACATCCCCTTGGGCCCCGTTCCCGAAGCCTTGAGGGTGGCGAAATCCTTCGCTTCCCCGGCCTGTTCCAGGTGTCCCGCGAAATTTCCCGCCACGCCGAAACCGGCCCATGTGCCATCCACGAGTTTCATGCATCCTCCAGAAGCAGAGAAAGATCCAACGGTCTGGCCGAATGGGTCAGAGCTCCCACCGATGCGAATTCGACTCCCGCCCGGGCATAGTCGGCCAAGGTGTGCAAGGTGATGCCTCCGGAAGCTTCCAGGGCGAACGAGGCCCCGGAACGGTCGCGAAGCTGGCGCGCCTTGGCGACTTCTTCGGGAGTGAAATTGTCCAGAAGCACCCGGGTGAGCGGCAACCCCGTCAAACTGGCAAGTTCTTCCAGATCCCGGACCTCGATGATCACCGGAGTTCCGGAAGGAATCCTGTCCAGAGCGGCTTCGGCGGCCGCCCGCACTCCTCCTGCTGCCTGGGCGTGGTTTTCCTTGACCAGCACGGCATCCCAAAGTCCCATCCGGTGGTTGGTCCCTCCACCCACCCGGATGGCCCACTTCTCCAGGCTGCGTTGACCGGGGGTGGTTTTCCGGGTGTCCAGGACCCGGCATCCCGCTCCGGCCGCCTCCTGGTGGACGCGCGCAGAGCTGGCCACGCCGGATAGATGCTGGCAGAAGTTCAGAAATGTCCGTTCCGCCTCCAGGATGGCTCGCGTGGGCCCCTCGAAACGGCAGATGGTCCGCCCCTCCTCCACCAGCTCCCCGTCGGAAACCAGGGATTCGAACCGCACCTGGGCGGCTCCGGACTCGGGATCGAGGTCCTCCAGGGTGGAAAGCACCACGGAGGCCAGTGGAGATCCACAGTAGACCCCCTTGGCCTTGGCCACCACGTGGGCGCGGCTTTGATGCCCGGCGGGCAGGACCAGGCGACAGGTCAGGTCACCAGACCCCACGTCTTCTTCCAGGGCCAGGCGAACGATGCGGCGAGCAGCTTCGAGTGGAAAACCGTCCATGTTGGCGAGAGTAGTTCCTGACCTCCCCTGCAGGCAAGGCAGGGAAATCCTTGCCGCCTTCCTTCCACCGGAATCCCTCCGCACGTTCGCAACTCGGTTGGCCCGTCGGTTGCAATGGATCCGTTCGTGGTCAAAGTCAAAGACATCGTGGCCCTCGGGGTCCTGGCCGTGGCGAGCTTCCCCATCGTGCTCCTGGGAGTGCTCCTGTGGACCGGCAACGTCCGCATGGTGTTCGGGCCGGAAGCGCGCGATCCCAACGCCCGGTCCCGGCTCCTGGAGCGTCCCGAGGACATCCCCGGCGCCACGGTACTCGCCGCAGACTCCGGATATCGGCCGACCGACCGCCAGATCACCAACCCGGAAGATCTGGACCGCAAGGAAGCCGAACTCCTGAGGGAGGAGACTCGGATCTCCACCCTCAGGGAAGAAGTCGCCATGATCCGCGACACCATCCGGATGGAACGCCTGCGGCTGGAAGCCATCCTGGGCAAGGAAGATTCCCTCCAGGCCCAACGGACGGCGGTGCTGGCCGCCACGTTCTCGTCGATGAAACCCGATGCCGCGGCGAAGATCCTGGTGGCCCTGGACGACATCTTGGTGACGTCCATCCTGCGCAAGGTCTCCGACGACAAGCCCCGCGCGAAGATCCTCGCGGCGGTGGGCAAGCTGGACAACCAACGTGCCGGACGGATCTCCAGGCTCCTTTCCTCGGGTCCCAAGGACCAACGTCCCGCCTCCGGAACACCTTCGCCGACTCCCTCCGGCCCGACCCGGCCCAAGGACACCTCGGCGACCGCCAAACCCGATTCCATCCCCTCCCAGGAGAAGAAGCCATGAGCGTCGTCGCCGCGATGCCGGTCGCCACCGGTCCCGGCCCGCTCCCAGCGGGACAAGCCACCCCTTCCACGGATGGATTCCTCCAGACCCTGGACCAGTTCCTTTCCACCACGGACACCCAAGCGGTGGCCAGCGGGAATGCATCGCTTTCGACGCTGTTCGGGATGGATACGTTCTCCGTTTCCAGCGCATTCGGAGCGTTGAACGCATCCGTCGCGGAAACCGACAAGGCTGCCGCGGAAGGGACCGACCTTTCCGGAAATCCGGCCCTCTGCCAGCAGTTGGCAGGCATCCTGCAAGCGCTGGGCTTCCAGGTACGGGCGGAGGACATCGCCGAGCTGTCGGCGCTGGACGCCAAGCAGCTGGATTCGGCGCTGGAATTCGTGGAGCGCAATCTCGAACGCGGCCTGGATACCTCCGAGATCGCCGAGTGCACCGCGCTCCTCCTGCCCCGCGCCTGGCCTCTGGACGACCTCGACGGCGCCCCCCTTTCCGCCGGGCAGGCGTCCGGCACCACCGGCGCCGGCAAGCTGCCGGAGGGTTTCCAGGCTTCGGTGGAAACCGCACGCGGCGAGCTCGCCAAGGCCACCTCCGGGACCGCATCGGAGCCGTCCCCGCAAGATCGGAAGTCCGGTGGATCGGACAACCGAAACAGCCCTTCCGGACAGGAGAACTTCCTTGCCTGGACCCGTCCCCAGGACACTCTCCAGCCATCTTCGTCCCCCGAAACCCAGGAAGCGAAAAGCGGTCGGCACCTCGCTCCGGGAGGCATGGCCAGCGAACTGATCGGCAGGCAGGTCCTGGAGAGGGTCCACGTCCAACTCGCCGAGGGACGACGGGAATTGTCGCTGCGCCTGTGGCCCGAGGAACTCGGGGAGGTGCGTTTGTCGCTGCGCATGAACGACGGCAACGGGATCCAGGCCAACATGGTGGTCGAAAACGACTCCGTGCGGCAGGCCATGCTCGATTCCATGCCGCAGCTTCGCGACGCGCTTTCCCGGCACGGACTGGACCTGGAGAAGATGACCGTCTCCGTGGGCTCGGGGAATTCGGCGATGGCTGGATCCGGATCCGAAACCGACCGCAAGCGAGGCGACGGAAACCCCGAAGGCAGACATGGAAATGGATCCCGACAGGCCCAGATGGAAGTGGCGACGCCCCTCCAGCTGGGTCGCGACACGGGACACCGAAACGGCAGGAATTCCTTCGAGATCTGGAGCTGACCATGACCACCACCACCGGACCCGAGCTCGACGTCCAGGACTACCTCAGGAAGGTCTCGTCCAACACCTCCAAGGCGGCAACGGATTCCTCGCGGAAGACGGGATCGTCCCTGGACAAGAACCAATTCATGACCCTGATGGTCACCCAGCTCAAGTACCAGGATCCGCTGAATCCTTCCGACAACCAGCAGATGGCCGCCCAGATGGCGCAGTTCTCCTCCTTGGAAGCCTTGCAGAACATGCAGACCTCCATGTCCGAACTGGGCAAGTCCATCACTTCGTCGGTGGAAAAGCAGGGTGCCACCAACCAGGCCCTCTCCACCACCTCCGCCACCACCCTGATCGGGAACACCGTGCGCGTGAAGCGCTCCAGCCTGGAGCATTCAGGCTCGGCCAGCGAGATCATGGTGAACGCCACGGCCGGATCGGAACTTGCCATCCAGGATTCCTCCGGCAAGGACGTGTGCACGATCCCGCTGGACGGCACCAACGACGACGGGTCGAAGATCCTCGATTCCAACGGAGACGGAGCGGTCACCTGGAACGGGAAGGACCAGGATGGGAAACCGCTGCTTTCCGGCGTCTACTCCCTGGTGGTGCGGGACAAGTCCACTGGCCGCGGTTCCGGCTACGCCTTCGACGAAGGCACCGTGACCGGAGTCGGCACCGACGAGAACGGCACCGTCCTGCGCACCGCCGCCGGGAAGTTCCATCTCTCCGACCTCCTTCAGGCCTATGGAGGATCCACCGCCGCCGGCGACCTCGGAACCGGCGCGTCCTCGGTTTCGCTGATCGGCCACACGGCCAAGATCCGCGACAATTCCGCGAGCTTCTCGGCCGCGAAGGGAGAAGCCACCTGGAAGTACACCGCCACCGCGGGGAGCATGGCGCAGGTGCTGGACTCCTCCGGAAACGTGGTGAAGTCGTTTTCCGCCACCTCGATGGCACCCGGAGCGGATGGCGGCAGGACCTTCGCCTGGGATGGCGCCCTCGCCGACGGAACCACCGCCGCCGACGGCACCTACTACCTCAAGATCGTCTCCTCCGACGGCAAATCCTACGGCGGAACCACCTACCGCGAGGAGACGATCGACTCGATCGGCTTCGACGCGTCGGGCTCGCCCCTCCTGATCTCGGGCCAGAAGGCCTGGGCCTGGAGCCAACTCTTCACCGTCTCCTGAATCCAAGTCTCGAAAGGCACACACCATGATGCGCTCCCTTTATTCCGGCATCTCGGGCATCAAGAGCCTGCAATCGAACATGGACGTCATCGGCAACAACATCTCCAACGTGAGCACCGTGGGCTACAAGGCCGGCCGCATGACCTTCCAGGACGCGCTTTCCCAGACCCTCGGCGGGGCGACGCGCCCGGGAGGACGGGGTGCGGGATCCGGTGGCACCAATCCGCTCCAGGTGGGTCTGGGCACCGGCGTCGCGAGCGTGGATTCCAATTTCGGGCAGGGAAACCTGCAGAAGACAGGCCTCACCACCGACCTTGCCATCCAAGGCTCGGCGTTCTTCGTGGTGGGCAACGGCGACGATCTCTTCTACACCCGCAACGGCTCCTTCACCCTGGATGCCGAGGGCCACCTGGTGATGCCCAAGAGCGGCATGATCCTCCAGGGCTTCAACGCGGACGACAACGGGGACATCCCCGTGACCGCCACCCAGGACGACATCCTGATCCCGTACAACACCCAGGCGCCCGCGCGGGCCACCGAGCAGATCGATTTCGCCCGCAACCTCAACGCCGACTCGATGGCCAAGGGAACCATCTCGCACAGCGCCCGGTTCCTGTCGCGCGCCGATGGCACCGTCCCGTTGACCAGCCTCACGGACAAGTCCGGGAACAACCTCATGATCCAGGAGGGCGACAACCTGGTCCTGTCCGCACGCGACCCCAGCTCTCCCACCGCGACCGTGACCTCCACCTTCCAAGTGGGGACGGGCACCAATCTCCAGACGCTCCGCGGAGCCATCGAGAACTTCCTCTCGACCACGGCGAACTCGCCAGGCACGCAAGTGACCATCAATCCGACCACCAGCCAACTGGAAATCACCCCGGGCTCCGGTCCCGTCTCCCAGTTCCGCATCTCCTCCGCAAGGCCCACTTCGGATTCCCGAGTCGCCAACGCGTTCTCGTTCCCGTCCAACATGGCGGCCGCGCCGGCCACTCCGTACCGGACCAACACCCTCCTGCGCCCGGCGGTGGATACGGACCTGGTGCGCAACATCTACGACCAGAACGGAAAAGCCCTGGGATCGGATCCGGTCACCCTCGCTCCCGCGGGACTGGAAAACGGCGACAACATCAAGATTTCCGGCGCGGTGGGAGGGATCCCCCGTCCGGCGATCGATGTTCCCTACAACGCGAACACCACCACCATGGGCGATCTCCTCACCGCGGTCCAGAACCAGCTGGGCCTGCCGGCCACGGACGGAACCGCCTTGTCCAACCCTACGGTCTCGCTCAACGCCGCAGGATCCACCAACAACATGCCCGAGGGAGCCATCGTGATCCGGGGGCTCCCGGGAGCGGACTTCTCCATCAGCGACGTGTCCATCCGCGCTGCGGACACCAACAATCTCAGCCCCAGCCCCAGCTCGTTCAATTCCAACATGGGCATGAACGAATTCCAGGAAGCGCGCAGCGCGGGCGAAGTGAGCACGTCCATCACCACCTACGACCAGAAGGGCTTTCCCCACAACGTCGCCGTGACCTTCACCAAGTCGGTCACCCCCGACGAATGGTATTGGCAGGCGGCCGTCGCAGGAACCGAGGTGATCCAGGGCGGAGGCAGCGGACGGATCAATTTCGGGACCGACGGCACGGTCTCCAACTTCTCCTTCGACGATTCCTCGGGAGTGCTCAGCATCGATCCCCGCAACGGATCGGACCTGATGCAGATCGCACTGAACCCCGGCGGTCCCGGAAGGTTCTCCGGACTCACGCAGTTCAACGCGGCCAACACGGCCTCGGCGGTGAGCCAGGACGGCCATACCATGGGCGCCCTCCGCAACATTTCCATCGGCAGCGACGGCGTGATCATCGGACAGTTTTCCAACGGAGTGACCCGGTCGCTGGCACAGGTGGTGGTGGCGGATTTCACCAACCCCCAGGGATTGTCGCACGAATCGGAATCCGTCTACGCCCAGTCGGCCAATTCCGGCGACCCGGTCTTCGGGCGTCCCGGTGGACAGAGCACCAGCACCATCGAATCGGGAACCCTGGAAATGTCCAACGTGGACCTGGCCAGCCAGTTCACGGACATGATCACCACCCAGCGCGGCTACCAGGCCAACGCCCGCATCATCACGACATCCGACAGCATGATGCAGGAACTTGTCGGGCTCGTGAGGTAGCCGCGGGTCCCGGCTCCCCCTGGGGAGCCGAAGCGGTGCAGAAATTGGAAGGGAACCCTTGAGTTCCCGAGCGGCGTATGGGAGAATCTCCGGACGCACAGAGGGGACAGGACATGTCGGGAGCACCCAAGGAAGAGAAGAAGGACGAGACTCCGGAGGCACCGAAGAGCTCCGGAGGACGCAAGGTGGCCCCCATGCTCGTGGCGGTCCTGGTCGTGCTGGGGCTCCAGGCCGTGCTCGCGGTGGGAGTGGTCCGGTTCTTCGGAATCTCCGACCGGGCCCAGAAGACCGATTCCCACACCTCCACCCCGGAAGGAGAGGAGGAGGAGGGAACGAACGAGGAAGGAGAGGAAGATTCCCGCAAGGCACCGAAGAGGCTGGAATGCGCCGAGAAGGTCCTCTCCAAGACGGTGACCATCGCCGGTACCGAAGCCAAGCGCTACCTGAAGGCGGGATTGTGCCTGGAATACGACGCCGAGAAGTACAAGGACTTCTCCAAGAAGGTGGCCCCCCAGATGATCCGGGTCGAAGCCACCGTCAACAGGATCCTGTCGGGAGCCACCTTCCAGGTGGCCACCGACCCCAAGTCGCAGGATTCGCTGACCCAGGACATGACCCGGGAGATCAACAAGCTCCTCAAGCACGAAAAGCTCCAGATCCATTCGGTGCTGGTCACCGAATGGCTGGTCCAGTAGGAGTCCACCCGTGGGCGATATCCTCTCACAGGAAGAGATCGACGCCCTCCTGGCATCCGTCGGCGCCGGTGCGCCTTCCCCCCCCCCTGCGCCCGCACCGGCCGCGGTGGAAAGGCTCCAGGACAAGGCGCCCCGCGTGGAGCGGCCGACCCGTTCGGAGGACCGGAAGGTCAGCCTGTACGATTTCCGCCGCCCCGACCGCGTCTCCAAGGACCAGATGCGGGTGCTGCAGAACCTCCACGAGGGGTTTTCCCGGGCCCTGTCCACCACGCTGACGTCGTACCTGCGGACCTTGATCGAAGTGGAACTGGTCTCCGTGGATCAGCTCACCTACAACGAATTCGTGATGAGCGTGACCAATCCCTCCTGCATCTACGTCTTCCAGATGGAGCCGCTCAGCGGGAACGCGATCCTGGAGATCAATCCGTCCCTGGTGTTCTTCATGATCGACCGTCTCTTCGGCGGCCCCGGCAAGGCGATGCAGTACAACCGCGAGCTCACCGACATCGAACGATCCGTGATGAACAAGATCGTGGAACGGTTGCTCCTGGACCTGAAGGAGGCCTGGGAGTACCTCGGCATCTTCCATCCGAAGATCGAGAGCTACGAGAACAATCCACAGTTCGTGCAGATCGCTCCGGCCTCCGAGACCGTGATCCTGATCTCCTTCGAGCTGCGCAGCCGCCACACCTCCGGCCTGATGAGCATGTGCATGCCGTACATGTTCCTCGAACCGGTGATGGGAAACCTTTCCGCGGAAAACTGGATCTCGTCAAACCGCGGAGCCACCGCCGACACCAGGAAGGTGGTGGAACGCGAACTGGCCGGAACCCCCGTCGAACTTCGAGCGCTCCTCGGAAAGACATCCCTATCCATGAGACAGATCCTGGGCCTCCAGACAGGGGACACGCTTGTGCTCGAGAAATCCCATTCCTCCGAAATGGTCCTCGCCGCAGGCGGGAAGGCGAGGTTCCTCTGCCGACCTGGACAGATCCACGGCCGCAAGTGCGTGCAGGTTACGTCCCTGATCGACCGGGAGGTCGGCGATGTCGACTGAACTCTATTCCCATGCCGACGACCTGGCGGCGGTCTTCTGCGCCTCGGCACGCCAGACCTTCCGCGCGGCGCTCGGCCGGGCCTGCGGACTCCAGGTGGGAGCGCGCCTGCCTGGATCGGTGGCTCCCACGCCGATTTCCGTGAGGTTCGTCCTCACCGAGGGCGGGCAGGGCGAGATCGCCCTCCTGATGCAACCGGAAGCGGCATCCATCCTCGCCGACCTCATGATGATGGGCGACGGGACCGCGGCTTGGAGCGACGAGCACCAGGACGCCCTCCAGGAACTGGGAAACCAGCTCGCGGGGGCGTTTTCCACGAGCCAGTCCGAACGCTGGCACAAGCGGCTGGTGTACCGCTCCGCCGTCGAGGAGGGCGCGCCCGGAGCGGGTTCCGCCTGCTACCCGGTGGAACTCGACGTGCAGGGTTTCCCCATCCACCAGATCACCCTGACCGTCTCGCACGAGCTCATGGAGACCCTCTCCGAACTCGACGGAATCCGTTCCTCGCAGTCGGAATTCCCCAACGTGGACGAATTCCAGGAAGGTCTCAGCGCCCACGCTCCTTCCGAGGCCATCTCGCTTCCTCCCCCGCCCCAGGCGAGCCGCACCGCCGCGGCGCCGGCCTCTCCGGGAGGCACATCCTGGATCGATTCCCGCGATCCAGCCGTCCAGAGGCTCCTGGACGTCCCCATCGAGGTGACCATCGAACTGGGACAGACGGAGCTTTCCATCCGGCGCATCCTGGAGATCGGACCGGGCAGCATCATCGAACTGGACCGCATGGCGGGCGAGCCTGTGGATCTTGTGGTCAACGACAAGATCATCGCCCGCGGCGAGGTGGTGGTGATCGAGGAGAACTTCGGGATCCGCATCACCCATCTGGTGACCCCGGAAGAACGGGCGAGGCCCATCCGATGAAGCCCATCCTCGCCGCGATCTTCCTGCTATCCGCCACCCTTTCCGGGGCGGACACCCTGGGCACGGATTCGCTCGTCGAAGCCGTCTCCCCGCAGGCGCTCTCCAAACCCGCCATTCCCGACGACGATTCCATCGTGCGCTCGCGGCTGGCCACCGCCCAGGAAGCCTGGGACCGTGGATCTCCCACGCGCGATGCCGCCACCGGATCCCCCGTTTCCGGCTCCATGCTGGGATCGCTCCTCCTGCAATTGTTCACCAGCATCGCGCTCCTGGCGGCCATCGCCTTCGCCGGCCTGTTCCTGTACCGCAAGGCACGCGGCAAGAACCAGCGCGGAGCGCACGGATCCCTCGTCGACGTGCTCGAGACCACCGCCCTTCCGGGTGGCCGGCAGATCTCCCTGGTGCGCGTCCACGATCGTGTGGTGGCCGTGGCCTTCACCGCCTCGTCCGCCTCCGCGGTGGCGGAATTCACCGGGGACTCCGCAGCCGAGATCCTCGCGGAAACCGGCATCGGGAAGAATACCGTCGCCGAGTTCGCCTCCACCCTGGACACCTTCATGAACAGATTCCGTCAGAATCCGAACGCATCCCGGAGCCGACCATGACATGCGCCCCCCGACACCTGTTCCGGACGCTGATGCTGTCCCTGCTGGTCCTGGCGCCGGGAATCCAGGCGCAGATGCTCCCCAAGGTCAGCATCGGCATCGACCAGGCAAAGACGCCCCAGGAAGCCGCGATCACCATGCAGCTGGTGTTCCTGATGACCATCCTGGCCCTGGCGCCATCCATCGTGGTCCTCATGACTCCGTTCACGCGGATCGTGGTGGTCATGGGCTTCCTCAAGCGCGCCCTGGGCGCCCAGACCGTCCCGCCCAACCAGGTGATCGTGGGGATCTCGCTTCTGCTCACCTGGTTTGTGATGCAACCGCAGATCCAGGAGATCCACGACAACGCCTACCAGCCGTTCATGGAGCAGAGGATCTCTCACAAGGAGGCCCTGGAATCCGCCATGAAGCCCATGCGGGCCTTCATGCTCCGCCAGTGCGGCGAGAACGAACTGGCCATCATGGTGCGGGTCTCCAAGACCCCGCGGCCCGCCACCGTCGACGACATCCCCAACGCGGTCCTGATCCCCTCCTTCGCCATGTCGGAAATGAAGACCGCATTCATGATCGGTTTCTTGATCTACCTGCCGTTTCTGGTGATCGACATGGTCGTGGCCTCCATCCTGATGAGCCTGGGCATGATGATGCTGCCTCCGGTGATGGTGAGCCTTCCGCTCAAACTCATCCTCTTCGTCCTGGTGGACGGCTGGACCCTGGTCACCCAGGGCCTGGTGACCAGCTTCCGGTAGCGGGCCGTGAGCGAGGGAGACATCATCGCGCTGGTCCGGGAAACCCTCTGGTTGAGCCTGGCCCTGTGCGCGCCGGTGCTGGTGGTGACCCTGGTGGTGGGGCTGATCCTCTCCATCCTGCAGGCGGCCACCTCCATTTCCGAAGCCACCCTCACCTTCCTTCCCAAGCTCATCGCGGGGGGCGTGGCGGCCGTGTTCGCCTTCCCCTGGATGCTGCACCTGTTCCGGGACTACTTCGTGCACCTGGTCACCCTGTTCCGATCGGTCCACGCATGAACCCGCCGGACATCCTCCAGGAAATCACCGGGATCGCCTCCGGCCAGGCGCAGCTGGCCGGCCTGGCCCTGGTGCGCGTCGTGGCCATGGTGGGACTCATGCCCGTGCTGGGCAGCGCCTCGGTACCGCGCACGGCGCGCATCGGACTGGCCCTGGCCTTCACCGCCTGCATCTTCCCCACCCTGGCTCCGCACACCGCTGCCCTGCCCTCGGACGTGTTCGGCTTCGCCGGGCTTGCGCTGCGCGAGCTCGTGGTGGGCCTCCTGGCCGGATGGACCTTCTCCATGGTGTTCCAGGTCATGGAGATCGCGGGAGCCATGATCGACCTTCAGGCGGGTTTTTCCATGGTGGAACTGTTCGATCCCACGACAGGCGAATCCACCCACCTGTTCGGACAATTCCTGGGAATCTGCTCGACCGTTTCCTTCATGGCCGGAGGAGGGTTCTCCCACCTGGTGGGATCGCTCGCCGATTCCTTCCGGACCATCCCCCTGGTCCAGGTCCACCTGGACGCCGCCACCACCGTCCCGCTGGCGATTTCGATCACCGGAAACGCGCTCTACCTGGGCCTGCAGATGGCCGGCCCGGTCCTGATGGCCCTTCTGATGCTGAGCATCGTGATGGCGATCGTGTCCCGGATCATGCCGGGCATGAACACCTGGATCCTGGCGATGCCGCTGCAGGTGGTCACCGCCTGCCTGGTCACGGCGGTCTCCCTGCCCACCATGCTGGGAGCCTTCCACGGGTGGGAAGACCAGGTCGTGAGATCCGCCACCACCATGCTCGGAGGAGGTTGACGGTCCATGGCCGCCGAAGACGAAGGCAAGACCGAAGAGCCCACGGGCAAGCGCCTGAACGAGGCCACGAGCAAGGGATCGCTGCCCCGCGTCCAGGATCTCCTGCAGGCGTCAACCCTGCTGGTCGGCGTGCTTTCCATCCAATGGGGAGGAGGACAGATCCTGACTTCCCTGGAGGACCTGATGCGCGAATGCTTCCGCGCCATCTCCACCTTCCGGCCATCAGACGATTCCATCGACGCCTTCGGCGCACCCGCCATGATGTTCGTGGCCAGGCTCATCCTTCCCGTGGCCATCCCCGTGGCGCTGATCGCGGCGCTGGTGTCCATCCTCAACGCGGGATTGAAGCTGAACCTCGGCATCCTCGTTCCCGACTTCACGAAGGCCTTCAAGTTCTCCTTGTCGCGGCTGGTGAGCAAGGCGACCTGGTTGGAAATGGCCAAGGCCGCCGTGCGGATGGCCGTGGTCGGCCTGATCGGATTCCACACCGTCTGGCGCCACCGCGAGGAGTTCCTCGCCATGGCGGGCATGGCATTCCCCATCCAGGCCGCGGTCCTCGCTTCGGTGGCTTTCGAGGCCGCCTTGAAGATGTCCCTGGTGCTCGTGGTGCTGGGGATCGCCGACTGGATCTACCAGAAGTACACATGGAAGGACGACCTCAAGATGACCAAGCAGGAGGTCAAGGACGAGGCGCGCCAATCCGAAGGCGATCCCCTGGTGAAGGGCAAGATCCGCGGCCTGCGACGCGAGATGCACCGACGCTTCATGATGCACGAGGTCCCCAAGGCGACGGTGGTGGTGACCAACCCCACCCACTACGCGGTGGCTCTCCGCTACCAGCCCGGGGTGGACCGGGCTCCCACGGTGGTGGCCAAGGGAGCCGACCTCGTGGCCAAACGCATCCGCGAACTGGCCACCGAGGCGGGGGTTCCCCTGATGGAGAGTCCCCCGCTGGCGCGCGCGCTCTACGCCCAGACGGAACCCGGCGACGAGATCCCCTCCGAACTCTACGCGGCGGTGGCGGAGATCATGGCCGTCGTCCTCCATCCCGACCGCGCGAGGAATCTCCGCCCTCCGGTGGCCGCATGGGGTGCGATCCTGTGCGCCTTCACGCTCCTGCAATCCTGCTGGCCGCTGGGGGACGTCGACGAGGAACCCAGCATCAGCCTCTCCAGCCCCGATCCATCGGGCGAGTACCGCGGAGGCGACGTGACCTTGCGTGCGCAGCTGCGGCGTTGCGGCACCGACACGGGCCGCTTCTCCTGGGGGCTGGGTCGGTCCACCCTGGTTTCGCGCAGCGTGGTGCGCGACGACGACGGAGCGGTGGTGCAGGACATCGTGGTGGTCCGCTGGGATTCCCTTCCGGGAGCCAGGGACACCACGGGAACCATCGTCCCGAGGGACACCATCCGCTACTACATGGACGGCCGCGAACGAGCCACCTGGAACGCCGTGATCCGCAACGTGCTTCCGCAGGTGGATTCGCTCCTGGTGGGTCCCTCGCTGGATTCCAGTTCCACGCGCTCCCTCCTGCCCCGCGGGGACACCTTCGTGGTGGCGGTGCACCCGGGCGAGAGCGCCCTCCTGCGCTTTCGCGCCCACGACCCGGACAAGAACTGGTCGCCACGGTGGGACCGCGGGGTGCCCGCCGACCTCGGTCCGGCCGGCCGTCTCGAGTGGAGATCGGGAATCCCGGGCGACTCGGTGCTCCTTTGGAAGGCCCCCAGCGATTCCCTGGTGGATTCCACGGTCACCCTGCACCTGTCCGACGGACTTGGCGGAGGAAGCCTGTCCTGGCGCATCCGGCTGTGCACCTACCGGGAGAAGGGATCGGTCTGGACCGGGACACGCACCAGCCTCGTCAAGATCGCGCTCACCCGCGGGGGTGTTCCCACGGTGGTCCAACGACTGCGTGGCTTCTCGGAAATCGTCTCCCTGGACCTGGACCCAATCCGCGAAGGCGGAACCCTCATCGCAGTGGACCGCGGCGCCGCCAAGGTCCGCAAATGGACGAGCACCGGCACGGAGCGCCCTTCGCCCGGCACCGTCCCGCGCCCGAGGTCGGTGGCCTGCGACGTCGACGGCTCCTTCTGCTGGCTCGGCGCCGCCGACTCCACCGGAGCCACCGGTCAACTCCTGCGCATCGACGGAGCCACCGGGATCTTCGCCGGCCTTCCCGGAGCCGTCCATGCCATCGCCGTGGACCAGGGCGCCTGGCGCCGGGCCTGGTTCGTTTCGGCCGATTCCGGATTCCTGGGCCGCACCACCGGCGGACGACTGGACACCCTGGTCAGGGGGGTGCTGCGGAGACCGGTCTCGGTTTCGTGGGACGAATCCATGTCCCTGCTGTGGGTGGCGGATCTGTCCTTGGGAAGCGTGATCGCCTTCGACTCCACCGCTCGCGAGGTCCGCAGGGTGTCCGGTCTGCACCGCCCGGTGTGGGTTTCCGCGGCCGGCGGGAAGGTATGGATCGCTGACATGGGCGACGCTTCCGGATCCAGTTCCGGCGAGGTGGTGCGCGTCAATGCGCAGACCGCCGCCGTCGAATCCAGGCTTTCCGATCTCGGAGCCCCGCGCGCCGTCGTCTCGGACCCGAACGATCCCCTGCGCGCCTGGGTGACCGACACGGAGAACGGCAGGCTTCTCCTGGTGAACGGGGCCGCGATCGTGTTGGCCACCAAAGGTCTCGGATTGGACCGCCCCGACGTCCTCGCCGTCCACCGGGGTGCGCCGTGAACGCGGCGGACAACCTCCGGGTCCTTCGGGATCGAGCAGACCAGGCCTGGTCCAACCCCCTGTTCCGGACCATCGCCGAACGCAAGGACCAGCTTCTGATCCTGGGCATCATCGGCGTGATCGCCATCATGCTGCTGCCCGTCCCCCCCTGGCTCCTGGACCTCCTCCTGTCCCTGATGCTCATGGTGGCGCTGGTGATCCTGATGGTCAGCATGTTCATCAAGACCGTGCTGGACTTCAGCATCTTCCCGGGCATCCTCCTGGTGGTCACCCTGTTCAAGCTGTCGCTGAACGTGGCATCCACCCGCCTGATCCTGTCGGAGGGCGTGGGCGGGAAGGTCATCGACGCCTTCGGCAACTTCGTGACCGGCGGCAACATGGTGGTCGGGGTGATCATCTTCATCATCCTCCTGATCATCAACTTCCAGGTGATCCTCAAGGGATCCTCGCGCATCGCGGAAGTGGCCGCGCGATTCACCCTGGACGCCATGCCGGGCAAGCAGATGGCGGTCGACGCCGACCTCAACGCCGGGGTGATCGACGAGAAGGAGGCCCGCAAGCGGCGCTCCGACATCTCGCGGGAGGCCGACTTCTTCGGCGCCATGGACGGCGCTAGCAAATTCGTGAAAGGCGACGCCATCGCGGGCCTGATCATCACCGTGGTGAACGTCGCGGGAGGGTTCGTGGTGGGCATGGCCATGATGGACATGACCGCCCCCCAGTCGCTGAAGACCTTCACCCTCCTGAGCATCGGCGACGGCCTGGTCGGCCAGATTCCGTCCCTGATGATCTCCACCGCCGCCGGTATCATCGTGACGCGAGCGGCGTCCAAGTCCAATCTCGGCGCCGAGATCACCGGCCAGCTCACCCAGTCCCCGATGGCGCTCTACGTCTCGGCCACCGTCCTGGGGGTCCTGGGTCTGGTTCCGGGCCTGCCGCATCTCCCGTTCTTCGTGCTGGCCGCGGGCACGGCGGCGGTGGGCTACGGCAAGACCAAGGCCCTGCGCGAAGAGGAGGCGGCAGCCAACGCCCCCGACAAGCCCGTCGCCAAGGCTCCGGAAGAGGATCGCATCGAGAACTACCTCACCATCGACCAGATGGAGCTGGAGATCGGCTACGCCCTGATCCCCCTGGTGGACGTGGGCCAGGGAGGAGATCTCCTGGAGCGGATCACCCTTCTGCGCCGCCAGTGCGCCTCCGAGATGGGGGTGATCGTTCCTCCCATCCGCATCCGCGACAACATCCTGCTGAAGCCCGCCCAGTACGTGGTGCGCATCAAGGGCGTGGAGATCGGCTCGGGCGAGCTCATGACAGGGTGCTACCTGGCCATGGATCCGGGCTCGGTCTCCCGCAGGATCAACGGGATCCAGACCCGCGAACCGGCGTTCGGACTGCCCGCCCTCTGGATCACGGAAACCCAGAAGGAAGCGGCGGAGCTGGCCGGATACACCGTGGTGGAACTTCCCGCCGTGCTCGCCACGCACCTGACGGAGATCATCCGCTCGCACGCCCACGGAATCCTCACCCGGCAGGACGTGCGCACCCTGGTGGAGAACGTCAAGGGCACCCATCCCACGGTCGTCGAGGAACTGGTCCCGTCGCTTCTCAGCTACGGCGAGATCCAGAAGGTGCTGGAGGGACTCCTGCGGGAAAGGGTGTCCATCCGCGACCTGCCCACCATCCTGGAGACCCTCTCCGACCACGCCAAGACTTCCCGCGATCCGATGGCCCTGGTGGAGCAGGTCCGCATGGCCCTTTCGAGGTCCCTTTGCAAGCAGCTGTCGGATCCGGAAGGAACACTTCCTGTCATGACCCTGGATCCGGGCCTGGAACAGATCCTAGAAGCCTCCGTGCAGCCCACGGACCGCGGTCCCCGGCTGATGCTGCGTCCGGAACTGGTGGGGCGGCTGATCGACGGCCTGCGACCTTTGGCCGAATCCATGACTGCCGCCGGGGAAACCCCTGTGGTGGTCTGCTCCCCCAACCTGCGCCCCCATCTGCGCAGGCTCATGGAAGGCTCGTTCCCGCAACTTGCGGTGCTATCTTACGCCGAGGTCGTCCCGGGCGTTTCCGTACGTTCGAGGGGGACCGTGCAAGCGCTCGAACCCGGCCGCGTCGCCGGCTAGGCACCTGAGGAACGTTCTTGCGGATCAGAAAATTCCAGGCAGACAGCATGCGCGAGGCCTTGCTCCAGGTGAAGGAGGAGCTGGGACCGGAAGCGTTGATCCTGCGCACGCAGAAGATCAAGGGCTCGCTTCTGGGCGGTACCGAGCGCTGGGAGGTCACGGCGGGACTGGAAGACCGGTTCTTCGCCGCCCCTGAACGCGACACCCAGGAGAAACCCACCGGCCGGACCGCGGCCTACGGCCCGGGATCGCGCCGCCCCCCGGAACCCACCCGGCAGACCGCCCCCCCTCCCGCCGCCGCGCCGGAACCCGAGACGGGACGACAGACCGCCATTTCCCGCGACGAATTCCGCGCGCTCCAGGATGGTCTGGAATCCGTGCGACGGGCCGCCGAAGCGCCCACCCAGGCCATCACCGCCGTGCGCCAGGAGATGGGACAGCTGCGCTCGGTGGTGTCGCTCCTGGCCGAACAGTGGAAGGGCGATGGAGCCGCATCCGTCAGCGCACCGCTTCTGCCCTGGTACCAACGACTGGTATCCATGGACTTCGCGGAGGATCTGGCTCGCGAGACCTGCGAGCAGGCGGCCGTGGCCCTGAGGGACGACGTGCGCGACGATCCCGCCTGGGTCCGCTCCCAGGTCCTGCGTTCGCTCGCCTCCCGGATGCCGTGCGCCCCGTTGCGGTTCGCCCGCGGCAAGGGAAGCCAGCGCCTGCTCTTCGCGGGCCCCACCGGAGTGGGCAAGACCACCACCCTCATGAAGTTCGCCATCCGCCTCTCCCGGCAGGACGGCTACTCGGTGGGCATCGTGGGCTGCGATTCCTACCGCATCGGAGCCCAGGAACAGATCCGGACCTTCTGCGATGTGGCGGGACTTCCGCTGCGGGTGGTGTTCACGGACGCGGATCTGGAATCGGCCATCAAGGAGACCTCCCACCTGGACGTCGTCCTGGTGGACACGGCCGGCCGCTCTCCCGCCAACCAGGTCCACTTCCTCGAGCTTTCCGCGCTGGTGGACAGGATCCGTCCACAGGACATCGTCCTGGTGCAGTCGGCCACCACGCGCCTGCGCGACCTTTCCGCCTCCGTGCGCGCCTACCGGGACCTCGGTCCCACCAAGCTCGTGTTCACCAAGATCGACGAGACCGAAAGCCACGGAGCCATGTGCACCCTGGCCGCCAGGGAACGCATCCCTGTGACGGCGTTGTGCTTCGGGCAGGAGATCCCCGAGGCCATGAGCGAAGCGGCCAGCGACGAGCTCGCCAGGATGCTCCTGGGTGACGACGATGCCTAGCCAGCTGGATTCGCTGCGTTCCTGGAATCCCTCCCTGCCCGCCCGACTCGGCCATTCCACGCTCTGCCCCACCCTGGCGGTCTCCTCGGGGAAGGGCGGGGTGGGCAAATCGCACATCGCACTCTCGATGGCCCTGGCGCTCGCCGACCTGGATCGGCGGATCCTCCTGGTGGACGGGGACATGGGCCTGGCCAACCTCCACATCCTCTGCGGTCTCCACCCCAAGGCCGATCTCGACGACGTCCTGGCCGGACGGGCCACCCCGTCCCAAGCCCTGCTTTCCGTGGGGCCTGGAGTGGACCTCCTGCCCTCGGCATCCGGAGTCGCGCAGCTCTCCTCCCTGCCCCCGGAGCGATTGAACACCCTCACCAGGGCCCTGGGCGAGCTCCAGTCCGGATACGACCTGGCCATCGTGGACACCGGCGCCGGAATCGGCGAGACCACGATGAACCTGGTGATGGCCTCCGACCGCCTCCTGCTCGTGACCACCCCGGAGCCCACCGCCCAGGCCGACGCCTACGCGCTCTTGAAGGTCCTCCGCTCCCAGAGGAAGGATCTATCCGTGGGGGTGTGCGTGAACATGGCCGCCTCCGAGGAAGAAGCCGCGTCGTGCCAGTCCAGGCTGATCCAGGTTTGTGGACGCTTCCTGTCCTGGGAGCCTTCCCTGGCCGGGTGGATCCCACGCCAGGCGGGACTGGAACGACACGTCCTGGAAAGACGTCCCGCCTTCCGCGCGGCGCCGGATTCCGCCTTCGCGCGCGCCATCCGGACCCTGGCCCGCGAAGCGGCCGGAGATCTCCCGTCCGGAAGCGGATTCTTCGAGCGCCTGAGCGAGACCTCCTCCCGGGATAGACCATGACATCCTCCCACCTGCCCACGGATCCCGACGTGCAGACCCGTTTCCTGTCGCTGGTCAGCCACGAATTCCGGACTCCTCTCACCGTGATCCTCTCCTCCACGGAGCTTCTGGAAGGTTACGGCGACAGCATGCCCGCGCAACGGAAGCAATCCCATTTCCGCCGCATCCACTCCGCCGTGGGCACCATGACCGCGCTTCTGGACAACGTGTCGCTCCTGGCCCGCTTCGATTCAGGGGAGTTCGAGCCCAAGCGCGAACCCCTGCAGCTTTCCGGAGTGGTCTCGTCGCTCCTGGAAGAAGTGGAACCCTTCCAGAAATCCGGACAGGATCTGCATGTCCGCTGTCCTCCCGGCCTGGTGGCCCTGCTGGATCTGCGGCTGGTCCGAGCCTGCCTGGTGAACCTGCTCTCCAACGCGCTGCGGTTCTCGGAGGAGAACTCCACCATCGAGATCGACGTCCGACCGAAGGATCGGGGTCTGCTCCTGTCCGTCGCCGACCAGGGGGGGGCGTTTCCCTGGTCGGAAGCGGATCGTCTCTGGGAACCGTTCGAACGCGGATCCAACGCCACGGGCATCTCCGGATCCGGACTGGGACTGAGCATCGTGCGTCGTTGCGCGACCCTTTCGGAAGGTTTCGCGGACCTCTCGCCACGCCCAGGCGGCGGCACCCTCGCACGGGTGTACCTCCCCGCGGAGATCACCGCATGAGCCGCCGGATCCTGGTCATCGAGGACGAATCCTCCATCCGCGAGAACATCCGCGAAATGCTTGAGGCGGAGGGCTACGAGGTGATCGAGGCGGTCGACGGGGCGGACGGCGTGCGCAAGTCCTCCGAACGCCCTCCCGACCTGGTGGTCTGCGACGTCAACATGCCCGGAATGGACGGCTTCCAGGTGATCGCGAACCTTCGAGGGAATTCGCGGACCCTCCATGTCCCCTTCCTTTTCCTGACCGCCCGCGCCGACCGCACGAGCCTGCGACGCGGCATGGAACTGGGGGCGGAGGACTATCTCACCAAACCCTTCAGTCGTCAGGAACTGCTCTCGGCGGTCGGCGTCCGGCTTTCGCGTTCGGAAAGCCTCGCGGCCGCCTACCGGAACCAACTGGGCGCGCTGCGCAACACCCTGGCCCGGGCCCTGCCGCACGAACTCCTCACCCCCCTCAACGGCATCCTGGGGCTCTCCGGGATCCTGGTGGACGAATACGAGACCGTCCGGCGCGCCGAGATGCTCGACATCGCCCGCGGGATCAACCATTCTGGCGAGGCCTTGCACCGCCTGGTGCACCGCTTCCTGGCCTACGCCGAACTGGAGATGGCCATCCTCGACCCCACCTTGCGCAACCGGCTGTCCGACAGCACCTGCCAGGACCCGGCGGGCGTGTGCCAGCGGGCCCTGGGTGTCGCGGTGTTCCCCATCGACGCGACGCTCGGGATCGACGACGAACACCTGGAACTCCTCCTGCGAGAACTGGAGGAGATCGCCGGTCCATTCGATTCCTGCTCGGTCTCGGACGCCGACGGGGAATGGCGGATCCTCCTGCACGCGACCCCGGAAACGGATCGGCGGCGCTTCCCACTGGATGGAGCCAGCCTCAGCTCCTCGCTGGTGCGGGTCATCGCCACCATCTACGGAGCGAGGATCTCCAACCTCGACGACAACTCCCTGGCGGTGTCCATCCCCCTGGTCGGAAGGACCTGATCGCCCCGTCCCGCCGCCATCACCTCTGGATGGCGTTGACGATCCTGCGCAATTCGGCGAATTCCGGCTCGTCCAGGATGTCGCGCTGTCCGAAGGACACCACGCGGATGGCGTCCTTGGCGAACTTCAACCGGGCGACCAGGGTGGGAATGACGCTGTTTCCCTGGCTGACCACCGTATGGATGTCCTTGTAGCAGGTCGGGATCTTGTAGCCTTTGGGCCCACTGGCCAGGATCACGCCCTGGTCCTGCAGGGTCCCCACGATCCGTTCCCGCAGATGGTGCACGCTGATCTCGCGGCCCAGCACCCTGGAGAGGAATTCCTGGATCCGCTTGGTGGCCACGTACTCCCTGCGGGCTCCGGAATCCAGCTGCTGGAGCAGAAACCGCAGGAAGGCCTTGCATTCGGTGATGCCGGCCTCGTCGAGCCCTTCCAGCCGATCGAGCGAAAGGAACTCGTTCACTCCGCGCAGGCAGTAGGTCTCCAGGTTCTCGTCGAGCGTGGCATACGCGGTGCAATCGGGAATGGTGTCGATGCGCTTGTGCTTGAACTTGGGAGGCCAATGGTCGATGTAGATGATGCTTTCCTGCAGCACCCCCATCGCGAACTCGTCGAATTCCGGCGTTTCCTGGCGCGCGAGGATCCGCAGGTAGGTTCCACCCAGGAAATCCGCGACTCCCATCAGGGGCCGGTTGACCTCGTCGGAAAGCGCGAAGCGGTATCGATCATTCACCGAGGAGAACAAGTCGCCGCTCAGGTTGCGTTCGATGTAGATCTCGAATTCGAACCGGAACCGTGGATCGGAATCCGGACTCTGCACGATCTCCAGGGGCTGGAAGGACGAGATTAGCTTGGCGAACAGCAGCCGACTGATGTACTGGAAGAACGCCTTCTGCCAGGGAACCTCCGGATCGCCCAGGAGCTCCTCCCTCTCGATGGCCAGGACCACGATCTGGATGGGAAGGTTGGCCACCATCGCCACCACCTTCCTGCGCGATTCGGAATCCGCTCCCAGGGCATCCGAGGAGATCCGACCATCCGCGAAGAACTTGTGCCGGATCCTTTCCGCACCTTCCAGCGCCTGGCCCAGCTCCGATTCCCGCACCATGACCGCGGCGAAGACCAGGTACGGATCGGGTTGGTCCGGTCGGGATGTCCCGGACGGTTCACCGGAATGGTAGGCAAAGCAGATCGTCTTCTGCATTCACTTCCTCCTGCCTCGGACGTCGCACGGAATCACGCCTGGTCGAAACGTCCAAGCTCCCACGTGGTTGCCATCGAAGATAAGCTCGGAAGTCAAAAAGGGGCAAAAATCGCCCCTTCGGCGACAACGCGGAAGATTCCCTCAGGGCGTCGCCGGTTCCGGATGCTGGCTGCGATGGATCATGGGCAACGTCTGCCAGTAGTTGCAGTGGCGGCACAGTTCCATCCCCCTGAAGTCGTTCGCGCGGCTGGCGATTCGATTCCGACGCAGCGCATCCCCCTTCCAGATTTCCTGGATGGATCGCGAGGAGACGTCGCCGACGATCAGCGACTGGCTCCAGTCGATGCAGCACGCGCTCACCTGGAGATCGGAATTGATCACCATGGAATCCCACAACGAATAGCAGGGATAGCGCCATCTGGAGACTGCCGCCTGCGATTCGATCCCCCACGACAATTCGCTCCACACCTCGCAGGCGACACCCATGGAGCTCCAGTATCGACGGAAATCGGCGATTTCCCGCTGGAGATCCATCCCCTCCAGATCGATGATCTGCACGGAAACCGAGGGTTTCCATTCCGACCGGCTCCGGGCCTCCAGGAATGTCTGCACGTTGCGCTTCACCCGTTCGAGATCGCCACCGCGGATCTTCCGGTAGGTCTGCGGGGAATGGGCGCCGATGCTCACGTTGAAATGGTCGATCCTTCCCGCCAGGATGGCCTGGGTGATCTCCGACGTGAGGACTTGTCCGTTGGTGGTCAGATACACATCGTGGTCGACCCTGGCCTTCACGCGCTCGAGGATGGAAATGATCTGCGGATGCAGCAGGGGCTCGCCGTCCTTGTGAAGGGCGATACGGCGATTCCCATGCCCGTCGATCTGGTCCATGATGGACAGGAATGCATCCAGGGGCATGCTCCCGAACTTCCTCGGCGATGGCGAACCCTGGCGATGGGACGGACAGTGGATGCAGCGGAGGTTGCAGGCGCTGACCGTTTCGATGTTGATCAGGGACGGAAATTCCGGATCGATGCGGGGGTATTTCTTGAAGGCATGCTTGAGTTTCCACAGAAGCCAGTTCATGCGTGGACTGTTCGTGGCGGATTTGTGGAGGAAACGCGAAAGTCTTCGCAGCATCGATGGGTACCTGCATGACGGATTCCGCGACTGGAACGAACACTGGCCAGGTCCCACAACCTGGTTGCCGTCGGCTCAGACGCATTGTCCCGGGTGGTTTCCGGAAAGTAGTTTACCTCTGCCCTGGACCACCTCCCCCCCATCGAAGGAAAACATCCATGCGTCCAATCCATCGACTGATTCCCATCCTGGCATGCCTGGCTCTTCCCGCCTTCGCGCTGGACAACGGAGTCGCCGTGGTCGCCACGGCCAACAGCGCCTCCATACAGACCGGCACCGAGGTCCGGCGCGACCTGATGGGCGAATGCATCGCCAAGCTCCCCTCGGAGTCGCAACTCTCCGCCACCACCACCGCCACCGACAAATTCCTCCACAAGATCGACGGCACCGACAAGGACGGTTACACCCAGGTGTGGACCAGCAGCATCCAGCTTGGCTGGCAGGTGAAGCAGAGATACCTCTACATCCTGGCGAGCAAGGGGATCGGCAACGCGGCCGCACCCCAGATCCACCAGGACACGGCGATCGTCTTCCGCACCGAGCTGGTGGTGTCGGACCCGAGCGAGTCGCCGCGGTTCTCCGAGGTCTCCACGCGCACCCGGTTCTTCGCCACCGCCCAGGAAGCCGAGGCTTCGGCCCGCAAGCGGGCGATCGCGCGCCTCAAGGAACTGCAGACCAATCTCTGTCCGGACAAGGTCCACTGACGAGAAGGCTCCGCCGATCCCCGGCGGAGCCTGGCGTCTGGCGGATCCCCTACTTGCACCCTCCCGCAGGACACGGTGCAGGCACGAAGGTGGACTTCCCGTTTTCCATGGTGGCGTAGAGCGAAGCCTTCTCCCCCTTCGGGATCTCGTCGGAGCAGATGCTCCCGCAGGTGGCGGTGAAGGGTTCGCTTCCATTGGCGGTCTTCTTGAACATGCGGAAGTCCCCGCGCTCGTAGGCCTGGTAGGAGTTGTGGTAGAACGTCCCGTCGGGATCCACCGCGTAGAGGTAATCCGTGGTGTAGCCGCCGGAGTGGGTGACCCGCAGGAACGTCTTGTTCACGGTGAACCATTTCCCGTTGGTGAGCATGGTGCGGTTGGCGCCCTGGTTGACCGTGAACCGGAATTCGTCCGGGTCCACGTCCTTGCGGTAATGGTGCACGCCGCCGGCGCTGCGGTTGTCCTGGAACCACCCGTTGGTGGCCCCGTCCAGGAGCCTCGGATCCTGTTCCTTGACCGATTCCGGGATATTGGTCATGTCGACCATCGCGTACCCGGCCCCGGCGGCGGCGGCCAGCTCCTCGCCGGTCTTCAATCCCGTGATCGCGGGCTTGGCGAGGTTGGCGGCGGTGTCCTTCACGATGCGGCCCACGTATCCGCCACTCATGAAGCTCTTGTCGCTGATGAGGGACGCCTGGGTGGTGTCCAGGAGGATGTAGGCGAACTTGGTGGAGGCTCCGGAAGCGGGAACGAACACGAAGGCGATGTTGTTGGAGGTGAACCACTGGCCGTTGGTGTTGTTCAGCCTGGCCGTGCCGTCGTCCCACACGCGCAGATCGAAGTTCCCGATGGCGATCGAACCCGGCTTCCAACGCTTGCCGCTACCCGTGATCCAGCGGGGATCGCGGTAGGAATTCTCCGGTTCTCCACCCATCTTGGGGGCGTGGAGATTGCACATGGGCACCATGTCCGGAGGGAAATCCATCTCGTCGGAAACCACCAAACGCAGAGCGGGTCCGATGCCCTCGATGGATCGGATGAGTCGCCCCGTGATGTTGTCGAGGGTCCCCTGGGCGTCGCGGCGGGTCTTCTGTGTGTGGAGACCACTGTTGATCCCGACCGGATCCACGCCTCCCGTATGGGCGCTGTTCCAGGAATCGTAGGCCCACTCCTCGCCGGTGCCGATCTGGTCCAGGGTGGTCTTCTGGGTCTTGGCGGCGTATTCCCACTCGGCCTCCGTGACCATGCGGTATTGGCGTCCCGTCTGCTCGCTCAGGCGGCAGGCGAATTCCTGCGCATCGTACCAGGTCATGCTGGTGTAGGACGCCGCCGCTCCGCCGTATCCGGTGGCGGAAGTGCCCATCACCGCGTTCCATAGAGCGGTGGAGACTTCCTTCTTGGCGATGTGGTATCCGGAAACCTTCACATCCGCGACAGGCTTGGTGTCGGCGGGGCAGGAAGCGGCTTCGCAACCGATCGTGAAGGTGCCTCCCTTCACCGCGACCATGTCCACGGCCACGCCCTTCACCGTGTCGCTGAAGTCCGTGGCGACGGGGGCCTTGGGCTTGGACAGCTGGACCAGGAGCCCCTGGGCGGCCGAGGTGGAAAGGGGAACACGCTTGCAGATGTGGGTGGATTTGAAGTAGACCAGGGTGTCCGTCACCGCCGCCTGGGCGCGAGGCGCCGCGACGGTCCGTCGGATGCCGCTGGCCACCGGCGGCGCACTCCATCCCGCCGGCATCCGACGCCCCAGGAGATCGGAGCCGTCGATGGCCAGGCGCAGGCGCCCGTCGATCACCCGAAGCGAATTGGCGATGTTGGTCGGCGAGGGCAGGCGACGCCCCAGGACCGACGAGGTCCCGATCGACCAGCTTCCATCCGAGGCCGTGACGACCTTGGTCCCGGCGACCGCCAACCGGACCTCGACACCGGAAAGACCGCTCCCGGAGGCGGCGTCGGTCACCTTTCCGGACAGGTTCCAGTCCACCGCCGCATGCCCTGCCGCCGCAAGCAGTAACGTGGACGCGATTCCAAACATCGTTGTGTTCACGATCGGACCTCTTCCTGATGAAGGTCGCCACGACTGTCCCCGACCGGGCGCAGCGGACGAAACGTGATTTGAGAGCAGGGAAAGGATATGGCCAGCACGCGAATTTGGAGGCTTGTGTTTTCCATAAATGTTGACACCGAAGTCATCGTTGTTAATTGTGCAACAACTTCGATGCGGCCTTTGTTCACAGGCACCATCGGACGTCTACGCGACCTCCGCGGATTCCCCGCGAAGGGATCGGCGCGGCGATTTCAGGGCAGCACGTAGGAAGCGCGCGGCTTGGCCAGATCCGTGGGCAGGAGCCGGACGGAATGGGACGTGGAATCGACGTAGAGGACCCCCAGATCGACGGAGTCCTCTCCGGCGAAGAACTCCGTCGGAACCTTGAAGAAGTTTTCCGCCTCGGTGGCCCAGGACATTTCCGACCAGGTCCCGGCGGGGTTCTTCGCGCTTCTCCATCGCAGGGAAGCCACCGCGGTCCAAGGATTGCGCACCTGGATCAGCGACCAGAACGCGCTGGATCCCTCCTTGGTCCAAAGATGGGTGGGACCGTCGAAGAGCTCCGGATGTCCCTTGCAGCTTTCGAAGGTCCACTCCCCCTGGTAGCGTCCGGGCTGCGGCCCCATGATGGCCGCGGCGGGAGCCCCGCCGAGGTCGATCCCGCAATGGGGATCCGGGCATTTGTCCATGATCCGCACGAAGGTCTCCTTCACGCCTTGGGCGGTATGGGCCCGAACCCTGGCACCCTGGCCGCAGGCGCGTCCTTGGCGCCACTGGCCCGCCGCATCGCCCATCGCCAGGTCCACCTGGATGGCGGCGTAGAAGCGGATCCCCGTGATGCCGTAGTTGCACGCCCCTCCCGAGGAGATCGCCGTGGTATCCACGCCTCCGTAGGTGGTGACGTCTCCCCAACTGGTGGGGAAACCGAGCTGGGGGATGGAAGGCATCGCGGCGTCGCATCCTCGAAGGGCCCCCACCGTGTCCAGGACCACCACGATCGCCCCCGAATCCATGCTGCCCAAGGGAACCGATGTCCTGGCCGCGCACAGCGAGAGCACCAGCGTATCCACCACCGCAAGGCTACGCGCCGCACCCATGGCAAGGGCCCCGGATGCCGGTCCGGATGCCGATCTGCCATCGGGGGTGAATCCCTCCAGATCGAGGCGAAGCCGACCGTCGAGGAGTCGAAGGCCGTGCTGGCGGAGGATCCGATCGCGCCGGGCCCCGACCTCGCCGGTTCCCAGGCTCCACCTTCCATCCTGCCCCGAGGTGGTGCTGAGCCCCGGCTTGCCGCGCAACCCGATGGACACCCCCGCGAGCCCTTCGCCGGAAGGCAGGCGCACCTGGCCCGACAATCCGGCATGGAGGGCTCCGCCACAGACCAACAGGATCACCAACCAGGAATTCATGGCATGCTCCTTCTCCGCGACGGACAATTTCCGGTATGCGGGATTCCCGTCCACCCCGCTCACGGCAGAGCCTTCAGCTTGCGGTGGATCAGGATCTGGGGGATGGTGGCCAGCGCCAGGCAGAAGATCCCACCGGAGACCCCCGACGCGTAGGACATGGCCCGGAAGACGTCGCCCGGCATGGACCGGCCCAACGCAAGCGCGAGCGGCGCCACCCTCACCACGTAGGAGACGGCACACAGACCGGAAAGCCAGGCCAATCCCTGGCTGAACCCGATCCTGCCACGGGTCAGCCGGGGCAATCTCCATGCGAACCCCACATACAGGAGACCGATGACCATGACGATGGGCAGATGGATCCGCCAGACGCCGTGCAGCTGCGAAGCGAACGTCGACTGCAGGTCGAAGTCCGGTTTCCGGGTAGCGATCTCCTGAGCCATGTGGTCCATGAGCAGCGTCTGGAAAAACGACATCAGAAGTCCGAATCCCGCGAAGACCACGTAGCAGATGCCGAGTACCAACAGCATCGTGCGGGGATCGGTCCCTTTGGTCCTTCCGGTGGCTGGGGTCAAGGGTTCGCTCCTTGTTGTGGCACCGGCGATGAGCCGTTCCGACGATGCCGTGTCACGCCTCTTCCAAAAACTCCACGTATCCGCGCTTGGCCAGCTGCCACACCACGGTCCCGAACACCATTCCAACGCCGATGTAGACGGCAAGGACGGAGGCGAACCCGACCGTGTCGCTCAACCAGCCGGTGAGCAGTCCGGCGGGCGTCGTGAAGACCACGAAGACGGGCACGAACACGAAGGATCCCGTATGCGATCCACGCGAAGTCTTCGAAGGCATGGAACGAAGGGATGCGGAGCTCCGCGACCTGGAACGGAGAACCCGCACCAGCCAGGCGATCATGGCGGCCCCCAGCCAAAGCTGCATTCCCACCAGGAAGGCGACGGGCAGCATGGCGAATCCGACGAGGACGGCCACCGTGGAATCCGGGGCGATCCACTGGCCGAGCATCGCACCCAGGATACCTCCCCCCAGGAACAAACCCAGGGTGACGAATACACCAAGGAGCGACGAGTGGGACGATGTGGCCATTGCGCGAATAGAACGAAAATTTCCGCGGATGCGAAAGAGGATCTCGCCGAAGAGCCTTCCCGGTGGAGAGACCCGCCCAAGTCAGCGAGGCAGGTACTTCCTGGGGTCCGGCTTGTCGAACGAATGTTCGAGGCGCTTGCCTCCCGGGCACCGGTTCACGATCAGAGGCACGGAACGGATGGTTTCGGCGGCGATCATCAGGCTGTACGTGGTATCCCCACCACCCGGCGGGACATCCTGGAACACCGCGATTCCCTTCTTCCGATCGACCAAGCGGATGGTGAGCTCGGCGGTACTTCCCGCCTCGCCGGAATACCCGATCCGGAAAGTCCCGGGTCCCGATCGTCGTTGCCACTGGACCTTGGTGGCGAAGGGACCCTCGCCGGTCCACTCGATCGCGGTGGAATCGTTGATGGACCAGGCCCGGTGGAACAGGAAGTCGCAGGGATGGTAGGCGTACAGTCCGCCCTGGTGCTCCACCAGGGCCACCCATCGGGTCCAGGGAACCGAGTTCTTCACCTTACCCAGCTTCAGTCCCTGCTCGCGCAGCCTGTCCAGCGAGTTTCCGTAGGTGATCGAATCGAATCCGTCCATGGAAAACCGTGTCAGATTCCGATAGAAGCGGGATCCGCGGTCCGGATCCACGTAGACTCCCACCAGCCTGCCATCCTGGATCTGCTTGGAAAGGAACACGGTATCCGATCCGGGAATCTCCCCCGAGGAGAATCCGATCAATGCGGCGAGGAACGGTCCATGGACCCGCGAGCCGTTCATTTCCCGGTCAATGCGGCAACCGGCACGGCGAGTTCGGCGCGGGCCACTTCGCGCCCCGCCGCCGCACGATCCCTCAGCACTTCCGGACGCCGTTCCAGATGCGACACCGACGGCGATCCCTCCGGCAGCCGAAGACAGAAAACGGAAGGCAGGGCGGCGTCGCCCTTGGCCTGTTCCTGGTCCAGGAGGTCGCAGGTTTCGTCGTAGACGTGGTTGCGCCGGTGGTAGAGCGTGGGAAGGACCGGATGCAACCGTCCCAGGCGGAGCTCCACCAGGTGGCGGAAGAGCCCCTTTGGCGGGGGGTACCGCAGGCCGCGAGGTCGCGTCTGCAGCACCAGCGCGTGGGTGGCGCCCAGCTCGCGTGCGGAAGCCACCGGGATCGCCTCGGTGATGCCCCCGTCCAGGTAGTGTCGGCCGCGGAACTCCACGGGGCCACCCGCGACCAGAGGAAGGCTGGATGTCGCCTTGAGGGCGGTGCGAATCTCGTCCCTGGACCGGAAGTCGGAGAGGAGCGCGCGTCGCGCCTGGTCCACGTCGGTGGCCACGCAATGCAAGGGGATGGGACTTTCCAGGACGCGATCGTAGCGACGGCCGTCCAGGATGGTGCTCTCGAAGTCCAGGCTGTAGTCGAGATCGATCACGGGACGCCCCACCAGGGCCCGCGCCGGGCGGATGAAGCGACCGGACCGGAAGGCGCCCGCGTATTCGCGCGTGCAGGCTCCGGCCACGCCGGCCAGGAACGAGGAGACGTTGAGGGCGCCCGCCGAACATCCCACCGCCAGATCGAAGCAGGGAAGGAATCCGGCCTCTTCCAGGGCCCACAGCATTCCGCTGGAGACCACGCCGCGCATGGCGCCGCCCTCCACCACCAATGCCAGACGGAATCCGTCGCGGCGGTGGCCGGGCTCGCTCCGTTCCTTGATCCGACGCGCCATGAGTTCCAGGACAGGATGGGACTTCATTGCATCAAAGGTGCGAAACCGTTCCATGAATCATCAGTTTCCCATTCCGGACGACATTTTCCAACCCGGACGCTCCGGTGTCGGAACCCTCCCATGCGTCTCGCCGGCGGCAAGGAAGAAGCCACGGGAAGAGAAACTTCTTGACCTCGTTTCCGTTCTCGTGGTAGAGTCGCAACGTTCCACCTCCACCTCCACCGGGGAGTCACCGCGATGCGGTCAGAGCTCATCAATCCCTTCCTCAAGGCCACGATGTCCACCTTCCAGACGATGGTGAACACCACCCCCCAGCCTTCGGCACCCTACGTGAAGGCCGAGCCCAGCCTCTCCCACGACGTTTCCGGGATCATCGGTCTTTCGGGTGGAGCCAAGGGTGCGGTCATCATCAGCTTCCCCACCAAGACCGCGCTGTCGACCGTGTCCTCGTTCATCGGATTGAACGTCACCCAGATCGACGCCGACGTCACCGACGCCGTGGGCGAACTCGCCAACATCATCGCCGGCGCCGCCAAGGCGGACCTGGCGGGGCTCAACGTGACCATCTCCCTGCCCTCCGTGGTGGTGGGAACCAATCACAAGGTCACCACCCCCAAGGACATTCCGAGCATCGTCATCCCCTTCGCATGCACCCATGGCGAATTCGTCGTGGAAGTCTGCATCGCCGTCGTTGAACAGAAGTGACCCGGGAGCCACACGCCATGAAGATCCTCCTCGTCGACGATTCGAGCACCATGCGGCGCATCCAGAAGAACACCTTGGGCACCCTCGGCTTCACCGATGTGGACGAGGCCGAGGATGGTCAGGACGCCGTGAGCAAGGTGGGCAAGACCACATACGATCTGGTCCTGATGGACTGGAACATGCCCAACATGACGGGCATCGACGCCCTCAAGGCCATCCGGGCCAATCCCGCGACCGCCAAGGTGCCCGTGATCATGGTCACCTCGGAATCGGAAAAGACACGGATCTTGGAGGCCATCCAGGCCGGAGCCACCAACTACATCGTCAAGCCTTTCACCCCCGATGTCCTGAAGGAAAAGCTCGACGCGCTGCACTGATCAGCCACCTTCGCGGCCGAATCCATCATATCCCCAATGACCCTCGACGCCGTCTCCGGAAACCCCGGGGCGGCGTCCGTCGTTTCCGGCCGGAACTTTGGTGCCCTTGGTGGATGCGTGGAGAATTTGCTACACTTCCGCTCCCTCTCCTTGGAAAGTGTCCATGGAGAGCCACATCCACCCTGCTCCCGGTTCTTCCGGGGGCCACGTCCAGAGGGAGGCCGCTTTGGCCAAGCTGTACGAGACTGTCGTGCTGGTCGGCACGAACCAGGAGGACGCCGCCATCGAGGCGACCGTCCGCAAATACCAGGACATGATCGCCGCAGGCGGCGAGATCGTCCGTGTGGACCGCTGGGGCAAGCGCCGGATCGCCTACGAGATCCAGGGCCAGTCCCACGCCGACTACACCGTGTTCTACTACCACGCCACCAAGGGATCGCTCGTCTCCGAAGTCGAGCGCATGCTGCGTCTGGACGAATCGATCCTCCGGTTTCTGACCGTGGTCGACAATCCCTGCGGGCTGCCTTCCCTGAACCCGACCACCGCCGACGTCGAGCCCAACGACGACGCCGACCTCTCGGACAAGGAGGACTGATCATGGCCATCCGTCGCAAGCGCAAGAAGAGCTGTTTCTTCACCGAAAACAAGATCGCCCACATCGACTACAAGGACGAGAAGCTCCTGCGTCGTTTCGTCAACGAGCGCGGCAAGATCGTTCCTCGCCGCATGTCGGGCACCGCGGCCGAGTACCAGCGCGAGCTGGCCGTCGCCATCAAGCGCGCGCGCATCATCGGACTCCTGCCCTTCGTGGCAGAGACCATGCGCTGATCGGGGGACCAACGCAATGAACATCATTCTGAAGTCCGACATCAAAGGTCTGGGCAAGGCATTCGAAGTGGTCAAGGTCCGCGATGGATTCGGCCGCAACTGGCTTCTGCCCCAGGGCCTGGCCCTGGCCGCCACCAAGGCCAACCTCCACAACCTGGAAGTCGAGAAGAAGCGCCAGGCCGCTCGCGACACCCAGTTGAAGGCCAATGCCCAGGAGCTCGCCAAGAAGCTGGGCAGCGTCTCGGTGACCGTCAGCGTCCGCGTGCACGAGGGCGACAAGCTCTACGGTTCCGTGGGCGGGCAGGAAATCGCCGAAAAGCTCGCCGAAGCCGGCGTGAAGATCGACAAGACCCTCATCGTCCTGGACGAGCCGATCAAGGCTCTTGGCGTGTTCCACGTCCCCGTGCGCCTGCACGCCGACGTGGAGGCCAAGGTCAAGGTCTGGGTCGTGAAGGCCGCGGGCTGAGGATGGACCGAGGGCTGATCATCGTCGGAGCGCTGGGCCGCATGGGCCGTGCTCTGCAGGAAGCGTCGCTGGCCGCCGGGCAACCGGTGGTCGGCCTCGTCGATCGGCCCGACTTGGCCGGAACGCCCTCCCCTGTGGATGGCGTTTCGGCACGTGTCGTCGGAAGCTGGAAGGAATCGGCGGCTCCCCACCGGGTGGTCATCGATTTTTCCAGTCCCGAAAACACCATTTCCCTTCTGCAAGGCGCCTGCGAGCACGGCATGCCCCTGGTGATCGGCACCACCGGCATGGGATCGGCCGGCGAAGACGCCCTGCGCGAGGCCTCGCGCCACGTTCCCGTGGTCGCGGCGGCCAACTATTCGGTGGGTGTGAACCTGCTCCTGGAGCTTGTCCAGAAGGCAGCCTCGGTGCTCGACGCATCCGCCTACGACGCCGAGATCGTGGAAGCCCACCACAAGCACAAGAAGGATGCCCCCTCGGGCACCGCCCTGATGTTCGCCAACGCCTTGGCCAAGGGGCGAGGAGTGGACCTTTCCCAAGTGGCCAACCACGGTCGCGAAGGCATCACCGGAGCTCGTCCGGCGGGAGAGATCGGCATCCACGCCGTCCGCGGCGGTTCGGTGGTCGGCGACCACTGGGTGAACTTCTTCGGAGAAGGCGAGCGGATCGAGATCCACCACCACGCCGAAAGCCGCCGCACCTTCGCCGACGGCGCGGTACGCGCCGCCGTGTGGGCCGCGGACAAGGCGCCGGGGCTGTACACCATGCGCCACGTCCTCGGGTTCGATTGATCCCAACGAACGTCGCGACGCCCCTGCACATGGCGAGGACTTGGTACATTCCGAGCATGCGTCGATTCCTTCTCTTGCTGGGCCTCACCGGAACCGCTCTGGTGGTGTCCGCCAACGAACCCGTCGTGGCCGATACCACGGCCACCTCCCCCGCAACTCCTCCATCCGTGGCACCCTCCGATCGAGGTCCCGCAACGGTGGACACAACGGCCAGCGCAGCCGCCAAGCCGGACTCGGCCAGCGCGACCGTTCCCTCCACCCCCGGAGTCCCCGCGCCTCCCGCCCAACCCCCGGTCGCGGCTCCCGGCATGGCCGAGTACATGAAGTCGCGCATGCACGGCATGCCTCCGCGACGCATGGCTCCCCCCGACACCGCCGGAACCTCGAATGCCGTGGCGGTTCCCGCCATGACCGCACTGGACCCGGATTCCGTCTACGACGAGGACAAGGCGCTGGAGATCAAGCTCAAGACGGATCCGGAAGCAGCCCGTCGATACCGCTCGCCGCGCAAGGCATTCTTCTTTTCGCTCCTTCTGCCCGGAGCTGGCCAGATCTACACCGGCTCGTACGTGCGGGCGGGACTGTTCGCGGCCGCCGAACTCGGCATCGGCATCGGCTGGTACCAGGTGGCCGTGGTGCAATCGCGCGAGAAGGCCACCCAGGCCCGCGAATTCGCCGCGGCACATTGGCGCCAGGAGCGATACGAGAAGCGCTGGGAAGCGCTGTACTCGGACACCGCAGGACGTAGCCTGGTCCGACAGTTTTCGTCACCGCAACGCGCCTCCTATTGCGCGAGCCTCTACGGCGAAGTGGAGAGCCCCAACCGCACCGCATGCAGCGACAACCCCGCTGGATCCGACTTCGGCCTGCATCTGGCCCAGTTCGCCCAGGGCGGATTCAAGTCCACCGATCCCGGAGCCTGGAACCAGCAGCAGGTGCTGGACTTCCGCGCGGCCAACATCAAGAATCGCCAGGATTTCGAGGACATGATCGGTCGCTACCAGGAATTCCTCCCAGGCTGGGAAGACAATCCAGACACCGTGACCTACCCCGCCCTGGAGATGTACGTGAAATCAGTCCAGGAATTGGAGAAGGATCCGACGGTGACCGTGGTCAACCCCTGGGGCGCATCGGCCATGCGGGACCAGTACCTTTCGCTTCGCAAGGAATCGGACGATCTGGCCCGCACGCAGAAGTGGTTCCTGGGAGCCATGGTCATCAACCATCTGGCCAGCGCCTTCGACGCGGCCCTCACCGCAAACCGGATGAACAAGCGCCTCCTGCACTTGGAAACCAGCTGGCTGGACGAGCTTCACGTGCACGGAGGCCTCGCCTGGGTCGGAAGCCTGCCCGCCACCCGCGGTCAAGTGGATTGGACCTTCTGATGGGTTCCCTCCTCGCCTTCCTGGTCGCGATCGCCGCGGGTCCAGTGGACTCTCTTGCGGCGCCCACCATCCCTGTCGACTCCACCGCGGTGGCTTCCCCCCTGGCCAAGCCCCTTGCCGACACGATCAAAATCGCCCTCCCGGACAGCACCAAGAGCGTGGCCGATCCCACTCCTGTGCTCCCTTCCGGTCCGGTGTCGGATGCGGGTCCCGTGGGTCCCGAACTTCCCGCGGGCCCCACGCCACCGCCACCTCCCCCACCACCCGCTCGGCCGGAGGTCGGGCCCATCGGTCCCTCCGGCCCCGTGGCACCGGGATTGGTGATCCCCCCCTCCCCCTTCGGCCCCACCGGTGGAAGCCTCGCCAGCACGGATTCGACGGTGCTGCATCGTTCCACGGCCAGCGCCATGGGCCTTTCGCTCCTGCTTCCCGGCATGGGGCATCGCTGGATCGGTCGATCTTCCCGCGCCCCGGTCTACCACGCGCTGGACCTCCTGGGACTGACCGCGGTGGTGGTTTCCTGGCAGATGGGGAGCCGTTCACTCGAATCGGCCACCGAGATCGCCAACCGGCACGCCAGCTCTTCCCTGGGGAGCGATCCGGATCGAGACCTGCTCACGGCCATGCGCAACTACCGCAGCCGTCGCCCCCAAGCCGGCCGACACGACTCGTACGACGAGGCGATGCTCCTGTCCGGCAAATCCACCACCTGGCAATTCCCCGACGACGACGCGCACGATTGGGACTGGGGTAGCCGGGAGAACCCGGAGAACGACGCCCACCTGCGCTCCTTCGAGAGCCAGCTGCGCACTTGGCGGGCCAGCCAGGTGGCCTTGTATTCCGCCGCGGGTACACTTGTGGTGCTGCGGCTGGCCGCGGCGCTGGACGTGCTGCGCTTGAACCGATCCTCCGCGGCTCGCGCGGGGATCGCCCTGGAAACCAACCCCATCCCGGGCGGGATGGAATCGAAAATGGCGGTGAATTTCTGAGACGTCTGCTTCAGCTTCTGCACGACCTGGACGGCAAGCCCTACGGGCAGCTCCGGAGGATCTACGGCGACCACGCCGATCGCGACATGGCTCTTGTGGTGGACCATGTCCAAGGGGATCCCTACGCGAACGCGTCCAGGTTGCATCTGGAGCTCCCCCCCCAGTTCCATCCCAACCTCGCCCTGCCCCAGGACGCATTCGAGCGGTTGGCCATGGAAGACCTCTTCCTGCGCGAATTCGCCCGCCGCCTCCCGGAGGAATCGCTTCCCGCCGGCGACGGTGGCGGTGGACGGCTGCGCACCGCGCGCCCCGACGCCACCATACGCCCCCGTTCCGCCGCCCAGATGGGCAAGCTCCTCACGCTGCGCTTCTCCTACGCGTTTCCCGCCCAGAATCGGCGGATCCTGGCCGAGCCCGTCGCCGAGGTGCTGGCCAACCGCCTGCCCGCCTTGGCCCTGGACATCGCCAACGGAGTCACCCGCGAGCGGATCCTGGAGCTGGCACAGCACCTGCGCAAGCGGCAGATGGTTCGCGAAGCCATGTCCGCTTCCGGCATCGTGGCCTTCCTGCCGGAAGGCTCCTGCGTGCGTCGCGAGGAATCGGGCGCGGCATCCCCGAAGGCCGTGAGGCTAGCGCTTCCGGCGGAGCTCTCCACCACCCTGAGCCTGGCCGACGGATCCACCCTCTCCGGGCTTGCCATCCGCAAGGGCGTCACCGTCCTGGTGGGATCGGCCTTCCACGGCAAGACCACCTTCCTGGAAGCCCTGGAAACCTGCCGCGCGGATGTCGGTCCCTCCGACGGTCTTGCCCTCGCCTGTTCCACCCGCCGGACGGAAACCGTCACGGTGGAGGAGGACCGCCGGGTGGGAACCTGCGACCTCTCGCCGTTCTTCCGCCGCCTGCCGGGACAGGATCCGTCCCGCTTTTCCGTGGACGAAGCCTCGGGCGCAACATCGCAGGCTGCCAACCTGGTGGAATCGCTCGCCTGCGGTTCCGAACTATTGCTGATCGACGAGGATGCCTCCGCGGCCAACTTCCTCACCCGCGATCCGATCATTTCCCGGCTGCTGCCGGAAGGCGAATCGGTGGTCCCCCTGGCCGACCGTTGCGCCGAACTCGACGCACGCGGCGTGTCCATGGTGGTGGTGGCAGGTGCCTCCTCGCAGTGGTTGTCCGTGGCGGATCAAGTGATGGTGCTCGCGCGCTTCCAGCCCCAGGACGCCACCGCCAAAGCCCGTACCGTGGCTCCGGTCGCCGGCGAGAAGCCTCCCGCTTGCGATTGGGATGTCGTGCTGGGCGATCAACTCATGGAACAGTGGAAGGAGCTCGCCTCCGTCCCTGCCACCAAACTCAAGGTCCAAGACGGCATTGTGCGCTTCGCCAAGGCAGCGGAATCCCGTCTGCCCCGACGCTTCGCCTCCGACGACACCCTGCGTGGCGCCGCCCACTTGCTGTGCCAGTGGATGCGCCACTGCCGCGACCGGAACCTTCCGCCCACCCGCAAAGGCTTGGTGGCCTACCTGGACGAGCGCCGGTTGGCCGCCGACCCGTGGGGACACGCCGTGGGACACGACCTGGCCTTCCCCACCGGACGCGAATCCTGGGCCCTCTGGACGCGCATGAAGGCCGGAAGCGGAGAAGCCGAGGACGAGGATTGATCGCAGATCCCGCTCAAACCGCGGGATCCTCAAGAATCAGGAGGACACGCCTCCTGATTCTTTCGCTTTTGGGGAGCTTGGTCTTGTGGTGCGCGTTCAGCTCCTGCGCCCCGCTGGTATTGAATACACCCCCCTATGCCATCCCCCCCGCTTTCCCCATGGACCGGCGCCTGCAGGAGACCGGCACGGCCGCGGCATCCGATCCGTGGCTGGCCCGGGATCTGGCCGACGCCCGTGCTTGCCGTAAATTGTCCGACCGTCTGGAATCCCGGCTCCGGGTGGGTGTCGGCCGGTTCGATTCGGCGCGGCGTCGATCGGGAGATCAGGCCGGCCAGGCACTGGTCGGATCGGCCGCGACGCACCTGTCATACCTGAATCTGGTGGGCTGCAGGATCATCTACCGCAGCCACCTGGACAGCGCCGGACTTCCATTCACCATCAGCACCGCGAGCCTGGATTCCGCCGAGGCGGTGGAGATCCTCCAGGCCACCCTGGCCGCTCTCCGGTCCGGCACCTCGGACACCGGACTTGTGGACTCCCTGGCGGCGCGCATCCCGTCCATGCTGCGGTAGCGGAGGAAGCGCCCCTGTACCTTCTCCCGCCACCTTGGGTCCGCGACCGGCGCGCCTGGCATCTTTCGGGGCTCTGGGCCTTGTCCGTGGCCGCATCGGAGGCTGGATTGGGCCTTTGGCTCAAGCGGGCGACCACCTCGGCCCCGCGAATCTGGCTCGCCGGCTTGGCGGGACTTCTTGCCGCACGGGTGGTCCTGTCGTGGCGTCGCGACCTTTCCAGGGAGCGATTGGCCCTCCGATCCGGACTCGACAGCCACCGCCGGGTGTGGTCGCAAGCCGATGCCGACACCGGATCCTGGCACAGCAGGGAAGCCAGGGAGTGGATCGAATCGGGAACCCGCTCGGCGGTGGAATCACGATCCGCCCTGGCCACCCTGGCCCTGTGCCTGCCCCTGCTGGTCTGGCTGGCTCCATGGATCACGCTGGCCGTTCTGGCCTGTGCCGGTGGACTCGCCGCCCTGGCCAAGGCCCGATCGCGTCGGACACGGATCCTGGCCAAGGAGGAAACCCGTCAGGCCAAGGAACAGGACGCCCTGGAGGAATGGGCGCATCGCTCCCTTCCCGAAGCGCTCCCCAGCGGCTGGAGCGGCCACGTGGCCCGACAGCGACGGAGCTCCCACGCCGGCTGGCAGGCCCGACGCTGGGCACGCGCCCGACTGCACGCCGCCTGGACGGTCGCAGGCGAAGCCGGGGCCCATCTGGCGGGTTGGTCGTTGGGAGCCGCGGCCATCGTCGGGTGGAGCCTGGGACGGATGGATGCGGGCACCCTGGTGTCGTTCCTGGGAATCTGCCTTCTGATCTACCGGCCCGTTCGGGAGGCGGGTCGATTGCATCCGGCTCTCCAGAAGGCACTCCAGGTATGGTCGCGGCCCATCGGCGGCGGCCCCGGACCCAGGAAACCGTCCGGAACCGGCGCTCTGGTGGCCAGATCCCTGGAAGCGGGCTGGGGTCGCGGGCCGGCCATCCTCGCAGGGATGGGATTGCGGCTGGAACCCGGCGCGATGGCCGTGGTCCACGGCCCCAACGGGTCGGGCAAGTCCACCCTCCTGGCCGTCCTCTCCGGCAGGTTGCAGGTTCGCCGCGGAGAGTTGGAGGGACCTCGCAGGGTGTTCCACCTCGCCCAGGAAACGATACTGCCTCCGTTGACTCCGGCGCTCTGGACAGGCGTGGATCGGCCCACGGCGGAATCCCTGGACGGTTTGGTGGGCCTCCTCTTCCCCCAAGGAGTCCCCTCCGCGCTGGACTGGAACCGGCCCATCCCTCAGGGAGGTCAATTCCTGTCCAGAGGCCAGCGCACCCGCCTGGCCCTCCTGGCCATGGTGGCCCGTCCGTATGGAGGTTGGCTCCTGGACGAGCCCCTCTCCGCCCTGCCCCGGGACGAAGGGGAACGGATCCTGCTGGAGGTCCTCGCACGCCGATCGGGCGCCTGGGCGCTGTGGGCGCAACCGGACATTCCCTCCTTCTTCCGCCCCGGTCCTCTCCTGTCTCCGTCCGACGCGCGCGGACCGAGCATCACGGCGGTCGGGATTTGACCGCCTTCCTATACCGCCTGCGCGGCGAACTGATCGCGCTCTGGTGCCTGGCCGTGGTCTGGGCGGCCTGGCCGTTGGCCGCTCCCGGAGGTGGTCCGGCCACCCTGGCGCCGGTGGCCCTCGGACTGTTCCTGCGCCTGTGGGCACGGCGCCACGCGGGATCGCACACCCGCGGCCGCACCATGGTGGCTCCCTACCGCGCGACGGGCGGCCCCTACCGATTCCTGCCCCATCCCCTGTACACCGCCAATCTCCTGGTGATCGCCGGCCTGGCCTGGCGCCTTTGGGGAAACCGGCCCATCGCCCTGGCTGCGTCGCTGACCGGTCCCCTGCTCCTGTACACCGTACTGGCCCGGTCGGAGAGCCTGCTGTTGCGACGATCGAACGCCGCACCGAGGGAGGCTCCGCTGGATGCCCGCACTGGCCGTTGGGGTTCGGAGTGGGCATCCGTGGCCCCCCCTCTTCTGGCCTGGATCCTGGCCGGATGGTGAGCTTCCCGCTTCCCGTCTGGTACCGGTCTCTGGGCGTCGTGGCTCGAGCGATGGCATGGGTGGTGGGCTCCGCCCGGAGAGGTCCCTGGGCCGTCGCCCCGGGCCCCACCGCGTGGCTGCACGCGGCCTCCATCGGCGAGGCGAAGGGGCTGGTGGCCCTGCTCCGGTTCCTGCCCACTGGCTTCCCCCTCACTCTCACGGCCACCACCCGCGCGGGAATGGAGCGCCTGGCCCGCACCGGACACCCGGCGTTCCTCCTCCCCCTGGACGAGCCCGTCTCGGTGGAACGGTTCCTGGACCAACGCAGGGTCGCGGTCGCGGTCTTCCTGGAATCAGAGGCCTGGCCCTGCGCCCTCCAAGCCCTGCAACGGCGTTCCGTTCCCGTCGCCTTCGCCGCGCTGCGCTGCTCGCGGGCTTCGATGGAACGCTGGCGGCGGTTCACCCGGCTCTTCCCGGGATGGACCCGGACGGTGGACCAGGTCTGGACGGATTCCGTCACCTACGTGGGGGCCGTGGAACGGCTGGGCTTCGCGAGGGTCGCCGCGGGAACCTCCCTGAAATGGGCGGGCCATCCCCCCGCCCCACCGACCCTCCGGGAAGCTCCCCTGTCCGCCGCGGTCTCCTTCCACCTGCGGGATCTCGCCTCCGTGGTCCAGCTCGCGCGTTCCCGGCCCCGGGACGGATGGCTCTGGTTTCCCCGCCGCCCCCACCGCGTGCGGCTGCACCGCCTGGCGGCTCGCTTGGCGGGGCTGTACACCGTGGAAACCACTCCCGGCCCCGGACAGGTCCGGATTTCCACCACCTTCGGCGAGACCGGTCCGTGGCTTTCCCGGGCGCGATTCTGCTGGGTGGCACCCGGACACGACGTCGAGGAAGCCCACCGGATGGGAGTGCCGGAGGTCTGGACCGGACGCGTTCCCCGCAGAACATCGCCGCCGGGCACGTCCCCCGACGTGGTGGCCGTCCGGATCGCGGAATGGATTCGCCTGCGGTCGGGACTGGACGCCGCATATTATAATGGATCAGGCCATACAGCAAAGGCGGATACGATCGGAAACGAGCCGTGAAGAAAGGCTGGTACGAGCGCAACGGGATCCAGGTGATCACCGACATCGTCGGTTGCGACGAATCCGGCCTCGACTTCACCCTCCCCATCCAGGTGGAGGGGATCCCCCCGGAATCGGAAGTTTCCTGCCGCAACATGCTGTCGCTCCTGCGCTACCTGCAGAAGGTGGGGCGCAACATCACCGACCAGGACCTGGCCGAGCACGGGTTCTCCCATCGGCTGGACCATTTCATGGATCCGCACAAGTGGATCGGGTATCCGGAGGCCCTGCGCTTCTTCGACTTCGTTAGGGTGATGACCAACACCCACAATCCGCGCCTGCTGTTCGACATCGGTCGGGAAGCGCACCGCTGGCAGTCGTTCGGCCCGGGGGTGGACGCCCTGGCCAACTTCCTGCCCCTTTCGAAGGTCCTGCACCTGACCGCCGAATACTCCCGGATGTTCAACAACGGACAGTTCCTTCGATCGGTGCGCGGATCGCGCGGAAATCTCACGGTGATCTCCAAGTATTCCGAGCGGGTGAACGCCATCCGCACGGTGGACCAGGAGTGGTGGACCTTCGGCATCTATTCGGGCTTCCCCGAACGGCGAGGCCTTCCACCGGCCGAGATCGACCTCCAGTATTCGGTGTGCGACCTGGAACGCCTCCTGGACCGGGAATACGCTTGGCTGGGCATCGGCGAGCACCAGGTGCGCACCGAATGGACCTTCATGGGCATCGAGCGGCGCCACTGGCTGGTGGAAGGCGTTGAATACGCCCACGAGGTGGGGCTGCTCCGCGAGAGCCTGGCCACGGGCAAACAACCCAAGGGCGAGGACCTGTTCCATCCCGAACCCTGCGACCTGGAGGAATTCTCGCCCAGGGAGTGGGAGGACCTCGTGTCCCGCCGCCAGGCCTGCAAGGTCTGGCTGGTCGCACGCACCCTCCAGAGGGGGCGCGAAACGGTGGTCGAGCGCGGCGAGATCTGGGGAGCCCCCTACACCCGTTTCCAGATCTCGTGGAAGGAACAGGGACGGTTGCGCAGCATCATGGATCGCGTCAAGAACTGGCGGCGCGAATGGATCGTTTCCCAGCAGGCGCTCCACCGCGAGATCGTGGCGGCCAAGGTGGAGGCCATGCACACCGAACAGGAGCGCCTGGCTTCCGAGCGGAAGTCGGAGGTGTTCCGCACCTACGCGCGCCGCACGCTGGTAGACCGCATCGACCGCGGGGAGGACCCCCGGACGGACCGACCTCGCCGACAGGAAATGACCGTCCTGTTCTGCGACATGTGCGGGTTCACCAACCACGCCAGCCACCTGTCGCCCGAAGACACCGTGTGGCTGCTGAACTCCTACTTCAACCGCCTGAACCGTTCGCTCTTCCACCAGCGCGGCGAAATCGACAAGATCATGGGCGACGGGCTGATGGCCACCTTCGAGAACGCTCCCGGTCTGGAACCGGACGTCCTGCGGGCGGTCCAGGCGGCCATTTCCATGCGTTGGGAGCTGCAGCGCTACAACCGCGAACGGCGCCAGCGCCACGGCACCCTCCCGGCCCGCGGCATTCCCTTCCTGCGCATCGACAACGGGATCGGCATCGCTTCCGGCGACGTGGTGACGGGCAACATCGGCTCCGACCACAAGCTCGACAACACCCTGATCGGCGACGTCGTGAACGTCGCCTCCAGGCTGGAGAGGCTCACGCGGCACTACGGATCGGCGATCCTGGTCACCGAGGAGGTCCGCCAGCAGCTCCCGGACCGCTTCACCACGCGATTCCTGGACATGGTCCGGGTGCGCGGACGCCAGACCCCACTGCGGATCCACGAGATCTACGACCACGAACCGGTCCGCGTGCGCGAACTGAAGGGTCTGTTCCAGGAACGCATGGCGCAGGCGTGGTCGCTCTACGCGGGAGGCCTGTTCTCGGAAGCCGCTTCCGTCTACGAGGAGATCCGCTCGGGCCTGGGTCCCCACCGCCTGGAGGAGAAGCGATGCCTGGATCCGGCGGTGGATTTCTTCCTGCACCGTTGCCGGATGCTCCAGAGGATGGCCCACGAGGATCCCATGTGGATGGAGGCCTGGGACGGCGTCCACCTGTTCGAGGAGAAGTAACCCCCGTATCCCGCGCGCGGGTTTGTTTCTTTGGGGACGTATGGATCTGTTCGAACCCACAGGGGATGCCGTCGCGAAGGCCGCCCAGCGCCCGCTGGCCGAACGGATGCGCCCGCTGCGTTTCGAGTCGCTGGCCGGATCGCCCGAACTCTTCGGCGAAGGCACCCCGCTGCGCCGCGGCGTGGAGGAGGATTCCCTGCTTTCGGCCATCCTTTGGGGGCCGCCGGGATGCGGCAAGACCACCGTGGCCGGACTGGTCCGCATCCACACCAAGCTGCCCTTCCGGACCCTGTCGGCGGTGCAGTCGGGTCTGGCCGAACTGCGCGGGGTGCTCGACGAAGCCACCAAGCGCGTGCGCGCCGGGATGGGGCCCCTGCGCCTGTTCATCGACGAGATCCACCGCTACAACAAGGCGCAGCAGGATGCCCTGCTGCCGGCCGTGGAATCCGGCGTGGTGCGCCTTCTGGGAGCCACCACGGAAAACCCCTCGTACGGTCTGAACCCCGCCCTGGTTAGCCGCTGCCAGGTGTTCCGGCTCTCCGCCCCGCCTCCGGAGGAGCTTCCGCCGCTTCTGGCCAGAGCTCTGACGGATTCCGACAACGGCCTGGGACGGCCCGACCTCCAGGTGGAGGAAGGCGCCCTGGAGGAGGTGGCGCGCGCCGCGGAAGGCGACCTGAGGGCGGCCTTGAACCTGCTGGAATGGACCGTTTCCAGCCTCCCGGAAGGAGAGCCGCTCACGGCGCGGCTCGTCGCCCGGGCGGCCGGCCGGCGTCCTCCCGCCTACGACCGCGGCGGCGACGGCCGTTACCAGTCGATTTCCGTCCTGCACAAGTCGATCCGCGGATCAGACCCCCAGGCCAC
Source organism: Fibrobacteria bacterium (assembly GCA_035352895.1). Taxonomy (GTDB): domain Bacteria; phylum Fibrobacterota; class Fibrobacteria; order UBA5070; family UBA5070; genus UBA5070. The sequence continues at coordinate 35,832 of DAOPYN010000012.1, read as the reverse complement.
CCTCTACTGGCTGGCCCGGATGGTGGACGCCGGCGAGGACCCCGTGTACATCGCGCGACGCCTCATCCGCATGGCCTCGGAGGACGTGGGCCTGGCCGACCCCCAAGCACTGCCGCTGGCCATCGCCGCCCGCGACGCCTGCGAGCATCTGGGACTGCCCGAATGCGCCCTGGCCCTCGCCCAGGCGGCCCTGTACCTGGCCCTGGCCCCCAAGAGCAATCGCCTGGAAACCGCATGGGCCGCCGCCCAGGATGCCATCCGTCGCCACGGCCAGCTTCCGGTGCCGCCCACCTTCCAGAACGCGGTCACCGCCTTCGACAGAAAACGGGGAATCGGCGAAGGCTACCGCTACGACCACGACAGTCCCGACGCCTATTCCGGCCAGGACCACCTGCCCACCGCCCTGCGCGGCACCAGGTTCTGGGAACCGGTCGACCGCGGATTCGAACGCGAGCTCAAGCGACGCGACGAATGGTTCTCGGCGCGACGCGAAGCTCCCTGAAGGCGGCCAAAGGCCTCAGAGGCCCCCTTCCATTGATGGATGCACGGATCCATCATTCCCATCGTCGCGCCAAATTCCGTCCATTCCGCTCGCTGTGACATCTGCCAGCAGAAATCATGGATCTCACCGACCTCAGTCCGCGGGATCTCGCACCAATACCCCATAAGTCGAATCCACCCACCGGAGGATTTCGACGTCGTCCCAGACCGATTCCCGCACAGGGTTTGGACGACGCACCATGATCACGTCCATTTCCAAGCGCCGGGCAGCCTCCAACCGTTCCGCCGTCCCCGATCCTTCACCGGAATCCTTGGCCACCAGCACCCCGTAGCCCTGGAATTGCTCCAGATTCCGTTCCAGGCCAAATGGGCCGCGTTCCCAAATCACCTCCGCCACCTCCACCCCCGCTTCCTTGCAGACCTGGAGGCTTTCCTTGGATGGAACCAGTCGGGCCCGGAACGGAACCTGGGATCGGCGCGCCTGGCGGACATAGAGGGCCAGGGACCGGGACCCCGTGGCCAGGAAGACGGGACGCCCTCGGGAAAAGGCGAGCTTGGCCGCCCGAGCGTGGTCCGTGGCGAAGATCACCCCTTCCACGGAGGAAGGTGGACGCTCCACGCGCAGTCTGGGCAACGCCAACCGCTGGCAGGCTTTCTCCAACTCCTCCCGAAGCCTTTCGGCGAAGGGATGCGAAGCATCCACCACCGCGCGTACTCCCCGTTCCGAAAACAGCGAACAGAATCCGTCCGCATCCAGACGTCCCCTGTGCACCTCCACCAACGGCGAATCCAGGTGGTCCATGTCCAATTCGGTGGCTTGGCTGACCACCATCCGCAATCCCGCGCGGGCCAACAACCGTTCCACTCTGAGGCTTTCGGAGGTCCCTCCGGAGAGGAAGATCAAGCGGACACCACGGAATACCCGCGTGGCGCGAGCAGGACGTCGTTCCATCTGAGCGCGTCGGAGCCGCAGACCACCACGACGGATCTCATCCCGATCTCCAATCGGGTGAACGAGGCCAGATCCGAGATTTCCCGCACCTCCCCTGCGGTAGATGCCTCGGTCACCACGGCCACCCACGTGGCGCCGGGTCTGTACCGGAGGAAGATCTCCCGCGCTTCCGAAATCTGCCGGACCCGTCCCCGGGAACGGGGATTGTAGATCACCACCGGAAGATCCGCCTCGGCCAGGAACTCCAAGCGCCGACGGATCCTGTCCCAGGGAACCAGGAGATCGGAAAGCGAAACCACGGCGTAGTCCAACATCAGTGGAGCGCCCAGGCTCGCCCCCGCGGCGTTGGCGGCGGTCAGGCCCGGCACGATCTCGATCGCGGGTCGCGATTCCATGCCGCGGGCGATCTCCAGGACCAGGCCCGCCATGCCGTAGACCCCGGCATCCCCGGAACAGAGCAAGGCCACTTCCCGACCTGAAAGAGCGGTGGCGAGAGCCTCGCGGCAACGCTCCACTTCCTTGCGCATCGCCGAGCGTTCCACCCGGCGGCCACCCCACAAGTCGCGGACCGAATCCAGGTAGGGCGCGTAGCCCATCAGGACCTCCGACCTCTCGATGGCCTGGACCGCCCTCAGGGTGCGGTCGAGTGGATGTCCGGGCCCGATCCCGACCACGCGCAGAGTTCCCGCGCGAGGCTCACCGTCACGCCCCGGTGCACGAACTTCTTCAAGACGCATTCTGTCCTCCTGCCCGCCAGAAGGGCGGCGGGCTGCGAAACGGCCGGTACGGGGAAATGGCGGCTGGCGGCGGATCTGCGCACGCGTGGCCGCAGGTTCCTGATCTCGCGATGGGAAACGAACCTCATGGGAAGATCCAGGGTCCGCGACATCGCATGGAGCCCAGGCTCGTTCCGCTTCGCCTCGGAGCTGGCCAGCACCCGCAGGTCCGACCGCTGGGCTCCGATCCCGGACAGCGCCAGATCCAGCGCTTCCAGCAAGACGGATTCCTGCACCCCGCGCCGGCAACCGATGCCCGCCACCAGGCTGCGAGCGGCCTCGCTGGTGGTGGTGACCACGGGCTCGGCATCCAGTACCTGGGCCACGCGGTAGGCGAGCGCATTGGCACCCCCTTCGTGGCCGGAAAGCAGACTCACCGCCCAGCGCCCCAGGACATCGCAGCAGACCACGGCAGGATCCGTCCTCTTGGTCCCGAGCAAGGGGGCGATGGACCTCACGCACACCCCGACGGGCGCGAAGACCACGAATCCTTCCGCCTCCTCCCACAGGTCGGACATCGTCCGGGCGGTGCGCGAAAACACCGAGGCCTCCGCATCCGGCGAGGTCTCGTGCACATGCCTTTGGGCACCCAGCTGGCTGGCCACCGCCCTGGAGGCTGGCAACGCCGAGGGGTGCAACGAGATCACGTGGAGCCCACCCCGACGCGTCGCCAAGGGAGCCGCTCCCACGCGGGACATTCCCACCAGATCCCGGGGAACGCGCAATCTGCATGTGCGGAGAGCTTCGCGGTCGGAGAGCACGGATCGCGCATCGCCATTTGCCAGAATCCGTCCTTCATGAAGAAGGACCACCCGCTGGGCGCATCGCAGGGCGAAGTCCACATCGTGCGTGGAAACCACCACGGATGTCCCCGATCCCGACAGCGAGCTCAATGTCGACTCCAGGGCATCCTCCCCTGCGGGATCCAAACCGGCGGTGGGCTCGTCAAGCACCAGCACGCGTGGTCCCACGGCGACGGCTCCGGCGATGGCCACTCTCCTGCGCAGGCCATGGCTCAAGGACAGCGGATCGTCGTCGGCCCATCGCTCCAGCGCGAATTCCCCGAGGATCCTGTCCACGGCCGATCGCACCCGTTCGCAAGCCCATCCCGACTGGACGGGGCCGAAGGAAAGATCCTCGCGGACAGTGGCTCCGAACAACTGGTCGTCGGCGTTCTGGAACACCATCGCCACCTCGGCGCGAAGCGCGGCCAAGGATCGACGGTCGTATCCCACCGGTTCGCCATGGAACCGGACGCACCCCCGAACGGGTCGCAGGAGTCCGTTCAGATGCCCCAGCAGGGTGGATTTCCCGGAGCCGTTCGCACCCAGCAACGCGATCCGCTCCCCGGACCCGATGGATAGATCCACCCCATCCAGGGCCCAGCGGCGAGGCTCCCCGCGGCGATCGGCACCGGGATAGAAGTACCCGACTCCCGAAAGCTCCAGGATGGGGTCACAGGGCATGTCCGCGCTCCAGCCAGGAGATCCCCACGGCCATTCCAAGAACCCCCAGGAAGGCGACCGCCGTGGACCAACACCACCATCGGATGGCGGATCGCCGGACACCCAGGCGATCGGTCCAGCCTCGACTTTCCAGGGCACGCTCCTGTCGGATGGCCATTTTCTGGCTGCGAAGGAACAGGGAAACCACACCGAGCCGCCACGCCTGGGGAGAACCTCCCCGGTGCGCGAAGGCGTTCCGGCAGGCCATTCCCCGTTGGACGCCCGCCAAGGAATCTTCCAACACGAGGATGGCCCGATGCACCAGACCCACCAGTTCCACCACCCCGGCGGGAACCCCGAGGCGCTCCAGGACGGCGAGCCAACGGGAGAACGGAACCGTCTGGGCCATCAGGAGGGTGGCACCGGCGCAGACCATCGACCTCCCGAAGGCACGGAGGGCCGACGTCGCCGCCTCGGGATCCCAGGAGGGATGCCCGTTCCGCCATCCCACCGCCAGGGCCAGGAGCGCCGATCCGGTCATCAGACCGATGGCTCCCAGGGACTTTCCCCACAGACGGAAATCGACATCGACGAGGAAACCCAACAAGGCGAGGATTCCCAGCAGGATCAGGTGGGACGCTGCACCCTGGGCGAGCTGGGCCACCACCACGGTACCGGCCCAGACCACGATCACCGCCGCGGAATGCGCGGCGAGCGGATGATGGGTGGAACGCTCCAGCATCCTGCGCAGGATCATCCGGGTCCGCTCCCTTCGGAAGGATCCGGGATCATGGATCGCTCCGCAACCGATGCACGGAATAGACCAGGAGGAGAAGCCCGAACGCGGCTTGGCCCGCGAACAGTAGGGACTCCTGCCTTATGGAAGCAGGCTGCCAAAGCGGTTCTCGCGATGGATTGTATCCGGGCGCCATCCGGTGCACTTCTTCCCGGGCCCGGTCGTCGGCACCGATCGGATCGCCATCTCCGGCGCTCCAGTGGACCAGGACAGCAGCCACCACGAGCGCGGCGACTCCCGTGGGCCAAACCATGCCGCGCAGGGTCATGCGACCGTCTCCAACGCGGTTTCCGTGCGGGTACGGGCCAGGCGCACCACGAACACCGTGAGCATTCCTTCCGCGATGGCCAGAGGCACCTGGGTCAGGGCGAAGATCCCCACGAATTTCGGAAAGGCGGCGAAAAATCCCCCTCGATCTCCCCCGAAGGCGATCGCGAGTTGGAAGGCCGTGGTGAGGTAGGTGGCGAGATCGGAAAGGGCGGCGGCCAGAAACAGCACCACTCCTTCCCCCCACCCGCATCGGCCTCCGAGGCGAAAGACCCCCCAGGCAGTCCAGCCTCCCACCACGGCCATGGCGAACGCGTTCGCACCCAGCGTGGTGATTCCTCCATGCGCGAGGACCAACGCCTGGAAGACCAGGACGATGGTTCCCACGACCGCCATTTCGGATGGACCCGACCTCACCGCCCCAAGGGCGATGCCGGTGGGATGCGAGCTGCTCCCCGCCAACGACGGGATCTTCAAGGCGGACAGCAGGAAGGCGAACCCTCCCGCCGCCCCCAGTTCCAGGCGTCGCCGGGGAGCCTCCGTCATCGCCCTGGAGACCTTGCGGATTCCGTGGATCCAGAATGGAAGGGCGATCCCGGTCCATCCCAGGGCATGTTTCCAGGGCAGATAGCCTTCGGCGATGTGCATCTCAGTCGCCCTCCCCGGTGACGCGCGCCGATCTCCAACCGTGGGAGAACTCGGGATCGTACAAGCGCGAACGCCCGCCCAGCCCGCTCAACGCCTCCCCCACCACCACCAGGATCTGGCGATCGAAACCCGCCTCCCTGACCTTCGCGGCCAGGTTTCCCAGGGTGCCCCGCACCACCACCTGGTCCGGCCACGAGGCCCGCCAGACCGCCGCCGCCGGGCCATGCTCACCGCGCGATTTGGCGATGTCGCGAAGTTCCGATTCCAGCGAAGAGGCGGAAAGGAACAGGCAGAGGGTGGCGTTGGATGCGGCAAAGTCAGACGGTTTTTGTCCTTCGGGTACCGGAGTCCGACCGGGCGACCGGCAGAGCACCACCGCCTGCGACACTTCGGGTGCGGTCAGTTCCACTCCCAGCGCCGCCGCCGCAGCCTGGAAACTGGAGACTCCGGGAACGATCTCCCAAGGGATCCCTTCCTGATCCAATGCGCGGATCTGCTCGGCGATGGCTCCGAAGAGCGACGGATCGCCGGTGTGCAGGCGCACCACGTCCAGTCCTTCGCGATGCGCCTGAACCATCAGGTGTGTGGTCGCCTCCAGGTCCAGGGAAGACGAATCGACCACCCGGCATCGCGGATCCAGGACATCCAGGATTTCCGGATTCACCAGGGACCCGGCCCAGATGCAGACCTGGCAGGAGTAGAGAATCCGCTCGGCCTTGCAGGTCAGAAGCTCCGGATCCCCGGGTCCGGCCCCCACGAAGTGGATCATGCCGAATCCTTTCCGGCGAGGATCAAGGAGAGGTAGGCACCCTTGGATGGAACCTGCGCGATTTCCGCGCCACGGCGGAATTCTTCGCCGGGTAGTCCCACGCGGGTGGCCAGGACGGCACGAGCGTCGCGATCCATTTCCCGCAGAAGATCGTGCAGGGCCGCCGCACGGTCTCCGACCTTCATCAGGACCGCGGGACCCGCCTGGAGGGCGCGACGCACCGCCTCCGTGTCGTCCGCGGAAGCGGGAACGATGGTCAGGATCTGTTCTTCCTCGGCAAGGACTTCCCCGGTTGCGGCCGCCGCGGCGCAGAACGAGGGAATCCCCGGAATGACGGAAATCGTCACATCCGCATCCAGATCCCGCACCGACCTGGCGAAATAGATCCAGGTGGAATAGAGCGACGGATCTCCCAAGGTGGGAAAGGCGACATCCTCGCCCTTGGCAAGGATGCCCAGCGCGAGGCTGGCCGCCTCCTCCCAGCGGGCGGTTCGCTCCTGGCGCGAACGGATCATGGGAAACTCCCTCTCGTGCACCGTCGCATCCGGCCGCAGATGGGGCTTGGCGATGGACAAGGCCAGGCTTTCCGATTTGATGCGAGCGACCGGCGCGATCACATGGCGCACGGAGCCGAGCACCCTCGAGCCCTTCATGGTGACCAGTTCCGGGTCCCCCGGCCCCACCCCGATCCCCCACAGAGTTCCCTTCCCGCTCATGGCACCCTCCTGCGCGCCAGGAACACCACGCGTCCCCGGCCATCGACGTTTTCCAGTTCCGATCCACTCGCGACCTGGAGGCTCTCCGAGCCCGACCCGATGTCGCGGACCCAGGCGCACTCCCAATCCCCGCCATCGGCTTCCAGCCAGGAAGCCAATTCCCGCGCCGATCGGTCGCCTCCACCGAGAACCACGAGGGATCGCAAACCCCGCAACCGATCCGGATCCGGAAGGCCGCCCCCCTGGGCGTGGAGCGAGAAGAATCCTGCGCCTTCCCATGGCCATCCGGCCACGGCGCAAGCCGCCTGGGCGGAGGAAACGCCCGGCACGACCCGCACCTGGCCGCCGAAATACTCCCGAACCTTCGCTCCCAGACTCGCCAGACCCGGATCACCACTCACCAGGACCGCACATTTTTTGTCCACATGCTTCCGGAGGATCTCCAAAGCGTCGATGGAGCGCACCACAGGCAAGCGTTGGCCAGGATGCCGGTCGAAAATCTCCAGGAGATGAGGCGCTCCGATCAGGACCTCCGACTGCCGGACGACACGCAGAGCCTCCACGGTGAATCCTTCGCGATGGCCAGGTCCGCAGCCCACGACGCTGATCACGGACGTGCCTCGCCCAAGATCGACCCGTCGTATCCGGTCAATCGAACACCGCAGGGAATCCCCACCCGCGCGGACGCGATCCTGACCACGTGGCGGGCCAGTTGATCTCCCAGCACGCGACGCGAAGTCGGCTCCAAGGAGAGGAAGATCCCATCCACCGAAGCATTCCCGCAATCCGGGACAAGCCCCATTTCCAAAGCCAGATTCCGTACCGCACCGACGGCGGTGGATCCTTCCGACGAATGGGTGTTCCATTGCCCTTGGGCGAGCTTGGCGAGTTTTCCGGGATGTCCGGACAGGAGGAGGGACCGGATCCCGATCCGACCCGCATGATCCAATGCCTCGCCCCAGAAATTGGATACTTCCACGATCTGATCGGGATGGAATTCCCCGGTGGCGCCCAGGGCACGAGCACCGATGTGCCCCGGCACCAGGCAGAGGTGGTCCCAACCTGCCGCACGGGCCAGATCCATCTGCATCCGCGTGGATTCCACCACCGCTTCGACCGAAAAGGGACGCACGCGTCCCGATGTCCCCAGGATGGAGATTCCCCCTTCGATCCCGAGTCTTCCGTTGAAGGTCCGCGACGCGACATCCACGCCTCCGGGAACGGATACCACCACCAGACAGTCGCGAAGTCCCCGGGATTCCAATTCCTGTCCGATCATCCGTCTGGGCTCGGGATTGATCGCAGCCTCCCCCGGCTCCAACCTGAGGCCCGGGCGGGTGACCTTTCCCACCCCCCAACCGGCCAGGAAGCGGATTCCACGGCACGCTCCTGGTACGATCCTCACCTTGACGGGCAGATTCCGCGTGGCATCGGGATCGTCGTTGGGGGGCTTGCGGACCACCGAGGTCGCCCCCAACAAGTCCCGCTCCGTTTCCTCCACATCCAACCGCATGGTGGAATCGTCCGGCAAGGTCACCTCCACCTCGCGGCACGGCCTGCCCAGCCAATGCTCCGCGGCGGCGGCGGCGGCCGCGGCGGCGCAGGTTCCCGTGGAGGCGCTCACGCGGCGGCCTCTCGGACCCGATCTTCCAGGATCTGGGCCAGGGAGGGATCGTACCCCAACGGCTCCGTCAGGACCAGCTGCAGTCCCGGATGTTCCGCGCGGATTCCGTCCAGCAGAGCGGGGATGTCCTCGCGCAGATGGATCCCCACGTGCAGGAAGTAGGGAACCACCGAAACGCTCCGGATTCCTTTCTGGACAAGCGACCGCACCACTTCGGGAAGGGAGGGCTTGGCCAGTTCCATGTGGGCGACCAGCACCTCCCAACCTGTGCGCTGGCCAAGATCGCGGGCGACCGCGCGGATGGCGAGATCGGAGCCCGATGCGCGGCTTCCATGCCCGAACAGGACGACATGCTTTTTCATGGATGCATCTCCTTGGCGATCGAACAGAGGGCGTGGAGCGAAGCGACGGCCAGCGGACTCCCTCCACGAAGTCCCGCGACGGCCACGCCGTCCAGATCGCTTCGGAGGAACTCCTCCTTGCTTTCCATCACGTGCACGAACCCCACGGGCATGGCGCCGGTCCATGCCGGACGGATTCCGTCTTCCATGTGTATGCGCATCAATTCCGCCAGACCCACGGGCGCGTTCCCGAAGAGCGCGATGGAGCCCTCCAGCCACGAGGCGCACGAACGGACCGCGAACAGCGACCGGGGCAGACCTTCCGCCGCTGCCAGCTCGGCCACGGCAGGGTCCGCCACCCGCACCACGATGTGGTCCCGGGTGTAGGACGGATTCACCTCCCGCAACCTGGCCAGGGAGATCCCCGAGGCGATCATGGAGCTGTCGCAATAGATGCGTGCTCGGGATCGTAGCGCCTGCACACCGGACTCCGCCCAATTCCCGCGAAAACGAACGCAACGCCCCAGCGACGGATCGCCACAGGTGTGGATCAGGCGGCGCACCAGGATCCATTCCTCGTTCGAGTATCCCGGACGGACGCCTTCGGCGTCGATCCTCTCGAAACTTCGCCGTTCGATCTCCTCGCCGCTCAGAGGAGCCGCAAGGATCCGGTTCATCAGGCATTCCATGGTTCCACCTCCTGCATCGCGCGCACCCAGCTCCGGATCGCCTCGGGTCGGCTCGCCAGGTGCAGATGCATCCAGGTCGCGGCCACCTTGCCTCGGCGCCAACCGTCCCCGGAAGCCTTTCCCCTGGCCGTCGCCCGATCGAAAAGGGGGTCCCATCCCCGGGGCGGCGCCTCCAGGGTTCCCCAGTGGAATTCGTGTCCCCGCAGGGCGCCCGCACCGGAAAGCCAGAAATCCCCGGCCACATCCACTTCCACGTGCCCCAGGGCCGACAACCGCGCCCCCATGCGGGAGCGCGAGCCGAGCACGTCCGCCATGCCGTGCTCCTGGCCCTGCGCGTCCACGATGGATCGGGACAGGAGCATCATCCCTCCGCATTCGGCTAGCACGGGACGGTTTCCGTCGCAGAAGTTCCGCAGATCCTCCAGGTAGGTCGCGTTCCGCGAGATCCTCTGGGCATGGAGCTCCGGATACCCTCCGCAGAGCCAAAGGCCATGGATCCCCCTGGGCAGAGCGCCGTCGCGGATGGGTGAGGTGGGAACCAGTTCCACCCCGGCTGCCTCGAGGGCCTCCATCTGGTCGGGATACCGGAACAGGAAGGCTTCGTCCATCGACACGGCCATCCGGACGGATCCCGGAAGCGGTGCGACGGACGGTGCGGATCGGTCCGCTGCGGAGGATGGAATGTCGGCCCAGGCAAGACCGATCCGTTCTTCAATCGCATCCGCGAGGACGTCGAGGAGGGATTCGGGGATCGACTCGGTGGCCAATCCCAGGTGCCGTTCGGGAAGCGACGGAAGCTCCCCTTCCGCGATCCAGCCCACGAGGGGCGGAAGGCCCCTGGATCCCAGCGCCTGCGACAGAATCCGACCATGGTGGTCGGATCCCACCCGATTGGCCACCACGCCCACGATGGGGGCCGGACCGAAATCCCGCAATCCCTGGACCACGGCGGCGAAGGTCCTGGCTTGCGCACGCGCGTCCAGCACCAGAAGCACCGGCAGATCCAGGATCCGTGCGACATCGAACGTGGAGCCCTCGTCGGAACGCGGATCCACGGAGTCGTAGAGTCCCATCACCCCTTCCACAAGCAGGAATTCCCCGGCCTCTTCGGATTGCCGGGCCAACGAACGGATGTACCCCGGAGACATCATCCAGGGATCCAGATTCCGACAGGCCTTCCCGGAGGCCTTGGCGAGCCAGAGAGGATCCAGGAAATCCGGACCGCACTTGGCCGTCCGCACCGCTACACCTCGCCGCGACAGCGATCTCGCCAGACCACAGGTGACGGATGTCTTCCCCGATCCGGATCCCGCGGCGGCCACCACCAGGCCCTTCACCGCTCCACCCCCACCTGGGAGGGAATGCCTCGCTGGTAGGCGTGCTTCACGCAATCGATCCGCGAAACGGTATCGCAGCGCTCCTGCAAGCCATGGGGAATGCCGCGACCCGTGAGGACCAGGATGCTTCCGTTGGCCTCCATCAGATCGTGGATCTCGGAATCCTCCACCAGTCGGTGCGCCAGGGCCGATCCGATCTCGTCCAGCACCACCATGTCCCAGCTTCCGGATCCCACGGCCACGGCCGCGGAAAGCAGTCCTCGGCGCGCGGCCTCGAAATGGGCAGGCCATTGGGGATTGGTCCTGGGAGGCACGAAGCCCATTCCCGAAACCTCCACATGGGCGCCCAAGGTCGCGAGCAAGGACATTTCCCCGCTGGGACGGCTTTTCACGAATTGCACGACAAGCACCCGCATACCCGCGGCGAGTCCGCGCAGGACCATCCCCGCGGCGGCGGTGGTCTTGCCCTTCCCGTCTCCGGTGAACGCCAGGATGCGGGGAGGTCCCTTCCTGCTCGCTCCGGTGATCCCACGATGCGCTGTGCCCTGAGGGCAGGTCTGTTCGAGTCTCATTCCATCAGCCCGATCCGAGAGGCGTGGACAAAGGGACGCCGCTCTTGCGACGTCGCCTCGGGCAGGTCTCCTGGCTCGGGGTCGCCTGCCCGCCTTCCCGGATCTCTCCAGTGGCTTCTGGGACACGCGTCGCGGCAGTCGCCGCACCCCTCACAGTGGCTGGTCCGCTGCCGGTTTTCACGGCATTCCCGATGTCCCAGGTGGAACTTGCGTTCCTCCCGGAACATCCGCTTTCGCAGGACCCGAAGGTGGCGAGAACTTAATCCACCCACGCCACCCTTGGCAAGCGGATTCCCGCCAAGACCGATCGCACCTGGCTCGGGAGGCAACACGGATTCTACCGTTGGATGCGATGAACGAAATCGTCCTGCCCGTGTTCCTACTCGCCGCAGTGGTCGCTCTTGGGTCCATCGCGGTCGCGCTGCTCCAACGCGCCTCCCGCCTCAAGGCGGAAACCTCCCTCCAACGTTCCCGGGAGGAGATCTCCGGATCCATGGACGAAATCCGTCGCCTGTCCGCCACGCTCGCCAGGACCGAAGCCGAGCGCGACGGCGCGAAGTCCGAGCTGGAACGCCACCTCAAGGGTCAGGCCGAACGCGAAGCCCTGGTGCGAGCGGAAATCGAGAACCTGTCCAACCGCATCTTCGAGGAGAAGACGGGGAAGTTCAGGGAGATCGGGACCACCGCGATCGCCGAGCTGGTGGGTCCCGTGCGGGAGGGGTTGGAGCGCCTGCAGAAGGCGCTCCAGGAAGCCGAGAAGACCGATGCCGCCCGCGAACGGAGCCTCCAGGAGGCGCTGGAACGGGTGTCGCGGATCAACGCCCAGCTGGGAACCCAGGCCGACGGACTGGCCAGGGCGCTCAAGGGCGACAACCGGCTGGTGGGCGAATTCGGCGAGGTCCTCCTGGAACAGCTCCTGGAATTCTCCGGGTTGCGGCGAGGGATCCATTTCATCGAACAGGGGCGGGGCCTGGAACTGGAAGGCCCCCAGGGCCAGCACCTGAAACCCGACGTGGTGGTCCTCCTTCCCGAGAACCGCTGTCTTGTGGTGGATTCCAAGATGAGCCTCGCTTCCTGGTCGGATGCCCAGACGGAAAACGACCTGGATCGCGCCGCCGCGCTCGAGGCCTTCCGCCGTTCCGTGCGCTCCCACGTGGACGACCTTTCCGCCAAGGACTACACCGCCGCCCTGACCGCCTCGGGACGCCAGACGGTGGACTTCACGTTCCTGTTCGTCCCCGTGGAAGCCGCATTCCAGGCGTGCCTGGGCCTGGATCGCGACCTCTACCGCGACGCCTTCCAGAAGAGGATCGTGCTCACCAGTCCCACCACGCTCCTGGCCATGCTCACCACGGTCACCCACACCTGGCGCCAGTACGAGCTGGGGCGCAACGCCGAACGCATCTCGGAGCGCGCGCGCCTGCTCCTTGCAAAGCTCACCGATTTCCTGGCTTCCATGGAAAGCGTGGGCGACCATCTGGACAAGGCCCAGGGATCCTTCCTGGAAGCCCGCAAGCGTCTGGCAGAAGGCCAGGGGAACCTCGTGGGACAGGCCCACAAGCTGGTGGAACTGGGTGTCAAGCGCGACAAGCCCCTGCCCCGCTCCTTCCAGGGCGTCGAGGAGACCGAGTAGTCCGCGCTAGTCCAGACCGCGGATCAGGGCCACCGCCTTCACGGGAAGGCCGGGGATCACTTCCACGGGAACATCCTTTTCCCGCGCCAGGAGTCGCAGGTGCTCGGCTTCGGGATGGTCGGATTCCGACAAGAGGAGCCTCTCCGGTATCCGGCGCAGGAGGACCCGGGTGGATTCGCCCAGCCCCGGCTTGGCGAAGTTGCGGTTCCTTGCGGACGGAAACCGTCTGGCCAGGTCATCCAGCATGGATTCCATCGCTTCCCGAAGGAGGCGTGACCGGGGACTCCCCGACCGCAGGGGCTGGGGCAGCCCCTCCAGGGGGATGCGGACGGATTCCTCCTCGATGCGGTCGACGAACCATCCGGATCGATCGAAGGGGGCCAAGGCGTCCAAGCGCAGGCAGCCGTGGAACTCGCCGGGTCCCGAGTGGTCCTCGTGGAGGATGGTCCGGCTCACCAAACCGCTCACGGTGGAGTTCAGGAGCGAGGATGGGATCAGGAAGTCCTCGGCGGAAGCGGCGACTTCGGCGCTTCCGGAAAGGTCGGCCACGGTCCATACGCCGGTCCCGACCGCCGTGCCGTGCTCGGCGTTGAAGGACTCCACGGATGCGGCCAATTCCCTGGCGATGGTTCCCTTGCCCGTCCAGCCGTCCACGAACACGATCGATTCCGCGGGGTATCCGCATTCCAGGATGTGGGACAGGGCGTTGCGGTCGATCCCCCGGTCGCGCACGATGCTCACGGAGAAATGCGCGCAATCGCGGCCGAACCGCTTGGTCAGGATCCGTCGCAGGATGACGCCCATCGGGGTTCCCGCCCGCGCCAGGGACACCACGACGATCCTCCCGCAGATCCGTTCGTCCATATCGCGGGCCAGGAGCAGCAGATGCGCGGCCAACCGCGCCCCCTCGCGCTCCACGGCCTCGAGGAAGAGCCGCTGGTAGCGCTCGGTCGGCGGCGATTCCGCCGAGATCATCTGGGAATAGTGGCGCGCACCCGATTGGATCAGGCGTTCCTTTTCCTCCACCGACACCGGTGCGAGGTCCACGACTTTCAGGAGGAAGCGGCAATCTTCCGGCCGGTAGGACCCCGAGAACCAGCGCTCAGGCATCGGAGGGTCGGGTCAACCGTTCCCGCACGATCTGGGAGCGGGCGGGAACCACCAGGTAGTCGCAGGAACGCATGAAGGGAAGATCGGTGAGGCTGTCGCCCACGCCCAACAGGAGGGCTTCCGGGGGAAGGTACCGCGATCGCACCCACTCCACGGCGAATTCCTTCCCGAGCCATCCGGGAAGCAGGGCGAGGTTGTTCCCGTTGCGGTGGATCCGCAGGTCCGTTCCGTGGATTTCCTTTGCCAGCGAACGCTCCAGGGAATCCAGGTCGGAAAGATCGCCGGATCGGCTCTTGGCCAGGAAGTAGTGGATCTGGTGGTGTTCCCCCACCAGACGCGCCTTCAGGTCCAGGTGTTCGGCATGGATCCTGGCCTGGATCCGTTCCAGGAGGGTTTCCAGGACCTCGCGGGAGCCTTCCGCCCAGGCCTGGACGCGATCGGCCCATTCCCGGTCCAAAGCCCCGCCAGGATCCAGGACCACCGCCCCGTGGGCGGCGATCCGGACATGGTCGAACTCCAGCCTCACCCTGCCCAACGCGCCCAAGTCGCGGGCGGTGGTGGGGATCACCGTCCCCATGGCCCGCATCGCCTCCAGGAAGGTCCGCTGCCTTGCGTTGGAATAGCTCAACGGAGAGCCGTCCTTCAAGAAACCAACTGGCTCCAGATGATCCCCCTCGGCGCACTTGTGGAGGGTCTGGAACAAGGTGTCGTCCAGATCGACGAACACGAACGTCGGGAGCGTCATGGCGCGGCAAGTCCCAGGACACGCGCCCCGAGCATGCCGGGAAGTCCATGCGAGGCGGGAAGATCGCCCGCGACCTCGTAGCCGATCGCCACCTGGTGGTACTGTCCAGGCCGGACGTTGTAGAGGAAGTTGGGGATCCCCTCGCCATGGTGGTCGCCGAAAGCCAGGACGCTTTCGATCGCGTGTCCGGTCAGGATGGGCGAACGGGTGGTGGATTGGAACCGCACGTCCCATCCTCGCTCCTCGAGGGTGCGGGCCAACAGGAACGGGACATGGTGGAATTCGCCGGTCCCCAGGACAAGAACCGGCATCGCAGCCGGAGTCCCGAACCCTTCGAGCCAGGCAGGCGGGACCGTGGACGGCGCCAGGATGCCGCGCCGCGGTCCACCCGGCAGGGGAGGCACGCGCGCGACGGGTCGGGCGGGCACGGATGGCTCGGCCGGGGGCAGGACGAATCCGGTCGTCGGCTCGAAGCGGTATCGCCCCCGCAGAAGGCTGGTCCGGCGCACATCCAGGGGAAAGCCCTTCCACAGCTCGTTCCAGGTCTCCTCCGACACCCAGTCGGTGAGGGTGACCACCACCACGCGCCGCAAGGCCGGATCCCGCTCCAGGAAGGCCCTGGCGATCTCCCTCATGGTGCGCCCGGTGGAGATCTCGTCGTCCACCAGCATCAGGGTGCGGGCGTGGTCGAACCTCTCTCCCGCCTGGACTCCGTCCGGCTGGTACAGGAGGTGGTCCACCGCGTGGGAATGCGCCTCCTCGAAGCGGAAGGCGAGCGGAGCGTCCAGTTCCAGGCGGGTGGAATGCAGGAAGAGCGCCTCGGTCCCGCTGTGGACCAGGGCTTCCCATACGCCCTCTCCCAATCCCGTGGCCGTCTCGCACAAGGCCAGGCAGACGACCGGCCCCTCCGTCCCGACTTGACGGATCTTGTCAGCAAGGTCGGCGTAGGCGCGCGACATGACGGACGGGCGGGCCGGGATGTGCTTTCCCAACACCTTGCTCACGAAAAGGAACCGCCGCTTGGGGTTGTTCCGGGAAGCGAAGCCGCAGAGATCGTCCAGGTTCCAGTCGGACCGATCGACCCGCACGGAAAGGATGCCGCCATGGAGGTCGATCTCGCGCGCGAGCGCGCTCAAGGCTCTTCCGCCAATCGATCCAGCACAACGGCCTCGCGCACCTCCCCTACCCAGAAATCCGTGCGAGGGGTGGGCACCGTCGACGGATCCGCTCCCAGCGCCAGACGCAAGGCCCAGTAGGGATAGGCGACTCCCGCGGCGAGCGTGTAGCGGATGCCGCCCGAGGGGCGCGCGTTGATCTCCAGGACCACCGGAACGCCGTCGAGCGACCGGAACTGCGCGTTGAACTGGCCATCCAGGCGAAACCGCTCGGCGAGGACCGACACCTGGTGGTGGAGGCCGGGATCGTCGCAAACGTACTGCCAGCTGCGCGTCGCCTTGCCCTTGCGCCGGATGGTGCAGCAGACCAGCTTCCCGCGATGGGCCAGGCAGTCCACGCTGTATTCGGGTCCCGGGAGGTAGGTCATGACCAGGTGCTCGGCCACCTCCGGCTGGGCGAACACGTCCTCGATGGCTTCCAGCTCCGAGGCGTTCGACCGATGGCTGTGGTCCAGATCCTCGGATCCGCCCAGGATCCGGAAGCCCTGGCCGTAGATGCCCTTGCAGGGCTTGATGCAGACGCGTCCGCCTTCGGAAGACAATTCCCGAACCGCTTCCCGGAACCCCGCGAGATCGGAAACCCGACGGTACCCTCCCAGCGGGAGTCCCGTCCCCGCCAGGCTGTCCAGGAATTGTCCCTTGTGGTCCAGCAGATCCAGCGTTTCCGCCTGGGCGCAGACCATCAGGCGCGTCCCGATCTCCTCGAACCTATCCCGGATCCGCGCCACGGCGCGGCACCCGCGGGTGGGCCAGAAGAAGTCCACCTTCCGCCGCCGGCAGACCTCCAGCGCCCACAGCGCGTAGGCGTCGGAATCCGCGGTGGAGAAGTCGCGGAAGCACTCGTCGGCGAACTCGAACGCCGGAAAGCGTTCGTCGTCGTGGCTCACCAGCAGGGAGAACATGCCCGCCCTGTCCGCCTCACGGATGGAACGCGACAGGTGCCAGGCCGAGGCGAACCCCTTGTTCAGCCAGATCTTGATCTTGGACACTCCGGATTTCCTCTTGTTGGATCAGATCGCGTCGGAGGGAGCCGGTCGCGTCCCGAAACGGTCCGCGGCGATCACCACGGTCCGCGCCCAATTCAGATGCGTCGCGGGCTCGCACATGGAGTCCTGGAAGCGGAACACCGCCGTGGACCCGGCCTGGAGGATCTTCACGGCGGCATCGAGTTCGGCCGGATGCACGCGATGGAATTCCTCGATGCGTCCCACCTGGTCGGGGTGGATCGCCGCCTTGGGACACAATCCCCAGTCGCGATCGATCTCGAGCTCCTCGGAAAGCGTACCGGCATCGTCCAGGTACTCGAAGACGGGAGCCGCCAGTTGGAACCCCCAGGGTCGGAACCACGTCACCAGGCGGGCGATCACGTCGCCGATCGGAGTCTGGTAGACGGTCTTGCCACGAGGGCGCCGCAGCCCCAGGAGCGACAGGAGATCGTTGCCGCCGATCCGCAGGCACGCGATGCGGCGACGGATTCCGTCATCCGACATCAGGCGTCGCAGCTCCGTCATGGACGATTCGCTGAAGGCCTCGCGGGTCTCGAGGGTCGGCATGAGAAGGTGCCTGGTGCCTTCCAGGAGGGACCAGTAGGCGGGGAAGTTCCCGGCATGGACCTTGGGCAGGACGAATCCCGTCAACAGATGCGACCCCGGCATTTCAAGCACCCGCCGAAGGACCATCGGATCGCGCACCCGCACGAACCAGTTCCGGCCCGCCTGGGGTTCCAGGATCGAAAGCGCCGCGGCCAGGTTCTCCAGCGCGCGGGGAAGATCCGAAACGTCGATCGCGTCCTCGGTGCAGAAGATGATGCTGGACACGTCCCCGAGACGTTCGCCCCGGACCACCGACACCAGGTCGCGGACGGCGGGAACGTACAGGCAAGCCCCGAACCGTCGGGCATCGGGTGCCGATTCGAACCCCTCCATCGCAGGCACTCCTTCGCGGCGTTTCACGAGCGCGGAGCGATCTTCGACGCCAACCAGGACACGAAGCTTCCCCGGTTGCGCGAGCAGACCACCACCTTGCCCTGGCCGGAGAAGCGCAGGACGATGCCTTCGCCGCTGGTCATGGAATTCACCAGATTCCCCAGCATTCCGGAATTCTGGTTGGTGGCCGTGGAAATCCGGTACTGGAGGGTGCGATCCCAGGCCACCACATGGCTGTTGTCGATCACCACTTCCTTGCCGGGATTCACGTCCAAGGTGAACACCGACCCGAATCCGGACACCACCAGTTGGCCGCTGCCGGAGGTCTCGCCGATGAAGAAGCCACCCGATCCGGCGAAGAGCGCGTTGCCCAGGCTCTGCATGCGGGCGGTCACCTGCACGCTGGATGCGGCCGCGACGTAGGCGCCATCGGCCAGGCAGTATTGGCGGGCACCCACGTCCAGGATCTGGATGGCTCCGGGAAGGGTGGGTGAAAGCAGGCAATCGCCGGGGCCACGTTCGGCCTTGATGCACTGCTGGAAGAACGATTCACCGTTGGTGAGGCGTCGGAACAGGGCCTGCATGACCCCGCCTTGCACACGTCCGGTCAGGTCCAGGTTCGCCTCCATCATCACCATGGCGTCCGATTCGCACCAGATGGATTCACCTTGGGCTAGCGACACATGGAGGAACGGATCGTCTTCTCCGATGATGGAAAAATTCGGCATGGCAGGCTCCTGGAATTTGGAATTTGAAACTGGCCTCCCCCGGTTGGACGGGAGAGGCCGGCTCGATCAGATGTTGACGCCGAAGCTCTTGGCCAGCGCACCCAGGCCGCCGGCGAATCCCTGGCCAACGGCCCGGAACTTCCAGTCGGATCCCGCACGGTAGATCTCGCCGAACACCAGCGCGGTCTCCACGCTGTAGTCCTCGGACAGGTCGTAGCGGACGATCTCGGCGTTCGAGTCGGCGTTCACGCAGCGCACGAAGGCCTTGGCGATCATCCCGAAGTTCTGGCGCTTGGCCTCTGCGTCGTGGATGGTCACGCAGACCGCAACCTTTTCAATATCGGCGGGCACCTTGGCCAGGTCCACCACCACCACTTCGTCGTCGCCGTCGCCCGCACCGGTGCGGTTGTCGCCCATGTGCTCCACGGCCCCTTCCACCGACTTGGGCTGGTTGTAGAAGATGAAGTCGTGGTCCCCGCGGACCTTGCCGGAAGCGTTCAGCAGGAACGCCGTCGCGTCCAGATCGAAGGCGGCGCCATCGGTGGCACGCACGTCCCAGCCGAGACCCAGGAGGATCTTCTTGAGTCCGGGAGCTTCCTTGTTCAGGTTGACGTTGCCGCCCTTTTGGAGTTCGATGGCCATGGTTCCTCCGCATCGTTCGTTGCAGATGGTGGTTGGACGCGAAACCACCTGCGCAGGATGGGGATTCATCCCTGGCAGTCTCGCCTGATGCTGGAATCTATCACGAGGGGCTCGACAACGTCAAGCGATCGACGCCCGTCGTGACCGACTTGTGACGAGGCCCGTCGAAGGGCCACGTCGTCTCAAAGATACCGCTGGAGCAGATCGATGATGTTGTCGCTGGAAAACGCCTGTCCGACGGCCTGGAAGTCCCATTCGGACCCGTTGCGGACGATTTCCGCAAACAGCAGGGAACACTTGTTCTCGGTCTCGGGTGAGGCCCCCAGGCTGAACCGGGCCAGTTCCACGTTCTGGGCGTCCACCGCGCGCACGAAGGCGTTCTGGATGCCGGTGAAGGTCTGCCCCTTCTGGCGCCCCTGGTAGATGAACACCGCGATCACGATCTTCTCGTACTGCGCGGGCATCTCGGCGAGATTCACCACGATCTGCTCGTCGTCGCCCTCTCCCGCACCGGTGCGGTTGTCGCCGGTGAGCCAGATCTTGCCGGAGGGATGGGCCATGTGGTTGAAGAACACCACGTCCGAGCCCTTGAGGGTGGAGCGATCCCCCAGGTTGTTCACCTTTCCGTTGGGTCCGAGCAAGAACGCCACGGCGTCGAGATCGAACTCCTCCTGGCCGCCACCCATGAGCCTCTGGAAGAATCCCAATTTGCGGGGTGCCACGTCCCATCCCAAACCGATGGTGATCTTGGAAAGGGAACTGGTGGATTTGGCGAGGTTGAGTTTTTCACCCTTTTGCAGATTGACAGCCATTGGGAACTTTCCAGAGAAGGGGGCGGAGGGCTGTTGGCGACGGAAGATGGCTCCGCCAACATCGTCCCCTCGTGATGGAGGGGAACGCGCAAACGATAAAAAAACACCCCAAAGCAAGCTGCGGGGTGTTTGAAAGGTCCACCATCCACCTCCCCGGGAACGCCGCCCATCGGCCGATCAGGCCTGGAAGGCCCCTCGGACGATGGATCCTTCCGGAGCGCCCCGAAGATGGGATCGCGGCCAGGATCCAACCACGCCCAGGCCATGGGCCGCATGGACCGGCCAGAACGGATCCCGGAGCAAGGCCCGGCCCAGGAACACCACATCGGCGGAGGCTTCATCCAGGATGGCCTGTGCCTGTTGCGGCTCCGTCACCAACCCGACGGCTCCCACCGCCAATCCGGATGCGTCCCTCACCTGTTTGGAGAACGACACCTGGTAGAGCGGAGCGAGCGGAATCCTGGCGTCGGGCACCATGCCACCGGTGGAGACGTCCATCAGATCCACTCCTTCGCTCCTCAGAAGCTTGGCCAGCGCGCAGGTTTCTTCCGGAGTCCAGCCTCCCTCCACCCAATCGGTGGCGGACACCCGCACCAGCAGTGCCTTGGTCGTGGGGACCACCGACCTCACGGCACGGACCACCTCCAGGACCAGACACGTCCGCCCCTCGAAGGCTCCCCCGAAGCGGTCTGTGCGATGGTTGGACAGGGGCGACAGGAATTGATGCAGCAGGTACCCGTGGGCGGAATGGACCTCCATCACGTCGTACCCGGCCCGCACCGCGCGCTTGGCGGCATCGCGGAAGGCATCCACCACCGCGGCGATTTCCGGCTCGGAAAGGACGCGAGGCTGGGGATGCCCCGAGCCGAAGGCGATCGCAGAAGGCCCCACCGGAAGCCAACCCCCATCCTCGGCCCCCACCACACCCGGCTTGGCCCCGAAAGGCCAGGTGGATCCCTTCCGTCCGGAATGGGCGAGCTGGATCCCCGCGGCGGCTCCATGGGCATGGATGGCCCCGACGATCCGCGAGAGCGAAGGGATGTGATCGTCCGACCAGATTCCCAGGCAAGCGGGAGAAATGCGCCCTTCGGGGACCACCCCGGTGGCTTCCTGGACCACCAGTCCCGCGCCTCCCATGGCCAAGGTTCCCAGATGGATCAGATGGGAATCCGTTGCCATCCCGGATCCTGGGCTTCCGTAGGTGCACATGGGTGATGCCGCGATGCGGTTGGGAAGTCGGATTCCACCGATGGTCAAAGGCTCGAAAAGGCCAGGCATGGAAACGTCTCCTGAGGAAATGGAAGGATAAGGGCCGCCTTCTTCAGGTCAGCGGGCGGCGACGGAGGATGCGCCCAGGATTTCCGAACCGCGGAACATGCCTCCCGCGTAGAGGGTGTCGTTTCGCTTGAGGGAATCCACGACGCTCGCGTCCTTGCTGGAAAGGATTTTGCCTTGGGCGTCCAATGCCACCAACTGGAAGAAAGCCCCCTCCGGAAGAGGACGCTTGCCCGTTCCCGCGATCTGGAAGTTGATCCGGAAGATCCCCTTGTGGAAGTCGGGGATCCCCACCGAAGCACGAGCGAAATTCACGGGCAAGGTGTCCGTCGAGGTACCCAAAGCCACCGGCTGGCGCGCCCCCTTGCCTCCCAGGACGGCCTCGATGTCGGTCATCGCCTTGTCGATGATCGCGTGTTCCTTCTTCCCGAATTCCACGGATTTGGCCACATCGGTGGTGGCGGCCTGCTCTGCGCGGTTGGCTTCGATGTCTTTTTCGGCCTGGACCCCGATCTCCAGGACCTTCCCCAACGGATCCTGGGGCTGGCTCTTGCAGCCGGCCAGGACGAAGGTGCCTGTCAACGCCAAAGTGATCGCGCGCATGGTCTCTCCTTTGATCCCAAAGTTCCCGCGACGCGGCGAAGCTTCCCTGCGACGCCGACGACGCCTAGCGAATGGTAGCTTCCGGATGCCGCCATCGAGCTCCCGGCGGAGGACACCCGGAAGACCTAGCCCGCGATCCACCACAGGGTGGCGGACGCGACCGCACCCCACAGCAGTACGGCCAGCGCCAGGACCTTCCATCCGAGCTTCCGGATGGTATCGATCGAAAGCCCGGTCCCGACCAGGAAGAGCGCCACAGCCATGCCGCGACGGGCGACGCCGGTAGCCAACGGCGCGATCCCCGCCAACGGCGGAACGAAGTGCCGCAGCAGAGCCAATCCGAAGAATCCGACCAGAAACCATGGAACACTGGCGCAAAGGCCCCCTCGATCGCCCCGAGGCGCCAGCGCGAGCCCCAGAAGGAACGCGACCGGCACGATCCAGAGCGTACGCGCGAGCTTGGTCGAAAGCGACAGCGCGAGCGTGTCGTCGCCGAAACGCGCGGCGGCGGCGACGACCGAGGAGAGGTCGTGCAGGGCGAGCCCGCTCCACACGCCGAACACGCCGGGAGCCATGTCGAGGCGATGGGCCAGGAACGGGAACAGGTACAGCCCCACGGCATTGAGCAGGAACACCACTCCCAACGACGTGCCCATCTCGTCCTCGTCGGCCTTGATCGCCATGCCGGCGGCGGCGATCGCCGATCCGCCGCAGATCCCCGTACCTGCGCAGACGAGAACGGCGACACGTCGCGGAATGTGCAACCACCGCGCCAGCGCGAGTCCCAGCGCGAAGCAGAAGACCAAGGTCGCCAACGACAGCCCCAATCCATCGAACGCGGTCGCGAAGAGAACCGCTGGATCGGTTCCCAATCCGAGCAGGATCACCGCCCCTTGCAGGAGCGGTTTCTGCCACCGCCGGATTCCTTTCGGGAACTGGATCCACGGAAGCGCGGCGGAACCGAGTCCAAGCGCCAGGGCCAACCAGGGAGACAGGAACGATACGGCAACCATTCCCGCAATCGCAAGCCCCGTCGTCGGATCCGACTTCATCGCGTTCCTCCCTGTCGCCATGGGCTTTCTGCCGGCGACGGGAAAAAACATATGCGCCGGATCCATAGATCCCTAATACATGTTTATCATCTATTCCATGCCTTTGGGATATGCATTGAACCTTCACCACCTGGAACTGTTCCTCGCGGTCGTCGTGGATGGCAACGTCAGTCGTGCCGCACTCCGCATGGGAGTGAGCCAGCCCGCCGTTTCGCGCCAGATCCACGAGCTCGAGGAGTCGCTCGGATTGCCGCTGCTGGAACGCCTTCCCCGCGGGATCCGCCCCACCGAGGCGGGCGTCGCCCTCGCCACCCACGCGAAGGCGATCTTCTCGATGCGCGAACGCGCCGCGCGCGACATGGAGGAGCGCCGCGACGGACTCGCAGGACGCCTGTCCATCGCGGCCAGCCGCACCATCGGTTCGGCACTGCTTCCGGATCTTCTCGCGCGTTTCCGTACCGAGCAACCGGGACCCACCTTGCATGTGGAGATCACGAACACGCGAGGGGTCGAAGCGCGCCTGCGCGAGGGGACCGTCGAACTTGGACTGGTGGAAGGGAGCGTTTCCGAGGAATTCGAGTCGGAATCCTTCGCGCGCGACGAACTGGTGGCGGTGGCCGCACCGACCCTGCTCGGTTCGAAGAAGGCTCCGCGGGACCTCCGCGGCTTCTGCCAGCTTCCTCTTGCCCTGCGCGAGGCCGGATCGGGAACGCGGTCCTTGGTCGACCAGCGCATGGAGCAGGCCGGCGCGAAGATCGAACCGGCCTTCGTGCTCGACGGCAGCAACGCGATCCGCGCCTTCGTCGAAGCGGGCCTGGCCGCGTCCTTCCTGCCGCGCATCGTGGTCGCCTCCAGCCTGGAACGCGGCACGATGGTCGAAATCCCCTTGAAGGACACGCTCCTCGAACGCGAATTCCGCTGGATCAAGCGCCGCGGACAGCCTCTGGGACCGGCCACATCCGCGTTCCTCGCGATCCTCGAAAGGCTCCGACGCGACCTTGGGCGCAAGCGAGCGAAGTGAACCGTCCAGGCATCGCGTCGCTACCGGACACCAATGGTGGAGCGCCTTCCCGTCAGTCCCGGCGCAGCCAAGCGGCCACCCGCACCAGCCCCACCATGGCCGGAACTTCCACCAAGGGCCCGATCGTAGCCGCGAACGCCGCACCGGAGGTGAGACCGAACGCCCCGATGGCCACCGCGATGGCCAGCTCGAAGTTGTTTGACGCGGCCGTGAAGGACTGGGTCACGGTGCGGCGATGGTCCAACCCGATGCACCGGGACAACCACCAGGCGATGGCGAACATGGAGACGAAATACACCCCCAGTGGAAGGGCAACGCGGACCACCTGAAGCGGTTGCGCCAGGATCCGCTGCCCCTGCAGGGCGAACAGGACCACGATGGTGGCCAGAAGCGCCACCAGCGTGACGGGTGCGAACCGGGCGTTGAAGCGCGCGAGCGCGGCTTCCGAAGTGTTGCGCGCCACGATCTGCCGGAGGGCGAGCCCCAGGGCGAACGGAAATCCCAGGTAGAGCGCCACCGAGGCCGCGACGTCGCCCATGCCCACCGACACGACCTGCCCGGGAATGCCCACCACGGGCGAGGCCACCGACAGGAAGAACCACGCGTAGCCTCCGTAGGTCAGGACCTGGAAGAGGCTGTTGAAGGCCACCAGTCCCGCTGCGTCCTCGGGCGATCCCCCGGCGAGCTGGTTCCAGACCACCACCATGGCGATGCAGCGGGCCAGTCCCACCAGCACGAGTCCCGCGAAGAGATCCGGCGAATCCCGCAGGAAGAGCCAGGCCAGGGCGAACATGAGAAGCGGCCCCACGAGCCAGTTCAGGAGCACCGACATGCCCAGCGCCTTGGCATCCGAGAACACCCGAGGAAGCTCGGAGGGTTTCACGCGCGTGAACAGCGGAACCATCATCGCCACCAGTCCAACCGCGATGGGGATGGAGGTGGATCCGACGGAAAACGTCGACAACGCCGAAGCGATCCCGGGGACCCACCTCCCCAGGAGCAGGCCGGCCCCCATGGCCAGCGCGATCCACAGGGTGAGCCACCGATCCAGGAAGGACAACCGACCGACCTCCATCAGCACGCCCCGGATTCGGAGGCCCCGCAGCAGGAGCTGGTCTGGTGCCAGGGGGGATTCTCGCTGGCCAGGCGGAGGTCGTCGCCACCACCGGGTCCATTCCCCGGTCCACGATCCTCGTCCCCAGCGCTCCCGCCGCCGCCCGAGCGAGGCTTCACAGCGGAGATGTCCGCCGAGACGATGTAGTCGGAGAGCCGTTCCCCAGGCGGCAGGAGCGACCAGATCCGGCGGTACAGGTCGTCTTCCATTTCCTCCATGGCCTCCACATATCCGCCCTTCGGGACGATGGCCACCTCCACGAGGCCCGCGTCCATCGCCTGCTGCCGGATTTCGTCCACCAGCGCCGCGCCCGCCACGCATCCCACCAGGGCCTCGGAGAGTTCGCGCGCCTTGGGCGGCAGGGGTTTGAGCAAGGAGAGGTCCGAGATCGCCACGCGTCCACCCGGCTTGAGCACCCGGGCGATCTCGCGCCACACCTGGGGCTTGTCCGGGGAGAGGTTGAGCACGCAGTTGGAGACCACCACATCGACGGATGCGTCCGCCACCGGAAGATGCTCGATCTCCCCCAGACGGAATTCGGCATTGGCCAGGCCCGTGCGTTCGGCGAACGCCTGCGAATTGCGACGCGCCTTGGCGAGCATCGGGGCGGTCATGTCCACGCCGATCGCCCTTCCCGAAGCTCCCACCGCCTGGGCGGCCAGGAACACGTCGAACCCCGCGCCCGATCCCAGGTCCAGGACGGTCTCCCCCGCGCGCAGGGACGCGATCGCCTGGGGATTCCCACAGGACAGACCCAGGTTCGCGCCTTCGGGAAGACCTTCCAGGACCGCGGGGTCGTATCCCAGCTTCACGACCAGTTCGCGGGCGGCCTGGGGCGAGGAACCGCAGCAGGAAGCACCGCCGCAGCACCCGAGGTCGGAATCGGCGATCGCACCGTAGCCTTCGCGCACCTTGGCGCGGATCTGTTCTTCCATGGACAGGTTGGACATAGGATCGGTCTCCAATTCAAGGGAAGCTGTTTCCAGGAGTATTCCTGGGCGAGAACGGTATGGCCATGTCCGGCCTTCGATACAACGGGCCGCCCTTCGATACAGCGCCGTGGGCGCCACTCAGAGTCTGTGAAAGGATCCTCCGCCTGCCCTTCGAGACGCCCATTTCATGGGCTCCTCAGGACGAACGGAGGATTGCGCCGCCGATTATTTCACAGGCTCTCAGGCAACGGACATGGCAGCGGATTCAGATCGATTCAGGAAATCGCGCCGGGAAGGGTTTCCACCCAGGAGCGGATCTGGTCGCGCACGCGGCGGTAGGGCTCCAGTTGTTCCTCCTCGGAAGCCCCCTTGGCCGCCAGCTCCCGGGCCAGCTTGGGAGGGTCGTCGAACCCCTTGTGCACGCGGCGGACCTTGCCGGGAAATACGGGACAATTTTCATCTGCATGGGCGCACACGCTCACCACGACGTCCAGACCCGTATCCAGGTACTTGGCGATGTTGTCCGAAGTCTGCGAGGTGACGTCGATGCCCACCTCCGCCATCACCTTGACCATGTTCGGGTTCAGGCCGTGTGTCTCGATTCCCGCACTGTAGACGTCGTACAGATCGCCCTTGAGGTGGCGGGTCCAGGCCTCGGCCATCTGGGAGCGGCAGGAGTTCCCGGTGCACAAAAACAAAAGCTTGGTCTTCATGGACAGCATCCATCCTTCGCGCAAACGATTTTTGTCCTGGCGGACTTGGGCAGGTTCGCCATCGCCCAGGCCAGAGCCTGGGAAGCGGCGGGGTGGGGATCGGTGTCGGCGAGCCGGAAATGCATCCAGCGCCCGTCCTTGCGGGAATCCACCAGGCCGGCCCGCTTGAGGATGGCCATGTGGTT
Organism: Fibrobacteria bacterium; assembly: GCA_035352895.1. Lineage (GTDB taxonomy): Bacteria > Fibrobacterota > Fibrobacteria > UBA5070 > UBA5070 > UBA5070. The sequence goes on along the minus strand of DAOPYN010000012.1, from coordinate 8,734 downwards.
GGACACGGTGGACGAGGACAATCCCATGGCCTCGGTGAGGTCGCACAGGCAGAGTTCGCCGTGGACGAGCAGTCCCAGCGCGAGCAGACGCTTGGGCTCCCCCAGCGCGGAGGCCACCTCGGCGAGCTCCTCCAGGGTCGATTCGTTTCGACGTTTCGTCATATATCGAAATATAGCGTCGCCGGCCGGAAAGGACAACATCGAAGGTGTTTCATCCCCGTTTCCCGCCCGTCCACGGAGGCGCCATCCCGAACAAGGAAACTCGATCCGTCAGAGCAGCCAGCGGGCGAGCATCCAGATTCCGGCAACCACCATTCCTCCCGCCGAGATCCGGTGCAACCAGACGGCCACCTTCCTGGTGGCATCGAACAACCTGGCGATCCAGGAAGTTCCGAACCCCGCTGCGACGGTCAGGGCCAGGACGGGCAGGGCGGTCGCGAATCCATAGGGAACGACCACCAGAAGCCAAGGTTCGGTCACCGCGGCCAGGGGCACCACCGACCCGAAGAAGATCCCCGCCGATACGGGGCAGAAGGCCCATGCCATCACCATTCCCAACCCGAACGCGCCGGGAATGGCTCCGAGCGGTCCGAATCGATCCTTCCATCGCTGTCCATCGATGCCCACACCCGCCCATCGGATCCACGGCGAAAGCGCGAGGAGGATCCCTCCGACCAAGAAGACGATCCCCATCACCGGCTCCGCATTGGACTGGATCCGACGGACCAGGGGGCCCAGTCCCTGCAGCCCGAGGGATGCGAGACCTGCCACCACGACGTAGGTGGTCGACCGCCCGAACGCGAAGGCGGAGCCGACGACGAGGCCTCGCCTCGCGCCTCCCGCCTGTCGAACGAGGACCGAAACCGCAGCCGCATGGCTGGCCATCGGACAAGGAGACACCGAGGTCAGGATCCCCAGGCCGACGGCGGCCACCACGGGCAGTTCCCCGAGGTTCACCGAGCCGCCTCGAGGAACGCGATGGTTTCCGATTTGACGTACCTCGCGAAGGCGGTCGAATCCCTCAGGTTCCTCCAGGTCTCCTTCAGCTCCTTGAATCTGGACATCCTGCCTCCCCGGGTTTCCACCAGGACCAGCGCCTTGGAGGCGAGTCCGAACCGATCCGCCAAGGCGCTTCCTTCCGGCGTATCCATGTTGCGGGTCTGCCATGCCAGTCGACCGGTCCCGATGGAATCGGCCAATCCCGTCTGGATGGCGACCTTGGACCATCGTTCCAGCTTCAGACAGGAGGGGCAGCGGAAGTCGCCGTGGAAGTAGGTGGCCGTGACCACCACCGCCTGCGACGGCCCCACCTGGGCCCAGGAAGCGGCGGCGAGGAGGACCAGGACTTGGATCAGGTTGCGAGCCACGACGCGACCTCCTTCGCCGACGGAATCCGTCCCGCCACCAGGACTCTTCCATCCTTCACGAGAGCGGGGGTGGACAGCACCCCTCGCTCCAGGATGGAAGGAAGATCCTCCACCTTGAGGATCTCGGCCTGAACGCCGGATTCCTCCACCACCTTCACCACCATCGCATGCAGCTGCTTGCACTTCGCGCAGCCTGTTCCCAGGACTTCCAGCACCATCGGTTGCACTCCTTTCGAGGATTCTTCGGATATGCGGTTCACATCAGCACCGCATTGAAAAGCCAGCCGACCAGGAGGATTCCCGAGGCCACGATCCCGAAGAAGGCGGCCAGGAGACGCGGCTTGAGGACCTTGCGCAGGAGGACGGCTTCCGGAGCCGACAGGCCCGTGACCGCCATCATGAAGGCCAGGGCGGTCCCCAACGCGGCCCCCTTTTCCAGGAGGGCGGAAACCACGGGGATGATCCCGGCGGCATTGGCGTACATGGGGACTCCGATCATCACGGCCAGAGGAACCGACCACCATGCGCCCTTGCCCATGATCGAGGCGAGCAGGCCCTCAGGAGCGTAGCCGTGGATGAACGCCCCCAGCCCCACTCCGGCCACCACCCAGGGCCAGACCTTCCCCACGATCTCCTTCACCGCCTGCACCCCCAAGGACAACCGCTCCACCCAGTCCGTGGCGGGATCCGAGACCACGGTCCCCGAACGCATCGCGGCCACCCAATCCTCCACCTGTCCATCCATGCGCATGGCTCCCAGGATCCAACCACCGGCCATGGCCACGGTCAGCCCCGTGGCCAGATACAGTCCCGCAACCTTCCATCCGAACATTCCCAGAAGCAATGCGAGAGCGACCTCGTTCACCAGCGGAGCCGAGATCAGGAAGGAGAACGTGACTCCCAGAGGAACACCTCCGGACAGGAATCCGATGAACAGGGGGACCGCGGAGCACGAACAGAACGGCGTGGCGATCCCGAGAATGGCGGCCAGCGCGTTTCCCACTCCCGGGGGAAACCTGGACAGGATCCGACGCGTCTTGTCGGCGGAAAAGAAGCTGCGAAGAACCCCCATCGCGAAGACGACCAGGACCAGGAGGAACAGGACCTTGGGAACCTCCAGCAGGAGGAATTCCACGGATGCTCCCAGGCTGGATCCGGGATCGAATCCCAGCATCGAGGCCGCCTGCTTCGCCGCGGCCTGGAGGGACAGGTACACACCCACCCACATGGCCAGGGAGACTCCCAGGACCAGGTTCGCGCGCCGGGCGTTCATGCCGCTTCCATCCTTGCCCGGGCCAGATCGAGGACCTTGCGGAGATTCTCCTCCGAGGCCGGAGAGCTTCCCTTGGCGAAGCCTTCCTCGCCCAGCTCGATGTGGACATATTCCGTCACACCGCTCTGGGCCAGGGCCTTGGCCACGCAACGCACGGCGCATCCGTCGATGGCCAGGATCCTTCCAGCCGACAGGGCGCCGTTGCGGAGGGATTGGACTCCCGCGCCGACACCCACGGCGCACGACATCTTCCCCACCCCTTCCCGCGACAGCATCCTCGCCGCGCGGTCGGCCAGCTCGCCCACGTCGGCGGCACCGGAACACGCATAGAGGATGGTGGCGGGGGCGTTCGAACAACCGTTGCAGGACATGATCGACTCCTTGTGTCTATCTATTGTGTTTTTGCATGATTACGCAATTTACCGGCGCGAAAAAGCCGTTCTTCCCATTCATTCGGAAAGTCCATCCAGGCAATCGAGGAACGAGGGGAGACAAGTGGCCTTCAGACGATAGAACACCATGTTGCCACGACGTTCATCCGTCACCAGACCCGCCTGGCGCAGCTGCACCAGATGCCTGGAGGTGGTGGATATGTCCAACTCCACCTCCGAGGCCATGTCGCAGACGCACTTCTCTCCTTGTCGCAGCGAAACGACCATCCGCAATCGCGCCGGATTGGACAGGGCGGCCAGCACGCGCGCCCGATCCACATACCACTGCTTGTCGTGGTCTTGGACGATGGAAGCGCAGGCTTTGGTCGAACAGCTCATGGATCCAATGTATGCGTTATTGCATGATTATGCAAGATCCTTTTTCCCCCCACCGAAGAAACCGGCGGGACCATTGCCTTACGCCCCTTTCCGACCCGACGCGACAGAACCCTGTAACCTTTCCACCAGGACAAGCATCCAAGCAGGACTGCGGCCCCGATCCGGGCCACCTGAGCATCCATTCCACTCGGAGAGTCCATGTCCTTCTTCTCGAAGTTCCTCGCCTTGTTCGCCCCTGACACCACCTCGCGGCTCCCTCCCATCGAAGTCAAGCAGCTGTTGGCCCTCCCGCCCGCCGAACGCCCCCTCCTGATCGACGTGCGGACGGTCTCGGAGTGGAAACAAGGCCACATCGCGGGCGCGAAGAACATCGACGTCACCGGTGGAGATTTCGATCGGAAGATCCAAGGCATCGCCAAGGAAGCGAGCATTCTCCTCTACTGCCGTTCCGGTGGACGCTCGGGATCCGCACTGTCCCGGATGAAGTCCTTGGGCTACCGGAACGTGAAGCACCTGGGAGGGGGCATCGGCTCCTGGCAGGCCGCGGGATACCCCCTCAGGAAATAGACGGATTCCGTCCAGTCCTTGCGCAGGTTCCGGCGAAGGCGATGGAGAACGGCGGCAGGGAATCACCCAGGCGCTTCGCGGCGCGCCCGAATGGGAGCTCTTGGACCACGGCGACGAAGCATTGGATCCGTCTCCGTTCCATCCGAGCACACTCGTGATACCCAAATGGCATCGATCGGCCCTCAAATGATATTGGACGAGATTCAAACTCGTCACCATTTTGATTCCCATGAACGCCCATTCGGCATCCCGATTCCGCCTTTTCGCCGTGGTCGTGGCCGGAGTCTGCGCCTTCCTGAATCTCTACGCCCCCCAGCCTCTTCTTCCGACGCTCGCCCAGGCGTTCCATGTCGGAGCAGGGCGCATCGGCCTGGTCGTGAGCGCCACGACGCTGGGTGTCGCGCTGAGCGCCCCAGTCATGGGCATGCTCGCCGATCGTTTCGGACGCCGGAGCATCCTCGTGATCTCGCTGTTCGGTCTTTCCATTCCCACCGCCATGGTCGCCACCACCAACTCCCTCGAAGCCATGGTGGCGTGGCGGTTCCTGGTTGGCATCTTCATGCCGGGCATCATAGCCTCGGCCATCGCCTACATCACCGAGGAATGGCGCGAGGACGCACCCAAGGCGGTGGCGGCCTACGTGACAAGCACCGTATTGGGTGGATTCGTGGGGCGGTTGGCCACGGGATTCCTCGCCGAGCACGGCGGCTGGCGTCTCTCGTTCCTGGTCCTTGGCATGGCGACGCTCCTGGGAGCCATCCTGGTACAGCGCTGGCTCCCGGCGTCGCACGGTTTCGTACCGCAAGCGCACTGGTGGCGCGGATTCCTGGACATCGGTCACCACCTGCGCAACCCCGTGCTCGTGGCCACGTACGCGGTGGGCTTCGCCGTGCTCTTCTCGCTGGTCGCGACCTTCACCTACGTCACGTTCCACCTGGCCTCGCCGCCCTACCTCCTGGGACCCGCCCAGCAAGGGATGATCTTCTTCGTCTACCTGGTCGGACTCTTCGTGACCCCCGCTTCGGGAGCCTGGATCCAGCGCTTCGGTGCGGCCCAGGCCGTTCTTGGGGCACTCGCGTTCTCGTGCGTGGGGGTGCTCCTCACCTTGGCGCGTCCTCTTCCCTTCGTGATCGCAGGGCTCGCCTTGTGCTCCTCCGGAGTATTCGTATGCCAAGCGGCCGCGAGCAACTTCGTTGGACAGGCGGCGGACCGCTCCCGATCGGTGGCCGTCGGGCTCTATTTGAGCCTCTACTATGCCGGTGGCAGCACCGGAGCGTTCGTTCCTGGATGGGCATGGGATCGCGCCGGCTGGCCCGGTTGCGTGGCATTAGTCGTCGCGGTGCAACTCCTCTGCGCCGGGATCGTGACGCTCTTCTGGAGAGCTCCCGCCCTGGATGCAGACAAAGCGATCTCCTGAGTCGGAGAGCGAAATAAACCGTGCCCAGCGCCTTCGGAGCCAAAACGAAAACGGCCCGCATCGCTGCGAGCCGTTTCGTGAGTTGGGGTACAAGGATTCGAACCTCGATAGGCGGAACCAGAATCCGCAGTCCTGCCATTGGACGATACCCCAGTCGAGGGGAGAAAATTTATGCGGAGAGGATCCGCTTGTCAAGCCCCCTTGTGAGAACTTGAAGTCCCCCCTTGACGAGAACCAGCGTCGGATTAGATTTGTTGACCCTTCCGGGCAATTAGCTCAGCTGGTTAGAGCGCGCCGTTCACATCGGCGAGGTCACAGGTTCAAGTCCTGTATTGCCCACTCCCAACGGAGGCTTCGCCTCCACACGGGGCCATAGCTCAGTTGGTAGAGCGTTTCGTTCGCAATGAAAAGGTCTGGGGTTCGATTCCCCATGGCTCCATAGAAAAGAAGACCGAGAAAATCTTTTGAAGGCCGGGAAACGCAGTAAAATAGCGGATCCCGGCCTTTTTTCGTTCTGCTTTGCGTCCATCCAAGACCGCCGAAGTGCGGGGTCATCCGACAGAAGTGCGTACTTTTTGCGTACCAACCTTCCTTGTGGCCGCAAAAAGCCTGGAAGCAAGCAAAAACGGTACGCAAAATCGGACCATGGATGCCAAAGCTAGCTGAACCCAAAGCCCCCGTCGTGTTCTCGAACGCGAAGCCCAAGGCGAAGGCCTACCTGATCCCGGATGGAAAAGGTCTTTGCTTGTTGGTCACTCCTGAAGGAGGGAAGCGCTGGGTTTTTCGCTACCGGGTGGAGGGAAAGGAAAAGAAACTTGCCATCAAGGGCGGATATCCTGCCGTTTCTCTCAAAGCAGCAAGAGAAGAAGCCGAGCGGTTCCGGGGCATGTTGGCACGTGGGGAAGATCCCGGCGAGGCGCGGAAGACCGGCATGGAAGAGCTCGCGCAAAAACAGGAGACCGAGCGCCAGGAGGCAGCGAAAGCAGCAGACACCTTCGAGAAGGTTGCCAGAGAGTGGCAGGCCACCACCACCGACCACCTAAGTGCCTACTATGCCCAATCGCTCCTATCGCGGATGGAGAAGGACATTTTTCCATGGATTGGGTCAACGCCCATTTCTGAACTTCGCCCACCGGACATCTTGCTCCCCTTGCGAAAAATCGAGGAACGAGGCGCAAGAGAAACCGCCCATCGGCAACTGGAAACTTGTGGACGCGTGTTCCGGTACGCAGTCGCAACTGGTCGTCTAGAAAGTGATCCTTCTCGAGATCTTCGAGGCGCATTGGCGAAACCCAAGGAAAGCCATTTCGCCGCCCTTACTGACCCACAGGATGTGGCAGGTCTTCTCCGGGCGGTCGAGAGCTATCGAGGTGGCCTGCAAACCCGTGTGGCTCTGATGATGGGGATCTTGACATTCGTTCGGCCAGGCAACCTTCGCATGGCAGAATGGTCAGAATTCGTAGACATGGAAAATCCTGATGCTGCCGAGTGGCGTATCCCCGATGAAAAAATGAAAGTCAAGACCGGGAGACCTTTCGTGGTTCCGCTGTCACCGCAAGTCATAGCGCTCTTGGAAGAATTGCGCCCACTCACCGGAAGAAGTCGGTTTGTTTTTCCCTCGACACGAACCATGTCGCGCCCAATGTCCAACATGACGGTTCTTGCTGCCTTGCGGCGCATGGGTTACTCACCTGAGGAAATGACTGGGCATGGCGTCAGGGCAATGGCGCGAACCATCTGCCATGAAGTCTTGGGGTTCGCTCCTGAGGTCCTGGAAGAGCAATTAGCGCATGGGAAGGCGGGTCCGCTTCGCGGAGCGTACGACCGCACAACCCACATGCCAGAACGACGCCGATTGATGCGAGAGTGGGCGCGGTACTTGGATAGCCTGAAGTTGGCCTGACCATCTGATCTCCCCCCGTTTTTCGGACCACTGGCAACTCGAGTCATCGAACTCAGAAAGGCAGTGGAGATGAAGAAGTCGAGGTTTTCGGACGAGCAGATCGTCGCGACCGTCCAGGAGAGCATGGATTACGGTTGCGGAGGTATTAGCCCGCAAGCAAGCTTCGACGGACACCACCTCAGCCATCTCATCCCATCCCCCCTAGATAGAGGCTAGATTCTTGCCTCCATGTCTGCCCAGCGCCCGCGTGACGGTAGCCACAAATCCGATCAAACGCTTGTCCCCGACCAGGGTCGAGGCTCCCGAACGCCCATAGATGAAATCGGTCCAACGGCTGTTCCGCACCCAAATCCGAACCAACGACCATGAACTCCTCCTCTCTGCTGGCTCGGACATCTGGAAAGTCATTCCCATCGCAGATATCGAGTCCATCACTCAGGGCGGGTTTCTCGGGTTTCCCTTCATCCACATCGTAACCCGATCTGGAGGTCACACGGTCGTGCGTGGCGAAACGGCACCGGTGATCGAAGCGCTTCGCATCCAACTGGAAGACCTTGCTGGTCGTTGCTTCCGACATTCCGAAGCATCGATTGCTGGGACCTACCCCTCATTGAAAACCCTCGAAGGGGCTTGGACCAGAACCGTTTCCGGCCTTGGAAACTCGATTCCTGCGCTCCGCTCCCCTTTCGCCTCCAAACTCCTGGAAAAAAGCCTCCCTCTTGACCAAGTACGAAGCCTTTGGGAAGCCATAGAGAAGCCTGGAGACGCTCGGAACCAGCTTATCCGCAGTCGAATTGAGCTAGAGCTAGTCTCCTTCAAAGAGTATTTCGACACGGTCGAAAAAATGCCGCTTACTCTGGAGCAGCGCGAAGCGTGCGTAGTCGCCGATGACCGACAGCTACTTGTTGCAGCGGCTGGCAGCGGGAAAAGCTCTACCATCACCGCCAAGGTCGGTTACCTGCTGAAAAAAGGTTGGGTCAAACCCGAAGAAATCGTGGTCCTTGCCTTCAACAGCGACGCCGCCAAAGAGATCAAAGAGCGATGCACGGAACGTCTCCGCGAAATCCCCGGAATCGAGAGGGTCACCTGCAGCACATTCCACGCGTTCGGGAGAAACCTAAGCAGAAGCCAATATCCCAACGGACGGATTCCACCAGTTTCTCCGATGGCCACAGGAGAAGGAACAGCTCTCAGGCACTCACTTCTTCGCTGGATCGTTCAAGACCTGATCTTCTCCAGTGGGTCGAACTCAACCGCCACAGCCTTCAAACTACTCCAGGATGTAACCAAAGGAAACGACTCTCCCTCGGTGTCAGTGAAAGCCAATGAAACACGCGCCCCATTCATGACCTTGCGAGGCGAAACGGTCAAGTCGATCCAAGATGCGCAAAACGGCGAAAGCGGCCACCCATCGCGGCTGAAAGCGGCCAGTCTCGC
>DAOPYN010000011.1:70587-88437 GCA_035352895.1 Fibrobacteria bacterium | reverse complement strand
GCACTGGGCCCGGACCGCGGGAGGACGGCGCGTTCCGTTGCGTCCGGTGGCGAGGGTCGCCGAGGGGTGGATCCTCGAAGGTGGAACAGGCCTTGGCGATGTGCTGTTTCTGGAACCCTCGGATGTTCGCGGGGAGTCCGCGGGGATCTCCCCCTGATTCCTTGCAAGGGGGGGGATGGACAAGTTGTCCCAACGAAAGCACATCGTCGAACCTCCGAGCGGGGTGAGGGTCGGATAGATTCCAGGCATGGTTCGACCCGCAGGGCCCATTCGCACGCAGCTTCATCCTCGAACGCTGCGGGACCCCTCCGGGCAGCGATGCACCGGAGGGGTTTTTTCCGGTGGCGACGAGTCCGTCCGTTCCACTCCAGACCGAAGGGAGAATCCGGTTCCATGAGTCTGGCGTTCAGAATCCTGGCTGCCTTGGCGATGCTTGCCCTGTCCAGCCAAGTTTTCGCGGCTTTCGATTGCAGCCTGGTGGAAGGCAAGGAAGGAGGGGATCGCATCCCCTTGATCTTCTATGCGGTGGGGTATACGCAGGCAGACAAGGCGAGATACGAGGCCGATGTGGAAGAAGCGATCGACACCTTGTTGAACACCACGCCGTATCGGGAGTATCGGGAGCATTTCACGTTCTACCGCGCATGGACTCCATCGTCGAAACAGGACCTTCCCTCCGCACCATCGGATAGCACGTTCGCTGGCATCTATGTCGACCCCAGGACCGGATTGCTCAGCTGGCCGGATGTCGTCTTCTACCAATCCGGATCGGATTCCAGCTACAGCTGCAGTGGCAGGGGGCAAGACTTCACCGGCGACAACCCAGGTGTCCTGTTGATGAATTCCGACTACTCCGGCGGGGTAGCATTCCAGTTTCGTTGGGCGGCAGCTTCACGAGGGAACCCAAATGTCATGCTCCATGAACTGGGACATGCCTTAGCATTCCTCTCCGACGAGTACGCATACAACGACAAGCGGACGTCCACGACCTGGGATGCCGGTGGATCCCAGATGCATCCAGTCTTCAATGTCTGGCGGAATCTTTCCCGCGACTCGATTCCCTGGAAGGCGTGGCTGGATGATTCCGTGCCCATTCCCACTCCTGCGACCGCCGCGTATGCGGATCGGATCGGAGTTTTCGAAGGGGCCGACTACCAATCCGTGGGGCGCTATCGGCCGACCTTGACGTGCCGGATGCGCGTGAGCCGGGCGCATTATTGCGCGATCTGCAGAGAGGCCTTGACTTGGCGATTTCTGTCATTCATGGGGGGGTATTCCGGTCATAGGGTGAGCCTGGACACCGTTTTCCCTGCTGCGGGGCGGCTGTCGGGCGGCAAGGTGGTGGTGCGCCGCGTTCCCGGAGACACCGTACCGGTTTCGCTGCGCTGGCGGTTCAACGGGGCTTGGCTTAACGGAGTGCGGGAAACGTTGGATGTTGCCACCCTCCCGGGCGATGGGATGCTGGAGGCTGTCCTGGAAGGGACGTCGCCTTTCATCCGCAACCCCGACCTGATCCCGCGCGACACGCTGCGGTGGACCGTCCGCCAATCGTCCTCCGTGGTCCGCAACCCGGTCGATCGGAGCCCGATCCGCAGGGGGCCCTCGGTGTTCGTGGTGCGGACGACCGATCCGCATGGGCACTGGGCCCGGACCGCGGGAGGACGGCGCGTTCCGTTGCGTCCGGTGGCGAGGATCGCCGAGGGATGGATCTTGCAGGGCGGAGTGGGGTGGGGCGAGGTCTTGTTCCTGGAGCCACGTTGATCGATCCTGGGGAGGCTGAGGCGAGCGGATGGTGGATGGATCGAGGATTCTGTAGCTACACTGGGACGGATATGCATCGAAGTTTGGCCATCGCGCTCTTCTCCGGTTCCTTGGCCATGGCGGGTGCGGGAGGCAAGTTCCTTCCCATTCCCGTCCTGTTCACCACGCCCGAGACCGGGCCGGGTGGCGGCGCCAAACTCCGTTGGCAGGATCCCCTGGACAAGCCCGGCTTCGCCGACCTCACCGCCTACGGCACGGTCCGTTCGCAATGGAACGCGGATGCGGAATTCCTTCGCGATTCCCTGTGGGGCACCTGGAGGATGGGGGTTTTCGTCGAGGTGGGGGAGTTCTCCTCCAAGTGGTTCGGCCTGGGGAATCCCCCCGCGGACGACATGGAAACTCGATATACCCCGGAATACTTGGGAGGGGAGGTTTCCCTGGGGCGTTGGCTGGGGAATGGGTGGTTGGCCGGAGCCAGACTCCTGGTGGAAGACCGCCGTGTCCGCGTCTCGGACGCAGGGGCTTTCCGAGCCTTTTCCTGGACGGGCCAGGAGGGAGGCATGGAAAACAACCTGGGTCTGGACCTCATGTACGAAGGACGGGATCTGCCCGAGAATCCTCGGGCAGGATGGTTCGCGAAGGTATCCGCAAACCGCGGCCTGCCCTCCGGCGACTTTCGCTGGCAGAACCTGTCTGCGGACGGATCCTTGACCAGGTCCGTCGGATCCCTGACGGGAGTCGGCCGCTTCCACCACGAGGAGGCTTGGGGGGGCGTTCCGTTGTGGCGGGTCCCCGCGTTGGGATACAAGAAGATCCTGCGGGGCCTCCCGGACCGCCGACTGCGGGGGCAAGCGGTCCAGTGCATCGGTGCGGAAGGACGATGGAACGGCCCGCGGCTGTGGAAGTTCCCGATACAGCCGGCCGTGTTCCTGGAAGGGGGGCGCGCCGGGGAGCACGACCGGGTCTGGAGCGAGGAGCCCAATGCCGCAGGTGGTGTCGGCATGCGCCTTCCCTTGGCCGGAGGCAAGGCGGTCCTGCGTGCCGATTACGGCTGGTCGTTCTACGGAAGCGGCCTGTACGTGGATTTCGGACAGGCCTTCTGATCGAGGGTCAGGCTTTGACGACCTTGGTGTCGGCGATCTGGTCGTGCAGGCACAGACGGTTGTCGCGGAAGATCATGAGGATGTCCACCAGCGGCACCACGCTGCCGACGAAGGGGATCATGCCCAAGGCTTGGATGGCCAGGTTCCGGTAGACGATCAGCCTACCCACGGAAACCCTCGAACCGTCGGTGCGCACGATCTTGATGGACATCTTGCGACGTCCCCAGGTCTGGCCGGATTCCGCGAACATGCCGAGCTGGTAGTAGAGAAGCATGGCGAAGAGGATGAGGCTGACCAGACCGAGGACCGCGGCGATCGTGTAGAACGAGGAGACGTCCTTCTCGCTGCCCAGGATGGCCAGGACCATGGCCCCGATCATCAGCATGGTGGGGACCATGACCAGGACGCCATCGAGGAGATTGGCCAGGAGCCGGTCGATCCGCTCGGCCATCTCCAACTCCTCGGAGTCGGGATCCTTGGGGACGATTTCTGCGGTCGAGAACTGGTAGGGGTTGTCGGACATGCGTCGGGCTCCGGTGGGATGGCGTTCGGTGGGGTCAGGCCTTGACGACCTTGGTGTCGGCGATCAGGTCGTGGATGCAACGGCGTTCCGCACTGAAGATCATGAGTGTGTCGACGAGCGTGAACAATCCTCCGGCAAAGGGAATCTGTCCGATCAAACCCACGACACCTTGCCGGAGGAACAGCCACCGGGCCCAGGAGACGGGGGAACCGTCCATCCTCGCCATCTTGATTCCCACGAATTTCTTTCCCATGGTGGCCGAATGGGAAGCGACCAGGAAGGCTTGGATCACCATTCCCACCAGGATCCAGGCCGCGGCGGGCAGCATGGCCAGCATCAGACCGTCGTCGCCGCTTCCCTTCGCGCTGAATGCGGAAATGCCCACGATGACGCCCGCGGGGATTCCGAGGAACAGGCCGTCGACGATGGCCGCTCCCAAACGGGGGAACAGATCGGCCATTTCCTGGAGATCCGGATCGACGGAAAGGTTTGGTTCAATTTCGGCGGAGGAAAACTGGTAAGGGTTGTCGGAATTCACGGGAGACCTTGGATAGGGGGCTGGAAGGGAAAGGCGAACCGATCCAAGAATAAGAAAAGCCCACCCTCCCGCGAAGGAGAAGGTGGGCTCGGTTGGAATCGGAATCGATCCGCTCAGGCGGGCATCAGATTCAAGTAGTCCTCGTGCGTTCCGTTGTCCAGGCAACACTGGATGATCTCCTTGCCCAGCGGGTCGAGATCCGGAGTGTTGAACTGCGGCAGTTCCTTGCGGAAGAAGGCCAGCAGGATCTCGGCGCCCTTGTCGTAGGTATCCTCGCCCACTTCGGGTTGGGTCTCCGGCTGGAGGAACCAGCGGGGGATCATGGTGCCTTCGATCTGCATGTGCCAGGGCACGGAGCCCAGGAGCGGGCTGCGCGCAGGCACGAGCTGGTCGGGACGGAAGCGGGCGCCTCCGCGGCGTGCCAAGTACTCGCGCGTGAGCCAGGAGCTCATGAACCCGATCTTCCAGGCACCGACGTGCTGGTTGGGGATCAGGATGTTGCGCGTGTCGGGAGTGCTGCGGATCTGCTCCAACAGGAGATTGGCCTGATCCACCCGGCGTCCGGTGCAGAAGGGCCAGTAGGAACCCACGCCTTCCGATCCCATTCCACCCGTCAAGTCCACGATGGACGGGTTGGCGTGGCCGCGAGGAGCCACCAGACGCCAGAGCCAGGCCAGGGACGGCGGGATGATGTGGAACAGGCCCATGATGCCGTAGGTGGGACTCTGCTTGGAGTTGGGAGGGCAACGCACGCCGAAGGAACGGACGTTCACCTCCACCGGACCGGTGTGGATGCCTTGCATCATCTCGCGCGGGACGATCACGCGAGGATTGGGGCAACGCTTGCCCGGAGCGTCCTCGGTGTGTTCCCACAGAAGGCACATGCCGCCCGGAGCCACGTAGTGGTTCAGGTACAGGAGCGGGATCTTGGAATTGATGCACATCTCTTCCAGATGGGGATCCGTCCCGTAGTGGGTGATCATGTCGGAGCGGATGAACCATCCGGCCTCGGCATCGGCCACGTGCAGACGGGTCTTGCCCTGGTTGTAGGCGGAGTGCGCGGCACCCATGTCGTCCATGGCCGGGTACAGCTTGCAGGCGGTGGGTAGAGTGAGGTAGCGCTTCTCGCCGGTCTGGGTGTGCACTCCCAGAAGCAGGCGGCCGTCGGGCTGGCGGTGGATGTGTTCGAGCATCTCCGACTTGCCGCCGCCGGATGCACCTTCGTGCATGAAGGTCACGATGTTGTCGTAGGGGGTCTCCACCAGGACGGCCGAGCAGTGGTTGGTCACCCAGCCTTCCTTCTCGCCCTTGTCGATGAGGGTGGAGTAGATGCCCTTCTTGGCCGAGGGACCCGGGTACAGGTTGTAGGAGAAGATTTCCTGGTAGTCGGCCTTGCGGTTGTGCACCACCACCTGCTTGCCGCCGAAGTGGGTGTGGCGGAAGGGGGGAGCCACGAACACGATCGCTCCCTTGACCGTGAAGTCGTCGGGGACCTGGTGGCCGGGAATGAATCCCTGGAGGTCGGCGAGCATGCCGGCGAAGAACCCTGCATTGCGGGGGCAGATCAGAAGCGAGCCGTAGCCGAGCTCGTCGGGTCCGGAATAGAAGGGAAGCACGACGAGTTCGCGCTGGGCCAGCCAGTCGAGCGTCTCCTGGCGGACGCTGTCGAAGGGCTTGCCGAAGCGGGACTGGTAGGTCGGCTTGTCGGTGGGGTCGGTATCGGCGATCACCATCGCGTCGGGATCGCGGCGGCGCATGGCCTGGTCCGGGTAGTTCACGGAAACGCCGTTGATCGCCTTGACCACGTGGGCTTCGATCATCCGACCGCTGCCGGGCACCTCGTAGGCGACCTGGTAGGTTCCCTGGTCGCTGCGATTGTTGTCCGACCAGTCCGTCGTGTTGATTTCGCGACCCAAGGCCCAATCCAGGAGATCCTCGCGCTTTTCGGCGACGACGATCCCGCGGCAACGACCGAAGAGGTCGACCACGTCCTGGGGTAGCTTCAACGAGCGCCAGTTTTCCCCGAAGTTGATCACGCCCATGACTTGCCCTCCATCTCGGTATCGAATGATATATGGACCAGAGCGTCCAAAAATAGCCATTCGCCGTATCCCCGGAAAGTCCTAGAGGACCTGCCGGTCGGATTTCTACATGGTGCATCGATGCTGACCATCCTGATGTCCAGTCTCCTGGCGACCTCGCAGGTCTCGTTGTCCGCCTGGAATCAGGAAGTCTCCGAGATGCATCGGGCGCTGCATCCCCGGTCCATGGGGTATCTGGATGTGGCGCAGATCCAGAGCCTGACTCCGGACGACGCGATCCAACATCCCTCACTCGGTCGACTGGAAGGATTCACCCAGCTTCGGCGGGTCGTCGCGGTGTTGATGGGACCGGATTCCTCCGCGGATTCCCGCCTGGGGTTGGAGGGCTCGATCGAAACCGGAGGATGGACTTCGGATCTCTACCTGGTGTCTCCACCCGATCTGCGACGCCAGACCTATTCCTGGTCCGCAGGGCTCGCGGGGTCCTCCGTGACGTGGGGGCTTTCGGGAATGGTGGGGTTGCATCATGTTTCGCCCACGTGGTGGCGGGGAATTTCCGGAGCGCGCGAGGCGGACGGCACCACCGATTTCTGGGGACTCCTCCGGTGGAAACGGCTGGGCGCCCGTTCCATGGTGGATCTGGATGGATTGGTGTCCTTGCGCGCGGCCTACCTGACCGATCCGGCCCCCATGCGCCTCCAGAAGGCGTGGTTCTGGCCCCAAGTGGAGGGGTCCTTGGGGTGGGAGAGGGCGGATGCGAATCCCTGGTCGTCCGAGGATGCCTTGGCGGGCGATCTCCGGTTTCCGGTCTTGGATGATCGGGTGGGACTGCGCATCGACGCGGGCAGCGATGGATTCCACTTCGGGCAGGTGACCACGAACATCGACCCCCAAGGATTGGTGGGCATCGATTTCACCGGGGGGCGGCGCTCGGGGAGCTGGTTTCCCGGGCTCCGACTGCGTATGCCGGTGTTCACCTTCTCCGTCAACGACCCGGACGAATTCGCCATCCATGGATTGCGCGGAGCCTTGGTCTGGTCCATGCGTTTCCAGATGACGTGGGAGGATGGCCAAACCTGGTACGCACCCGGAAGACGTCCACCTCCGGCGGAGGTTGTCCATTGAAGATCGCCTCCCTTGCCATCGCCTTGGTTTCCGTTGCCATCCTGGATGGCTGCCTGGTCGATCTGTACGGTGGGGATCCCCGTCTGCAGGTGCGCAACCGGACCGGCGGAGGGAAGGTGATCGATCTTCGGCTGGGGGATTCCCTGCGGCCGGGTTGGGTCCACGAATTCGATCCACCCGTGGATTCCGGACAGTTCTCCGAGGTGTTGGAGTTGCCGGCGGCGGGGGAACTCCTGTTGCGGGCGCGCGTGACGGGGCCATCCTTGGACACGGTGATCGCGTTCCGGAGAAGGGTCGTCGTGGGCGAATTCTGTCTGGTCGAGATCTCCCGCGACCCGGATGGTCGCGTTCGCGCGAGGGAGTAGCCAGGAGCGGATCCTTCGCGCGGTGGATGCGTGGTCCGATGGACCGGATCCGGAGGACGGGTCCGGAGGGAATGCCTCGGGAGGTGCGCTAGAGTCTTCCGGACCCCTTGATGGCGAGGTATCTGGCCACCAGGTGTTCGTGGAGATTGGACGGCGATGCCTCCAGCAACAACCGCGAAGGCAGCCCCAGGCGCCGGATGGACTCCCTCCTCTCTTCCACCATGTTCAGGAGGGATGCCTGGGTCCGGGCGGAGGGGAAATCCTTCGGTTCCTCTTCCAAGGCCAGATCCAGCGCGGTCTCCCGCAGCGATGCGCACAGGACCAGGTGGCGGGTGCGCACCAGGGAGAGCGCGGCATGGAGGGTGCTGGAGTCTTCTTCTTCCAGGAGGGTGAGGAGCACCACCAGGGCGCGTCGTCGCACCCGCGACCGGAGTTCCTCCGTGGCCACCAGGAAGTCCGGAGGCGAGGAATCGGGTTGGAGGTCGTAGGTCCCCTCCAGGAGCCGGTCCAGTCCCGCTCGTCCCTTGGTGGGGGGGATGAATCGCCGGACGCGATCGGAAAAGCACAGGAGCCCCACCGCGTCGCCTTCCTGGATGCCCGTCCAGGCCAATCGCATGGCCGCCTCCAGGCAGTGGTCGAAGTGGGACTTGTCTCCGTCGCGACGCACCATGCGTCGACCCGCGTCCAGGAGGATGATCACCTGCTGGTCGCGTTCCTCCTGGTATTCCCTGGAGATGGGCCGGCCCTGGCGGGCGGTGGCCTTCCAATCGATGCCTCGAAGAGGGTCGCCCTGGCGGTATTCGCGCAGTTGGTGGAATTCCGTGCCTTCGCCCCGACGTCGCTTGCGGTGGACTCCGGAACGCTGGATGCGCGAGGCGGAATCCGGCAGATGGCTCCCGCGCAGGAGCGCGAGTTCCGGGAACACCCGTACGGATTCCGGCTTCCCGAGCATCAGGCGTCGCCGCCAGAGGCGGGAGGGGGAATCGACCAGGACCTCCACGCCCGCGAATTCGTGGTCGCCGCGCAAGGGGGGGCGCAGACGCTCCGTGGATGACAATGCCTGTCCTTCGCGCAGATGCCCCTTGGCGGGATGCCCCTGCATCTCCCAGTGCGGCGGGTGGTGGTCGAACACCTCCAGATGGACGGGCCTTCCCTCGCGATGGAACACCTTCACCACCACTTCCGATTCCCTGCCGTGGATCCATCCCGCGGTCTGGATCCGCTCCATCTCCAGCCGCGGGTTCCGGTGGGCTCGCAGGAAGTCCTGCAGGATCCACAGAAGGACGGCCAAACTGGCCCAGCGCCAGGGTTCGGCGTGGAAGCTGGTCCATTCCAGGACCCCCCCGATCGCCACCCAGATCGCAAGCCCCCACAGGAGACGGTGGCCTGGGATCATTTCCGGGGGGCCGGTGTCTGGTCCACGAGTCCGGCAAGCAGACGGTCGGCGGAGAGTCCGTCCAGGTCGGATTCCGGGGAGGTCGCCACCCGGTGGCGCAGCACCGGAAGCACCGCGCGTCGCACGTCGTCGGGAGTGGCGAAGTCGCGTCCCTCCAGCGCGGCCAGGGCCCTGGAGAAGCGCACCAGCGCGATGCCTCCGCGCGGCCCGGCCCCCATGGCGATGCCCGGCCAGTCGCGGGTCGCACGGGTCAGTCGCACCGCGTAGTCGGCCAGTTGGGGCTCCACCCGGATGCGGGAAACCTCCTGTTGCAGCGAAACGAGCCCATCGGGGGAAAGCACGGTGCGGACCTGGTCCACCTCGAGAACGTCCCCGACCCGGTTTTCCGTGACCATCCGCACCAGTTCCGCCTCCTCGTCCGCGGCCGGGTAGTCGATCTCGATCTTGGCCAGGAAACGATCCAACTGGGCTTCCGGGAGGGGGTAGGTTCCTTCCTGCTCCACGGGGTTCTGGGTGGCCATCACCATGAAGGGGGAAGGAAGGGGATGCGAGACGCCTTCGATGGTCGCCTGCCGTTCCTGCATGGCCTCCAGCAGGGCCGATTGGGTCTTGGCGGGCGCCCGGTTGATCTCGTCGGCCAGGATCAGGTTCGCGAACACCGGCCCCTTGCGGGTGGAGAACGACTGCGTGCGGGGATCGAAGATGGCGTGGCCGGAGACGTCGGCGGGCATCAGGTCGGGGGTGAACTGGATACGGGAGAATTCCCCGCCGAAGGCCTTGGCCAGGGCGCGCACCAGGAGGGTCTTGCCCAGTCCGGGGACGCCCTCCAGGAGCACGTGGCCTCCCGCGAGGAGACTCGCCAGCACGTGGTCGACGACCTCCGTCTGGCCGACGACGGCCTTGCCGATCTCGTGGCGCAGGGCAGAGGCGGTTTCCAGGGAATTGGGGTTAACGGAATCTGTCATCGGTTCCTCCGCAGGGACCAGAGCGTTTTCGCGACGGAAAGGAAGTGCTTGGGGGATGTGTCTTCGGGAGAGGAGAACGCCTCATCCAGCGCGGCGGCGGTGCCGAGGCCTTCGGCTTCCAGCGCCTTGCCCAGGGTCCGGGGATCCGCGCCCACCAGTTCCGGATGGGTCCGCAGCTGCTTGCGGCGCGCGGATTCCCTCAGGGCCGCGAGGAGCTTGAGCCTGCCGCCGTGGAACTGCCACAGCCAACGCCCGGCGCCCTCGGCATGGTCGACGATTCCCGTCTTCTCCTCGCGGGGTGCGACCAGGACGGGTCCGAAGCGCGATGCGGCCGTCCACATCCCCAGAAGGAGCGTAAACGCCCCCAGTCCCAGAGCCAAGGGAATCCGTCCGGCCAGCATGGAAAGCCAACCTTCCAGTCGGGCGCGCTTGGCGATCCAGGCCGTGCGGGGTTCCTGGCCGGGACCGACCAGCCTCCACAGCACCGAGGCATGGTCCCAATCCTCCAAGCGGGTGCGCTGGAACGGAGACAGGTCGGACACCACCACGAGGCTTCCTTTCCCGAGACTCCCGATCAGGGCGAATCCACCGGGGTCGGCGAAGCTGTTGCGGGGGCGGTGGCGCGACCACGAGAGGGAATCGAACACCGGCACTCCCAGGCGATAGGTGGGTCCACCGGAAACGGTGTCGAATCGATGGAGCGAGTCCCAGGCGTCGGTCGTGTCCTGCAGATCCCTGTGGACGGTGCGCCAGGCGAAACCTTCGCCGGGAAGGCTCGATGGCACGTCGAGTTCGGAGTCGGAATCCGCCTCCATGTCCACCGTGTCCACATCGGCGACGGACTCGTCCACGCCAGATCCTTCCGAGTCCACTTCCGAACGGATGGCCAGTCCCCCTTCCAGCGCGTCGGTATCGTCCTCCTCCGGAGGTCGGGTGGATTCCGATTGCCTCCGTTGGGAAGCATCCGTCCACGCGTTCCGCAGCGATTCTGGACAGGATTCGTCATCCGATGGCTCGTGCGAGGTGCCCCGACGCACTCCCCACGCCGGGAGGACGCAGCCTTCCAGGAGTTCGCCCGCGTCGGCCTCCACGATCAGCCTTCCACCTCTCTGGATCCAGTATCCAAGTCCCGAGATCTGGATCTGGTCGGGGGGAGGCCCCTGCAGGTCCAGGATCACCACGTCGTGGTCGTCGGCCTTGCTCAGGATGTCGTCCAATCGCGTCGATTCGTCCGTCTCCAGCCCCATGGACTCGAGGAAATCCCTGGAAGCGGCCCAAGGGTCCGATGCGAGGGATTTGGGCAGTTGGTTTTCCAGGACCACCTGGCGCTGCCGCGTGGCGAACCACCAGCCGCCGATGGCCAGCACCGCCGCGATGCCCAGGAAGACCAGGATCCGTTGCTGGGACAGGTTCACAGCCGTCCTCCCAGGTGGGATCGCCAGTTCGAGACCAGGTTGCGGAACGATTCGTCGTCGGGCCAGCGGTCGGCCCAGGCAGCGGCGGTCCAGGCGCGGACCACGGGTTCGGCAGCATCCTTGACCGGTCCGGTGCGGCGGGACAGCGCGCGAAGACACTGTCCTTCGGTGGATCCCTTCGCCAGGACGAGGCCGTGCCGGTCCTCCAGGATCTGGACGGTGGCGCGGTAGAGGATGGAAAGCGCCATCCGGCGTTCTCCCCGGGACCAATGGTCCAGCGCCGCCGCCGCCGCGTCCGGTGGGAGGGGCGGTTCCTTGGGGGGCGTCAGGATGGTCGGAGGGGCGGTGGCGGTGTGGTCGGATTCCGTCGACATCTCGGAGACCAGGTCGCGGTGCGTCCACAGGAGCCACAGGAGCCACCCCACGAATCCCACGATGAAGATCCATTTGATGACGGGAGCGGCGGCCACCATGAACTTGCCGAAGCTGTCGAGGAATTCCAGGCGGGTGCGGTCGACCTGGGGTTCATCCTGTTTCTTGGCCACCCAACGTGTTTCGCAGGTCCAGGTCCGGTGGCTTTCGAGGGAGAAGAGCGAATCCACGCGACGCTGCACCAGACTGTCGTCGGGAAAGGGGGATCGCGTGTGGCGGGGGCGCTCCACCTTGGCCAGGAGCGAATCGGGACAGTCGGCCGCCTGGGCGGTCGCGGGGAGCAGGATCAGGGCCAGCGCCAGGGCCGTGGCGAGCTTCCCCAGGCGCCCGACCAGCCGTCGCAGGACCAGTTCGATGTCCCATGCCTCCAGTTGGGACCGACGCGACAGGTACAGGCTGAAACCTCCGGCCACGTAGAACGGCGCCACGATCCCTGCGGCCAGGCCGTAGGCTCCGACGTTCACGAGGGCCATGGCGGTGGAGAGTTCGTCCTGCTCGAAGAACAGCTTCACCAGGGCGAACGGATCGACGACATCCTGGTTGGGCAGGAAAAGTCCAATGAAGGCGAGGACTCCCATGGCGAGCACGAACTCGAAATGCGCGCAGGCGATGCCCCAGACGAACGCGGACCGCGATGCTCCATCCAGTCCCAGGTGGTTCGAGCGGCGGTTGGCGAGGTCGGCGTCGGCGCCTTCCAGCTGCCAGACCGGTTGGAACAGGCAGCGACCTGCGCCCAGGGGCCGTCCCCACGTCAGGAACCGGAACACGCCGGAAAGACCGGATCCCCGGACCGTCCGGAGCGTCTCCCGCACCGACAGACTTTGTCCGAACGTGCCGTGGGCCAGGACGGCGATCACCACCCGCTCGGGCAGGGGGCGGACCCACCACAGGAAGAAGGAGGCGATGCCCAAGCCGATGGGCAGGAAGCACAGCGCCAGCGCGATTCCCACCAGCGGAAGCCAGGCGGCGAGCCAGGCCGCCCACACCCGCTTGGAGTGCCGCGCGAGGATCCATGTCCCCAGGTCCAGCGCCTGGCGCGGGGCCCGTGGCTGCAGATCCACCTGCAGGTTTTCAAGCCGCACGGGACCTCCCCGCCAAGGCGAAGTAGGCCAGCACCAGGCTCCAGAGGACGATGCCCGCCGCGACCCGCACTCCCGGCTCGATGGTCGCGTTGGCCGACCAGAACGCCTCCAGGAAGGCGGCGCCGAGCATCATCAGCGAGGCGCCCCCCATCACCGGCAGGGACTGGATCGATGCTTGCCGGAAACTGTCCATCCTGGAGCGTCGTCCGGACCGCAGGACCGCCCATCCCAACCGGAATGCGGCCGATCCGCCCACCACGATCGCGGTGAGCTCCAGGGCCGAATGGGTGGTGACGAAGGTGAAGAACGGAACGCGGTTCTCGGGGGAGTCCCGCATCACGGAAAACACTGTTCCCAGGTGGAGGCCGTTGTAGGCGATGGCCAGAAGCGAAGGGATCCCCAGGAACACCCCGGTGGCCATGGTCCGAAACAGGATGGACACGTTGTTCCAGATGTAGAACCCGAACATCTGGACGTCGTTTTCCGTCCCTTCCCGACCGATCCGTTCGCTTCCCGGAGCGAACATGGACTTCAGGTGGTCGGTGGCTCCAGGTCCCAGGATGGAATCGGACAGGTGCGGATGGATGTGCACGATGATCCCGGCGACCAGGGCGGGCCCCAGGAAGGCCACCAACGAGGCGACGAGGTATGGCCACATCGTGCGCACCCGTCGGGGGAATTCCGACGAGATCCAGGTGCGGAGGACGGCGGGGGCCTCGCCGGGGGTTCCGTAGAGCCGGGCATGGGAACGATTGGCCAGAAGATGCAGGCGTTGGACCAGCGACGGGGCGTATCCGCGGCTGCGCGCCAGGGAAAGGGAGTGGCAGAGTCTGCGGTGCAGCGAGGGAAGTTTCAGGGGATCGGCGAATCCGTTGCCTTCCACGAGTTCCTCGCATTGCTCCCAGAGGCTCCGGTGCAGCTTCTCGAAGGTGCGCTGCTTCATTTCAGGAGGCCCGAGGCGATGGCGCGCAGGCGCTGGACGGAGGCCTTGCCGCGAAGCCCGGTGTAGGGGGAGGCGATGTCGCCCAATTCCTCCAGGCGTTCGAGGGAGATGTCGTCCGATCGCTCCGCGAGGTCCATCAGCGCCCTCTGCTCCAGGGGAAGCAGGGGAACGGGGGACGATTCCGGCTCCAGGAGCCTCGGGGTGGATGGATCGGCCACCACCTCGTCCTGGATCACCAGGGTTCCCGCCGCAAGGTCGCCCAGGCGGCGGAATCCAGGCACGAACAGCATGGACAGAAGGCCGGTGGCGAAGAGGAACGGGAGGAAGTCGGCGGTCAGGAGCAGTCCCCGGAGGAAGGCTTCCTTCCAGGAGATGGGCTGGCCGTCCACGCGGACCACGCGGATCTTCAGGGCTCGTTTGCCGGGGGTCCGCCCGCCGAAAGACTCCCAGACGACCGGGTAGCCCCACCAGAGGAGGAACATGCTGATCAGCCAGACGCCGTTGCCGGCGTCGTTGCTGGCCAGGAGCATGGCCAGGAGGATGATCAATCCCAGGACCACGCATTGATCGATCAGGTAGGCCCACAATCTGGGGCCGGGGCCCACGGGCAGTAGGGACAGGGTGATCCCTTCCGGCGTGAGTCGGTCCATCCGGCCGTCGATGGGAGAAAGGTTCGGAATCATGGTGGGGCTCGCAACACAAGATGCGAACGAACTCAAGCCTTGACCACCATGGTGTCGGCGATGATGTCGTGCAGGCAGCGTTTTTCCTTCCCCATCAGGAACAGGACATCCACCACCGGGACCAGACCTCCCACCATGGGGACCAAGCTGCCCAATTCGAAGGGCAGGGTCCGGTGGGTCAGCCAGCGACGCCAAGTCAGGGCCGATCCATCGCGCCGCACGATCTTGATTCCCGCCAACCATTTCCCGGGGGTCTGCCCCCGGAAATGGATCATCGCCGCCCGGATCGCGAAGGGCGGAATGTCCCATGCCCAAAGCGCGAAGGTATCCATCCACGACAGGTGGTGGTGTGGATCCAGCGCCTTCTGCCATCCCAGATGGAGGATGCCCGGAACCAGACACGCCAGCACGAACATCCCGTCCGCCAAACCCGCCAGAAGGCGGCGACGACGACTGGGGCGTCCATCGGCTCCCACCATCGCGGGCTTGGATCCGTTTGCGATCGAGTCGGGCATCGAGGCCAGAAGCTAACCAATGAAGGGAGAGGATGGTTCCAACCGGATGTACAAAACGCATCAACGCATCACGATTAAATGATATATTAGAGGGGTCGCCGATCTTTCGGCACCGAACCACCTTCAGGCACAGGAGAAGCCATGCTCGACAACGTGACCACCTTTGGAAAGGCCCCCGTGGCCAACGGCAAGCCCGACTACGTCGTGCGCGACCTCGGCCAAGCCGCCTTCGGCCGCAAGGAGATCGATCTCGCCGAAACGGAAATGCCCGGACTGGTGGCCACCCGCGAGGAATTCAAGGCAAGCCAGCCCCTCAAGGGCGCTCGTATCGCGGGATCGCTCCACATGACCATCCAGACCGCGGTGCTCATCGAGACGCTCCAGGCGCTGGGCGCCGACATCCGCTGGTGCTCCTGCAACATCTTCAGCACCCAGGACCACGCCGCCTCCGCCATCGCCGACCACGGCATCCCCGTGTTCGCGGTCAAGGGCGAATCCCTGGAAGAATACTGGGACTACTCCTGGAAGGTCCTGCAGTGGAGCGACAACGGTACCCCCAACATGATCCTCGATGACGGCGGCGACCTCACGTTGTTCGTCCACCTGGGTCTGCGCGCCGAGAAGGACGCTTCCTTCCTGGACGTGGATCCCGGACACGAGGAAGGCCGGATCCTGTACGCACAGGTCAAGAAGGCCATCAAGGAGCGCCCCGGTTTCTTCGCCGAATGCGCCAAGAACATCAAGGGCGTCTCGGAGGAGACCACCACCGGTGTGCATCGCCTCTACCAGATGGCCGCCAAGGGCGAACTCCTGTTCCCCGCCATCAACGTCAACGACTCCGTCACCAAGAGCAAGTTCGACAACCTCTACGGCTGCCGCCACTCGCTTCCGGACGGCATCATGCGCGCGACGGACGTGATGCTTTCCGGCAAGATCGTGGTCGTGGCCGGATACGGCGATGTGGGCAAGGGTTGCGCCCAGGCCATGAAGGGCCAGGGAGCCCGCGTGATCATCACCGAGATCGACCCCATCTGTGCGCTGCAGGCGGCGATGGAAGGCTACGAAGTCAGCACCATGGCCAAGGCGGCTCCTCGCGGCGACATCTTCGTGACCACCACCGGAAACGAGTTCGTGATCACCGAAGAGCACATGAACGCCATGAAGCACCGCGCCATCGTGTGCAACATCGGCCACTTCGACTCCGAGATCGAGATCGCGAAGATCAAGAAGCACAAGTGGGTGGAGATCAAGCCCCAGGTGCACGAGGTGATCTGGCCCGACGGCAAGTCCATCATCGTGCTGGCCGAAGGCCGCCTGGTGAACCTGGGCTGCGCCACCGGCCACCCCAGCTTCGTGATGAGCGCATCCTTCACCAACCAGACCATCGCCCAGATCGACCTTTGGCTGGCCTCCCAGGGCAAGGCCACCGTCTCCGGCGTGAAGTCCTACGAGAAGGGCAAGGTCTACACCCTGCCCAAGAAGCTCGACGAGAAGGTCGCGCGCCTGCACCTGGCCAAGCTCGGCGTGGAGCTGGAGGTCCTCACGGACGCCCAGGCCAAGTACCTGGACATCCCCAAGGAAGGGCCGTACAAGCCCGATCATTACCGGTACTGATTTCCGCTCGGCTGCGCGGGCGCATACTCCCCGAGCCTCACCGTCGCCGTCCCGAACACGGACGGCTTCTGGTTCGGCTCGAGTCGTCTGCATCCCGCTCGCTGTCGCGTGATGTGTGGCGCGGGCGCATACTTGCTCCCTGACACCTCGACGTCCCTTCTCGCGGACGCCTTCGGTTTCAGGTCGCTGCGTCTACATCCCCCATGACTCTCGCGGAGATTGGTGGCGCGGGCGCAACCTCCTCGAGCCTCACCGTCGCTGGTCCAACGGGTTTTGCGGAATAAACCAATCCGCCAGTCCACAACCGGTTCGGTTCCCGAGGCCTCGTCGGTAGCTTCCAGGTTAGCCGATGCCGCGGAGTTCAGCGCAGGTCCGGCGGGACGGGGAAGACTCGGGTTTCCTGGTCCGCATCCACCTGCATCCAGCGGATGGAACGGGAGCCGGGAAGGGACATCCTGGAGCCGGGGGCCAGATGGGCCGTCCAAACGAGGGATCCGCGTGCATCCCGGAGGGATGCCTGGATCTCGGTGGTCGCATCGTTGCGAAGCTCCCATCCGGTGATGGCGACCGACACCATCCCGGTTCTTGGGGACGTGGATCCGGGGTTGGTGGAGGCGGCCTTCCATTCCGGCATCACCTGGCGCAGGTGCGCCGCGAGTTCGGATCCGTTGAGTCTCGCCTGGGCGCGATTGGGGTGGTAGTCGGCACCGTAGCCGCGGGTGTCGTCCTGCGGAGTCAGGCTGAGATGGGTGACCTGGATCCCGCGCTTTGTCGCGTCCACGACGATGGCCTTCAGGTGGTTGCGCAGCTTGGTGAGGGTGTTGAGCCCCGCGGGATATCCGTCCGACATCATGGGGCCGTCGACCAGGACGATCTTCGCTTGGGGATACTTCGCGTGCAGGCTGTCCACGAAGGCCAGATAGGTCCGGAAGAACTTTGCGGAGTCGGGTTGGGCTCCTGCCGTGGAATAGTCGTTGGTGCCCAGATCGACCACCACCACATGGGGGGTCCATCGGGTGAAATCCCATGCCGGGTTCGCCTCGCCGCCCAAGCTTCGATCGTACAGCTGGGGAACAGTGGGGGACTTGGTGTCGCCACCGTAGTTCTGGACCACTCAACGTCCCGACCAGCAGATGGTATGGCGTTCGGCTCCCACGGAGTCGGCGGCCTGGGCCGCGTAGGTCAGGCCTTCGTGTTCCGTCTGCACCTTGAAGGAGTGGCTCGCAACCGAATCCAGGATGCCGTATCCGCAGGTGATGGAATTCCCGTAGAACTCGATGCGGCGATCCGTTCCGGGCATCGCCACTCCAGGGATGCCCTCGATGCGGAATCCGCGGAAACGGGCAAG
>DAOPYN010000011.1:48762-70487 GCA_035352895.1 Fibrobacteria bacterium | reverse complement strand
GCAAGAACGGAGACAAGCGGGAGGTTCTTCATCGGTGTGGGTTCTCCATGTCGAGAGTGCGTGAAGGGTGCCTGCCCAAAGTTGCATCGGGGTGTCTCCAGGCGGGAAGGGTGTTGCACGGGCCCGATGTCGAAGTGTTTACTGGAACGACGTCCGCCGCTCCAGCCAAGATGGTCGAGTGGGGATGGTTCCGACCGGGAAGGGGCGATGACGGGCGAAGCACGAAGGCAGGCGATCGCGGACGAAGCTCCGGCGCTCCAGGGGGATCCCTCTGCCGTCCGGTCCAGGTTCGGATGGGAAGCGGGCGAGTTCCGCGCCTTCGGAATCGGGGTGAAGCAATTCGTCTTCATCACGGTGGCGTTGTCCGCGGCCCTGTTCGGAGTGGTCTTCGGGATGGAGTCGTGGAGGCAGCACGAACGGGTGCTTTCCATGGCGGACTTCACGATGAGCATCCTGTTCGTGGGGGCCATCGCCTCGGTGCTGCGCGATCCCAATTCCCTGTTTCCCTACCACCTGCTGGTCCTGTTGGCTTCCGGGTTCTTCCTCTTTCTCTTCGCCACCGGGGGAATCGCGAGAACCGGGGCGTTGTGGATCCTCCTCGTGCCACTTTGCGCTGCGTTCTTCCTGGGGTGGCGTCGCGGCGTGGTCGTTTCCATCCTGGTCGCGATCGTCTGCTCGGTGTTCGTGGCGTCCCACCATCGTTGGGGATGGTTTCCCGGTTTGGCGGGGTCCGAAATCCTCCTGCGGTTGGCGGCCATCTACCTGTTCTCCCTCCTGCTTTCCAGCATCTACGACTACTCGACCTCGACCATGGCCGAGGCGCTGCGCGGCCGCAATTCCCAGTTGGAGGAGCAGACGAGGAAAGCCCGATCGCTGGCCGCCCAGGCCCGTTCCGCCAACATGGCGAAGTCCGAATTCCTGGCCAACATGAGCCACGAGATCCGCACTCCCCTCAACGGCGTGATCGGGATGAGCGAGCTCCTGATGGACACCCGCCTGGATCCGGAGCAGATGCGCTACGTGAGGTCCCTGCGATCCAGCGGGGAGGCGTTGCTGGCCTTGGTCAACGACATCCTCGACTTCTCCAAGATCGAGGCGGGCAAGCTCGAACTCGAGTCGATTCCCTTCGAGATCCGATCCGTCCTGGACGACGTCGCGAGGATCCTGGATCCGGTCGCGAAGGCGAAAGGGCTCCGGTTCGTCAGCATGGTGGCTCTCGACGTCCAGGGAGTCTTCCTGGGCGATCCGGGACGACTCCGCCAGATCCTGCTGAACCTCGCGGGGAACGCCATCAAGTTCACCTCCCAAGGGTGCGTCTCCATCCATGTGCTCTCCGAATTCCGGGAAGGGGATCGCACCAGGCTGAGGGTGCGCGTACACGACACAGGAATCGGAATCCCCCAGGCGAAGCTGAACGGCCTGTTCCAGCAGTTCACCCAGTTGGACGGATCCACCACGCGGAAGTTCGGAGGCACGGGTCTTGGCTTGGCGATCACACGCCAGCTGGTGGAACTGATGGGGGGGAGCATCGGAGTGGAGAGCGAGGAGGGTGGTGGATCGGAATTCTGGTTCGCTGTGGATCTGCAGAGTGCTCCGGTCTCCTGAGCGTACGGCGCCTTGCGCCCAGTTTCTACGACCAATCCTCGTCGGTGGACATCGAACGCGCCGGAGACGGGGGGTGTTCCGGGACGCCTACATGCCCAGAAAGCTGGAACAGTTCGATGACAAGGGCGATTTGGTCAAGACGGACGCGGGTCAACTGCTGCTGCCTGCCGCCCAGATCCAGGTGGAGTACGACCGATGACCCCGGTGGTGGATCCCCTGGGATCCGGGGCGCTCGAGGAGGCGGAGCCCTCCCCTTGCGCTGGATTCCGCGGCCCAGGAGTGCGATACTGTCCTCAGCCCATGCGCGCGATTTCGTTCCAGACCACGATCCGCACTCTCGAAAAGGCCCCGGCGGTGGCCTCGACGATGGAACCGCGCAGGTCGCGCAACCAGGACTGGCATCCTCGGGAGAGTCTCGCGGAAGGAGCCGCGCCATGAACCTCAGGCAACGCCACGACCGCGTCCTCGTCGTGGACGACACCAATGCCAATCTGGTTCTGCTCAACGAGGTCCTGTCGGGATCGGGCTATTGCGTGTCGGTGGCGACCAACGGGGCCGACGCGTTGGAATCGGCCCGTCGATCTCCTCCCGACGTGATCCTCCTCGACATCATGATGCCCGGCATGGACGGCTACGAGGTCCTGGCCGAACTCAAGTCGGACAAGGCCACGGCGCACATCCCCGTCCTGCTCCTGTCCGCCCTGGACGAGCCGGATTCCAAGAGCAAAGGGTTCGAACTGGGGGCGTGCGACTACGTGATCAAACCCTTCCAGCTGGTGGAGGTGCTCGCGCGGTTGTCCACGCATCTGCGGGTGGCGGACCTGGAACGTCGGCTGCGCTGGTCCGAGGGTGCCATGCGGGAAGGGGAGCGCATCGCCAGGATGGGCACCTGGACCAGCAAGCATTCCACGGGGGAGGTGGAATGGTCCGACGAACTGTTCGGACTGTTCTGTGCCGATCGGTCCGCCAACCTGTCCATCGCCGAGATCCTCGAACAGGCGGTCGATGCGAAGGATCTTCGTCGGGTGAAGGAGTTGTTCTCGGATCCGGTCGCCACCCTCGGAGGAGACCGATGCGTGGAATTCCGCCTGGGACGTTCCGGGCAGACGGGCCGGATCCTGCGTGCGATGGGGCGCGAAGGGATGGATCGCGTCTCGTCGGAAGGCCAGGTCTTCATCGGAGTGGTCATGGACGTCTCGCGCATCCTGCAGGACCACCAAGCCGACCTGTCCCGTTCGAAGGTCCACCGCAGGATCCTCGATCTACACCCGGATCCCTACCTGCGCCTGGACGGGAAGGGGCGGATCCTGGAGGCCAACGATGCCATGGCGCATCTGCTGGGGCGGGAGCTCCCGGGAATCGTGGGAGAGAACCTGCGGATCCTCGAACCTCCGGATTCCATCGGGGGATCCTTCCTGGAGGCCGTGCACCGTGGGCTGAATTCCGGATTCCACCGCATCCAGTCGACCATCCTGGCTCGGGGTGGTGCGTGCCCCGTGGAGGCGACGCTCGTTTCCGCCGACGATACGGGATCCGATCTCGCGTTGTTCCTGAGGGCCGTCGTCGATCGACGGTCCGCGGAATAGGTGCGCGGTGAGGTTCGACGTCCCGGAAGCCCGGATCCTTCTCGTCGACGACGACGAGCATTTCCGCTCGTCCCTGGGGGAATCGCTGCGCAACTACGGATTCCAGGTGATGGAAGCGGGCACATCCCCCTCGGCCCTGGAAATCGCCACAAGACGGAAACCGACAATCTGCATCCTGGAAACCCAGCTTTCCGGCGTGGACGGCCTCCAGTTCATCAAGTATCTGCGCAGCCGCCACGTGTTTCGCCTGCTTCCCATCATCGTGGTCACCCGTTCCATCACGAAGGATATCCTCGCCCAGCTGGTGCGGCTGGGAGTCCATTCGGTGTTCGTCAAGCCATCGCTCTCCTTCGAACAGCTGATCGGCAAGCTGCTGGAAATCTCTCCGATGCCGGACCTGTTCTCTCCCGGTTCGTCGTCGAGGGATGCTTCCGTGGCCTCGCACCACGAATCGTCGCCCTCCTCGTTCGACGATTCCAGTTCCGGTGCCATTTCGAGTGTCGGACCCGCGGGCGCGGACATCAGGACAGATCCCGGCGAGAAGCCGATCGCGCGTCCGCTGACCAGGGAGGACCTGCAGCGGCTCGCCTCCCTGAAGGCGCTGCCGGTGGTGATCGAGGATCTCGTGGACACCGCGTCGCGTCCCACGACCAGCCTGGAGGACCTGGAACTGGTCCTGCGCAAGGACCCGGTGATCGCCTCGCACGTGATCCGCGTGGCCAACACCGCGGCCTATCTGCGAGGCGCTCCGGTGAGTCGCATCGACGAGGCGTTGCAGCTTCTGGGATTCAAGAACGTGGTGAGGATCGCCCTGGCCTGCGGCGTGGTCTCGAAAAGCGAACTGCGGAGAGCCTCGGGGGACGATCTGCGCGAGATCTGGCGCAATTCCCTGGCTTGCGCCATGGTGATGGAGAGGCTTTCCCCGAAGCTGGAAGCTCCACGCAACTACGCATTGGCCCTGCTTCGCAACGTTCCCCTGATCCTCCTGGTGCAACACCTCGAAACGGACTGGTTCGCCTGGCGGGATTGGGCCTCCCGAAACGACGTGATGTTCGATCGATTGGTGGAGGAATCCTGCGGGCTCTCCCTGGGCCAATTCGTGGATTCCATCGTCACCACGATGAACCTGCCAACCAGCATCGGGGAGCCGCTGCGCGAGTATTTCCGGTTCTTCATGGCGCGCGAACGCATGGAGCCGGGTCTGGTGGCCCGCAAACTGGACCTGGTCAACCAGATCGCCATCATCCTGACCCGGACGGGGTGCGACCTCGCCGAAGTCCGTTGCATCCATCCCCGCGAGATCGAGAGTTCGGTGTTCCTCGCGTTGACCGGAGCGGAATTCTCCAAGGAGCTGGACCTCCTGGAAGCCTCGATCGGGATCATGGGCGGCTCCGATGCGTTCGATGGGCCGCGGTTGGGGGAGATCGTCGTGTGGCGCGATTCCCGATGGAGTCCGTTCGATCCCATCGTTTCGTTCATCGAATCGTTTGCCGATTGCGTGACGGTGAATTTCGTGCAGGATCTGGTCAAATCCAGTCGTCCCGCCATCGCCATCGCCGAGCCTCGGACCCCCGAGTGGGAAGTCCTGCGAGGCTGCCGCAAGAACATGGTGCTGCTCCACTCGGAATCCTTCGATCCGAAGGAACTACCACCCCAGATCGTTCCGATCCGTTTCCCGTTGCCTCTCCGACGCTTGCGCATCGAACTGGAAAAGGCCCTGAGATGACTCCGCGATCCTGGATGGGTGTGGTTCCATGGGTTCCAGGGGGTGGGCGCTGATGGACATCTTCATCTGGGACGAGACCATGGAATCGGGAGTGCCCGAAATCGACCGCCAGCACCGGACGCTCTTCACCGCGGCGAACGAACTCCACGAGGCCATCCTGGCCGGGGAAGGGGGAGGGAACTTCCATGCGATCAAGCATGTCTTCCACACGGAGACCCTCCGCCATTTCCGCCGGGAGGAATCCCTGATGAGGGAGACGGGCTACCCCTTGGAGGAGGCCCACAGGCAGGAGCACAGGAGGTTCGAGGACCTGCTGGAACGGATGGTTTCCGAGGAGGAGGCCCCGACCGCCTTCCAGGTCCTGCAGGTCTTGAACTCGATGATCCGAGGCCACATCGTCGAAGTCGACCTTCCCATGCTTCGATGGGTCCGTTCCATCTCCGATCCGCGCTCCCTGGATGCGATCCGACCTTCGGCGTTGAACCCGGGGGATCACTGACGGAAACCGTGCGACTCCCGGGCGGATCGATTCAGGTCTCCTGCCGCGTTCCCGTCTCCGAAGCGGGTCGGGAGCGCAGCACCCAGGCAAGGAAGGCCGCTTCCGCCAGCGCGTAGGCGGCCAGGCCCCAGGCGGTGCCTTCGGTGAAGCCGTAGCTGTGCAGTCCAACTCCCATCAGGTTCACGCCGAACCACGCGAAAAGGACCGTGGCGATGGAAAGCACAGCACCGACGGAGAATCCCCTGGCACCGATCTGTCCCGCCGACCGCGCGTGGAAAAGCATCGCCAGCCAGAGCACGATGAGCAGAGCCCCGTTCTCCTTCGGATCCCACCCCCAGAAGCGGCCCCAGCTCTGATCCGCCCACACGCCTCCCAACAAGGTGCCCACGAAGGTGAACAGGAGCCCGAAGGCGGCGAGTCCGCGCACGATCTCGGCGCCATCGCGCGATCCACCACGGAGCTTGACCAGGTGCCAATGGCCGGCGACTCCCGCCGCCACCGCTCCTCCGTAGCCGATGGTGATGGTGAGCACGTGGATGGTCAGCCAGAAGTTCGAATCGAGCACCGCCACCAGGACGGGCATGGTATCGCCGCGCGATGCGAATCCTCGGGCCAGCAGCAGGAGCATCCCCCCAACGAGCGGGGCGAGGAACGATCCCGTGGGCCAACGCCGCAACCATCCCGCCACCAGGAAGACGGGAATCGTCACGAAGGCGCTGAAGAGGAACGTTTCGTAGAGGTTGGTCACCGGTGGACGACCGCTCACCGTCATGCGCAGGACGAGCCCGAAGACCACCAGCAGCCATGCCGCGACGGTGGCGGATTGGGCCGCCTTCCCCAGGATGGCCCGATTTCCCCGGATGGCCCACAGGGAGCCGATGGCCGCGGCGATCGACAGGACCAGAGCCCATGTGAAGGGACGGATCCTGTCGTGGAGGGATTCCGCGTCCAGGGCTCCCTGGTCCACGGTGGTTCCCGCGCGGGACACCAGGGAATCGCGCAGGGCTTTGGCGGAGGCTTCCGCCCTGGTCGGGTCGGTCGCCCAGCTGGAAGCCAGGGATTTCCAATCGAGGAGGGTCCGGCGAAATCCGGAATCGGCGGCTCCGCGCTCCACCAGTCGTGCCGCGGGACTGCGCCACGGGGTGGAGAGGCTGTCGCGGAGAGGGATGACGGGAAACGACAGGCCGCGCCATCCTTCCGCCTTCCGGAAGACGTTCCGGTAGATGTCCAGGCGTTCCTTGTCCGACGGTTTGCGGGCCGAATCCGGGATCCCCGACAAGGAATCCAGAAGGACCGCATGGTGGCGGGAGTCCAAGGCGAGGTCCAGGAACGTGCGCGGGGAACCCGGTAGCGAGACGCCTCCTTCCATGGATTCGGGTCGGAGGAACACCAGGGCCTGGCGCAGTTCCGACCAGCGCATCCAGGCATCGGAGAGCCTCAGGAACTCCCGATCCAGGGAGGTGCGCTGGTCCTGTGGTCGTCGCGCGGAGCCTTCGGCGAAGGTGGCGATCATCGCGCCCAGCGATCCCACCTTGGTCCAGGAGTAGCGGTCGCGGTCCTTGCCATCCAGACCCAGCGCGTCGCGGGCGTCCGGATGCTCCACCAGGAACACCGGCAGGCTGTCCACCTGGACGGGATCCAGCACGACCCAGGCCAGCCACTGGCAGGCGTCCATGGATCCGATTCGCGAGCGTCCGGAGATCTGGAGCAGGGTGTGTTCGGCGAAGGTCTCGAAGGAGCGCACGCGTCCGTCGATCTGGATGGGCAGTTGGCGGAGGGAGGGAGGAACGGGTCTGGCGTCCGGAGCCGCGTGCACCAGCGGCACGGCGAGAGCCGCGGCGAGGATCGAGACGGCTTGCGGACGGCGGAGCCTGGGAATCAGGTGCACCGCCAGGCCCAGGGCGACCAGGAAGGTGGCCCAGTAGGGGAGCTTTCCGGCGGGATTTTCCACCACCGCCAGGATGGTCCGTTCCTCTCCCGTCCGTTCGTCTTCGCGCCAGGAGGACTGGTAGACCGTGAAATCGCCGATGCGAAGGGGGTGGTTCATCCGGATCAGGGCTTCGCGGGGGGGCGCATCTGCTTCCTGCACCAGAAGACGGCTTTCGAAGGATTTGGCGCGCGTGCTGCCGGGATGGTCTTCGCGCTTGAAGGAGACCAATCGCACGGAGAACGGCATCGGGTGGGTCGCGCGCCGCAGAAGGATGCCTCGTCCGCCCGGCAGGCCCGCCATCGGACGGTTTCCGTCCAACGAGATCCGGTGGGAGGTCTCTTCTCGTTCGACTACGGAAAGGGAAAGGGCCGGAATCTGCGCGTTGGCGTCCTTGGGAGCCGGCAAGGGCTTGGCGATCCCCTGGCTGTCGCAGATGCCGTGTTCCGCAAGGCTTTCCACCCGGAGGTTCCCGGCATCCGCTCCCAGGTCCAGAAGCATTCCCGGAGCGAGCGATTCCAAGGGGATGCCGCGGGTCTGGATGGATCCACCTGCATGCTCCACCACGACCACCTCCCATCGGTCGCCGATCTGCATTTCGTTGGAGGTCTGGCCGGGGCCCAGATCGAGGTCGCCGTTTCGTGTCAGGGCCAGTCCGGTGGCTCCGGAAAGCATCAGCCCGATCAACCCGAGGTGGGCCAACAGGAGCCCGGCGTTCTTCCATCTCCAGCGGAAGCGCACCACGAAAGCCGCGATCAGGTTGGCCGTGGCCACCGTGCAGACCAGGGGCAGGCCTCCCCACCAGTTCTCGAAGACGTAGGTGTGCGATGCCCAAAGTCCCCATCGCGCTTCCACGAAGGTTCCCGCGAGGACTTGTGCGAACACGACCAGAAGCAGTGCGGTGGTGAGTCGGAGCGATCCCAGCTTCGACAGCCAGGCGGACGAGTTTGTCTGGGACATCGGTTGCGGACTTCCTTGGTTTCTGACGATCCTGGTCTGGAAGATCGAAACTCCGACCCTGTGAGGCGAGAGTGGTACTCTTTTGACAAGAATAATCGATTGCACAAAACCTAGATCAGGAATTACATAATAGAGCGACGGAGACGACACGATCCTGGAGGTGCCCGTGCCGAGAACAATTCCCAGACCTGGACTGCAGCCTTCGGCGGTGGTGTCGTGATCGGATTGCTTCGCTCCTTCCTGGCCAGTCTCGTTCCACCTCCCCGATGGAGGTTGCCCGTGGTCGCGGTGCTCGGTCTGACTCTGGGCATCGGAGGGGTGGTCTTCTACCAGTCGCGGGCCTGGTCCTACATGGAAGACGACCCCAAGGCCTGCATCAACTGCCACATCATGATTCCCCAGTATTCCACCTGGCAGCACAGCTCCCACTCCCGGGTGGCCACCTGCAACGACTGCCATGTCCCCCACACGTCGCTCGCCGCCAAGTACTACTTCAAGGCCAAGGACGGACTGCGCCATTCCACCCTCTTCACCCTGAGACTCGAGCAGGAAGTCATCCGCATCACCGAGCCATCCGTCGCGGTGGTCCAGCAGAACTGCCTGCGCTGCCACGGGATGCTCAACGAAGGGGTTTCCACCTCGAAGGTCGTCCTCCCCGAGGGTCACGGGGAGGGACACCTCTGCTGGGAGTGCCACCGCGAAGTTCCCCATGGTCGCGTCACCAGCCTGTCTTCCGTGCCCAACGCCCGCATGCAGCTGGAGGCACCCACCATACCCGATTGGATGCGCACCAAAACCACCGAAAACGACGGAGTCAAAAAATGAAACCCCTGCAGGAATGGTTCAGGAACCCCTGGCTCGCGGGAACGCTCTTCGTTGCCACCGTGGGCATCGGAGTGGGCGTCGGATTGCTTCTGACTTCCGTCGCCACCCGCAAGGCCGAGGCTCGCTTCGCCTACACAACCAAGGCGGACATCGCCCCCGACGAATCGCGCAGCGAAGTCTGGGGACGGGCCTATCCACTGGAGTACGAATCCTGGAAGCAGACCTCCGACACCGGATTCAGAAGCAAGTTCGGAGGATCGGCGTTCCGCGATGTCCTGGCCGAGGATCCCCGCATGGTG
Source organism: Fibrobacteria bacterium (assembly GCA_035352895.1). GTDB lineage: Bacteria > Fibrobacterota > Fibrobacteria > UBA5070 > UBA5070 > UBA5070. The sequence goes on along the minus strand of DAOPYN010000011.1, from coordinate 61,060 downwards.
GTCCTGTGGGCCGGCTACGCCTTCTCCAAGGAATACAACCAGTCGCGAGGTCACGCCTACGCCGTGCAAGACGTGCGGAACATCCTGCGCACCGGCGCTCCCAACGACACGGACAAGGGACCACAGCCCGGCACCTGCTGGACCTGCAAGAGTCCGGACGTTCCGCGCATGATGGCGAAGATGGGCGACAGCGCCTTCTACAAGGGCAAGTGGTCGGATCTGGGGCACCAGATCGTGAACCCCGTCGGTTGTCTGGACTGCCACGACCCCAAGACCATGGCCCTGCGGATCTCGCGACCGGCCCTGGCCGACGCCTTCGCCCGCCAGGGCAAGGACATCACCAAGGCGTCGCATGCGGAAATGCGCTCGCTGGTCTGCGCCCAATGCCACGTGGAGTACTACTTCAACGGGCCCAACAAGCACCTCACCTTCCCCTGGGATTCGGGGATGACCGTGGAGAGGATGGAGGCCTACTACGACAGCGCGAACTTCACCGACTGGGTGCACGCGCTCAGCAAGGCTCCCATGCTCAAGGCCCAGCACCCGGACTTCGAGGTGTTCAAGATGGGCATCCACGGGCAGCGCGGACTGGCCTGCGCCGATTGCCACATGCCCTACAAGACCCAAGGGGGCATGAAGTTCTCCGACCACCACATCCGAAGCCCCCTGTCTAATATCGCCAATTCCTGTCAGGTATGCCATCGCGAGTCCGCCGAGGAATTGACCCGCAACGTCAACGAACGCCAGGAGAAGATCCAGGAAGAGCGGATCCTGCTGGAGGATGTCCTGGTGCGGGCGCACCTGGAGGCCAAGGCCGCCTGGGAAGCCGGTGCCGACAGCGCCACCATGCAACCCATCCTGAAGCTCATCCGCCGCTCCCAGTGGCGCTGGGACTTCGCCACGGCCGGCAACGGGAACGCGTTCCACGCTCCGGTGGAGATCGGACGCATCCTGGCCAACGGGATCAGCTTCGGCCAGGAGGCGCGGATCCGTCTGGCAAGGGTCCTTTCGGACAAGGGCGTGAAGGTGGACGTTCCCTACCCGGACATCTCCACCAAGGCCAAGGCCCAGGAATTGATCGGCTTGAAGATGGACAAGTTCGGTGCCGAGAAGCAGGTGTTCCTGGCCAAGGTGGTCCCGGTGTGGCTCCAGAAGGCCAAGGCGAGGGAAGACTCCCTGCCCAAGTGATCTTCGTTCGCGTGCTTGCATTCGGCGGCCCGCCTTCCGGTGGGGTCGCCTTTCTTTTTTGGGGGGCATCGGGAACTCCCTGGTCCTTCCATCTGCGGATGGATACGATTGAATACATGAGCCATCCATCGATCCCGAGGTCGGGGAGCACCGGCCGCCAAATCCTCCCTCTTGTGCTTGCCGCCGCGTTCCTGCTCGCCGGCTGCGATGGTTCCACCTCCTCTGGTGCCGGTGGACCGGATTCTTCCGTGGTGCTGGTTCCCGCGCCGTTGCCACTGGCCCAGGGAATGGATTTCGGAGACGGCGGGATTCCGGGGAACCCCGGTGCCACCTGCAAGGTTCCCGCCGACGCCACCGCCGACACCGGCTCCCGACCCGACCGCGTGGTGGGAACCGGCTCGCGCCAGAGCTGCACGGCGGATGCTTTCCGGAGGGCCGTGGCCCATGGAGGTCGGATCTGGTTCGACTGCGGTCCGGACACCATGACCATCGTGCTGGACGCGCCCGCCAAGGTCTTCAACGACTCCCTCCCCGACATCGTGATCGACGGCAAGGGGAAGATCGCCTTGAGCGGTGGCAACAAGACGCGCATCCTCTACATGAACACCTGCGATTCCCTCCAGCACTGGACCACCTCGCATTGCCAGGACCAGGACCACCCGCGGCTCACCTTGCAGAATCTGACCTTCGTGGATGCCGATTCCCGGATGGAATCCAGGTACGATGGCGGAGGAGCCGTCTGGGTGCGGGGAGGACGGCTCAAGGTGGTCAACAGTCGCTTCTACCGCAATGTCGCCGTGCTCGCGGGTCCGGACGTGGGCGGTGGGGCCATCCGCGCCTTCAGCCAATCCAAGGGCTCGCCCGTGTACGTGGTCAATTCCACCTTCGGGGCGACGGGACATGGGAACGTCGCCTCCAACGGCGGGGCGCTGTCCAGCATCATGGTGAACTGGTCGGTCTACAACAGCCTGTTCGTGGGAAACCAGGCGGTGGGACACGGAGGCAATCCCCAGGATCAGGGAACGCCCGGCGGGGGATCGGGGGGAGCCATCTACAACGATGGAAACACGCTGACGCTCGACATCTGCGGGTCCCGATTCGAACGGAACGAAGTCAACGCCTACGGCGCTGCGATCTTCTTCGTCAGCAACAACCACGACGGCCTGATCCGCCTGACCGACTCGCGGGTTTCCGGGAATCTGCGCGGCTCCTGGCATGTGCTTCCGGGGATCGCGATGCACGAGGACACGCGGCGCGAGATCGTCAATTCCTTCCTGGAGAATTGAGCGGGTCGGGACCTTCTACTTTGCGCTCCATGGCAAGCTTCCTGGAACGCTATCACGAACTGACCAAGTACGATCCGCGGACCATCGAGCATTCCGCGGGAGCCGACTGGCAGGCCCAGCCCCAAGCCTGGAAGACCATCCAAGGCAAGGAGCACCTCGACATCCGCGAGCATCTGGGATTCCTCGCCGGATTCGCCGACGAGAACGGATCCGGACACTACCCGTCTCCCTCGCCGCGCCTGGATCTGGCCACCCTTTCGCGGATCTCCTGGTTCGCCTCGGGCGTCAGCGCGATGGGAGGTTCGCCCCAGGACTCCCACCTCTACCGCACCAACCCGTCGGCGGGCGGATTGTATCCGGTGGAGCACTACTGGATCGTCCTGGACGTGGATGGCATGGAGCCCGGGGTTTGGCAGTTCCACGCTCCCGGATTCGCCCTCGTTCCCGTCTGGAAAGGCGATTTCCGCGCGGAGGTTTCCACGGCCTTGTTCGGGGCCGCCGATGGCGACGAGGTGGCGGCGGTGGCCGTCCTCACGGGCATCTTCTCGCGTGGTTCCTGGCGCTACGGGGAGCGCGCCTACCGGCGCATCCTGCTGGATGCCGGACACCTGGAAGGGAACCTCCTGGAGGCCGTGCACCGCGAGGACCTGGATTCCAATCCGCTGTCCGGATTCTGCGACGCGGCGCTTTCGGAGCTTCTGTTTCCGGACGAGGACGAAGTCCCACTCCTGGCCATCACGGTGGGGAAGAATGTCCGGGGTGCGCATCCCCGTTCCTTGCGGAGTCCCGAACCGGATCCCACCGAACTGCAGGCTTCGGTCCCGCCCGGCCTGATGCAGCGCAAGGCGCACCACCTGGCGAGGATTCCCGCTTCCGGGCCGTCGCGGGATGAAGGGGTTTCGTTGCCCACGCGGCGCGCCGGCCTCGCCTACATGGATCTGCCCTCGCCCCGGATGCCCCAAGGCATCGTGAAGGCCGCCGTGGATCGCCGCTCCTGCCGCGCCTTCGCCTGGGCTCCCGCCACCGTCGAGCAGCTGTCGTCCCTGTTGGCCTGGAGCCGCATTCCTCCATCGAAACAGCTTTCCCCGCCGGGTCTTCTGGACACCTGGATCGTGGTGAACGCCGTGCTGGGCCTGGATTCCGGCATCTACCACTGGGACGGGGACACCCACACGCTCGCCTGCGTGCGGGTGGGCGAGTACCGCGAAGACAGCTTGAAGATGTGCCTTGGACAGGAATTGGGTGGGAACGCCTCCTTCCTGGTGGTCCACACCTCTCCGCTGGCCCTCGCCGTGGAATCGCTGGGAGAAAGGGCCTATCGCCCGTTGTGCATGGATGCGGGGCATTTCGGGGAACGGTTGAACCTGGCGGCCCAGGCCATGGGGCTTGGGGCATCGGGCATCGGGGGGTACTTCGACGACATGGTCAACGAGACCATCGGCCAGCCGCTCACGAACGCGGTCCTGTACGTGACCACGGTGGGCGAGCCGGGGTAGTCCGGGCGTAGGGGATATGCCGTGGCCCGTTCCTTGCGTCTGCCATGTGGGGAACGGAGGACGCGACTTCATGAACGGATCGATCGACGAACTGGCCGCCGCCCTGAACATGGACTGCGAGGCGGAACTCGCCCTGCCTTGTCCCGTGCGCGTTCCCCTGGAGAGGGCATTCGACGACGCCCTGGAACGGGGCGAACTCAAACCCCTGCGCATCCGCCTGGAAGGCCACGCCAACAAGGGCGAGAAGGCCGAGCGCGACCTGTCCCGGGCCAGGCCCCAGGAACTGCCGTGGCTGCTGCTGACGCCCGGGGTGGGATGGTTGTACGGCCGGGAGTCCCGCGAACGGCTCATGGATTCCGGCGCCTTCGCCGACGTCTCCGGCTGGCCTCCGGATGCCGGCTCCATGCGATCCCTGCGGGACCCGGAGGGGAGGATCACCGTGCTGTGCGCGAACCTCACGGTGCTTGCCGTGGACGATGCCCTAAGCCACGGCCGCAAGCGCCTGGAAGCCTGGGAAGACCTGTTCCATCCCTCGTGGGAGCGGGGGGTGGCCCTGCGCGGCAACGGCCGGACCTTCTGCGAGACCACGCTCCTGACCCTGGCCGAGCGCTTCGGAATGGATGCCATGGACAGGATCCGTCGCAGCGTGGGAGGTTTCGGGCATCCTTCCCAGATGGTGAAAGCCCTGGCCAAACCCGGGCGGGAAACTCCACCCGCGGCCACCCTTCCGCTCTTCTTCGCCAGGCTCCTTCCGCGCCGCGAAGGTCTGCGGGTTCTGTGGCCAGCCGAGGGAGCCATCGCCAGTCCCGTGAGCCTGTTCGTGCGGCGCGGTGCGCCCGATCGGGTGATGTGCCTGGCGAACTGGCTGTGCGGCAAGGAGGTGGCCGATCTCTGCGCGGGGGTGGGACTTCCCTCGGCGCGTCCGGGATCGTCCTGGGGCATCCCCGAGGGGGAGGGGGTCCTGTCCATCGGATGGGATGCGATCCGAAGTCAGGATCTGGCGTCCAGGTTGGAGCGTCTCCAGGTCCTGTTCGACGGAGCCGGGACCTAACGGATCTCCGGCCGTGGGGACCCGCGAAGATCCATTTCGTCATCACCGTCCACGGCGGATTCCCCGCGGCGCAGACGTTCGCGGATCCGGCTCTGCTCCCGGTCCAGGATCTCCAGTTCGGAGAGGAGGAACTCCTCGGCCTCGCTCCGCTCGCGCACGGCCTGGATCCCTCCCCGCGCGAAGACCAGGCGCCACCGAGCCAGAAGCGCCAGCAGCGGGTCGTGCGTGGCCATCAGGACGATCTTCTCCCGCGAGACCAATAGCTCCATCGCCTTGCGTCGGTCCACCCCGGCGTTCTCCACTTCGTCCACCAATACGACCGGAGCGCGCGCGAGGATGGCGGTGTCGGCGACCATCAACGCCCGCGACTGCCCGCCGGACAGCGCGGAGAGGTGCGTGCGGACGGAAAACGGCTCGCCGCAGAGGGTGCAGGCGGCGTCCACCACCATGGCCACGGCTTGGACGGGGTCGTCGATGCCGCGCGCCTTGGCGTGCAATTCCAGGAACGCGCCCACGTCCAGATCCAGGGTGAACTGCATGCCCTGGGAGAGCTGTGCCACCCGGTGCAGTGGATCGTCGGAGGTCTCCGATCCGTCGGCGCGCCGGATCCGCACGCGCCTGCCGCTGGGGCTGTCTCCCTGGGAGAGCCACTCGATGTCGGCCAGGAGCCGGCTCTTGCCGGAGCCTGTCGGACCCACCAGGGCCACGAGGTCGCCGGTGCGCAGATGCAGGGGTCCGCAGGTCTCCGCGAACCCGTCGCGGTCGCGGCCCGGGTCGATCTCCAGTTCCACCGGGCTCATGCCGGAAGCTCCAGGAGCTTGAGGTTTCCGATCTGGCGTTCGTCGCCCAGCCGGGTCTCTCCCAGGCAGTACGAGCACACCGCCGACGGCATGGAAAACCGCAGTCGCGGTTCCTCGAGGGAAATGGGGCGGGCCAGGGATTCCACCTTGCGCGAGAGTTCCAGCGTTCCCTGTCCCGTGCGCCCCTGCACCGAAACCACCCGGGCCCGTGGCGCGTGGTGGTTGGCCTCCAGGGCGAAGACCTCGCGCTCGGCCTGGCTCACCAGATCTCCCCGCGTGGCCACCACCAGGTCCGCCGATCGCAGCATGGGTCCCACCTTGGCGGGCAGTTGCACTCCGCCCAGGTGATCCAGCACGCAGATGGCGAGGGATCCCATCACGTGCGGGCTGCACCGATTGCACAGCCCCGCGCTTTCCAAAAAGAGGAAATCCAGGCCGCGATCCAGTCCCCAGGCGAGCATCCGCGGAACGTTGCCCGCGAAGAAGTGGTCGGGGCAGAGGGATCCGGACAGCCCCTGGGCCACGTGGACCAGTCCCGACTGTCGGTACCGGTCGGCGTCGTTGGTGGACAGGCAATCCAGCTTGATGACGCCCACCACGAACCCGTTGGTCTGCAGGTGGCTCGCCACATGCCGCAGGACCGAGGTCTTGCCGCACGTGGGTGGCCCCGCCACCGTGACCAGCCGGAGGGGTTTCGTTGGGTGTTCCATCGCTTCCATGCCCTGCGCACAGTTGGTGCCAAACCATCGAGGTGGTGGGAGGGTGGATCGGATTCGTCCGCAGACATTGACAATGTCATGGATTGGAAGGTCGATTGGTCAGGAATGTCAGGGCGCGATCGAGTGTGGGAATGGCTCGACGACTCCACGGCAAGGCCCGGCCCGATGTCCGTCGACGCGAGGTTCGAACGGGAATCCAGCCACCCGGGGTAGGATTCGCTGCAGCCTGGAGCGTGCTGGTTCAGTTCACGGCGAGGATGACGCTGGAGGCCTTGAACAACGCCCAGGCCTTGGAGCCCTTGCGCAGGCCCAGCGCGTCCAGTTCGCCGGGAAGGACAACCGAGGTGATGGATTCCGATCCACCCAGGGACAGCGTGATCTCGTCGGAGACCTCGCCGTGGCGGATGGCAGAAACCGTACCGGAAAGGATGTTCCGCGCCGAGACCCTGGGGGGGCGTTCGCCGGCGGCGATCTCCACCCAGTTGGACTTGACCAGCGCCCACGCGTCCTTGCCGGGTGCCAGGCCCAGCGCCTCGCAGGAGGCCAGGGTGATCTGCGAGACGATGCGACTCCCTCCGCGCAGTTCCAGCTCGATCTGGGCGTTCACTTTCCCCCGCGCTACCGACAGGATCCGACCGGCGTACTCGTTCCGGACGCTGGTCCGCATGGACAATTTCCGTTGGAAGGACTCCAGCGGATGGAGCTCGGCGGTGGAAAGGCCGTGGTCGGCGGCGGTGCGCTGGAACAGGCGGTTGGCTTCCTCGTGGAGGGAGACCAGCCGCAGCGCCTGGGGCGAAAGGTGCGTGGTGCCGCCCTCCGCGCCGCCCTGGGCCGAGAGCACCAGAGGCTCGGGAAAGTGTCCGTTCAGCTCCTGGACCCGCGACCATGCGGTCCGGTAGGAGAGTCCGCACCTACCCGCCGCCGAAAGCAGCGAGCCGGACTCGGCGATGGCCTTCAACAGGAGGATGCGGTCCTCGCCCAGCCGGGATCCGTCCGGCAATTGCAGGTTCCACACCGGGACCAGGGCGGGTGGCGCCACCCTGGTGGCCGCCTTGAGGGAGGACTTGGATCGGGTCTTGGGTATAGGCTTGGGATGCGGCTTCGCGCTGGATCGATTCATTGGGCGCCGTCCTTTCCTGGAACACCCAAGTTACGACACTGACACTCCATGGAATTGTCATCAATTGCGAATCGCAATCATTTGCGTGATGATCGGGGCCAGTCCCATCCTTTCTTCGAGGATGGGACGGAGGATTGGCACCATCGTTGCGGTCAGTATCGATCGTACAAACATGGCCGGACGTTCCTTCGCTTCGAACTGCCGTGCCGGACCCCTCAGCTGCCAATCCAAAGGATGCTCTCAATGAACCTCGAGCGAATCGCCATCCTCTCGCTGGCCCTGGCCACCGCCTCGTTCTCGCAGATCACCGTGGCCGCCGCCGCCAACGTCAAGCCGGCCATGGAGGAAATCAAGGCGGCATGGGAGAAATCCACCGGCGCCACCGCCAAGATCGTCTACGGCTCGTCCGGCAAATTCGCCGCCCAGATCCGGTCCGGAGCGCCGTTCGACGTCTTCGTTGCGGCGGACATCTCATTTCCGGATTCCGTCGTGTCCTGGAAACTCGCCGATGGAAAGCCCCTGGTCTACGCCATGGGCACGGTGGTCCTCTGGACATCCATACCCGACCTGGATCCCGCCAAGGGGCCGGCCATCCTGCGCGATGCGCGGATCCGTAAGGTCGGGGTCGCCGATCCCAAGGTGGCTCCCTACGGGCGCGAGGCGATGAAGGCCATCGAGGCGTCCGGGGCCGGCGCCGAGACCAAGCCCAAGATCGTCTGGGGGGAGAACCTGGCCCAGGCCACCCAATACGCCGTGACCGGAGCCGTGGAAGCCGCGTTCTCCGGCAAGTCGTTCGCCATGGAACTTCTTTCCGGCAAGGGACGATGGGCCGATGTCGACACCGCCCTGGTGTCGCCGATCGCGCAGGCCGCGGTGGTCCTGAAGTACGGCAAGGACAACAACCCGAAGCTTTCCCGGTCCTTCGTCGCCTACCTTGTCTCGCCCGCCTCGCAGGCCTCTTGGAAGAAATTCGGTTACAAGCTGCCGTAGCGTGTCCTGGCGGGGTCTCGAAAGATTCCCTCGCCACGGCAGGATGTCCGGATCAGTCCTTGACGAAGACGATCGTATCGGGATCGCCCGAGCTTTTCTCCCCGGTGCGGAGGAAGAGGCTGTCGCGTGAGATCCAATACGGGATCGTGTCCTTGTCCTGGTAGGAGGCGGTCGTGGTCTTCCCGTTCTGCGTCTCGGAACAGGTCGAACTTGTTTCGGTGTAGATCCTGCCCTTCGACGTCGCCCAGGTTCCTGCTCCGGAACAAAGGGAATTGTAGGTCACCGTCCCGTCCATCCACTCCGTGTAGTGGTCCCGATTCGTCGTCGATCCGTCGCTTTTCAGGACGACCTGCACCGTATCGGAGGACGATCCCACGATCTCGGCGCGCCGCCATGTTCCGATCAATCCTGGATCGTGCGGGTTGTCGCCCACGTTGGAAACGTCGCCGCTCGTCGATCCGCTGGACTTCGTACCGGCGCTGGTGGTGGCGCTCGAGTCGGTTTTCGGAGTGTCGGAATTCTCGTTTGGCGAAAGACCGTCGCACCCGGACAACAGAGCGAGGCAAAGCGAGATCTGGGAGAGGGACCTTTTCATGTGGAGACGCCCTTCGATGGAAGTGGAAAAAACACGGATGTCGAATGGAAGTGGATGTCGTTCTACGCTCAGGCCGCCACCGTTGTCTGCCGTTGGAATGCGGCATTCACCGTTTGAATGTGGATGGGGAAGGCTTTCCAGGAGCCGGTGATGCGTAATCAGTCCCGGGTGTAGATGGCGGTGTCGTTTTCGCCTCCACCGTCGAAGACGAGGATCAACTTGGTACCGTTGATGGTGCAGGTCGACGTGTCCACACCGGAATGCGTCTGGGTCGTGGTCGTCCCGTCGAGCGTGATGGAGCAGGTGGTGGTGTATTCGAAGCGGCATTTTCCTGAAGAGCTGCTCCATCTTCCTGTCCGGGAACAAACCTCGTTCTGGGTGACTGCGCCGTTCCACCATTCGATGAAGTGCTCTTTCCCTGTGGTCGAGCCGTCACCATTGAGCACCATCTGGGTCGTATCCGCGTACAACGACGCCGATCCCGAGTCGCGAATCTTGAGCCACCAGGTCCCCACCAGGGATGCTTCCTGGGTGGCATCGCCGGAAGTGGATCCGCTATTGCCCGTCGATCCGCTGGACGTCGAGCTTGAGCCGCTCGTGCTGTTCGAGTCGGATTTCGAGGTGTTCGAGCTGTCGTCTGGCGACAAGCTTTCGCACCCGGACAGCACAGCGAGGCAAAGTGGGAGCAGGAACAGCGACCTCTTCATGCGATGACTCCGGACATGAGGTGGAGAGGATTCGGAAAATGGACGAAAGCCGGAGCCATTCTAGCCTTGAGTCACAGCGGTTGTCTGCCGTTGGAATACGGCAGCGATCCCGATTCGCACGCATCGTTTGAGCATGCCACCACAACGGACGGCGCTTCCCGTGGGAGCCGTGGAAGCTGGTTTGCGGGATGCGAGGATGGCTGTCCTGACGCCGGGCCTGCTCGAATTCGCTTGTTGCCGATCACGAAACACCACGGTTCCAAGGAATGACAACCTTTTACTCGGCTTTTGGCCCTTCGAATGGTTGTTTGTAGGACATGGAAGCACGCATCGGAAAAACAATCGCATTCACGGATCTCGAAGATCGCGCCAACAGCCTCACCCACGCGGTGGGTGCAGGCTTCTTCCTGGCTGGACTCGCGTTGTTGGCCGTTCTATCCGCCCGCAGCGGCGATCCATGGAAGATCGTGTCGGTGTGCGTGTATGGAGCAACCCTGGTGCTTCTGTTCTCCGCTTCCGCCCTGTACCACTCGGTGCGGAGTCCAAGGCTTCGCAAGGCGTTTCGCGTGCTGGATCACGTGTCCATCCATTTGCTGATCGCGGGCACCTACACGCCTTTCGCTTTGGTGACCTTGCGAGGTCCATGGGGCTGGTCCATCTTCGGAGTGATCTGGTCGCTGGCGCTGGCGGGAGTCGTGAAGGACCTGTTCTTGACGGGCAGATTCAAAGGGCTTTCCACGGTGCTTTTCCTCCTGATGGGGTGGCTCATCGTGGTTGCGATCGTGCCGCTGGTGCGCCACTTGCCATCTTCCGGACTGGCGCTCCTTCTGATCGGAGGTCTCGCCTATTCCGTTGGCGCCGTGTTCTATCTCCTGGACAAGAAGCTCCCGTTCGGACACGCCGTGTGGCATCTGTTCGTGTTGGGAGGAGGTGTATGTCATTTCTTGTCCGTGGTGTTCGGGGTGCTGGCGCCCGTTTCGTGAGCCTTGCAGACCTTTGTTCCTGCCCAGACTCCCAGGGCCGAAAGTATGTTCGCCAGGCCGTATCCGTGTTCCACCAGGGTGGGATGGATGTTCTCGTGTGGCCGGAACGAGAGGAGCAGGCCCTTCCGCGACGCGGTCGCCAACGGATCGGTCCGCTCGTCGCGGGTGGATTCGAAGAACGCGCAGGCGAGGAAGTTGCGGATGCTCTGGGCAGCCTGAGCGTCATCCGCGTCGAGGATCTGGATCTCCTCGGTGATCAGGCGGATGTGGTCGGTTGGATCGCGGACCTATCGCGAGCTCAGGGTCTTGGATTGTTCGACAAGACCGAGAATCCGATCGAAGGTATCGATGGTCATGGCACGGCTTCCATTACCCGACGGAACGGGTACGGGCACGTCCCAGTACAAGATAGATTTGGTCGCCCGGCTATGTGGTGGTGGCCAGGAGCACTGCGCGGGCGGGGAAGATCGCCCATACCCGGCTCCCGCGCGCGAAGGGTTCCCGGAACCCTTCGAGGTTGGGGATCTCCGTGTGGAGGCGGTCCACCCCTCCGATGGACAGCTCCAGTTCCAGCGCGTCCATCGCCTCGGTGGCATCGGTCACGGTAGCCTCCAGGCAGTTGCAGCACGACACCACGGGATGGTGGGGGCCCGCCTCCAGAAGTACCGCCATGGGATCCACGAGGGCGCTGAAGAGTCGTCCGGGGCATATTCCCAGGAGGGACCCCGTGGACAAAGGGACCTGGGCCACCATCCGGCTTCCCGAGGGAAGCCGGAGCGTCACCGATTCCTCCAGGAAACCGCGCTGGATGGATTCCACCGCGACCTTCCATTGGTTGCGGTGGCTGAACAGGAGCCGTCTGGGAGTGGGGGAGATGGCGCGACACCGGGGGATGGTCGTAGCGGCCGAAGGAATCCTCGGGGACAACTTCGTCGTGGTGTGTGGAACGGACATCTCGATCCTCCCTTTATGGGGTTCATGGGTGACGGAAAATGACGTAGTCGCCGCCGGTCGTGCCGGAGGGGGATGTGGAGAACGAAAATCGCGCGATCCCCGCCTTCGCAGCCGCGGACATCGCCTGGGCGACATGGACGTATTCCGTCCGGGAATCGGCAAGGATCCTGAGTGCGGGATCCGGGGTCCGGATGGATGCGCTCCGGATGCGCTCCTCGAGTTCTCCCGTCGCGATCGCCTGCCCCTCCCAAAGGACGCTTCCGTCCGCGAGGATCTCGATGGACAGGGACGCCGGAACTTCCGATTCGGGATGGCTCGAGGCGCGAGGGAGTTCCACCCGCACCGCATGGGTCAGCATCGGGGATGCGACCATGAAGACCACCACCAGCACCAGGAGGATGTCGATGAA
>DAOPYN010000011.1:0-48662 GCA_035352895.1 Fibrobacteria bacterium | reverse complement strand
TGGATGCTCCAGACGGTGCCGAACAGTCCCACGAAGGGGGCTGTGGAACTGGCCGTGGCGATCAGGCCAAGCCCGGATTCCAACCGCTCCCGCTCCTGGTTCAAGGCGTCCCCGAAGGCCTCGGCCACGAGGAATTCGCTCCGGGAAAGAGCCACGAGCGCATCCGGAGCGGCGCAGGACAGATCATGCGCCGCTTGCCGACCGGCATCGTGGATGCGTTGCCAGGGGGAGTCCGCCGGGATCGAATCCACCGCCTCCTGTCGCCTGGTCCGGCGTTCCAACCGAAGAAGAGACAGGATCTGGTAAAGCTTGGCGATTCCGGCCGACCAGGATGCGACCGAGAGGACCATCAGGGCCGCGAAGGTCGCCCATCCCACGGGATCCATGCGGACCAGGAAATGCGGCAAGCTTTGGGATGGAACCATGGAGGGGATCTCCTTCAGGGGTTGGCCAGGGAAAAACGGATGGGCACGACCACCGACGCGACGACGGGACGGCCCTTTCGGATCGCAGGATGGAACGCCCACGACCAGACCGCACGCAATGCCGCGCCATCCAGCCGGGGATGACGGGAGGTCTGGACCACATGGACGGAAACCGGCCCCCCCGAGGTGTCCACCACCACCAGGAGCTCCACGCGTCCCTCTTCGCCGAGGAAGCGCGAGACAACGGGGTACTCCGGCATGGGATTGCGGAGGTACTCGGATCCCGAAGATGCTCCTTCGCCACCGGGTGCCGAGCCGTCCTGGGATGGCGGTGCATCCATTCCCGCTTCCGTCGCGGAGGGCATCGAGGACTCCCCGCTGTCGGTTGGTCCGATGGAGGGCTCCGCAGCGGAAGCAGCCGCAGACGCCATCGCGGTGGGTTCTGGAAGCGGTGAGGACGCCATGGGTGGATCCCGCGATTCCCTCCGTGGGATGCCTGGCGAGGCAGGCGATCCGGAAGCCGACTTCGTCGTGGCGATCGGGGCAGGAGCGGCATCCGGAGCGAATTCCGACGCCTGCGGCTCCAGGCGGAATTCCATCGCCGATGCCCCGACCGGGGCATCGGCGATGTCCAGGCGGGCAAGCGATCCGAGGGCGGCCACGTGGGCGGCCACGACGACGATCGGCAGGATCCATCCGAAACCCGTTTCCTTCGGAGGCCCACCATCGATGACAATTACCGGCGCCACCCGAGGATCCGCTCCGCACGGCATGGATTCAGGGTGTGGATCTTCCGGTGCGTTGCGGATCCGATGCGTCGGGATGTCCGTGGTCGGATCCATCTCTCAGAGTCCCGCCGTCAGGAGTGTGCCCACCGTCAGGCCACGGTCGCGGTAGTAGCCGGTGGTGTATCTGGTGGAATACCGGTCGTTTGCGAGATTGCGGGCGTAGATCTCCATTGACAGGAAACGATCGAACGGATCCACGGTCTTCGAGAGGCTCGCGTCGATGCGCAGGTAGTCTCCCAAATGCACGTTGCTCGCCGTACCCATGGCGCTCGTGGACTGGTCGTAGGTGTCCACGGCCTTCGCGGAGAGCGTCGCCTTCCATCCGTCCCGGACCGCCGAGACCCTGCCCGTCAGGATGTTCCCGGGCTGTGCGGTTCCGATGGCGTCGGCGGTGGTTCCGGATGTCCATGTCTCGTCCACCAACAGGTGCGTCCAGGACGCGTCCCAGGAAACGAGTCGCGACCATTCGCCCTGCCACCGGAGTTCCAATCCATTGCGACGGGAATCCGACTGGGTGTAGAAGTAGCAGGTCTGGCCGGCAACGCTGAAGGTGTCGGCGGTGGCCGTCTTCTGGTTCTGGAAATGGACCCAAAACAGCGTCGCCGAGGGGTGCAGCCAAGGGAACGGGGTGGCTCCCACGGTGACTTCCGCGCGCTGCTGGGCCTCGGGATCCATCGGGGAGCCGTCCTTCGTGCGCAGATCCAGGTCCTCCGCGCTTCCCGTCCATCCCAGGGAGCCCCGTGCGTCCGCAACCCACATTCCCGATCTCCAGCTGGTTCCCGCCGCAAGCAGGTCCGCCGCAGGGAGGTCGATATCCTTGTCCACGGCGAGCTTGCCTTGGGAGGTCGCGGTATGGTCGATGTGCTTGATGTCCCGGCGCCAGCCGATGTCGGCATGGAGACGATCTTCCAGGAAGGGTCGACTGGCGGCGATCGATCCTCCCGTGACGGACGTCTCCCAGTCGTTGAAGGGATTGTTGGTGTTCGGGCCGAACGCCGAACTGGTGGAGGTCTGGAACCCGGCCTGGAAAAGTGTCCCCCCCAGGATCGCGTCGTGCCGCACGCTGGCTCCCACGTTCTTCTCCCAGAAGTCGCGCGTGGTGCTCGATGGATTGGCGAAGCTCTGGTTCACCTCGTGCTGTTCGAATTTGGTCCAGTACGCGCAGATGGACGTGGATTGGCCCTTGCTCCACTGGATTCCGCCGGAAAGTCCCAGTACCGTCGTGACCAGGGGATCGTAGTACCACTTCGAGGGATCCAGGGTGTCGGCCAAGGTCAACCCGCGTTGCATCTCGAAGCGACCGCTGTCCATGTACGCGGTTCCTTCCAGGTGGACGATTCCGTACTGGACACCTGCCGTGGCCAGGACGGAGTTCGCGGTCCGTCCATCGAACCACGAATCCTTGCTGGGCCTGTCCGACCGCGAGACCATCGCGCCCGCATGTCCCTTCCATCCGAGGGAATCTCCCAGGGGAGATCCCACCCAGACTCCCTGGCCGTTCGCGTACGGTTGCGAGGGGGACTTCTCCCACCAGGACGAGACCTTCGCCTCGACCGCGCGGGCGCGGCGCGTGGTGATGACCACGAATCCCGTGTTCAAGGCGGAGCCGGATGCCGAAGATCCCGATGGAATGCCGCTTCCCATGGAAAGCGAGGTCGCACCGCGGACGATGCGGATCTCCTCGATTGCCTCCACCGGGATGTTCTGGAGGATCCGGTTGGATTGCGAGGGGAGGATGGCGCCGTCCAGGACGAAGGTCATGGAGCCTCCACCGCGTTCGTCGACGAAGAACGGACTCCGGCGCCCCTGGTAGGTCACGTTCAATCCCGTGGCCTTGTCCAACAGGTCGATGGCGTCCCTGGGCTGCAGGGAGCGGATCTCCTCGCGCCCGAGGATCTCGGTTCCGGACTCCTCGCTGCGCGGCTGGCTCCATGTTCGCGGACGCGCGTCGGTGTTGCGGGAGCCGGCGAGGGAGGGCGCCGACACCTCCACCAGCGGAAGGACACGCGAGGAATCCCCGGCGGGCTCCGCGGCCGGACAGGCGAGGGCGGAACCCAGCGCGAAAAGCGCCGGGAGGGTTCGTGGTCGGTGTCTGGAATTGTCCATTTGGCTTCCTCGCGCTGGATGCATGTGGTCGGGAATTCGAGTGGTGGAGGTTTCCGCGATCATCCCGGCCAGCTTCCGTCGAGGATGGCGGCTTCGTCGCGGGGGCCGAGTTCGCGGTGGTAGAACAGCCGGAAGAATCCCCGCATCCGTTCCAGGAAGACGGTTTTCGGCATGTCCTTGGGGAACAGCACCGATTCCAGCCAGAGCGCTCCGAGCAGGCGCGATGGTGCGGGCGGACGGTCGAACCAGTTGAAGGGAAGGTCGGGGATCCGGACGATGCGGTTCTCGCGCACCGCGCGCAGGAGCTTCCACTTGGGGGCCGACTTCAGCCTCTGGAGGGTGCGTGCCCCGGACGGATCCGTGTGGTCCTCACCGACCAGGATCCAATCGGGATCCCATGACAGGATCTGCTCGAAGGATACGGGCGATCTTCCGAAGCCCTGCCGGAGGGGAACCTGCGCGACGTTGGTCGCCCCCAGCCATTCGATCAGCTCCGTGTGCGAGGATCCGCCGGGATCTGTCTCCAGACCGGACAAGCCTTCGGCGTAGTAGATGCGCGGCCGGGGAGCGTCGCGGCGGGCCTTGGCGCGCGACCGTGTTCCTTCCAGGATCGCGTCGGCCCAGTCCGCCAGGGTGTCGGCGCGCTCCTTGGCTCCCACCAGGGTGCCCAGGAACCGGTAGGCGTCGGGGATCCGCTCCAGGGATCCGTCCACCGCCACCACCGGCAGTCCCGTCTTCCCCTGGATCTTTTCCGAGGAGGCGAGGGACTGGGGATCCATGGTTCCCGCCGAAACGATCACGTCCGGATGCACCTTGACGATCTCCTCCAGGTTCGCGCCGGAACTCTTCCCGAACCATCCGCCCAGCACGGGACGTTTCGCGTAGGTCGCGAGGAGCCAGGGAGTCTCCCGAGCGCGGAGTGTCCAGCTGAGCCCGACCACTTTCCCCGGGGCCAGGGTGTACAGGAAGATCTCGCCCACCGGCGAGGTGCTGTACGCGCGCGCGACCGGCGTGCGCACCTTCACCTCCCTCCCCGCCATGTCCTGGAGGCACCAGGCGGGTGCGAGCGCGGCGGCGATCGCGCAGGAAAACAGGAGCGTGGGCTTCATGCGTCCTCCTCGACCAGGCAGAAATCCCTGGTCCGGTTGTCGGAATCCGTCCATTCCCGGACGGAGGCGCGGATTCCGAAGGTTTCCTCGAACAGTGCCGGAGTCAGGATCTCCCGTGGCGGTCCCTGCGAGGCGACGTGGCCCCCGGAAAGGACGACCACGCGGTGGGCGTGGCGCAGCGCCTGGTCCGGGGAGTGCGTGGTCCACAGGATCCCCTTGCCTTCCAGCGCGAGCGTCTGCAGGATCCGCAAGGCCTGATGGGTGTGCCCGAAGTCCAGGTGCGAGGTGGGTTCGTCCAGGAGCAGGTAGGTGGATCCCTGCGCCAAGGCGCGCGCGATCAGGATCCGTTGCCGTTCCCCTCCGGAAAGCTCGGTGACGGGGCGGTCGGCGAGGTGCGCGGCGTCCACCGCCTCCAGTGCATCCAATGCCGCCGCGCGATCCTTCCTGCCGGGGGAGCCGAACCGCCCCAGTCGCGGGCGGCGGCCCATCGCCACGACGTCCACCGATCGGAAGGGGAAGGCCGGGGACGAGATCTGCGGGACGTATCCGATCGATCGGGCGCGCTGGATCCCGGGAATCCTCTCCAGGGGAATTCCCTCGAGGAAGATTTCGCCGCCCCGCAGGTGCAGCGCTCCCAGGAGCGTGCGGAACAGCGTGGTCTTCCCGCAGCCGTTGGGGCCCAGGAGCGCGACGATCTCGCCCGGGCGCACCTGGAAGGAGACGTCGGACAGGATCCGGCGAATCGGGTATCCGAAGCACGCGGACCGGAATTCCAGGCTCATGCCCACCTCCGGCGCGAGCGCTTCATGAGGATCGCGAAGACCGGCGCCCCGGCGAGCGAGGTGGCGATTCCCAGGGGGATCTCCAGGGCGAACAAGGTTCGACAGGAAGTGTCAGCGAGGACCAGGAACGCCGCTCCCGCCAGTATGCATCCGGGAAGCAGGACGGAGAACCTCGGACCCAGCGCGAAGCGGGCGGCGTGGGGGACCAGCACCCCCACCCAGGCGAGGATGCCCGCGAGGGACACGGCCATCGAGACGAGTATGGTGGACGCGACGATGGCCACCAACCGGGAAATCGCCGGTCGGACTCCCAGGGATCGGGCGTCGTCGTCTCCCAGCGCGAGGATGTCGACGTCGCCGCGGACCAGCCAGAGTCCCGCCAGCGCGGGAGGGGCCATCCAGGCGACCCGCCAGATCTCGTCGGCGCCCAGCGCGGAGAATCCGCCCATGAGCCAATTGGTGAGGGCGGGAAGCTTGGAATACGGATCGGCGACGTACTTGGCCAGCGAAAGGAGGGCGGTCCCGGTGGAGTGGACCACGATCCCGCAGAGGATCAGGGAGACGGTGCCGTCGCCTTCCTCGCGCAGGAGTTTCCAGAGTCCGAGGGTCGCTAGGATCGCGGCCAGACCGCCCGCGATGGACAGGATCTGGATCGTCCGCAGGGAGTCGGCCCACAACAGCCCCGCCGCGGCGCCGCAGGCGGCACCCGTGCTGACTCCCAACAGTCCGGGGTCGGCCATGGGGTTGCGGAAGATGCCCTGGTAGCAGGCTCCGGAAGCGGCGAGGGCCGCCCCTACCAGCATCCCCCCGGCCAGTCGCGGGAGGCGCAGGGAGAACAGGACCACCGCGACGGGGTCGGAGGCGGCCGCGGCGGGATCCGAGACCCAGAGCCGGGCGGCGGCCACGGCCTGGCCTGGGCCCAGGGGGTATCTCCCCGATCCCAGGGCGATGGCGACCGCTGCCGCGAGGAGGGCCGCGATCGCCACGAGGCCCAATGCTTCGCGCCGGTTCACGCGGCCTCCCCGCGGGATCCGCTCCAATCCAGTCCCATGTGGCGAATGGGCTTGGAGTTGACCACCGAAAGGATCTCGGCCAGGATTCCCAGGCCGATCTGGCCTGGATTCTGGGTGGCCACTGCCAGTCCGATCGGACAGTGGAACCGGCGGTCGATCCGGATCCCCGAGGCCTCCAGCGACGCGACGAGGCGTTGGGCCTTGCGCTCGTTGTGCATCAGTCCCACGTAGGGGATCCAGTCCGCAGATAGGAGTTGTCCGACAACCGACCCGTCTCCGTCGTGGTGCGGGGTCGCCACCACGCAGTGGCTGGCCGCCCCGAGCCGCATGCGGGCGGCGAGCTCCTCCCACGGGCCCCGCACGATCTCGCGGGCTCCCGGGAATTCCAGGTCTTCCTGGTCGGCGTGGTAGACGCGGAACGGAATTCCCGCCGCCGCGCACAGGGCCGCCACCGCCGACGGGACGCGCCCCGAACCCACGACGACCACCTCCCAGGGGGGGAGGAACGGCTCCAGGAGGATCCGCGTCCCGCCGTCCGGGTCGGGGCTCCATTCCAGGTCGTCCAGGCGCGTCCAGCCGCGGATCCCCACCGCAGCGGATCTCAGGACGGAAACCGTCGCCTCCGCGACGGATTCCTCGAGGGCGGCGTCGTTGAGGGATCCCGCGAGGAGGCGGTCGTCGGAACAGGCGATCCTCGCACCGGGTCCGAACCTCTCGTCGTCGGAGGCGACCACCGTCGCCAGGACCACGCCGCGTCCTTCCTTCCTCCATCTCACGCAGGCTTCCAGGGCGTCGCCGTCGCGTCCCTCGCCGCGCCGCATCGTGTCGGCGATCCCCTGGGCCCCGCAGCCCCGGTCGTCGGCGGCCCAGGCGGCGAGGTCCGACAGGTTCGTGGAGGTCTTCATGGAAGGTCCTTTCGGGAAAAGCGGATCATCTTGGTCCCGTTCTTGAAGACGGACCGATCCCCGCCCTGGGCGACATGGCTCCAGACCGCGGATTCGGATTCCGGAAGCACCACGCTGCCCGCCAGCTGGGTGGCCCCGTGGCCCAGGATCGACGGGCACAGCGGCGTGGTGGGGCCCGTGAGCGCGAATTCCCTTCCGGCCGACAATGCCAGCAGCCGCGGCAGGGTCTTGTTCATCAGCGTGGTCCCCGTGGCGATCACGATGTCCTGCTGGCCCAGGATGTATTCGCAGGCTGGATCGGGGAAATCCCCTTCCTGCGGCTTGCGCTCCAGGATGGAAAGCCGGCACTGGGCGGCGAACCGGTCCAGTCCGGGAAAGTGCCCGATCACCGCGACATTCTTCCCCTCCAACCGACCCGTCCATTCCTCGAAGAGGTTGGATTCGCTCGCGCCAGCGACGCCTCCCTTCCAGGTCCTGTCCAACGTGGACGGGGCGTTGTACCACGAATTCATGGCCGCGATCCCGATGGCGGCTTCCAGGAAGTTCCAGGATTTGGCCGCCTGGGCCACCTCGCGGACCTTCCTGCCCCGCAGATCCGTTTCCAGGCCGTGGCGCGAAGGGCCTTCGCCGGGGGTCATGGCCATCCCCGTTCCGGCCGACCTTACCAGGGTCCAGTGCAGACCCACCATGCATTCGTGTATGACGATATCCGGCGGTATACCGTCGATCAGACGGTCGTAGAGTTCCCAGGGAGACGCGCTCATGGCTCCTCCACCGGCCGGTAGTAGGCGCCTTCGGCGCAGGCGATGCACACGGGGAGGCCGTCGGCGGAGGGGCGATCCTTGGAATCGAACACGCGTTCCCCGCACACCGAGCAGGGAACCACGCGCTTGGGGTGTCCGGAAAGTTCGGATTCCGGCAGGTACACCACCACCTCCCGCCAGGCGACCATCGCCTCGTCGGGCAGTTCCATCAGGTCGCGGAGGGCGTCCTCGCCACCTTCCACCTTGGGGCCGTCGTACTGGGCGTTCACCCTCCAGGCCTTGCCGGTGGCGGTGTTGAGGAAGGTCGCGGCCATGCGTCCGTAGTCGCGCATCTTGAGGGTCCGTCTGCCCACGCGCGTCTGGGAAACCACCAGGACGGCATCGGCGACGCACCGGTCGTTCTCCACGAAGACGATCACGTCCTTGGCGCGTTCCGGGGCGACCAGTTCCATGCCCTTGATGCCGATGCGGGCTCCCAGAGCCTGGCCCATGCACAGGTGGCCGTGGTAGTCTCGGCATTTCTCCAGCCATTGGCGTCTTTCGGTCGAGGTGCTCATCCGATTCCTTTCGATGTTCCCTTGCGTTCCCTGTTCAACGGATGGTCCATCCGACGCGGACGAATCCTGTCCTGCCGGGTTCCGGGTAGCCTTCCGACAGCGCGTAGTCGGCGTCGAAGGCGTTCTGCATTCCCGCCTCCAGGACCAGGGTCTCGATCCTCCATCGGGCCAGGGCGTCCACGGAGACGTATCCGTCGGCGGAGGAGGATCCGCTGGAAGCGCCGGGTCGCGAGCTTCCACCCTGGGGGGAAGCCACCAGGTCCACCGATCGGACAGGGCTCCAGAGGACCGAGCCGACGAACCTGTGTTCGGGCTGGTCGACGAACCTGAACGAGGGATTCGTCGGGTCGCGCCGCAGGAGGTACGACCACGAGCCGGAGGCCTCCAGCCTTGCCAGGGCGACGCCTTGCCAGGGAAGTTTCGCCCGGAAGGCCAGTTCCGGGGCCGGCAGCGCCCAGTCGGAAGTCGGGCTGCCGAACCATTCGGGGCCGCCGTGCCGGATGTATCCCGCGTTACGGCTTTGGCTTTCGCCGGCGGGAC
The DNA here is from genome assembly GCA_035352895.1 of Fibrobacteria bacterium. Lineage (GTDB taxonomy): Bacteria > Fibrobacterota > Fibrobacteria > UBA5070 > UBA5070 > UBA5070. Next base: position 39,673 of record DAOPYN010000011.1, on the reverse strand, counting down.
CCACCTTCGAGACGGTCACGATGGCGTCGGTGATCCAGGCTTCCCAAAGGCTCGCTTCCAGGGAGAGCCACGCGGTGGGATTCCCCGCGAAGCCGGCCTCCACCTGGAGGGATCGCTCGGCCTTCAGGTCCGGGTTGGGGACGGCCGATCCCAGCTTGTAGGAGTAGCGGTCCTTGATGGTCGGAAAATGGCTGCGGTAGGAGACCGACCCGTGGAGGTCCCAGGATCGTCGCGGCTTCCAGCGGAGGATACCCTGCGCATCCCACATGTCGGCGCTTTCCAGCGGAAAGGAGGCGATGGCGTAGTTGTAGCCCGATGGATTGAGGAGATTGTCGGCGCGTTCGGCGATGCGGTAGTTCCAGGCCACGCCGGGCGCGAAGACCAGGTTCCAGGGAAGGGCGACCGCGGCCTCCATCCCCGTGGCGAAGGTCCGGTCCTCGAAGCGGACATCCGGCTTGTCCAAGAAGGCGTGCTTGGTCGCGGCCTTCGCCGTGTCGTTGGTGGTGTTGCTCTCGTGGTGGTTGTCGTCCTTGAAGTGGACGAAGACCTTCGCCGTGTCGTCCTGGCGCGCCATGCCGATCCGCACCGACCCCCCCGCCGACCAGTCGTCGTACCAGCTCTGGAAGCTGGACTTCTTCTTCTGGGCGGAGTAGCCCCGGTCGTCGTAGGCCATCAGGCTGTTGCGGAACTTGTCCAGGAACAGCGGGGTCTCCAGCCAAGCCCGCGAACCCAGCGGGATCCTCGTCAGGAGGCAGACGCTGGTCTTGTCCCAGTAGGGCCACTGCCAGAATCTGGCACGACTCGAGGCCGTGTCGGTTCCGGCGTAGACCGGGACTTCCTTTCGTCCGTGCTGGTCGGCGACGGAGATCGCGACTTCGGCTCCGTCCCCGCCCTTCCAGCCGATCTTGCCGTGCAGGGTGCGGTCGAAGCTCGCCGAGTTGTCGCGGACCTCGCCGTCCTCGAACCGGGTGGCGTGGAATCCCGAGGCGAGCTCGGTGCCGCCGGTCCCGCGGAAGGATCCCGACCCGAGCGCGTAGAAATCTCCTTTCCGGCCTGCGATGCGGAGATTGCCTTGCTGGCCGTTGCGGCCGACCTGGGCCAGTTCCGCAGCGACCTCCAGATCCCTGGCGGGACGCGCGGTGGTCAATGTCAGGACGCCTCCCATGGAGTTCGGCCCCAGCGCGAGCGAGGAAGCGCCCTTTTCCACCGCCACGCTGGAGAGTTCCGCGCTGGAGAAACGCGCCAGGTCGACATTGCCGTCGTAGGGGACGTACACCGGGACGCCGTCGAGGTACAATCCCGTCTGCCGGGAATCGAAGCCGCGGATCCAGATCTGCTGCTCGGCGCGGGGGCCGACCTGGGAAACCACCACTCCCGGGAGTTCCGAGGCGATCTGGGCCGCATCGCGACGCGGCGAAGCGCGATCGTCGGAGGCCGGACGCACCCGCTGCAGTCGGTTCGGCCGGGAGCCGGTGACGGTGGTGATTCCGAGATCGAAGACCTTCCCGCCATCCTCCGTGGAATCCGCCGGCGTGGCTTGCGTCGACTCCGGTACCGTGCCCGCCGAAGCGACGCCAACGATCCAAAACGCCGCGGCGATGGCCGCGGTCCTCGATTCCTTCTCCATTTCGCTCCCTCCCACGAATCGCAAATACATGCGATACGTAAGGTCAGTGCAAGAGCCGTGCCGGGATCGCCACCGGAAGTCGATGGAAGATTTCCCGGTCTTTGGTGGACAAATGGATCCGACGAGATGACAAATCGCAAGCGGTCGCCTTCCTCGGCGTGGAGTCTTCGGTGATCCCCGATAGAATCGCGATTTCAGGGCGGATCTGGTTGTCTTGGCGGCGGGGCGGTGGGAAGTGCCGGGTGACAATAGAAGTGACAAGAAATGCGATGTGTCGTTTTTCCAGCCTTGTTCCCTCCCTTCGTGCAGGAGGTGGAGGGATGGCCTGGGTCTTGCGGAAATGGATCTTCATGGGAATCAGTTGCGATTCGATCCCGCCGGGAGGGGGAGGTGTCGGTTTCCGGATGGTCACCGTCGCCGGTCCACCCACCAGCGGAAAGACCTCGGTGTTGCGGCATGTGCTGAGGCACCTCACCAGGGGAGGTTGGCGGATCGGTGTCGCCAAGTTCGATTGCCTGTCCACCGACGACGCCCAGGCCTTCCTCGCCGATGGAATCCAAGCCATCCAGGGATTGTCCGGTGGGTTGTGTCCGGACCATTTCTACGCCGGGAACCTTCCGGAGGTGATGGACTGGGGGACGCGCCGCGGATTCGATCTCCTGGTCGTGGAGAGCGCGGGTCTGTGCAACCGGTGCGCGCCGCATGTGCGCGATCAGCTGGCCATCTGCGTCCTGGATCATCTGGGTGGGGTGAAGCTTCCCCGGAAGGTGGGGCCCATGCTCCGCCGCGCCGACGTGGTGGTGCTCACCCGCGGGGATCTGGTCAGCCAGGCCGAGCGGGAGGTCTTCGCCATCCATGTCAAGCGTTTCGCACCCGGTGCGTTGGTGGTTCCCGTCAACGGCCTGACGGGTCAGGGGAGCCCCGAATTGGCCGGGGTGGTGAAGGAGCTCGCCCGTCCGGCGCGTTCGGTTTCCGATTCCCGCCTGCGCTTTTCCATGCCCCAGGCGGTCTGTTCCTTCTGCTTGGGTGAAACCAGCCTGGATCGCGACCACCAGGCGGGAAATCTCCGCCGCATGGAGATCGCGACGTGACGAACCTGGAGACGCTCGAGATCCTCCCGGGACGCGACCGGGAAGGACAAGCCGAATCCTTCGGGAGCATCCGGTTGGAAGCGGGAGATTGCCTGGCGGTGGTGGGTCCCACGGGTTCCGGCAAGAGTCGGCTCCTGGCCGACATCGAATGGGCGGCGGACGGCGACACGCCCAGCGGTCGACGCATCCTGTGGGATGGGGCGGCGCTTTCTCCCCGACAGCGGATCGAGGGGTCGGTGGGACGCGTGGCGCAGATCAGCCAGACCATGAACTTCCTGATGGACCTGACGGTTCGGGAATTCCTGCGATTCCACGCCCAGGCGCATGGCCTGGAGGATTCCGGACTGGAAGAGGAAGCATACGGGGAATCCCAGAAATTGACCGGCGAGGGGTTTTCGCCGGATGCTCGGTTGCCGGGACTTTCCGGGGGCCAGTCGCGGGCCTTGATGATCGCGGATGTCGCCACCCTCGGCGCCGCGCCCGTGGTTCTCGTCGACGAGCTCGAGAACGCCGGGGTCGACCGCCGTGCGGCCATGGCCCTGCTCGCCGGTCGGGGAAGGATGGTCCTTCTGGCCACCCACGATCCCGCGATGGCTCTTTCGTGCCCCAGGCGCTTGGTCATGGGGCGGGGTGGCGTGCGCGGGATCCTGGAACCGGATCCAGACGAGGGTCTCGCCCGAGGCGAATTGGATCGGATCCAGGAGCGGATCGAACTCTGGAGGAGCGCGCTGCGCTCGGGCGAACGGTTGCGGGTCCACCCTGGATTGGATTGAGGATCCGGAAATTCCCCGCAGCCACCCGCTCCGTCCGGGACGATCCCTCAGACGCCCAGGATGACCGCCGAGGCCTTGAAGAGCGCCCAGGCGGTGTCTCCGGTCTTCAGTCCCAGAAAATCCACCGAATCGTTGGTGATGCTCGCCACCACCTTCTCCCCGCCGGAAAGGTCCAATGCGACCTCGGAATTGATGGCTCCCTTGGTGATCGACGAGACCTTTCCCTTCAGGCGGTTGCGGCTGGACACCTTCGGTTCCGTTTCACCCGCGCCCACGACGATCCAGGAGGACTTGACCAGGGCGATGGCCTTCGTACCAACCGAAAGGCCAAGGGCGGAAACGCTGGGAAGGGTGATCTGAGCCACCACCGTCGCACCTCCCTCGAGGGAGAGATCGACTTCGGCGTTCACCGCGCCGTTGCGGATGGCCGAGACGGTGCCCTGAAGCTGGTTTCTTGCGCTGAGTTTCATGGAGTGCTCCTTGTGGGTCGGTCCAGGAGCATAGGATACGGGAGGTAACCGCGCATTTCAATGATTGGAATCGGAATCCACCAGCGATCGGTCGGGGGTTGCGGATCGGTGGGGACTCTATCCGAGGGTGCCCACGATCACCGAAGATGCCTTGAAGAAGGCCCAGGCGGGCCGTCCCTTGCGGAGGCCGAGTTCCCGGGTCGATTGGGTCGCCACGACCGCGACGATGCGATCCCCGCCGACGAGCTCGAGCTCGACCTCCGCGGCGACCTTTCCCGGACGGATCCGGAGCACCTTGCCGGGAAGACGATTTCTGGCAGATACCTTGGGTTCGTCGGCTCCCGATGTGAGGGCGACCCAGCTTGCCTTGACGAGGGCCCAAGCATCCATCCCCGTCTTCAGACCAAGGCTGCGCGCGCTCTCGCGGGTGATCTGGGCGGTGACCACCTGCCCACCCCCAAGCCGGATGCCCACGTCGCAGTTGACGGACCCGGTCCGAAGGTCCACCACGGTCCCGAACAGTTGGTTTCGGGCGCTGGTCTTCATGGAGATCCTCTGGAGGAACCCGATCCACGAATCCAACCGCAGGGGATCGACCCCGCCGTTTTCCAGGGCGCTGCGGAACAGGGCATCGGCGCGATCGTGGGTCTCCACCAACTCACGAGCGGCCTGGGTCAGGACGCTCTCGCCTCCCGAAGCACCACCGTTGACGGAAAGGACCAGAGGTTCGCGGAACCGCTGGTTGAGCTCGTGGACGCGGCTCCAGGCGGTCCGGTAGGAGATGCCGCAGGTCTTGGCGGCTTCGCGGAGGGATCCTGCCTTGCCGATCCCGCGCAACAGTTCGATGGGATCGCCGAGGCGATCGTTCGGGTCTGTGTCCACGAGGCGCCACACGGGAGCGAGACGCGGAGGGTACGGTTCCAGGTTTGTCATCGAGTGGCAAGCATTTGCAATTCATGTGCCGCAGTCGCATGGATTCGTGGGTTCGATTGGAGCCTGGTTGCGAATCGCATGGATGTCATTTCGCATGGTGTGTGCTTGACAATGGCATTTCGGTCGGAGATCCCGCCACGCGCGTCGCATCCCGCGAGATCGGGCTCCGAGGCTAGATTGCGGTAGCGATGGAATCGAAGGAATCGGGCGCGGAGATCCAGGAACGGAACGATCGGTGCGACAGGCGAGGCGAAAGCGCATGAACCGCCTGGAGGGACGCATCCACGACCTCCGAGGCTCCGGTTCCGTCCGGCTGGCCCGCGTGGACACCGCCTACGGCCATCTGCATGCGCTGGTCCTGGACTTGGGCTCGCCGACACGCGCGCTGGAACCGGGACGATCCGTGCGTCTGTTGTTCAAGGAAACCGCCCTGGTCGTGGCCGCACCGCATCATCCCTCCCTGGAAGGAAGGGTGTCGTTCCTGCACCGGGGCGAAGTCGTCGCGGATCTCCACGTGGTCCTGGGACCGGGGGCGACCATCCAGGGGCGACTTCCCGCCGAGGAGATTCCTTCCGGTCTTTCCAGCGGCGACGCGGTGCGCATCCATGTTCCCGCTTCCGCCCTGGCCATGGAAATGCTGTGATGGACTGGCAGCCCCTGTTCCTTAGCCTGCGCCTCGCTGTGGTCTCCACGGTCCTCCTGCTGGTCCTGGGGATCCCCCTCGCCCGATGGATCGGGCTTTCAGTGGCATGGCCTTCCCGTGTCGTGCGGGCCCTGGTCCAGATACCCATGGTGCTCCCTCCCACTGTGGTGGGGTTCTATCTTCTGGTGGTGCTGAGTCCGGGTTCCCCCTTTGGACAATTCCTGGATCGTGTGGTGGGAGTGCGGCTCCTGTTCACCTTCCCGGGGCTGGTGGTCGCATCGGTCCTGACGGGACTGCCATTTCTCGTCTCCAACGCGGTGGCCGGGTTCCAGTCCCTGCCGCCCAATGTCCGCGAAGCCTCGCTGTGCCTGGGACGTGGTCCGTGGATCACCTTCTGGCGGGTGGAGGCGCCCCTGGCCTTTCCGTCGATCCTGGCGGGGACCATCCTGGCCTTCCTGCACACCCTGGGCGAATTCGGTGTGGTCCTGATGATCGGAGGAAAGCTTCCGGGCCGGACGCGCACCGTATCCATCCAGCTCTACGACATGGTGGAGCAGATGGAGTTCGGCGCCGCGCACGGATTGGCGCTCCTCCTTGCCGCTCTCGCCTTCTCCGGGACGCTGGCGGTCTTCGCCCTCCAGAGGGGTGGCAGGAAATGACCAGAGGGATCCGCGCCATCCTCCGCAGGAAGCTCTCCTCCGCCACCGGCCCCATGGAGGTGGAGGTGGATCTCCAGGTGGGGGCTGGAGAACGCCTGGCCCTGTTCGGCCCTTCCGGAAGCGGGAAATCGTCCGTCCTGCGGATGGTCGCCGGGCTGCTGCGTCCGGACGAGGGACACGTGGAAGTGGACGGGGTGGTCTGGTTCGATTCCGCGGCCAGGCTGGATTTGCCGCCCCATCGGCGCAGGCCCGGGATGGTCTTCCAGGACCATGCCCTCTTTCCGCACCGCACCGCTTTCCAGAACATCCTGGACGGTGTCCAGGGACCCGGCGATCGAGCGAAACGGGCGCGGGAGTTCCTGGACGTGTTCGAGCTTTCGGGAGTGGGAGACCACCCACCCACGCGGCTCTCCGGAGGGCAGAAACAGCGGGTCGCCCTGGCACGCACCCTCGCCTCGGACCCAGGCATCCTCCTCCTGGACGAGCCGTTCTCCGCCCTGGATGCGAGCCTGCGCGGGCGGGTGATCGAAGAGACCGCCATGCATCTCGATCGGGAGCGCAAGGCGACGATCCTCGTTTCCCACGACATGGGCGAGGTCTGGCGCCTGGCCGACCGGGTCCTGCGCCTGGAGCAGGGGCAGGTGGTCGCCCTCGGGCCCCCGGATTCCGTCTTCGCAGGCGGAACATCCACTCCCCGGCTGCGGATCCCCGCCACGGTTCTGGCCTTGCGGGAATCCGAAGGCTTCGTGGTGGTCACGGCAAGCGCCGCGGGAACGGTGGTGCGGGCGGTGATCTCCGTGGAAGAAGCCCGAACGCTCCTTCCCGGAACGTCCGTGCTCCTGGCGGCCAAAGCCTTCGAAACCATGGTCCTGCCTCTGGATTGAAATCCGGGGCCAGGTAGGACGCATCGCATGGGCATCGCACGGATCGCGTGGCACGACTTGGAGTTCCATTGGATCTGCCGCGATCGGAATCCATCGATGAACGACCGCTTCGGGTGGTGTACTTTGCTATACATCCAAGTGAAAGGTTCTACGACATGATGAAATTCCCATATGTCCTGCTCCTGGCCATCGGTCTTGCTGTCTCGCACGTCGGGGCCGCTGTGCCGGTCACCTTCCAGGCGGGATCCCTTGCGAAAGCGACCGAGGTGAACGCGAACTTCGCCTACCTGGATTCGGTGATCCGGGCCCAGGCTGGCCAGATCGCGAGCCTTTCGGGAGCGCTGAAGGATCTCCAGACCAAGGCCAGCGCCGATTCGCTGTCCCTGTCCAGGAGGATCGCGACGGATTCCTCGGCGCTCGCCGAGCTGGTGCTGCGGAGTCTTCCGGTCGGTTCGGTGATGGGTTCCATGGTGACCCCGTCGGCGGACGGATCGCTTCCCGGCAGCAACGGCGCTTGGATCCTCGCGGCTGGACAGGATCCGGTCGGTGGTGTGAACATCCCGGATCTTCGCGGGGTCTTCCTGCGGGGGATCGACTACATCGTGACGGGACGGAAGGAGACGGGCAGGGATTCCACCGCGGCACGCAAGCCCGGTGTTTTCCAGGGCGACGCCATCCAGGACCACGCCCACCTCAACGGGGCCACCGACGATCTGGCTGCCGCCTTCCCCAGGGGGGCCAGCGCCTTTTCGGGAACCACGCTCCATATACAGAACGAAAATGCCGAGACGTCCAGCTACGAAGGCAGGACCAGCAACGTGATCGCCTCCTCCGCGCGTGCAACCACCGAGACCCGCCCCAAGAACGTCGCTGTGTACTGGTACATCAAGGTGAAGTGAAGTCACCCAGGCGATCCAGTCGGTGGTCGCCGACGGGATCGCCTGGGGCACACTCCCGCGTACGAAGTCCTCCCCGGAAGTCCCACCCTTCCCCGCAGAGAGGAGGTCGTGGCAGTAAAGGGCTGGTCATCTCGCTGTTGCTTCCCGTTCCAGCTTGCGGATGAGGGGGTGCAGGACCTCGTTTTCCAGGTGCACGTGCGCACGCGTATTGGCGTCCAATTCGGCAAGCGCCTGCCAAGCGGCTCTCCACGTGTTGCACGCTTGGGGAGGGGGAGCAAAGCCGTCGGTCAGGTCCTTGATCTCGTCCAGATATCCGCCCACGACGCGATGCTCCGTCTCCATGACGGAAACCGGCCCCTCCAGTGTGGGGACCGGCCCGTAGCAGGAAAGGGCGATCTCGCCGTGTTCCTCCAGTTGCAGGGCCGAGGGGAAGAGGACGATTTCCTCCTTCTGGAGATGGGGTTCCAAGTCATCGCGCAGCGCCCGGAAGATGCGAAGGACTTCGTGGAGGCTCCTGCGTCCCTCGCCATGGACTCGATCGACCTTTTCGCACAAGGTGTCGATGCGGGGAAGGTTCGCCTTCAGCCAGTCGTGGTGGGCTTCCAGGATGTGGGGGACCAGCTCCCGGATCGACGCCTTGGTCCAATCCCGGTCGTCGCCTTCGATGGGCTGGGCTTCCAATTCGCGGATCAGGACATCCACCGGGACGCCGGTCTTGCGGCAGGCCTCCGCGATGGAATCGTGCCCGCCGCAGCAGTAGTCGATGCCGAATCGTTCGAACACCTTCGATCGCGAGGGGTGGATGGCCACGATGGAGCCGACGGTCGTTTCTGCAAGCATGATGAGTCCTCCCGTGTTTCGCTTTCCATAAAAGTTAAATAACGAGCAACAAATACGCAATAGGGCGCCAAACCGCACTCGCAGCCGGGGAGGGTTCGCGCGACCAGCGGGCGATCGGCATCGCTTCTTCCGCTCCTGGGGAGGGACGCCGGGACTTCCGTTGGTCCGAAATCCCCGCTGGAACTACCCTTTGGACCGCGACTTCCCTCGACGACCTCCGGAGTCCCCTCATGCGCCGATTCTTCAGTCTGGTCCTGTCCGCCTGGGTTCCCGCTTTCGCCGCCACCGTTCCCGAGCCACTGCGGCCCTGGGTCCCCTGGGTGCTCCGCGACGTCGGAGACAGGATCTGTCCCACAGTGGACGACGAGAGCGCCGACGCCTACACCTCCAAGGATTCCAACGGCGTGCAACGCAGGTGTCTTTCGGTTTCCGAGGTGGAGGTGGACGCGACCCGGGAGGGAGCCACTTTCCGCATGAGCGGCTGGCGTTGGACGGAAGGGTACGTGTACCTTCCGGCCGCCGAGGGCGTGCAGATGCGGTTGCACGACGTCCGCCGATCGGGAAAGCCGGTGCCGGTGATCCACCACGGAGGCGAGCAACCACGGGTGGTGGTGGCTGCGGGCCCCTTCCTGCTGGAAGGCCGCCTTTCCTGGAGGCAGGCACCCCAGGAGATCCTGCTTCCCGGGAATCCGGCGGTGGTCCGGACCAGCCGCGATGGCCGACGGGAGGATCCCGGACCCTCCCGCGGGATCTGGAAGCTTTCCGGGGAAGGCTCCGGGCTGGGCAAGGCCGATTCCTCCGACGCGTTGAAGATCCGCGTGCTTCGATTGTTCCGCGACGGTGTGCCGTTTTCCGTCGAGACTGTCCAGCGACCTGCCCGTGCGCCTCGATCCGGACGGGAAGGTCGAAGTCGCCCTCCGCCCGGGTTCCCACCGGGTGGAATTGGAGGCGATCTGGTTTTCGCCTCCGGCACGGCTTTCGGCTCCGGTCGACAGCGCCCCCTGGCCCGAAGCCGAGATCTGGAGCTTCGTCGACGCCTCCAGCCAGCGCACGGTGGAGCTGGTCGGAGGCGTGCCGGTGGATGGGGGCCAGGCCGGTGTGGGTCGGGACATCTCCTCGCTTCCCGCCCGGCGGTTGGCTTCGGGCGAGTCGATGGAATTCAAGGAGGTCCTGCGGGGCGATCCACGGACGGATTCCGTCCAGGTTGGATGCCAGCGCGAGGTCTGGGTGGACTTCTCCGGTGCGGGGCTCACCTTCCGCGACAAGCTGAACCTGCAGCTCAACCGACCCCTGTGTCTTTCGGTGAGGTCGCCCTACCGCCTGGGCTCCGCGGTGCATCGCTCCGCCGGGATCGTCCTGACGTCCCTCCGGGAGGGCGAACAAGGCTTTCCGGTGGAGGGGGAAGGAAACATCCAGCTCGTTTCGCGCGCCGAAGGAGGACTTTGGAAGGCGCTTCCGGTGAGTCCGGTGGGATGGCCGCTGGACGAAACCTCCTTGGCCATCCATCTGGGGCCGGGCTGGCGGCTGGTGGCGGTCCCCGGGTCCACCTTGGCCGAGGGGACGTGGATGGGCGATTGGGACTTGTGGAAGATCTTCGTGGTGGTGCTGGTGGTGTCCCTGGTGTTCCGACTGGTGTCCCAGGGTGCGGGAGCCCTCTCGATGGTGGGATTGGTCCTGGGGTGCCACGACGGAGTTCCCTTCCTCGCCTGGATCGCGTTTCTGGTCGCGCTGGCCCTCTACCGGGGGATCCAGGATCGATGGCCCGACCAGGTCGCGGCGCGGATCGCGGGCTTGGCGCTGGGAATCCTTTCGGTGGTCCTGGTGGCAGTGCAGTTGGTCTTCCTGGGATCCCAGCTGAGGTTGGTGGCCCATCCCGAACTGTCCGTTCCCGGACGCCAATTCACCAGCCGCTGGCGGCCAGCGGCGATGGATCGCATGGAGGAGGCCTCCATGGAGGTTTCCAGCAAGCGGAGTTCGGGGAACGTCGATGGATTGCAGGGTCTGCTCCAGTCCAGCCCCAAACTCTATCGGCAGAACGGTGTCCTGGAGAAGGATGTGATGCCCGATCGGTTGTCCGATGTGAGGATGCCGGAGCCGACCTTCAACCTGCAGGACGAGGATCCGACCCTGTTTTCCGGAGTGGGTCCCGGGCCGGGGGTTCCCGAATGGGAATGGGAAGCCGGCACCGCCCGTTGGACGGGATTCGTGAGGGCCGAGCAGACCTTCCGGATCCTGGCGCTGGGCCCCGATGCCATGAGGCTCTGGAGGATCCTGGCGGTGCTGGCGACCACCCTCGCGGTGGGAATGTGCTTGAGGAGGGCGTTTTCCGACGCGAATCCCCGCTGGGGGGCATGGTTCTCGCCGCGTCTGGTCGCACCGCTTCTGGTGCTCCTGGCGGCGGGTGCCCCGCGGGCCGAGATCCCCTCCGCCGAGGTGCTCCACCAGCTGCGCGAGGAGTTGCTCAAGTCGGATGTCTGCGGTGAGGATTGCGCTTCCCTGGGTGCTTCCCGGCTTCGCATGGACGGCGATCGCGCCGTCCTGGAGATCGAGGTCCAGGCGCACACCAAAGGGGTGGTGTTCCTGCCCCGCCCCCAATGGCTCCAGGTGTCCATCCAGGTGCCTCGCGGGATCCTGGGAGGGGGAGGAGAGTCCGAACTGGCCTGGGTGGAGCCCGGGTTCCAGACCATCCGGATGGAAGGAATCGTGGGCACCGAGGAATTCCTCGTGCGCTTTCCCGAGGCGATCACCGGGGTGGAGGTTTCCGCGAACGGGTGGACGGTGGTTTCGGCCAACCAAAACGGCATCCATCTGCAGCGGAAGGCGGTGCAGGCATCCGGTGGCGATTCGACGCGGTCGGATGCCCAGCGTCGAATCGCCGATCCGCCGTCGGTGCGCCGCCAGTTCCAGTTCGCCCGCGAATGGACCGTGACCACCGCGGTGAGTCGGCGGGGAACCGCCGGATCCGTCGCTGTATCCGTTCCGTTGCTGGACGGGGAGTCGCCCCTGGATCCGGTGGTCCAGCGCGAGGGGAAAGTGCAGGCGGTGATTCCTTCGGGGACGGAAGTCATCCAGTGGAAGTCGCGACTTCCGATCAAGCCGCGCCTCCTGTTGCGCGCCGGGATTCCCGGGGTGGCGAGCGAACGGTGGATTGTGCAGTCGTCGGTGCGTTGGCATCTGGTGCATCGCGGCTTGCCTCCCGTGCAGGCGAGCACGCTGGAGTGGGCGCCTCGTCCGGGAGATTCCCTGGAAATCCTGTTCCAGTCGCCAAAACCTGTCACGGGTCCCGGTGTACTGGTGGAATCGTCCGGCTTGCGGCTTTCCGGGGACGATCTGAGCGAATGCCGGCTGGATCTCAGGGTGGCCACGGCCGTCGGCGATTCCTTCCGCATCGCCCTGCCGCCGAAGGCAAACCTCCGCGTCCTGGAGCTGGGAGCCAGCGCCATTCCGCCCACCTTCGACGCCCAGGGACGGTTGCGGTTGGAGCTGCGGCCCGGCGACAACACGGTTCGGGTGGTCTGGGTGGGGGAGCCCAACGACGGAGTCTTCCGAAAGGCACCCGAGGTGGTGCTCTCCGCGGCGGGAGTGGACGCGCGGGTGGAATTCCCGCAAACGGAACAGGGGTGGATCGTGGCCTTGGGTGGGCCGGGAGATGGTCCCTCCGTCCTCTGGTGGGGAGTGGTGGCGGCTCTGGCGGTGGTGTCCTGGCTTTTGGCCAGACTTCCAGGCAAGCCTTTGGGTTTCTGGAGCTGGTTTCTGCTCATGTTCGCGACCAGCACCGTGGGAAATTGGTTGGTTTTGCCGTTCGTGGCCTGGGTGGCGGCCATCGTGGCACGGCGCCGCATTCGACCGGAAAGCCTTTCCAAGGAGGTGTTCAATCTTCTCCAGGTGGGGTTGGGCGCTCTCTCGCTGCTGGCCTTCGGAGTCCTGCTCTCGGCGATTCCCGTGGGGCTTCTGGGGAATCCGGATTCCGGGGTGGCGGGCGGCGAAGGGGGCCTGGTCTGGTATCTGGACCGGTTTTCGGGGGAACTGCCACGCCCATGGATGGTGGTCGTTCCCCTGATGGCATGGAAGGCAATGCTCCTCTGCTGGTCGTTGTGGCTGGTCCGCAGCCTGATGCGTTGGGTGCCCTGGGGATGGGAATCCTTCACCAGCGGAGGGATCTGGAGATCTCCGGAACCCCGACCCCCCTCGCCGGGGAAGGGTGGGTCGCCTTCGCCGGAGAATCCCGGCGAATAGGGCCCCCGACGGAACGCCGATCGGCGTTCCGTGCGGCTTGCCGGTTTGGTCCGATGTGCTACACTTCCATTGGTCCCTTCCGACGATCCCCGTCGGTCGGACCCGAGGAGATGCCGCATGTTGTCCCGCCGGTTTTCGCTTCTCTTGTCTTCCTTCGCGTTCCTCCTGCTTGTCACTTCCTGTCGGAAGCCTTCGTTCAAGCCGCTGACCCCCCAGGAGGAAGAAGCCGTCTCGAAGGTGCTGGAGTGGACGACCGAGGGAGCGGTGGGGTCGCGTGGGCCGTTGGAGATCCGCTTCAAGCAGGACTGGGCGGCCGACGACGAGGTGGGGAAGGATGCGCCTTCGAGCTGGTTGTCCATCGATCCAAGCGTGAAGGGTCGGCTGTTCTGGAAGGATCATCGCACCTTGCGCATGGAACTCTCCGAGGATCTCGATCCCAAGGAGCTCTATCTGGCCAAGCTGGACCTCGAGGCGGTCACGGGCCAGAAGGGACTGCCGGACTACCGCTTCTGGTTCGCGCCCGCGCCACGGAACGTGGATCTGACCCCGCAGTCCTTCTCCAAGGCATCGGACGGATCCTGGAACCTGTCGGTGCGGGTGGCGTTCAGTTCCCAGCCTTCCGGCGATTCCTCGACTTGGTTCGCGGTGTCCCAGGCTGGCGGTGCTCCTGCGATCCGATGGAATCCATCCGGAGCCCAGGACGGGACCGGAGTGCTGGACATCACCGGCATCCAGAGGAACGGTCAGCTGGTGGAACTGGTGGTGCTCGCCAAGAAGGCAGGACTTCCGGAGAACGAGCAGATCCAATTCCAGATTCCTTCAGGCGACGAGCCGGGGGTCCTGTACGCCACTCCCTGGAACGGGGAGAATCGGATGGGATTCGAGGTCTTCTTCTCCGACGCGCTTCCTTCGATCGAGGAGATCCAAGGCTTCGTCAAGGTTGGCAAATCCGATCGCAAGCTCCAACTGAGCGTGTCCGGCAATCTGCTGCGCGCCACTTTCGATCCGCAGTACGGGGAGGCCCAGCTCTTCATCGGTCGCGGCTTCCCGCTCCAGAATGGACGACGGTTGGCGGAAGGATTTTCGACCACACACGCCTTCAAGGATCTGAAGCCGTCCCTGTCGTGGACGGAGCGCGGAATCATCCTCCCTTCGCAGGGGGAAAACAAGATCCACTTCGAGGCCATGAACCTCGGTCGGGTCCGGGTGGTGGTCCGACGCATCCGCGTGGAGAACATCCCCGAGCATCTCGCCGACCGGACATTGGAGCAGATGTCCAGCGAGTACGGCCGGCGCCAGCTGGGTGAGGAGATCTGGAACCGCGAGCTCCAGCTGGGGGCGAAACGCAACCAGGTCTTCGCGGGGACGCTCGACCTGGGGAGGATCCTCCAGTTGGACGCGGGGCTGTATTCGGTGAGCCTGGAGCCCGTCCGGCAGGGAATGCTGTATTCGTGCGCCGATCAGCCGCAGGAGCGGAAGTCCCGGGTGATCGGCGAAGCGCAGGAGGCCGTTGAAGGGGACGAAGAGTCCAGCGAAGGTTCGTACGGGTATTCCGAGGACGGCGAGGAGTACGGATACGACGGGGAAAGCTACAGCTATGCCGATCGCGAGAATCCTTGCAAGGGATCCTTCTGGCGATACAGCCATTCGGGGAAGGTCTCCCGCAATCTGCTGGTGTCCGATCTGGGGTTGATGGTCACGCGCGACATGGATGGGCGATTGAACGTCGCCACCCACGATCTCCTGAGCGCCGAGCCGTGGAGCGGGGTGCGGATCGAGGCCCTGGCCGTCAACGACCGGGTGCTCGCTTCCGGTGCCACCGCCGGCGATGGCCTGTTCCAGATGACCGGAACCTCCAAGGCATCCGTGATCCACGCCATGGCGAAGAAGAACGGGATCGAGCACCACGGCTGGATCCGGTTGGACGACGGGGAGGCTCGGAATCTGTCCAAGTTCGACGTGGGTGGCGAATACAGCCAGGAAGGGATCCGCATCTTCCTCTACGGGGAGCGCGGCGTGTGGCGTCCAGGCGATTCCATCTATCTGGGGGCGATCGTGCGCGGCGAGGACCACAAGGCGATCGATCGCCTTCCCCTCAAGTGGATCCTCCGCGATCCGCGCGGCAAGGTGGTGTCCACATCCGTGCAGCGCGCAGCGCCGGATGGCCATTTCGGGTGGCGGACGGCCACCCGCTCGGAGGATCCCACCGGGCGTTGGTCGGTGACCGTGGAGGCGGGGCCCGCTTCCCAGACCATGGGCGTCCAGGTGGAGACGGTACGTCCCAACCGCCTGAAGATCGAGATTCCCGCCACCGAAGTCACCGCGGACAAGGATGTGGAGCTGAAATCCCACTGGCTGTCCGGTGGGTCGGCGGCCGGCCTCAACGGGAAGGTGGAGGTGGCCTTCCTGCCGAAATCCTTCTCCCCCAAGGGATTCGAGGGGTATGCATTCGTCAATCCGACCGAACCCAACGGTCGCGAGGAGGAATCCGTGGCTTGGGAGGGGGCGTTGGACGCCGCCGGATCGGCACGTTTCCGGATCAACGTCCCGTCCGACATCGGACGCAATCCCATGACGGTGTCCCTGCGTACGCGGGTGTTCGAGCAAGGTGGTCAGCCCAGCATCGACCGCGTGTCGCTGCCCTACTGGCCCTGCGTACGCTACACGGGCGTGAGGGTCCGCGCCGAGTGGGGCGCGGTCAACCAGCCGTTGCAGGTGGATCTCGCCTCCGTCGACCGGGCGGGCAAGGCGCTGACTGGTCAGAATCTGCGAGTCGAGGTCTATACGAACGGGAAGTACTGGTGGTGGGAGACCGGTGAGCGCTTCCGCAGCTTCCTGACGCGAAGCTCCACCCGCAAGGTCGCCGACCTGAAGGGGAAGTCCGGATCGTCCGTGAGCTTCGTGCCCGATTCCGTGGGGCAATACCTGGTGATCGTGACCGACGAAGCCACCGGGCATTCGGCGGGCACGGACGTGTACGTGTCCACCAACGGCCAGCCCATGGCGATGGACGGGGAAGAATCTTCGCCGGCGAGGCTCCGCTTGGCCGCCGACAAGGACACCGTGGCTCCTGGAGAGAGGGTCCAGATCTCCTTCCCGGGCGCGGTCGATGGCAGGGCGCTCGTGCAACTGATGAAGGGGCGCCGTGTCCTGGTTTCCGAGTGGGTGAAGACCAAGGGCGAGCTGGTCCGATGGAGCGCCAGGGCGACCGCGGAGATGATGCCCGGCGTGTACGTCCAGGTCACCCAGCTGCAGAAGTGGCCGCCGTCCACCGACCGCCCCTTGCGCACGTGGGGAGTGGCTCCGGTGGCGGTGATCGATCCCCTCTCCCGCCTGAAGCCGACCCTGGCGCTTCCCGAGCGTCTGCAGCCCGAGACCAAGGTGAAGGTGCATCTGGCGGAGGAGAACAATCGCCCCATGCAGGCCATGCTGATGATCGTCGACGAAGGTCTGCTGGATCTCACCCGGTTCAAGACTCCGCAGCCCTGGAAGGCCTTCCACGGCAAGGAACCTCTGGAAGTCAAGACCTGGGACATGCACGACCTGGTGATGGCCTCCTGGCAAGGCCGTTCCGATCGCATGTTCGCCGTGGGCGGCGGCGGTGGCGAGGAGGGGCGCAAGAAGGAAGCCGCCAAGGCCAACCCGTTCAGGCCCATGGTGGTGGTGGTGGGACCCGTGGATGTCCCCAAGTCCGGCAAGGACGTCGAGGTGGAGATTCCTCGCTACACCGGTTCCGTGCGCGCCATGGTGGTGGCGGTCTCGCAGGCCGCCTACGGGTCCGCCGAGAAGACCGTGCAGGTCAAATCGCCGGTCATGGCGCTTCTCACCGTGCCTCGCGGAATGAGTCCTGGAGATCGCGCAGACGTGCCCGTCACGGTGTTCTCCGAGAAGCCCGGACCCGTCAAGGTCAAGCTGTCGCTGGACGGACCCGCGAGCATCGAGGGCCCCTCGGTCAAGACGGCGCAGTTCGCTGCCGCGGGCGACCAGATCGTGACGTTTTCCGTCAAGGCTTCCGGTGGCACCGGGCAGGTGGCGGTGCATGCGGTCGCCGAGGCGGCCCATGGAACGGCCAAGGTGGACGAGCCACTGCAGGTGCGTCTGCCAGGGGAGTCGCGAGCCCTGGTGCAGTGGAATTCGCCTCTGGCTGGACAGGTCTGGTCCGTTCCCTTCGAGCCCTACGGCGCGGATGGTTCCCGCAAGGCCCGGTTGGAACTCTCCTCCGTCGGCTTGGTGGGCATGGAGCAACGGATCGACGAACTGGTCCGCTATCCGCACGGATGCCTGGAACAGACCATCTCGGGCGCACTGCCGCAGGTGTTCCTGGGCGACCTGATGCCCTGGGCGGATGCGACGCGCATCAAGGCCGCCAACCAGAACGTGGACATCGCCATCGACAAGCTGCAACGTTTCCAGCTTCCGTCAGGTGCCTTCTCCATGTGGCCCGGCGAAGGGGCCCCCTACGAGTGGGGCACCATCTGGGCGGGAAGGTTCTTCCTGGCTTCCAAGGCGGCGGGACACACGGTGCCTCCGGCGATGTGGGATGCCTATCTGCGGCATCTGGCCGAGGCGGTGGCCCGCTGGAGTCCGGGCGTGTACAGCCACGACCGCGGCGACACCCTGGCGCAGGTGGTCCGGTTGGACATCCTGGCGCAGGCAAACCGACCCGACCTGGGACGCATGAACGTCCTGCGCGCGGCGCCCATGTCCGATCTTCCCAGGTGGATCCTGGCAGGAGCCTACGCCTCGGCCGGCCGCAAGGACGTGGCCAAGCAGATCGCCGAGAAGGCGGGAGTTTCCGTGTCTTCTTCGCGCTCGTTGTCGTCGTGGCTGTGGTCGGACGTGCGCGACCAGGCGTTCATCCTGGAAGCCATGGTGCGGATGGGCGAAACCCAGCGCTCCGGAACCATGGCCTCCGCCTTGCGGGAGCAGATCCGTTCCAGTCGCTGGCTGTCCACGCAGGAGACCGGCGCCATGCTCTGGGCATTGTCGCGCTGGGTGAACGCGCGAGGCGGAGCGGGGAATTTCCAGGCTCGCTGGCGCGTGGGTGGCGGCGAGTGGAAGACGGTTTCCGGTGCCAGGGGAAGCATTTCCATCGATGTTCCGGACAAGGCGAAGGGGCCGCTGGAAGTGGAGAATTCCGGCAAGGGTGCATTGGAAGCGCTGTTCACGCGCATCGGCATCGATCCTCCGGGAACCCCGCCGCCGCCGGCGAACGGACTCTCCCTGGACATCGAATACGTGGATGGCGATGGTGCCGCCATCGATCCAGCGAGTCTTCCACGAGGAGAGGATTTCGTGATCAAGGCGACGGTGAAGAACCTGACCCGCGACTACCTGGACAACCTGGCGATGATCCAGGTGTTCCCGGGTGGATGGGAGTTGCGCAACGAGGCCATGGAAGGAGCGCAGGGGACCACAAAGGACGCGGCTCGCCGTGTGGAATTCCGCGACGATCGCGTCTTCCACTACTTCGCTTTGGGTCCGGGCCGCTCCGTGACCTTCCAGGTGGGAGCCAGGGCCAGCTATTCGGGCACCTACCTGCGCCCCGGAGCGTTCGTGTCGGCCATGTACGACGGCAGTATCCAGGCCGCGACGGGTTCTTCGCAGGCGGTGGTGACGCCCTAGCGGAGGGACGATGGGGAGGCGACCCGTTTAGCTAGGTTTGCCTACCTATGCCCACCGACATCGATCCGCTCCGCGCCGAAGGCTGCCTTCTGGGACTGGCCTCCGGCAACGCCCTTGGACAGCCATTCGAAGACCTCTGGCCCGCCGAGGCCATCTACCGGAAAAGCGGTGGCCGGGTGCGGTTCATCGATCCCTCGGAGGCTTCCAAGCCCTGGGACGACGAGACCGCCCAGGCCATGGTGGTGGCGAATCTCCTCTCCAAGGGTCCCTGGACCCTCCATGCGCTTGGACAGAAATTGTTGGAGTGGCGTCGGGAGAACGGCCGCGGCATCAAGACCCTGGTGGACAGGGTCCTGGACGACATCGACGGCGAGGTGCCCGTGGAGGAGGCGAGCGAGGATGCCTTCTCGCGGCTGGGAAGGAACTGGAGCGCGACCAACCAGGGACTGGTCCGGTCGATTCCCGTGGCGCTCGCCCATGCCGACGATCCCAAGCTCCTCGTCTCCCGGACGGCCACGGCATGCCAGGTCACGCATTGGAATCCCCTCTGCGTCTGGTCGGCCACCGCATTGAACCTCGCCATCGCCACGGTCCTTCGCGACGAGCCGCTCCATCTGTCGGCCTTGGCCGAGCAGATCCGGGCCCTGGGTGGGCCGGAATCCGTCAGCGATTCCGTGCGCGGGGCCCGCGCCGGGCTCGCCACGTTCGAACTCGACGGAAAGAGCAAGGCCTTCACCCTGAAAGCCATGCAGTTGGGATTGTGGGCGCTCCAGGTGGAACGCGAACCGGTGGAGGACCTCGTCGAACGCGTGATCCTCGCCGGTGGCGACACCGGTGCGAACGCCTCGGTTGTGGGTGCCTGCCTGGGAGCCAGGTGGGGACGGGAGGCGCTCCCCTCCGCCTGGGTGGATCGCCTGCGCGATCCCCGGGCCATCGCCCAAGCCGCAAGGGACCTCGCCTTCCTTTGAGACTTCCGAGGCCTCCTCAGAGCGACTTGTAGGATCCGAAGCTGAGGAGCCAGCCCATCTTCCGATCGGTTTCGCCCACCGGATGGCTCAGCGACAGGTGGTTGATCAGACCGGTGGGGGAGCGGGTCATGCCCACCCGGATTCCCACTCCCAGGCCCGCGCGCCAGGGACCGTCGCCCAGGGGATCGGGATCCGCGGAAACGCGGCCGGTGCCGCCGAAGACGGCCAGGGCGGGAGCCATGGTGAGCGCTTCCAGCGGGGGGATGAACCGGAACTCCGCGGTGGACAGGAAGCGTCCTCGTCCCGCGAGGGAGTGCGCGGGCCAGCCGGGGAGGCCGTTCTCCTCGCCCAGGGTGGTCTGGGAAACCCATCCGGGAGCGCCGAACAGGGAGGCGCTGGATGCGCTTCCCAGGCACTGGACCATGCGGTGCGGGATCCAACGGCCCTCGGTCCTCGCTGTCAGGGTTCCCTGGGAGAGCCCTCCCTCCCGGTCCAGGAAGCTTTTCCAGCTGGTCGTGCCCGATCCGTAGAGGTCGCCGGTCATGCCGGTCCAGGTTCCCGCCGTCTGGACGTAGCCCAGATCCTGGACCTCGCCGTTGGCCATCGCGTTCCAGGCACCGGTGGTGGTGATCGACCAGCCAACCGGGATGTCCTCGGTCCACTTGAGGTTGTTGAAGTTCCGCAGACGCAGGTAGCGCACCTCCTTGAGGGTCAGTTCCAGGCCGAGTCGGCGGTCGTCGCGATGCCCGGGGCGACGGAGCCATTGCTGGACGATCGGATCCCGTCGGGCCGCTTCCAGGTTCGCCACGGGGAACGAGAATGTGGAAACCGGACGGGAGACGCTGTCCAGCTCCGATTCCGCGAAGAGCGAGGAGTGGAGACGGATTTCGTCACCCCAAAGCCGGGTGAGGCTCGCGCGGACCTCCCGGTACCTGGAATCCGGTGCCGACGAGATCCAGGAATCCTCCGCCCACGAGGCTCCGAAGGAACGGGTCAGGGCGCGGGCGACCTCGGAGGGAGCGTAGAGGTCGCGCTGGTAGCTCTGGTCGACACCGTTGATGCGCCAGGCCCAGGTCTGGTAGCGATGCACGGCGGGGAAACCGAAATCGAAGGTGGCGATGTGGCCTTCGGTCAGCACGCTCACGACCGCGTCCAGCTTCAGCCCGCGCCTGAACAGCGCCGTGTTGGTGTAGCCGATCGTCCAGGCTTCGTCCCCGTCGGTCTGCCCGTAGGACAGGCTCACGTCCTGTCCCGTTCCCAGGAGGTTCGATTCCCGCACGCCCAGCACCCACGACAGCACGCCTCCGCTCCGGTTCAGGCTCGTGATGACTCCCGTGGACCAACGGTCCCAGGTTTCCACACGCACCAGCGTGCGGCCGTCGGCGAGGATCGTGTCGCGGATCCGGATGTCGGCCAGGAATCGCTCCAAGCGAAGGATGCGTTCCGATTCCTGGAGCTTCAGGGTATCCAGGATGTCGCCACGATCGAACAGGATGCGGCGTTCCACCGTGGAACGGCGGGTGCGGGAATGGAGGATGTCGTCGCGCAGCGCCTCCGCCCATCGATACACCATGGAATCCCCGGGGGTGAGGACCTTGGATCCTTCCAGGGCGCCGTGGTGGATGAATTCGATGGTGTCGATGCGACGCTGTCGGATGCTTCCGGTGCCTGGGATCCCGCCATCCGTCGGATCGGTCCTGGAGGTGGAGTCGACGTCGATGGCGGTTAGGGCGGCGACGAGCCGGAGAAGTGCGAAGAACATAGAGGAGATCCAAGATAGATGTCCCGCAGTGGGTTAGCTTTCCAGGAATGTCCGATCGGTTGCTCAATCCGGTCCAACGGACCGAGGATCTGGAAAACGAGAACATCCTGCGGCCGAAGACGCTTTCCGACTTCGTCGGTCAGTCCGAGCTTCGGGAGAACCTGGGGATCTTCCTGCAAGCCGCGCGCGAGCGAGGGGAACCGCTGGACCATGTCCTGTTCGCGGGGCCTCCCGGCCTGGGCAAGACCACGTTGGCTTCGATCATCGCCTCCGAGATGGGAACCAAGATGAAGGTCACATCGGGGCCCGTCCTGGACAGGCCTTCGGATCTGGCCGGTATGCTCACCAACCTGAACGAAGGCGACGTGCTGTTCATCGACGAGATCCATCGGCTGAACCGCACCGTGGAGGAATACCTCTATCCCGCCATGGAGGATTTCGCCATCGACATCCTCCTGGAATCCGGACCGTCCGCGCGGTCGGTCCACCTTCCCTTGCCCCGCTTCACGCTGGTAGGGGCCACCACCCGCACCGGAATGCTCACCGGGCCGCTGCGCGACCGGTTCGGACTCACCTTCCGGATGGATCCCTACCGCGCCGAGGAGATCGAAGTCATCGCCAAGCGGACATCCTCCATCCTGGGTTTCGCCCTGGATCCCGAGGCTTCGGTCCTGCTGGGGCGTCGGTGTCGTGGCACTCCCCGCGTGGTCAACCGGGTGGTCCGTCGCTGCCGCGACGTGGCCCAGGTCCTGCGCAAGGAGTGCATCGACCGCATGGTCGCGGAAAAGACGCTCTCCATCCTGGGCCTGGACGAGCTCGGGTTGGACGAAATGGATCGTCGGATCCTGACCACCTTGATCGATCGCTTCGAGGGAGGGCCGTTGGGGCTTTCCACCCTGGCGGCCGCGCTCAACGAGGACCAGGAGACCATCGAGGAGGTTTACGAGCCCTACTTGATCCAGCTTGGGCTGCTTGCGCGCACCCCGCGCGGTCGCGTCGCGACACCCGCCGCCGCCAGGCACCTGGGGCTTTCCGTGCATCCGCGCTCGAGCCAGGAGACCCTGCCGATCTGATCCAACGCCCGTCCGTTCCCTTCCTCCGGGACCGATCGGGAAAGTTCAGCCGGTGAAAGCGGTTCCCGTGTCCGATTCCTGGTGGTGGCGCAGGGAGCGTTCCACCGTGGTCTTCACCAGTCGTCCCAGGGAAGCGTTCATCAGACGATGATGGTCGACGATCCATTCGACGAGGCGGTTGCGCACATCCAAGGCCAAGGGCACCGATGGCCCTTCCTTGGACAAGGTGGTCCCGATCTCCTGAAGGGTCCGGAGGAACTTCTGGTGGGCCATCTTGTGCATGGCCTGTCCCGGATCGTGGCACAGTTCCATCGCTTCCTCCTCCCGTCGGAAGGTCCGGATGGCCAGGAGCACCCCGTGGCGGAGCTTCGCTTCCAGCAGCGGATTCTCGTCGTGGTTGAGGATCATCTGCTGGAATTCCTCGAAATGCGAAAACAGCTTGGGGAAGGAATCGTCCAAGTCGGGAACGTGGAAGGAAATACCGTTGATACGATGCGCCGCGTTCATGGTGAGAACGTGAAGTTAGACAATTCGAGTTGGAAACGCCGATCGTTCGGGAATCGGGCGACACCAGGTGGCAACTGCGGAGCCGCATTCCGTCGCTCGGGGAACGATGCGCCGAAACCGTTTCCGCGCTGGACGCGGGAGGGTCACTCGAAGACGACCGTGCGATGGCGGTGGCGCAGCACACGGTGCGAAAGGTGGAGCCTGACGGCTCGGGCGAGCACCATCTTCTCCAGATCGCGCCCCTTGCGGACGAGGTCGTCCACCGTGTCGCGGTGGCTCACTCTCGCCACGTCCTGGACCACGATGGGCCCTTCGTCCAGATCTTCCGTGACGTAGTGGGCCGTCGCCCCGATGACCTTCACCCCCCGCTCCCAGGCCTGGTGGTAGGGGCGTCCTCCCTTGAAGGCGGGAAGGAACGAGTGGTGGATGTTCAGGGTCGGGAAATCCGTTTTTGACAGGAATTGACCTGACAGTACCTGCATGTACCGGGCCAGGACCAGGAGACCGACGCCGTGCTCGCGGCAGAGTTCCAGGACCTTGCCTTCCGAACGCGTCTTGGACGCTTCGTCGCCCGCGCGGGAATCCAATGTGGTCCACGGTACGCCGTAGTGCCTGGCGAACGTGGAGGGCGCCTCGTGGTTTCCGGCCACGAACGCGCAGGTTCCGTCCAGTTCCGAGGTGGAGAACCTGTGGAGGAGATCCACCAGGCAGTGGTCCTGGCCGGAGACGAGGATGCCCACCCTGGTGGATGCGTCCGAGCGGTGCAGGCTCCAGGTCATGCCCATGGAATCGGCGATGGGGGAGAACGCGGCACCGAATCCGCTGCGGTCCAGCGAAAATCCATCGGTTTCCCATTCCAGGCGCAGGAAGGAAACCTTCTCGGCGAGATCCGCGTGGTGGTCGGCATGGACCAGGTTGGCGCCGTACGTGTGCAGGAAACCGGTGACCCGCGCCACCACGCCGGGGCGGTCCGGACAGGAGCACAGGAGGATGGATGTGTTCACGGGAGGCGGATCTTGAACACGTTGGAACCGATGGGCTTCTGCTTGAGGCCCATGGTCAACAATGCGGTGGTTTCGGCGTCGGAAAGCGGCGTGGGAGACCAGCTTCCCTCCTCCCAGTTGGCGGGCCGGAATCCGGATGCGGCGTCGATCCTGAAGGTGACCACCGTACCCTTGGGACCGCGAATGCGGAATTCGTGAGCGGTGGCCAGGGACGGGATGTCCGCGAACCAGGTCCTTCCGGAGTCGGATGGGTACAAGGTCGCACGGTAGGGGGCTTCGCCGTTGCGCACCCAACCGAGGTCCAATGCGGTGGAGGCTTCCATTTGGACCGACCAGTTGGTGAACCGGTCGTAGGTTCCCGATTTGGTCCCGTCGGAGGTGGCCCAGACGTGCAGGGTCCGATCGGTTTCCAGGAAGACCGTCAGGCGACGCGCCGACCCGCCCACGGGCAGCACCACGGGGCCCAGGAGATCGGAGGTGTCCAGCAACACGGTCGGAGAGACGGGATCGTCCGGGCCCGTGGTGTCGGTATCGCTTCCGCCCTTGGAAACTCCGGAGGTGGGATTCTGGAGGATCAATTCCATTCCGTCGGAGTTGGTGGGAGGAGCGGTTCCGGGACTGTCGCAGGCGCAGAGGGCGCATGCGAGGAATGCGGCTGACATGGGGAAGGACTTCATGGCGCGGCTCCGATCCGTTGTTCGAGTTGGTCGGGATCCTTGGGGATGCTTTCAGACAGATTCCGGCATCCATTGCGAGTCAGGAGGAGGTCGTCCTCGATGCGGATGCCCAGCGTGGCCTCGTGGACGCGTCCGGAAAGTCGGATGCGGAACCGTCCATAGAGGCCGGGTTCGTTGGAGATCAGAAGGCCGGGCACGAGCGGCTGGTCCTGGTAGATCCGGAATGGATCGCCGTCGTGTTCCTGTTCGCCCATCAGATGGGACAGGCCGTGGGGCTGGCGCGGATGGGCCTTGGCCTTGCCAGGCATGGTGGCGAGCTTTCCCTCCGCGTAGGGGCGGATCATGGTGCCTCCCCTGGAGACGAACCTGTCCTCCAGGAGGTCTTCCAGGCGTTGCCACACCAACCGATTCAGTTCGCGGATGGTGGTTCCCGGCCGCACCAGGCTCTGGGCGTATGCCTGCGCATCCAGCACGACCTGGTAGAGGAGCCTCTGGAGCGGATCGAACCGCCCCCGGGAAGGAAGAGTGCGCGAGATGTCCGCGTGCATGGATGCGCTGCGGCAGCCGAAGTCCAGGAGGACCATGGCACCCTTGGCCACGGGCTCGTCGTTCTTCATGTAGTGCAGGACCGCTGCGTTCGCTCCCGATGCGCAGATGGTGGGAAAGGCCAAGCCGAAGGAACTGCGGCGGAGCATGGAGCCTTCCAGGGTACCGGCGATGGCGTGCTCGGTGGAAAGCCCGGGGAGGTGCGGCAAGAGTTCCTGGAAGGATGCGGAGGTCCACTCCTGGGCGCGTTCGCATTCGGCGATCTGCCATGCGTCCAGTGGAAGACGCAGCGCCAGGTGCTCGGATGCGATGGAAACCACCTTGGCGCCATGGGGGCGCGCGAGCTTCGCCACGAGCTTGGCGAAGCGGTTGGACGGGTCGTCGGGGAGGGATCGTCCGCCCGGGTAGGACTGGTGGAACACCCCCAGGGTCTTGTGGCGGGAGGCGAGGTCCGCCAGGAAGGAGGGAAGCTCCTCGCTGGGAAGGATCCGATCGAAGCCGGTCAATTCGCGGAGGAAGTCCAGATCGGAGCGCGATCGGCGGCCCTTCTCCAAGCCCAGACGGATTCCGTCCCAGAATTCGCGGGAGGGGTCCTTCCAGGGGAGGAAGAGCACTTGTCGCGATGCCCCTTTCGCGGTGGGGTCCAGCACCAGTCCGACTCCCGGCTGGTTGATTCCCGTGAGGTACTGGACGGACGGCTCCTGGAAGATGCGCACGCCGTTCATGAGCCAATGGAGATCGGCACCCGGTTCCTTCTCCAGGCCGTGGAAGATCCACGGAAAACCGGCTGCGGCGAGATGCTCCTGGCGACGTCGTTGGAAGTGGTCCCGCGCGCGCACGCCGGCCAGGCCGGACACGTACACGCGGGAGAGTGGGATAAGGTCTTTGGAGCGGATCATCGCGTCCCACAATGTAGGAGCAATCCTCGATTTGGGCTTCGGTCCCCGTGCCGCCGCCGGATGGGGGAGTCGGAGCTAGGTAGATTTGGGGGGATGGACCATTTGACCCGTTGGATCGATCGATCCGCTTCCTTTCGCATCAGCTCGCTCGACGGATCGGAATCCTGCCGCATCCTCGCCATTGTCCACGACCTCGACGGGGAGGGGGCCAGGGGGATCGCCCAGGCGGTATCCGGGGCGCTCCTCCTGGCCTCCGACCTCAAGTCGGGCCAGACCATCTCCCTGCAGATGGAAGTGGGAAACCGGATCTACCATGCAGATGCCACTGCGGATGGCTTGGTCCGGGCCAAGGTGTCGGAGCGGGGGGACGATTCATCGACGGGCCTTGCGAAGGTCCGCCGCCTGGGAGAGGGTGGAGTCCTCTACCAGAGCGTGGCGGAGGCTCACGCCTCCACCGTGCAAGAAATGTTGCAGGCGTTCCTGGACCAGTCCGAACAGCAACCCACCTGGCTGGATCTACCCGTGGAACTGGATGCCCAGGGTCTGCCCATCCGGGTGCGTGGAGCCTGGCTACGGGGGTTTCCCGCCACACCGCGGAAGGCATTGGCGGAACTGGCCGCTTCCTGGAAACGCCGTTGTGGGCCATGGGATGCCTCTTCGCCGGGAACGGGTCTGTGCGTGGAAGGGTGGGATGCGCTGGAGCGCCACGAGATCGTCGTCTTCTGTCCGTGCTCCAGGGAACGTGCCTTGCGCGCCTTGGTCGCCCTGGGCGCGGAGGGGGCCTTGGAGGCCAAGGCCAAGGGGGAGCCGCTGGAAGTGGTGTGCGATTTCTGCCGCAGCGCCTATTCCTTCGATCCAAACGAGGTGCTTTCCGTGATTTGACCTCGAGGCACCCAAATGGTTGTTTCCTGAGGATTCGCGGACCCCTCGGGGCGGAAGGAAACCTATAATGCGTGGATGACGACGCTCGCGTCCATCCTTTTCGGGTGCATCGCCTTGGCGCCCGAACGACCGGGGGACACCGCGGTCCACGAAGATACCCTGGCCAAGCCAGCGTACGTCTTCCCCCTGGTCCAGATCGTCGGAGCGAACGCGTTCATCGGAGCCTTCAACAACCACGTGCGACGCCAGCCCTACGCCGACATCGATGGCGGGACGATCTGGCGCAACCTGAGCCACGAATGGGTGTGGGACGACAACAATTTCGAGGTCAACCAGATCGGGCATCCCGTCCAAGGAGGCATGTACTACTCGTTCGCACGCGCCAACGGCCATGGCTACCTGGCGGGGCTGGCCTACACCACGCTGGGAAGCCTCCAGTGGGAGTACTTCATGGAGACGGAGCCCCCCGCCTTCAACGACCTGGTGACCACCCGCATGGGCGGGACCATGCTGGGCGAGGCGAGCTGGCGGTTGGCCTTGGCCCTCAGCGGGGAATCCACGGGCGAATCGGTGGGCTGGCTGAGGCGGTTGGGTGCTGGTCTGGTCAATCCCGTCTTCGGGGCGGATCGTCTCCTCAACGGATCGCCTTCCAGGACTCGCCAAGGCGGTTCGTCGCGGTTGATGGGGTTGCACATCACCAACAGCCGCGTTCTCGGGAAGGGGTGGACGTCCAGCAAGGGAAACGCGGATCGGCCGTCTTCCCAGGTGCCCTTGGCCTCCACTTCCCTCCGTCTGGTCCACGGGGATCCATTCGAGGCGAAGAAGCCAATGGACCATTTTTCCATGATCCTCGGCGCTTCCATCCTCAGGGATCCGGTGGCCAACGTGTCGGTCCGCGGCCAGCTGTGGAAACTCGACATCTTCGACGCCGACCATTCCCGACACATCCTGGAGCTGACGCAGAACTACGACTTCCTCAACAGCTCCATCTACCGCATTTCCGCCAACAGCCTGGGGGTGGAGTGGATGTCCGATTGGAAGCTGCCCGCAAAGTGGCGGCTGTGGGGAAGGATCCAGCCGGTGTTCATCGCCCTGGGGGCGGCCAGCACCGAGTACTACCTGAACGTGGAACGCGACTACAACCTGGGGATGGGGGCCGGATGGAAGACGGGATTCGTCCTGCGTCGACCCGGATTCGGGATGGTCGCCGCCTTCTCCGATCGATACTGGATCCACACGCAATCCGGCGCCCCCGGAGACGAGCTGGTGGACATCCATTCCGTCGAGCTGGAAAAGGAACTGTACAAGGGTCTGGGAATCGGCGTGTCGTACAACGTCTACGACCGTTTCGGACACTACCTGAACCATCCGAACTCGAGCATCATCAACCAGGAATTCCGTGGGAACCTCACCTTCACGCTCTAGATGCGCCCTCGTCCTGACCATCCTGGCAGGGATGGCGTTTCCCGGGGAGTTCCTGCGTGCACCTCGGCTGGTCGAAGGACCTCCGCGCGAAGTGCCGGATACCCTCCCGGGGCGGTTCACGATGGTCGTCTGGAACGTGCACAAGGAGGCCGATCCCGGGTTCCTTTCCGATCTCGGATCCTTGGTGGGAACCAGCGGGGCGGACCTGGTGCTCCTGCAGGAGGCGAGGGTGGATTCCGACCCTTCCGCGCTCCAATCCGCCCTGGGAGACAGAATCTGGCACCTCTCCGCCAACCTGGCCGGAACCAAGGTCCAATATGGCGTGCTCACCGCTTCCAGTGGCCTGCCCTTGGAGGCGACAGCGCTTCTTTCGCAAGCCGGAGAACCGATCGCCCTCACCCGCAAGGCCTCGTTGGTGACACGCTACCGGATCGCCTCGGAAACCCTCTGCGTGGCCAACGTGCACGCTCTGAACTTCTCTCCGCTCCTTTCCGGCTTCCGTGGCCAGTTGTCGGATTTGGTCGAACGCATGCGAGCCCATGCCGGCCCCCTCATCGTCGCGGGGGATTTCAATACCTGGAATGCTCGCAAGCAGAGCCTTGCCGATTCCATCCTGGGCTCCCTCGGATTGGTCCGACTGGACTTTGGAGTGCAAAGCGCTCGTCGGGCATCCAGGTTCGGGCACGCCTTGGATCATGTCTACTTCCATCCCCAATACCTGGAGGTGGACACCGCCGGGGTGCAAGTGCGCGATTCGATTTCTTCTTCCGACCACGTCCCGTTGGTGGTGCCCTTCAGGTTGAGGAGCTGAAACTTTTCGGGTGAGAGAGTCCGACAGGAAATTTCTACTTGCATAATCATGCAATAACGCATATATTCTGAGCATGGGTTGTACGACGAAATGTCCGGATGCTGAAACCACTCACGACAAAGCGTGGTACATCGAACGTGCACGCATCTTGGCGGCTCTTTCGAACCCTGCCAGGCTCCGGATGGTGGTCTCGCTGTCTCAAGGCGAGAAATGCGTCTGCGACATGGCGGCCGAGGTTGGCTTGGACATGTCGACCACCTCACGCCACCTGGTCCAGCTGCGCCAAGCCGGGATCCTTTCCGACGAGCGCCGCGGGAACATGGTGTTCTACTCCCTGAAGGCTTCTTGCCTTCTCTCGTTCCTCGATTGCCTGGATGGCCTGTCGGGTCCGGGCTGAGTTTTTTGCGCCCCAACATTGCAAAATCACACAATAACGCAAATAAGGAGAAATCCCATGTCGTGTTCCAACTGCGCCACCACTCCCGCCACGATGATCTACTCCTGCTCCGGCGCTGCGGATGTCGGCGAGATTTCCGACCGCGTGGCTCGCACCCAGTCGCGCGAGGGCCTGGGGAAGATGTCCTGCGCCGTGGGGGTCGGGGCCGGAATCCAGTCGCTGCGCAACGGAGCGTTGTCGGCGGGCCGGGTCCTGGCGATCGACGGTTGCGCCGTCCGCTGCGTCGCCAAGGCGATGGGCGAGGCGGGTGTGACGGAATATGTCCACATCGAACTGGGGTCCGAGGGTTTCGCCAAGGGCGCATCCCCGGCTTCCGAGGAGAACGTGGCCAAGGCCTGCGACATGGCCCGGACCCGGCTCGCTTCCGCATGAAGACGCGCACGGCGAACGGTCTGCTGATCATCGGTCTGGGGGTCTGGTACGGCCTGTACCACTCCCTGGCCTTCCTTTCCGAATGGGCGGTTTCGCGGACGGGGCTCGATCGGACCTCGCATCTGGGCGCCTCCCTGGAGTTCCTCCTCTTCGAGGTTCCCAAGGTACTGATGCTTCTGGTGCTCATCGTCTACGCGGTGGGCGTGCTGCGCTCGTTCTTCTCGCCGGGAAAGACGAGACGGATTCTGTCTAAATTCCCGGATGGCGTGGGAAACGTGCTCTCGGCTCTGTTGGGCATCGCCACTCCCTTCTGTTCGTGCTCGGCGGTGCCGCTGTTCGTGGGATTCCTCACCGCGGGCGTGCCGCTGGGCGTGACGTTCTCCTTCTTGATCTCGGCGCCGATGGTGAACGAGGTGGCGCTGGCTCTGTTGTTCGGGATGTTCGGCTGGAAGGTCGCCGGATTGTACCTGGTCACCGGACTCGCGGTCGCCATCGTGGGTGGCTGGACCATCGGGAAGCTGCGCATGGAAAGCGGTGTGGAAGATTGGGTGATGAAGATCCGCAGCGGAGAAAACGCCGCGGACGCGGAGATGTCGTGGGTGGAACGGCTCGGGGCCGGATGGACCGCCGTGAAGGACATCGTGGGCAAGGTCTGGCCCTGGGTGGTGGCGGGCGTTGGCGTGGGGGCCTTCATCCACGGGTACGTCCCGACCGGACTGCTCTCGTCGTTCATGGGCAAGGGTGCCTGGTGGAGCGTGCCTCTGGCCGTCGTGATCGGCGTGCCCATGTACGCAAACGCCGCCGGGATCATCCCGGTGGTGTCCGCGCTCCTGGAAAAGGGAGCGGCGCTGGGGACCGCGCTGGCCTTCATGATGTCGGTGACCGCGCTTTCGGCGCCGGAAGCGGTGTTGCTGCGCAAGGTCCTGAAGCCCAGGCTGCTGGCGACATTTTTCGGCATCGTCGCGCTGGGCATCCTGGTGGTCGGTTGGATCTTCAACCTGCTTCTGGGGTAGAGATGATGGA
The DNA here is from genome assembly GCA_035352895.1 of Fibrobacteria bacterium. Classification (GTDB taxonomy): domain Bacteria; phylum Fibrobacterota; class Fibrobacteria; order UBA5070; family UBA5070; genus UBA5070. The sequence goes on along the minus strand of DAOPYN010000011.1, from coordinate 8,587 downwards.
AACCAAAAACATCCAACCAAAGGAAAGCTGATGCTCCTAGAAGTTCTCGGTACCGGCTGCACCAAGTGCAAGCTGCTCCACGAAGCGGTCTTGAAGGCCGTGACGGAATCCGGTGTCACGGCGGAAGTCCGCAAGATCGAAGACATCGCAAAGATCATGGAGTACGGAGTGATGTCCACCCCGGCTCTCGTCAAGGACGGCAAGGTCCTGGTCGCCGGCAAAGTTCCCACAACCAAGGAGATCGCCTCATGGCTCGTCTAGTCCGATCCTCGCCCAAGCGCACGATGGGATTCGCGACCCTTTCCGTTCTCGCCCTTGCGATTTCGGCCATCGCCGCGGCTCCACAGGGCCCCTTGCCTGCGGTCGTGGTCAAGGCGGATTACATCCATTCCGACTATCGGTGCGCATCGTGCCTTCGGCTGGAAAAATGGTCCTCCGCCGCCATTCAACAAGGTTTGGCCGATTCCATCAAGACGGGTCGTCTGGTGTGGGCCAGCGAGAGCATGGACACTCCCCAAGGCTCCGCGTTGGCCGATCAGTTGGGCTTGACGACCAAGGCTCTGGTCCTGATGGAACTGCGCGGCGGCAAGATGACCCGCTTCAAGGAACTCAAGGACACCTGGAAGAATCTGCGCGATTCCTCCGCGTTCGCTGCCTATGTGAAGAGCGAAACCCTGCTTTTCCTGAAGACGGCCCGATGAGTGCCGCCGAGCTTCCGGTGATCGCCGCGGTCGGCTTGGGGGTGCTCACCTCGATCTCCCCTTGTCCGATGGCAAGCCACGCGGCGGCGGTTTCCGTCCTGGTTCGCCAAGCGGACAGCTGGAAGCGCGGATTCCTTGCCGGTGCCGTCTATGCTTTGGGGCGGGCGACCGCGTACGTCCTGGTCGCCTGGGTCGCTTCGGAGGGACTGATCCGCCTTGGACCTTTGGTGCGCAAGATCCAGGTTCATGCCGAAACCGGCCTTGGCATCGCCTTCCTGGCGGGCGGGATGCTCCTCGCGGTGTCTCCTTGGTTGCGCTTGCCGGGAAGCGGAATCGATGCCGGAGTTTGGAAAGAGCGGCTTTCGCGATTGGGACCATTGCCCGGGGCGTTCGTGCTGGGAGCCGTACTGGCCCTTGCCTTCTGTCCCGTGTCGGCGGGCATTTTCTTCGGCTCGGTGATTCCGCTGGCAAGCGCAAGCGAGGTGCCGTGGCTGGTGACGGTGCCCTACGGTCTGGCGACCGCGCTTCCCGTGATGGCGCTCACCCTGGCTGCCGGGTTCGGAACCCGCCAGATCGCAAGGATCTTCCATGCCTCCCAGAGCGCGGCTCCGTGGCTGCACCGACTCTCTGTGGCGGGCATGATCGGCGCGGGGCTCTGGCTGCTGGGAAAGTCGTTTCTCTGAAACTCCTTCGAAACAGCGGGAGGCCTTGCCTCCTCGTTGGCTGTATATTTCGATATATGGCGAAATATAAAAACGATACGACCTTGGAGGCGCTTGCGGAAATCGCCTCCGCACTGGGAGAGCCCAAGCGGCTTTTGGCGCTGGCCATGCTCGCTCGCGGCGAACTCTGCCTGTGCGATCTCACCGAAGCGCTCGCGTTGTCGCCTTCCACGGTGTCCAACCACATGGCCATCCTCAGACGGGCCGGACTGGTGGAGGCCCGCAAGGAAGGCCGGTGGGCGCATTTCCGTCTCGCCGACACCGATCCCGAATCCACGGTGGCCGAAGCGCTTGGCTGGGCGCTCGGTCATCTGCCGAAATCCGTCGTCCCACGCATCACCTGTTCCAACGGAGCTTGCTGCCCATGACCACAAAAACCAAACTCCTCTTCCTTTGCACCGGCAACTCCTGCCGCAGCCAGATGGCCGAAGCCTGGACCCGCCATCTCAAGGGCGACCTGTACGAAGTCTACAGCGCGGGAATCGAGGCCCACGGACTGAACCCCAACATGGTCAAGGTGATGGCCGAAGTCGGCATCGACGTGACCGGCCAGACGTCGGATTTCGTCACCAAGTACTTTGATGCGGGCCTGGAGATCGTGGTGAGTGTTTGTGGTCACGCCGACCAGAACTGCCCGGTGTTCCCCGGCAAGGTCAAGCGCGTCCACCAGGGATTCGGCGACCCGCCCAAGCTCGCCCGCGAACTGGCCGCCCAGGGCGCTGGCGAAGAGGAGCAGCTTGCGCCCTACCGCAGGGTGCGCGACGAGATCAAGGCCTGGGTGGAAACGCTTCCGGGGGCGCTCGCGTGAGCCTCTCCCTCGAAGAGCAGATCCGCGCCAAGGTCCGTGAAGGCTACGGGGCCATCGCGACCACCGAACAGGGCTGCTGCTCGGGTGCTTCGTGCTGCGGCTCGAACCCAGAAGTCGCCCGCGACCTAGCAGTCAAGCTGGGCTACGATCCGGCGATCCTGGAAACCCTGCCGGAAGGCACCAATCTCGGATTGTCGTGCGGCAACCCCCAAGCCATCGCCTCGCTCGATCCCGGCGAGACCGTCGTCGATTTGGGTTCCGGCGCTGGCTTCGATGTTTTCCTGGCGGCGCAAGCCGTAGGCCCGACCGGCAAGGCCATCGGTGTCGACATGACCGCGGCGATGTTGACCAAGGCGAGGCGCAATGCGGTGTCGTTTTCCCAGCGCACGGGACTGGACAATGTCGAATTCCGTCTGGGCGAGATCGAGCACCTGCCCGTGGCCGACTCCAGCGTGGACGTGGTGCTGTCCAACTGCGTGATCAACCTTTCGCCGGACAAGCCGCAGGTCTGGCGCGACATCGCCCGCGTGCTCAAGCCCGGTGGGCGGGTGGCCATCTCGGACCTCGCGCTGTTGCGCCCGCTTCCGAGTGGGGCCAAGGAGCTCGCCGAGGCCCTAGTGGGCTGCGTGGCCGGAGCCTCCTTGGTGGAAGACATCCGACACGACGCCCAGGCGGCGGGATTGGTGGACGTGACGATCGGCATCAAGCACGAGTACGTGGCGGTCATGGAAGACACGGGGGATTCGCTGTACCGCGACATCCTGGCGCGGCTCCCGGCGGGACATAAACTGTCCGACTACATCGTGTCGACCGACATCGCGGCGCGCAAACCGGCTCGCGAATTGCAGAACGACAGGAATGGCTACCCCGCGGGCGAAGGCCCCGGAGGCGGCGACGATGTGCGCCTGGCCACCCCGGCTCCGGAATGGCACCAGACCAGCTCGTGCTGCGGCGCCACGGAAATGGGAGATGTGGCCACCGGAAGGACGTGCTGCTGATGGCATCCCCGCGCTTGTCCTTCCTGGACAGATGGCTGACTCTCTGGATTGGCTTGGCGATGGGTGCGGGGTTGCTGCTGGGCCGCTTCGCGCCGGGAATCGTCCAGGCCTTGGCCGACGCTTCGGTGGGATCCACCTCCATCCCCATCGCGGTGGGGCTGGTGCTCATGATGATCCCGCCGTTCGCCCGCGTGCGCCCCGCCGAACTCCCCAAGGTCTTCGCCGATCCGAAGGCATTGACACTTTCCGTCGTCATGAACTGGTTGGCCGGACCGGTGCTGATGTTCTGCCTGGCCTGGATCTTCCTGTCCGACCGCCCGGACCTGTTCGCGGGACTGGTGCTGGTGGGCCTGGCCCGCTGCATCGCCATGGTGGTGGTCTGGAACCAGCTCGCGGGCGGGTCGGCCGAAGCCGCTGCGGGACTGGTGGCGTTCAACAGCGTGTTCCAGGTGGTCACCTACGGAGGCTACGCGTGGTTCTTCCTGTCGGTGGTCGCGCCTTGGGCCGGACTTCCCGCGCAGGAGATCACGGTGTCCATGGGAGAAGTCGCGATGTCGGTGCTGCTGTACCTGGGACTTCCGTTTGCGCTGGGCCTCGGGATCCGGGCGGCGTCGATCCGCCTGCGCGGAGAGGCCGCCACGGCCCGGTTCAATGCGAAGTTCGCGCCGGTGACGCTGGTGGCCCTGCTGTTGACGATCGTGGTGCTGTTCGCGCTGCAAGGCGATCGGATCCTGTCGCAGCCTCTGGACGTCGTGCGCGTGGCGGCTCCATTGACGATCTACTTCGGGACCATGTTCGCGCTGTCGTGGTGGTCTTCCCGCAGGATCGGGATGGACCGCGAACGGACCGTGACCCAGGCCTTCACGGCGGCGTCGAACAACTTCGAACTGGCCATCGCGGTGGCGATCGGATCGTTCGGATTGACCTCGGGAGCGGCCTTCGCCGCCACCATCGGACCGCTGGTGGAAGTCCCCGTGATGGTCGCGCTGGTGCACCTGGCCGTACGAAGGGGCGGTAGGACGTGATCGGGTCGGTGAGGGCACCGATGCCTGGTATCCTGCACGCTTGGTGCGAAATCGCGTAACTTCCGGGGTTCGGGAGGAGTCTGAACCCACATGTGCCCAAATTTCATGTTCACTTGGCAGTCCAGTCTTCTATTCGTGGTCGTCGGCGTCGCGCTCGGCTCACAGGGTGCGGGTGGTGCCCTCCTCGCACTTCCCATCTTTCTGGTGGTCATGGAGCTTCCCATGGAGTTGGCGGTTCCCGCGACCACCGCGGTGGTGGGGCTCGCTGCGCTTTCCGGGGCTTGGGAAGCTTGGTCCGCCAAACGGATGGATCTTTCCGTGCTGGGTCGCGTGGCCGCACCTGCGGTGGTGGTTTCCGCGCTTGGTGCATGGATCACGCACAGGATCCCCGCTGCCGTCTTGCATTGGAGCTTCCTTGCCGTGGTGGTTTTCGCCGCAGTTCGTTCCCTGCAGTCTCGCCACGAGGAGAGGACGGATTCCCCTCCAGGGGCGGATCCGGTTCGGTTTCCCGTGGCCGGAGCCGAAACAGGGGTGCTGATGGGTCTTTTCGGAGTTGGTGGCGGAATCCTGGCCATGCCCGCCTTGGTTCGGCGAGGTGGTCTGTCCGCATCCGTCGCCATGGGCGCTTCCTTCGGGGCGATGGCCTTGTCCGCGGCGTCGAGCCTTGCGGTGCGGATTCCCTCCGGGCCATTTCGCTGGACGATCGTCGTGCCTGCGCTGATCGCGGTGCTCTTGGGCATGGAGATCGGAGGGTGGGTTTCCGGGCGCCTATCCGGCCGCCTCCAGGAGAAGACCCTGGGGGTGATGCTGATGGCCGTCGCGGTCTCCCTGGTGGTCCATTCCTTGTAGAGACGCCCCGCCGGGGCGTCACTACAAGGAATGGACTCGGGGAGCCAGGATGCCAGCCGGGGGATGTGGCGATCCGGTCGCCTACAACGGGAGAGTCGAAGATGGAATGCACGCTCTGTAGAGTCAAATCCTGTCGCAGCCTGGAATCCTGCGGGAACGAGTCGTTTTCGCGCGAGGAGGTCCAAGCGGAGTATCTACTCGAGGAAAACCAGGAGACCGTCCAGGCAGCGTCGCGCCTGTTGGACGGAGGGCGCGCCGGAACGCTGTCGCGCATCGAAGAGATCGTCGAATACGCCATCGATCGGTCGTGGAAGAAGGTGGGGCTTGCCTATTGCTACGGCATGGAAAAGGACGCCGCCACGGTCTCGCGCCACCTGCGAAGCAAGGGTTTGCGGGTGGAAGCGGTTTCCTGCACGACGGGTGCTCTGGCGCAGGACGAGGTGAACGAGGCTTCCCAGATCCACAAGGTGTCGTGCAATCCATTGGGGCAAGCCGAACAGATCAAGGCGGCGGGTGTGGATCTGGTGCTGGAGATGGGGCTGTGTCTGGGCCACGACCTGATGTTCCGCGGATCCATCGCGGGGATTCCCGCAACCACCCTGGTGGTGAAGGATCGCACCGCAGACCATGCGCCGTTGGTGGGTATCCGAAGACTAGCCGAATGAATCCGGTTCGTCCGGGCGCGCCGGAATCATCGTCCATCTGGACGCTTACCACACCGGTGCGGGCTAAGCTGATTCCAACTCGGCTCGCGCCCGGGAGATCCGCTCCAATGCCTCCCGGAGAGTCGAGCGCTGGGTGGCCAGGTTCAGGCGCATGTGGCCTGTGCCGGGGGCGCCGAACATGGTTCCCCGATTGAGGCCCACCCGGGCTCGCTTGGAGAAGAACTCCTCCAGGGTGCGGTCGTCCATTCCCCAGCCACGGCAATCCAGCCACGCCAAGTACGTCGCTTCCGGGCACGGAGCGGACAGCCCAAGGGTGGAACGGCAGAAATCCTCCACTAGGCGCGCGTTGGCGGCAAGGTAGGGGAGGAGGGCGTCCAGCCAGGGGCCGCCGTGCCGGTAGGCGGCGCGCATGGCGGCCAGGCCCACCACGTTGGTGGCCGGAATGTGTCGGCGGTGCAGCACCCGCTCGAACGCCCGCCGGTCCTCTTCGCGCTCCAGGAGGACCGCCGCCTGGTTCAATCCGGCCAGGTTGAAGGTCTTGCTGGGGGCGGTGAAGGTGGCGATGCGGTGCGGAGGCAGGATTCCCAGGGACGCCGCGGGCAGATGGCGGTGCGGTGGTTGGACCAGGTCGCCGTGGATCTCGTCGGAGAAGACCATCACGTCGTGGCGGCGGCAGGATTCCAGGATGTGTGTCAATTCCTGTCTGGACCAGCAGCGGCCCACCGGGTTGTGGGGATGGCAGAGCATCAGGATCTTCGCGCCGCGAAGGTCCCGGTCCAGGCGATCGGCATCGAAGCTCCAGCGGACGTCGGTGGCTTCCAGGGGAGACTCGACGCATGCGCGTCCGCCTTCGCGCGCCAAGGAGAGGAAGGGATAGTAGACCGGAGTCTGGACCACGATCCGGTCGCCGGGTGCGCTGAAGGCTTCCAGGGCCACCGAAAGGGCGGGGACCACGCCGGGCACGTGGATCACCCACGATGGCTCCGCAGCCCACCCCTGGCGGCCGACAAGCCAATCGCACAGGGCCTCGGAGACCGAATCCAGGTGGAAGGCGGGGTAGCCGTAGGCCCCGTGCCGGGCGGTCTGGACGATCGCCTCCATGACTTCCGGTGGAGCGCGGAAATCCATGTCGGCCACCCACAGCGGGAGGACATCGTGGGCGCCGAACAGGCGGTCGGCTTCGTCCCATTTGGCGCAATCGGTGCCGCGACGGGGCAATGGTCGGTCGAATTCTTCCTCGAAGGGGTCCATCGGAGAAAAATACACGGTGCCGCTCCCTCGCCCCTACATGCCTCCTACCGCCCTCGGCGCATCATCTGCGAGAGTCCTCCCGCGTTGGTCAGGTTGGTGAACCCCGATTGGGCGAGCATCCGCGTCGCGTAGCCGCTGCGTCCTCCGGAAGCGCAGTACAGGATGATCTCGCGGTCGTGTCGTCCCAGCTCGGACAGGCGGTCGGGAAGCTCGTCCAGCGGGATGTTCACCGCGCCGGGATAGGCTCCGGTGGCGAATTCGCCCGGTGTGCGCACATCCACGATCAACGGGCCTGCGACCTTCACGGGTTCCGGTACAGGGGCGGCAGCGGCTTGTGGAGCCGAGGTTGGTTGGCCTTCCAATGATTTGGCCGCCACCGGAAGCAATTGGACTTCCAGCTTCGAAAATCCCACCGCGCGCGCATGGCGCTGCAACGACTGGTGGCCTCCGGTGATGTTCAGAATTTGTCCCCCACGGGATCCGATCAGGAGCCGCACGGCCTGGTGCCCCTTCTTGCCCGTCTCGTCGTAGACCAGGACGGCTCGCCCCGGGGGGATCTCGGATGCCTGGTCGGCGAGCGTGTCCAGGGGAAGGTTGACGGCGCCTTCGACATGCGACTTCTCGAAGGCGAAACCATCCCGCACGTCCACCACCACCGGATCGTTCGCCTCCACCCATGCGTCCAGTTCCTCGACGGAAAGCGACGGTCCATGTCCGGACAGACGGTTTTCTGCGACGAAGGCCGCCATGTTCATGGCGTCGTTGGCGGTGCCCAGGGGAGGGGAGTAGGCGAAGTCCACATCGGCCAGATCGTGCACGGTCATTCCCGATGCGGCGGCCATGGCGACGACGTCCAGGCGGCGGTCGGCCCCCGCGTATCCGGCGGTCTGGCCTCCGAGGATCCGTCCGGTGGACTTGTCGTAGACCAGCCGGACGGTGACCTGCTTGGCTCCCGGATAGTAGGCGGTGTGGTGTTCCTTGTGGACGGTGACCGATTGCGCGTCGATTCCCGCGGCCCGCGCCGCCTTCAGGGAAAGACCCGTCGTTCCCGCCACCGCGTCGAACACCCGTACGATAGAGGTTCCCAGCGCGCCCTTGTAGGCATGTTCGGCGCCCAGGGCGTTTTCCGCGGCGATGCGTCCCTGGCGGTTGGCCGGGCCTGCCAACGGGATGCGGACCTTGGCCTTGTGCACCCGGTGCTCGATCTCCACCATGTCGCCGGCGGCGAGGATGTCGGGATCCGAGGTGCGGAGCGTGGAATCCACCAGAAGCCCTCCCGCGGGGCCCAGTTCCAGACCCGCGTCCTTGGCCAGCTGCAGGGTGGGGCGCACTCCGATGGAAAGCAGCACCAGTTGGGCTTCGATGGTGGATCCGTCCTCCAGGGTCACCGAATCGTCGCCGATCCGCGCCACGCCCAGGTTCTTGTGGAGCTCCACGCCGTGCGCGGCGAGTTCTTCCTCGACGAACCCGGAAATTTCCGGATCCATCACGGCCATCACGTGGGGGAGCTTCTCCACCACGTGCACCTTCAAGCCCCGCTTCGCCAGGGCCTCGGCCATTTCCAGTCC